>QHUB01000023.1 GCA_003221035.1 Gemmatimonadota bacterium
GCTGCTCGGCACGGCCGAGGTCGCGGTTCCAACGGGCCTGCCCCGATGCGTCCGCGTGCTGTTGCACTTCTACACGACCAAGCCCCAACGCTCGCTCAAACATATGTATCTCCGCGACGCCGCGAAGCTGAGGCCGGATCGGTGACGGTCAAAGTCACCGCGCGCGGTGCTGAACGTTGGAAGCAGGGGCATCCCTGGATTTACCGCAGCGACGTCGCCGAAGAACCGGACAAGACGCCCGGCATCGTCCCCGTCACCGATCGAAAGGGCAAGTTCCTCGGACAGGCGCTCTATTCGCCCAGCTCCGAGATCCGGCTGCGTCTCCTCACTCGCGCCAGCGAGCCCATCGATGCGACGTGGTGGACGGAGCGAATCGCGGCGGCGGCACGCAGGCGTAACGGGATCGCGGCCAGCGCGTGGCGCGTCGTGCACGGCGAGGCGGACGGGCTTCCGTCGCTCATTATCGACAAGTACGGACCGTGGATCGTCACGCAAATCCTCTCGGCGGGTTTGGAGACTGCACGGGCGGATGTCATCGCGGGAATCACCGCGGCGCTCGCTCCCCAGGGCATCCTGCTCCGCAACGACGCTGCGGTGCGCCGCCACGAGGGATTGCCTTCGGAGGTCGTGTTGGCCTTCGGCCAGGTTCCCGAAGTTGTGGAGGTGGTCGAGGATGGTCTGAGGTACCTGGCCGCGCCGTGGGGAGGACAGAAAACAGGGGCGTTCCTCGATCAACGGGAGAATCGGGCACTCGTCGGACAGCACACGCGTGCAGGCGGCCGCGCGCTGGATCTCTTCACGTACCACGGCTCGTTCGCGCTGCACCTGGCGCGCCATGCCAAAGACGTGCTGGCGGTCGACCAGAGCGCCGAGGCGCTTGCCCGCGGCGCCGAAAACGCCCGCCTCAACGGGATCGGCAACATCGAGTGGCGCGAACAAAATGCGTTCGACCTGCTGCGCGAGCTGGAGCGGCGTCGTGAGCAATTCGATACGATCGTCGTCGATCCGCCGGCGTTCGCGAAGACCAAGGCAAACATCGAGCGTGCAGTCGCCGGTTACAAGGAGATCAATCTTCGGGCGATGAAGATCCTGGCGCCCGATGGAGTGCTGTTCACGTCGTCATGCTCCTACCACGTCAGCCGCGACGTCTTCCACGCGATGCTCGCCGACGCCGCGCGCGACTCCGGACGCCGGATCCAGTTCATCGCCGCCACCGGCGCCTCGGCCGACCATCCCGAGCTGCTGAATGTCCCCGAGACGGGTTATCTGAAAGGCGTGTTGTTGCGGGCGATGTAGGGGCGCAGCATTCTGCGCTTCTAGCCTTCCCCATTCAGTTTCCTGGCTGTTTCAGAATCCAGTCCGCGATGGCGTTCACGACCTCGGGCATGATCGGCACTGTGGGGTCTTGATACGTCGGCATCTGGCCTTGCAAGGTCGTGGCGCTCGTATGCTTCAACACGTGATTGGCCTGCGGAATCACCACAAGCTGCGCGTCCGGCTTGGCGCTATGCAGTCGCTCGGCGTCAGCAACCGTTACCTGCAGATCCTGACCGCCCTGTACGATCAGCACCGGTTGGCGCACCGCACCGATCGCGGCAGATGCATCGAATGACGCCAGTGACTTCATGAAGTGCTGGTTGATTGGAACGAACAGTATCGCCATCGGGGGGGGAATGTCGGCGGGTGTCTCACCGCGGAGATACTGCGCCATCGCGGTATCGTAGCGCACCATCGAGGCGCTATCGAACTGGCGCGCGAGCTGTTCGCGCAGCACGACGCCCAGAGACCGGCCGAGACCCGACACGCTGATGACGCCGCTCACCGGCGACCCCGAGCGCGCCGCAATCAGCGCGAGCGACGAGCCCTCGCTGTGGCCGAGCAAGAGTACGCGCGAGAAGCGCGCATCACGCGCGAGCGAATCCGCCGCAGCCCGCGCGTCCGCGGCAAAGTCCTCGAGTGAGAGATTGGCGATGTCCACCGTCCCCTTCGTCCACGGCAGCGAGCGCTTGTCGTAGCGTAGCGATGCAATGCCCCGCTCGGCCAGCCGCCAGGCGAGCTGGGCGTAGGAGTTCGGCCGGATGCCCATCATCGAGTTGCCGTTGCGATCGGTCGGGCCCGACCCGGCGATGATCACGACGACCGGGACTCGGGCTGCGACGTTGCGAGGCGTCGTGAGCGTGCCGCCCAATTCCAGACCGGCGTTCCGAATCGTATAGGGTGATTCGACGGCCGTGGCAGGTGGCGCGGTGTCGGCCAGCTGCAGGGTTAGTGCCGCAACGAGGAGTAGAATTGTCATGTTGGGTTAGGTAGGGGTGCAGCATGCTGCGCCCCTACTCCTATTTCGATTGTTCCCGCTTCCAGAGCACATAGGACTGCACGATCGGAATCACCGCCGCGATGAGAATCGCGGCGACCAAAACCGGAATGAACGCGCCGTGCGGGAGAAACGCGCACGCGACGACGAGAAAGCCGCTCAGGACCATCAACCAGCCGCCGGTGCGGTGCGTCTTCCGCCACACGGTGTCGCTCGAGAGCGTCCACGGCGTGCGGATTCCGACGAACCAGTTTGGCTCGACGCGCGCCAGATAGTTGCCGAGCACGATGAAGAGCAATCCGACGCCGACGGGCATGAGGCGGTCGATTTTCAGCGAATATCCGAGTCCGCTCGCGACGATCATCGCATGGGCGATCAACATGAACGCGATCACGGTATTGGCGATGAGCCAGTATGTGCCGAAGAACTTGGCGTAGTTCTGGGCCCGCGGGTCCAGTTTTGGAAGTATCTGAAATAGACCGGTCATCAGGAGGAGGACGATCGGAATGATCGCCACCGCCATGAGTCGGCTGGAAAATCCGTCGGGCGTGCCGCTGAGGTTCCAGTGCGTCGCCACCGTAGGTGGGAGCTGCGGATAGGCCCAGATCGAGACCGCGATGGCAAGCGCGGCAATCACGAGTCCAAACCAGCGGCTACGCATGCTTCTCTCCTTCCCCGCCGAAGCGGGTCATGAAGTAGCGCACGACCTCCTGAAACACGGTCGTGTTGAGCCGGTAGCGGATGTGCTGCCCTTCCCGCTCCGTGGCGACCAGGTCCGCCGCCTTGAGGACGCCGAGGTGGTGGGACACCGAGGCGAAAGCGATCGGGAACTGCTCGGCGATCTCCCCTGCCGTCCGATCCTTCTCGGTCAGGAGCTCCAGGATCTTGCGGCGGGTCGGGTCGGCCAGAGCACGGAACAGGGAGTCGTCCATTGGGATAGACATTTATACAATCATCTAAATATTGTCAAGCACGTTGACTAAATCGGCCCCTGTCACAAGCTTGCAACGCATGTCCCCATCGACCGGTAACGCCCTGGACCGGTCCCGGGCAGTACGCCGGGTACTCGCGGGACTGCTCGTTGCCAACATTCTGGTTCTGATCGCCAAGGCCACCATCGGCGTGGTGGCGGGGTCACTCGCCGTCATCGGGGACGCGATCCACTCCTCCGTGGACGCTGTCTACAATGTCCTGGGTCTCGTCGTGGTGCGCGTCGCATCCCGCGCGCCCGATGAAGAGCACCCCTACGGCCACGGAAAATTCGAAACCCTGGGTGCCCTCGGCATTGTCGTCTTTCTCTCGGTCACCTGTGTTGAGCTGACGCGAAGCGCGATCGGTCGTCTGGCCAGCGGCGGGCACCCCGTGAGAATGACCGACCTTGGGCTGGTGCTGCTGCTGGCGACGCTGGCGACGAACATCGTCGTCGCCTGGTACGAGAACAGGCGGGGTCACGAGCTGGCGAGCGAGATCCTGATCGCCGATGCGGCGCATACTCGCACCGACGTCTTCATCACGATCGGCGTGCTGATCGGCGTGTTGTTCGCGCGCCAAGGCTACACCTGGATCGATCCCGTCGTCGCGATTCTGGTCGCGCTCATGATCGTGCGGGTGGCCTACCACATCTTGCAGCGCGTGGTGCCTGTGCTGGTGGACGAGCGCGCGATTCCCGCGCCGACGATTCGAAGGACGGCGCAGGCAGTGGAAGGCGTAAGGGACGCGTACGGGATCCGCTCGCGTGGCGGCAACGCAGGCGTGCGCTACGCGGAAGTCACGATCGCGGTCGATTCGACGGCGAATGTGGCCGCCGCACATGCGATCGCCGACGCGGTCGAAGAGCGTCTCAAGAAGGACCTCGAGCTGGAAGAGGTCACGGTGCACGTCGAGCCATGCTGAGCTCCGTTCCACTTCACGAGAGCAAGACCGGGATGACTCCGGTCCGCCGCGTGCCGCGCTCGCTCAAGCAGGAGTATCAGGAGTTCATCCTGCAGCGGCTCGAGGAATTCAAGAACACGCTGCCGCGTACGGAGCTGCTGCAGATCGGCGACGAAGCGGTGCGGGAGCTGCAGGCGAGCGCGCAGGAGCAATACCTGCTCACCGAAGTGCTCCTGCTCGAGCACGTCGATCGCATCATCGCCCGCCGGCTGCGGCTGCCCTCATTCCCGCGCTGGCGCCAGAAACATCGCGCCCTGCGCGAGGCGCAGCGCGAGCCGACGCACTGGGGGCTCGACCGCGGCCACCCGCTCGTGCCCTGGGCAACGCGTGTAGAGCCTGCCGACATCGTCGTCGTGCTCGGCGCGGCTGCATTGGGTGAGGCGCTGTTCCTGGCTGCGCACGACGCCGAAGTCTTCCTGCTCGACCAGGATCTCGGTGCGGTCGAAGC
Organism: Gemmatimonadota bacterium; assembly: GCA_003221035.1. Taxonomy (GTDB): domain Bacteria; phylum Gemmatimonadota; class Gemmatimonadetes; order Gemmatimonadales; family GWC2-71-9; genus 20CM-2-65-7. The sequence goes on from QHUB01000023.1 coordinate 4,695, forward strand.
CGCCGAGGGCCGCGCGGTCACAGAGCAGCTCGCCGGCACCTTTCAGGCGCTCGTCATCAATTTCGGCAGCTGGTTCCCCGACCTGGCCCCCTCCCTCGTCGCGATTGCGCCCGGCTGCCTCGCTCAGCTCCGCGCTAAAGAGCGCACGTCCCTGATCGCGGACCTCCAGGTGCGAACGCCGAGCGGGGGTGTCCATGTCGTCCTTCCACCCGCCGCCGAGCACCGCGAGGTCATCCCGCTGGCACCGGAGGCTCTGCAGACGCTGTATCGCGGCTGGCAGGTGCAGCAGGGTCGCCGTTCGAAACGTTCTGGTTTTACCGCGATCAAGCCGCCGCGTCAGGTGGACACGGCGCTGAACGTGTCGGACTGACACCGCAGCATCTCGTCAATTCGTTAACACGTTGGCACGTCTGCACGTCGGCACGCCCTGCCGGCGGCAAGCGTCTTGCTTGCAATCGTTCGCGACCCGAGTCGTGAGACGAACCAGACATGACGAGCCTGCCAATGGTAATCGACGACGAACCGATGGGAATCATTCTGAAGGCCGGTCGGCAGATCCTCCGACCCGCCAAGATCTGGGCGTACTGCTGGTTCGCGGACGAAGGGGAAGACGGCGATCATACGCATCGCCATCTGCCGATCGATCCGAAGGTGTAAAGCTAGAACCTGAAATTCATCTTCAGCCCTGCATTGCGATTGCCGTGCAGGGCTTTTGCTTCGAGTAGCACCATCGCCGCCCAAATCCCGCGCCGCAGCTCCTTGTCCTTGATCCTCGGAACCAGGAATGCGTTCGCGGCCAAACCGCTGCCGATCATGACATTCACGCGCCCCAGGGACGGATAGGTGCCGAGGATCGGGTTCGACTCAGGGTATCCTTTGCGGCGGCCGTCGATGGTCGTGAGCCAGTCCGCGAGGATCATGAGACTCGAGCTGACTTGCAGCACCCGATCCGGCCAGTGCAGCCGCGCGCGCACGGGCTTGTGGATGTCTTTGACGAGAAAGACGAGCGGTCCCTGATTGTGATACGGATCAATCCCACTCGGGCCGGCGCCCGCGGAGAATAAGGAGAGAACAAGCAGCCCCACGATCATGCCGACCGTGGGGGCAAGACTTAGGCCCACCGCCGCAAGCGCGGTTAGTGCGTGGATCGCTCGTTTCGGCCCAACTTTAGTGCTATCTATTGAGCATGCCGGCGATAAAGATTGACGGCCGCTCGCTGGTGGCGGAAGACGGTCAGACGATTCTCGATGTAGCCCGCAAGGCCGGCATCGAGATTCCCACCCTCTGCTGGTATCCCACCCTGCCGATCGTGGGCAATTGCCGGATCTGCCTCGTGTCGGTCGAGGGCCAACCCAAGTTGATTCCCGCGTGCGCGGCCAAAGTCGCGGACGGCATGGTCGTCACGACCGGGTCGCATGCCGCGGTCGAGAATCGCAAGGGCGTGTTGCGCCTCCTCGCCGAGCGGTATCCGGCCGACCATCTACGGAACGGTGGCCGCGCCAAGCCGCGCAACGAATTCGAGCGCTACCTCGTGCAGTACGGCGTCGTCCCCACCGCCCTCGATACCCGGGACCTGGCGCTGCGCTCGGGCGACGAGCGCCCCGGCGACCCGATGATCAGCCATGACATGTCTACCTGCATCCTCTGCACGCGCTGCGTGCGCGCGTGCGAAGACATCCAGGTGGTCGGCGTACTGGACGTGGGCTTCCGGGGCGAGCACGCGGAGATCATCGTCGGTGCGGACGGGGACCCGGACAAAGCGGGGTGCACCTGGTGCGGGGAGTGCGTTCGCGTCTGTCCCACGGGCGCGATCTTCGAGGTGATGCCGCGGCAGCGCTTCGCACCCGAGCAGGTCCGCCATCCGGACAAAATCGTCCGCTCGGTTTGTCCGTACTGCGGCGTCGGTTGCCAGGTCGACTTGCACGTTGCCGACAACCAACTCGTGCGCGTCACCTCTCCCGACATCGAGCTGAATACACCCAACCAGGGATCAACCTGTGTGAAGGGCCGTTTCGGCTACGACTTCCCGCAGCATCGCGACCGGCTTACCAGGCCCCTGATAAGACGGGGATGGGAAAAGCGAGATGGGAGATGGGTCTGGCGGGGGCCGGCCGGCGCGGAGCGGCGCGCCGGCCCGTGGCGGACGATAGAAAGCGAGGGCACCCGCTCGAAGCCGGGCACGCCGCCGCGCGCGACGGGCAAACGCGTGCGCGAGCTGCCGCTCCTCGACCGGCTCGACATGGACATTCGCGACCGCGTCGCGACCCCGCACGACTGGTACACGCCATTTCGCGAAGCGACGTGGGAAGAAGCGCTCGAGCTGACCGCCCAGGAGCTGCTCAGGATCAAGGCCGCCCGCGGCCCCAATGCGCTGGCGTGCTTCTCCTCGGCCAAATGCTCCAACGAAGAGAACTACCTGCTGATGCGGATGTATCGCGGCGCGCTCGGCACGAACAACGTCGATCATTGCACGCGGTTGTGCCACTCGACCTCCGTGGCTGCAATGCAGCGCGCGATCAACACCGCGGCAGCGTCCGGCTCGATGCGGGAGATCGAGCAGGCATGCGACGTCATCTTCATCGCCGGCGCGAACACGACCGAGTCGCACCCTGTCTTCGGCGCCGCGCTCAAGCGCGCGCACGAGAAGCGCGCAAAGCTGATCGTGGCGGATCCGCGCCGGACCGAGCTCGCCGGCCGCGCCGACGTGCATCTGCAGATGCAGCCCGGCACCGACGTCGCCCTCTATTCGGCCATGCTCAATCACGTTCTGGCGCTGGGCCTCGAGAACAAGGAGTTCATCGCACAGCGGACGCACGATTTCGATCAGGTCCGCGCTGCAGTCCAGCCCTACACACCGGAAAAAGCCGCCAAGATCACGGGCATCCCGGCCGAAAAAATCCGCCGCGCCGCGGAAACGTATGCCCGAGGCCCGAACACCTCGACCTTGTGGGCGATGGGGTTGACGCAGCACGCCAACGGCACGGACATCGTGACGTCACTGCTCAACCTGATGTTCGCCTGCGGGATGATCGGGCGCTGGGGTGCCGCGATGCTCCCGGTGCGTGGCCAGAATAATGTGCAGGGCGCTTCGGATGTCGGCGCGATCCCGTTCGCGTATACCGACTATCAGCCGGTCACCGACCCGCGCGTGCGCGCGAGCTACGCTCGCGCCTGGGGCGTACCTGAAGAATCGCTGTCGCTCCAGGGCGGTCTCATGCTCACCGAAATCGTGAAGCCCGAGAGCGGCGTGCGTGGCATGTACATCATGGGCGAGAATCCGATCATCTCCGATCCCGATATCGCCCATGCCGAGCACTGGTTTCAGCAAGTCGAATTCCTCGCGGTCCACGATCTCTTCCTCACCGAAACCGCGCGCTACGCCGACGTGGTCCTGCCTGGATCGAGCTTCGCTGAGAAGACAGGGACGTTCGTGAACACGGAGCGGCGCATCCAGCTCTCGCACAAAGCCATCGATTCCCCCGGGCAAGCTCGACCCGACCTCGAGATTCTCATCGACCTCAGCAATCGTCTGGGCTTGCCGACGGCCTTCCGCACCGCCGAGGACGTGATGCGCGAGATCGCGAGCCTCACCCCAAGCTGGGCCGGGGTGACCTACGATCGTTTGGAGGGAGCGGGGCTGCAGTATCCGGTGCCGTCTTCCAACCATCCGGGAACGGCTTTCCTCTTCGACAAGTCCTTCCCTACCGCGGACGGTCTGGTCAAATTCGTGGCCGTCCAGTACACCGATCCCGTCGAGCTACCGGACGACCAGTACCCATACGTGATGAACACCGGCCGTCAGCTCTACCACTGGCACACCGGCACGATGACGCGCCGGTCCAGCGGTCTCGACGCGCGCGAGCCGACTGCGATCGTCGAGATCCATCCCGACGACGCGCAGCAACTGGGAGTGCGCGAGGGTGAGCTGGTGCGCCTGACGTCGCGTCGCAACTCGATGGTGACCGCCGCTCGCATTTCCGAGCGCGTGGCGCGCGGCCAGGTGTTCGTGCCGTTCCATTTCCGCGAAGCGGCCGCCAATTTGCTGACCAATCCGGTGCTCGATCCCTACGCGAAAATGGCCGAGCTGAAGGTGTGCGCCGTCAGACTCGAAGCGGTGAACGACTGAGCTCATGGACCTAGGCCTCAAAGGACGAGTCGCGCTCGTGTGCGGGGGCACCCGTGGCCTCGGCCACGCCGTCGCGAATCAGCTCAAACAAGAGGGCGCCCAGGTCGCGGTGAACGGCCGCGATCCGAAGACCGCGCCCTTCCCCGCTGATGTCACGGTCCCCGCCCAGGCCGAGAAGCTGGTGCAGGACGTCGCCAACAAGTTCGGCCGGCTCGATATCCTGTTTGCGAATGCGGGCGGCCCTCCGGCGGGCGCGTTCAAGGATTTCCCCGCCGATGCATGGCCGAAGGCGATCGAGCTGAATCTGATCTCCACCATCACCCTGGCGCGCGCCGCAGTCCCGATCATGAGCAAGGCTCGCTGGGGGCGGATCATCTGTCTCGCCTCCATCGCGGCGCTGCAGCCCCTGCCCGGCCTCATCCTGTCGTCCACGGCGCGGGCGGGAGTGCTGGGGTTCGCCAAGGCACTCTCGGATGAAGTCGCCAAAGACGGAATCACGGTGAACAGCGTGTGCCCCGGCTTCATCGCGACGGAGCGCATCGAAGAGCTCTCGAAGGCTCGGCCCGACATGATCAAGCAGCGCCTGGCCGAAACCCCGGTCGGCCGAATCGGCACGCCCGACGAATTGGCCGCCGCTGTCGTGTTCCTCGCGTCGGAACGCGCCAGCTATATTACCGGCGCCGTGCTCCAGGTCGACGGCGGTTACCGGCGCGCGATCTTGTAGCTCGTCCCCTTTCCCCCTTCCCCCGTCCCGGCCTTCATGCAAGCGATCGTCAAGGAAAAACGCGCGCCCGGTCTGACCGTGAAGTCCGTTCCCAAGCCGACGCCCGGCCCGGGCGAGGTCTTGATCGCCGTGCGCCACGCGGGCGTTTGCGGGACCGACCTGCACATCGCCGACTGGGACGAGTGGGCGCAGGGGCGGCTCAAGCCGCCCCTCGTCATCGGGCACGAATTCGCCGGCGAAATTCAGGGGCTGGGCGAAGGCGTGTCCGGGCTCCGCGTCGGCCAGCTCGTGACGGCGGAGGGACACATCGTCTGCGGGCACTGCCTGCAGTGTCGAACCGGCAACAGCCACATCTGCAAGAACACGCGCATCATCGGCGTCGATCGTGACGGCGCGTTCGCCGAGTACATCACGATGCCGACGAGCAACGTGCTGACCCTATCGGGGATCCCCACCGAGGTCGGCGCAATCATGGACCCGATGGGCAACGCGTTTCACACGGTGCTGACCGCGGAAATCCCCGGGAGCACCGTTTTTATTGTCGGGTGTGGACCGATCGGATGTTTCGCGGTGGGCATCGCCCGTGCCGCCGGCGCGACAAAGGTGATCGCCTCCGACGTGAACCCCAAACGTCTCGCGCTCGCGGAAAGAATGGGCGCGCATCTCACGATCAACGCAGCACAGGAGGACGTGGTGAAGACCGTCGTGGGCGAGACCGGCGGTGAAGGCGCGGATGTCGTGTGCGAGATGTCCGGCGCCGCCGCGGCGCTGCACCAGGCGTTCGCCGCGGTGCGCATGGGCGGCCGGGTGCAGCTGCTCGGTATTCCGAAGGACGACGTCCCGCTCAATCTCGCCAACGAGATCATCTTCAAGGGCATCACCGTGTACGGCGTGATCGGGCGCAAGATGTATGAGACGTGGCACCAGATGCGTCGTTTTCTCAGCGGCGGACAATTCGATCCAAGGCCGGTCATCACTCACAAATTCCCACTCGCTCAAATCGACGACGCGCTCGCGGCCATCCGGTCGGGAGACGCCGGCAAGGTCATACTGGAGATCGCATGAGTTTCATGGGGCAGTTGCAGGACGAGCTGGCGGAGTTCAAGAAGGAAGGGATCTACAAGCGGCTCAACTACCTCGATTCCCCGCAGGCGGCGCGCGTGCAGATGGAAGGCCGCGGCGAAATCGTGATTCTCTCTTCCAACAACTATCTCGGCTTGTGCAATGTCCCGGAGGTCATGGACGCCGGCAAGGACGCGCTGGACCGATGGGGCGCGGGCACGGGATCGGTGCGTTTCATCTGCGGCACGTTCACGGTGCACCGCCAGCTCGAGGACGCGCTCGCCCGATTCGTCGGCTGCGAATCGTCGCTGTCCTACGTCAGTTGCTGGAATGCCAACGAGGGACTCTGCGCCACGGTGCTCGCCGAGCCTGATTTCGTCGTGTCGGATCAGCTCAATCACGCGTCGATCATCGATTCGATCCGTCTCGCCAAGACGATTACCAAGTGTCAGACCGCGGTCTACAAGCACTCCGACATGGCCGACCTCGAGGAGAAGCTCAAGGCCGCGGGCACAGCCCGGCGCAAGCTGATCTTCACCGACGGCATTTTCTCGATGGAAGGCGACATCGCGAAACTGCCCGATCTCGTGGCGCTGGCTCGGAAGTACGACGCCGTCCTCGCGGTGGACGACTCGCACGCGACCGGCGTGCTGGGCAAGGGGGGTCGAGGCACGGCCGAGCATTACGGGATGCTGGGGCAGGTCGACGTGATCACCTCGACGCTCGGCAAGGCGCTCGGCGGAGCCGCCGGAGGCTTTACCGCGGGACCTTTCGCCCTCACCGACTACCTCACGCAGCGCTCGCGGCCGCAGTTGTTCAGCAATGCCTTGCCGCCGACCGTCGCGGCCAGCGCGCTGGCCGCCGTGCGGTACATCGAACTCCACCCGGATCTCGTGACACGGCTGCATCAGAACGCGCGCTACTTCCGTGAGCAGCTCCTGGCGCTCGGCTTCCAACCGCTCGCCGGCGAGACCCCGATCGTCCCCGTGATCCTCGGCGAGACGGCCAAGGCCATCCACATGAGCGAGCTGTTGCTTGCCGAGGGCGTGTTCGTCACGGGATTTGGCTATCCCGTTGTGCCGCAAGGATATGCACGTGTGCGCTGCCAGCTCTCGGCCGCGCACACGAAGGACGACCTCGACTTTGCGCTGCGCGCCTTCAAGAAGATCGGGTCAAAACTGGGGTTGATCTAATGCACGCGGTGCTCTTTCTCGCCTTCCTGCAGTCCGTCAGTCAGACAGTCCGACCGTCCGACGCAATCGGCTTTGAGCCCGGCACCGATTCGATGCTCGCCGATTGGAGACAGGTCAGCGGATACATGAACACACTGGCACTGCGCAGCGAGTACGTCCACGTCGACACCCTGGGCCGCACCACCGAGGGCCGGCCGTTCCTGCTCATGACGATCACAGCGCCGGCCAATCAGCAGCGGCTCGCCGAGATCAAGCGCGCGCAGGCACTGCTCGCGGACCCCCGCCGGCTGACCGATGCCGATCTCGCGGAGATCCGTACGAGACAGCCGGCCGTGATTCTCATCAGCAACAACATCCATTCGACCGAAGTCGCGTCGAGTCAGATGGGCATGACGCTCGCCTACCAGCTCGCGACCGATTCCGGGCTGCGCCGGCTGCTCGACTCGGTCGTGGTGCTGATGATTCCGTCGATGAATCCCGATGGCCTCGACACGGTGGTGAGCTGGTACCGGCGCTACAAGGGCACGCGCTACGAAGGCGGTCCGCTGCCGTGGCTCTACCACAAATACATCGGTCACGACAACAATCGCGACTGGTTCATGCAGACGCAGGTCGAAACGCAGCTCGTCACGCGCATGCTGTACAAGGAATGGTTTCCGGAAATCGTGTACGACGTGCATCAGATGGGCTCGAACGGCGTGCGGCTATTCGTGCCGCCGTTTCAGGATCCGGTCAATCCCAACATCGATCCCGCGATCGTAGCGGGCATCAATCTCGTCGGCGCGCAGATGGCGTCTGCGCTCGCCGATGCGGGGTTGACGGGCGTCGGGCACCAGCTGACGTACGACTTGTGGTGGCATGGCGGCTTTCGCTCGACGCCGACGCGCCACAACATGATCGGCATTCTCACCGAAGCGGCGAGCACTCGGCTCGGCTCACCAATCACGCTGAGCGTGGATTCGGTAGGGCAACCGGCGCGCGGAGTAAACTATGCCGCGCCCTGGCCGGGCGGCACGTGGCATCTCGGCGACATCGTGCGCTACGAATTGATCACGTCGCAGTCACTGGTTCATTTGGCCGCCCGCGATCGCATCGGCATCATCGATCGGTTTGTCGGACTGGGACGGCGCGCGGTCGAGGCCGGACTGACGGGAAATCCGTTTGCCTACGTGCTCCCGAGCGATCAGCGCGATCCGGAGAGTTGGAGCACGCTCGCCAATGTGTTGCTCGCGGGCGGAGTCGAGGTGTGGCGCGCGCAGGAGCGGTTCAGCGCGGAAGGCCGGACGTATCCCGCCGGTTCGCTCGTCGTGCCGATGGCCCAGCCGTATCGCGCGCACGCCAAGGACCTGCTCGAGCCGCAACACTACACACCGGTGAACGACCGGCCGCCTTACGACGTGGCCGGGTGGACGCTGCCGATGACCATGAACGTCCGCGCCGACGTCGTGAATCAGCCGTTTACAGCCAACCTCGTGCGCGTGGACAGCGTCGTGCCGACGCCAGGAAAGATCGAGGGCTCAGGTGAGGTCTTCTTTCTGAAGAACCGGACCAACGCCGAGTCGCGCGCCGTGGCGCAGCTGCTCGCTGCCGGCCAGCCGGTCACGATTGTGGGCGACAGCCTGATGGTGCGCGGTCCGCGCGCGCGCGCGATTCTCACCGAGCAGGCCGCGCGCCACGGATTCACCGTCACCGCGGTATCCAAGGCGCCGGCGGCGGGCGTTGGAGTGACGCGCCAGCGACTCCCGCGGATCGCCCTGTATCAGCCATGGACCGGTAACATCGATGAAGGCTGGACGCGGTGGTTGTTCGAGCAGTATGGCATCAGCTATACGACAGTTCACGATGCCGATGTCAGGAAAGGAGGGTTGCGCCAGCGGTTTGACGTGATCGTGTTACCTGACGTGGATGGATCGTCCATTGTCAGTGGGGTGGATTCGACTCGCATTCCTTCGCAGTACGCGGGCGGGTTCGGCGAGGGTGGCTCGAGCGCCATTTCGGCATTTGTTCGGGGTGGTGGTACCCTCGTTTGTCTGGATGGTTCAAGTGATTTCGCGATTACAACCCTTAACCTCCCGGTGGTCAACGTTCTAGCCGGGGAGGCATCGGGTCCCCAAGTTTTGCGATTTTACGCCCCAGGCTCTATTTTCGGTACGGTTTTGGGAGGAGTTGAGGGATCCAGGAGCCCGGTTACCCTCGGCGTTCCCGATTCTCTCGACGTCTACTTCGAGAATAGCGCCGCCTTCACCGTTTCGGGGCCTGCTCGGGCCTTGGCGACCTATCCCCGAGAGCCGCTGCGATCCGGCTACGTCCGGTTTCCGGAGCGGCTCGCCGGGAAGGCCGCGCTGGTGGAGGCACCGGTGGGCAGTGGCCAGGTGATCCTGTTCGGGTTCCGGCCGCAGTTCCGGGGCCAGACGCACGGCACCTTCAAGCTGCTCTTTAACGCGGTCCTATTGGCGCCCCACTAGGGGCAGGGCCTTTGGGGAGGGAGTCCGATGAAGCGGCTGATTCTCCTGGCGGGATTCGTGACCTTGGCAACGGTTCCCGCCGCTGCGCAGACATCGCAAAACATCGAGTTCGGCGCTTTCGGCTCCTACTGGCGGTTCGACCGCTCATTCCTCATCCAGAACGGCTTCGGCGGCGGCGCCCGGCTCGGCTACATGCTCAGCAACAAGGTCGCCATTGAGGTCACGGGCGATTACATCGTCACAACCAATCTCGCCGCGACCCAGGACATCAACGTCTCCACCATCAGCGGCGCGCTGCTCCTCAACTTCCCCATGAGCGACCGGGCGACGCTGCTCGCGTCAGGCGGCTACGCGCGGATGGTGTTCGGTCCCGATGCGCCGTACGCCTTCCAGCAAGACCTGCTCACCGGCGGACTCGGGATGCGTTACTTCGTGTCGCACCACGTCGCGCTACGCGGCGATGTGCGCGCCGAGTACACGCCGAAACATCCCTTCTTCGACAACCTGTGGACGGGCCAGGTCCAGGGATCTCTCGGCGCGTCCTATTTCTTCATTCCGCCTCAACAGGGCCGTGGCTTCAACACCAACTTCCAGTGGTACTGGGGCGCTCAAGGCGGGTTCTTCCTTTCCAAAACCAACACCGAGCCGTACGCCTACGACCCGATCGTCGGCGGCCATTGGCTGATCACGGCGCGGCGTACTGCATTGTACGTGGCCTATGAGCAAGCGCTGTTCCTGGCCGACGCGCATGCGGTGATCTACGACCCCAGCTCCATAAACTCGTCGGTCGGGGCCGGATTCCGCGACGTCACGTTCAACGATGTGCGGCGCCTCATGTTCGGTGTGCTCGCCTATCCCACGCAAAAAACGATCGAGCCCTTCGGCGGCTTGGGGTTCGCGCTGGCGCAAGTACTGAATCCAGCCGTGGACTGCACCAGCTGCCAGAGTCAGGGAGAGGCCATCGAGGCTCAGGATCGCGCGTCGGCCGCGGCGAGCAAGGCGTTCTTCTGGCTGATGGGCGGCCTGCAGGTCAATTACTCGTCCAAGCTGAACGTCTTCGCGCAGTACGTCCTGACGTCGAGCTCGAGCAACTTCCTGCTCGACAGCAACACGCACACGGTCCAGGGCGGCGTGCGCCTCAGCTTCGGCACCTCAAAAGAGGGAATTACCGACCGGCACTAAAGCAGCCGCAGGAAATTCTCGCCGAGGATTTTGCGCACGTCGCTGTCGCTGAAGCCGCGGGCCTCGAGGCCCCGGCCAATGAGCGGCAGCGACGTCGCGTCTTTCATGGGCCGCGGCAACACGCTGATGCCGTCAAAATCGCTGCCCAGCCCAACGTGATCGATCCCCATCACCTGAACGGCGTGCTCGATATGATCGAACAGCCGGTCAATGCCCGGGATATCGGCGTCCACGAAATTCCGCACTGTGCCGTCGCCATATTGCGCGCAAAAATGCTCGTCCAGAAACACGGGGAAGAAGTTGACCCCCACGACGCCACCGTTCCGCGCGAGCGCCTCGAGCTGCGCGTCGGTGAGATTGCGCGGATGCGACGCGAGGGCGCGACACGACGAGTGCGACGCGATCACCGGGCGCGTCGTCACGGCCATGGCATCCTGGAAAGTCGCGTCCGAAGTGTGCGAGAGGTCCACGAGCATGCCCAGCGCATTCATGCGCTGGATTACGTCGCGGCCAAATCCCGTAAGTCCGCCAGAGCGTTGAGGATCCAGCGACGACCCGGCCCAGTCGTTGCCGTTGTTCCATGTCAGCGTCATGTAGCGTGCGCCACGGCCAAATAAAGCTTCGAGCTTGTCCAGCGAATTCTCGATCGCGTGACCACCCTCGACGCCCATCAACGCGGCCGTGTGGCCCCGGCCTACGATCGACCGGACTTCCGCCGCCGTGATCGCGAGCTCGACGTCGGAGTGAGTATCGACGAGCCGCTGCACTGTATCGATGAGCGCATTGGCCCGTCGGTACGCCGTGCCGGGTCCATAGGTATTGTCTACCCAGATCGAGAAAAAGGCGGCCGAGAGACCGCCTTCTTTCATACGTGGGATGTCGACATGGCCGTCCGGAAGCCGCGCCGAAATGTCGACCTTGTCGTCGAGCATGCGCTGCGCGGTGTCGATGTGACCGTCGAGGAAGATGCGCGGAGCGAGGCCTACCGGGAGACCCAGGGTGAATCCCTCAGATAGAATCGGAGCGGCCAATCGGTGGCCTGCGTGATGCCGATGCGTGGGCCGGTCACAATTTCCCCGCGCTTGGGCTTGGTGCCTTCGACGATCCGCAGCACGCCCCGTTGCAGCGACGCGCCATTGAGCTTTCCGGTAACTCCCAAAGCCTCGCAGAGCCGAGCGGGACCGGAGCAGAGCGGCGCCTTGCCGCGGCGCGCGCGCATGGTGTCGAATCCGGCGATCGGCTCGAGCGCGCGGATCAACACGGCGGCCGGAAAGTCGGGCGGCTCCGTGACCGCGTTGAGGCACCAATGCATGCCGTAGGTGAAGTACACGTAGGCCGTGCCCGGCTCGCCGTACAGCGGCTCGGTGCGCTCCGTGCGGCGGTGACCGAAGGCATGGCAGGCAGGGTCGTGCGGGCCGACGTACGCCTCGACCTCCACGATCTTGCCGGCGGTCTGGCGGCGGCGACCGCCTACGTCACTGACGAGGATGTGGCCCAATAGTCCACGCGCGACCTCTTCTGTAGGTCGCGCGTAGAATCTTGCCGAAACGGCTCCGCTCACCGTCAGCCGTTCCCTCCACCGGTCAGACCGCGCTTGACGCGCGACCAGAAGGACTCATTCGTCTCAGGCTCGGTTGCCTTGACGGGCGCTGGTGGAGGCGCTGAAGGCTCTGACGGAGGCTCCGCGACAGGACGCGCGCTCTGATTCGTCGCTTCGCTCGATTCCTCAAAGCGGCGCGGGCCACGACCGCGGCCACCACGGCCGCCGCGGCGCCCGCGACCACCGCGCTCCCGCTCGCCGTTTTCACCCCGGGGACGATCTCTCCCCCCGCGACCGCGTCCCCCGCGACTCCCACCGCCACCACCACCCCGCTCGCCGCGCTCCTCGCGTTCGGGCCGCTCGCCGCGCTCCTGGACGGACCCCGACGGCGTGGACGGCGTCGCCGGCTTCGCCGGCATCACATCGCCGCGTGGCCGGAAGTTCGGATCGACCTCGACGACGCCGATCTTGGGAATGTCCGGCGCTCCAGCACCCGGACGCGCGCCGCCGCGCGAGCCGCGACGAAAGCGCGCGCTGCGCACCGGAATGCCGCCGGGTGTCCCCGTACTATAGGGTGGCGGTGGCGCCGACGAGGCCGGCATCGGCATGTCGTCCTCTTCCTCTCCTTCGGGCGGCGAGAACACGGGACGCGGTGCCTCTGCTTCCTCCTCCGCAGGCTTCGCTTCAACCTCTCCCTGAGCTTGTTCTTCTTCCGTCGGCTGCTCGTCGACACCGATGCGGCCAACTGCCTGCTTGATCAGCCCGAACGCATCACCGAACGAGAATCCCGCTTTGGCTGCGGGAGCTGCTGGAGCCGCTGGATCTGCGGGAGTCTCCGGCTCCTCAGTCGCAGCAGGTGCAGCAGGCGCAGCTTCCTCACGCTCGCGACCGCCGCGCCCGCGTCCACCGCGACCGCCCCGCCGACCGCGCGAACGCTCGGAGCTTTCGCTCATGGCGCCGAGCGCCGGTTGCGCGGGCGCGCCTTCGACCTTGTCGCCGAGCGCGATTTCATACTGGCCGTTGTCCAGCCGCGTGAGGCTGATGAGGCCGCGGCGCGCCGCCTCGATCACAAACTTGCTGAAGCGCGAGAACCCGGCGTCCTTCTCGTCGAAATTGGGGTCGATTTCCTGCATGACCTGCTTCAGGCGATCGGAGCGCATCACGTCGTTGTGCGCCGTCATCTGCTTGACCGCCTCGACGACCAGCTCCCACGGATCGCGCTTCACGTACTCGACGTCGCTGGTCTTGGTGAAGCCGGCGAGCTCGTTGTACGAGTAGTACTCGTCGCAGTTCTGGATCAACAGATCGCTCGAGGATTCGCGGATCCCGACGCCGATCACGTACTTGCCGTACTCCTTCAGCTTGAGCACCAGCGACGAAAAGTCCGAGTCCCCGGACAACAGAATGAACGTCCCGATCTCGGGTCGCGTGAACACGAGCTCCAGCGCATCGATCGCGAGCCGGATGTCGGTCGCGTTTTTCTTGTTCGCTCCATGCGCGGGGGCAAAGATGAGATCGATGGAGGATTCGGAGAGCGGGACGATGTACTGCGGATAGCGGCGCCAATCGGCATACGCGCGCTGCACCGCGACCTTACCTCGGATGATCTCCGACTGGAGCAGGCGTTTCAGCTCGGTCTGGAGATCCGAGCGAATCGCCATCGTCACGTTATCGAAGTCGATCATCAGGGCCGCGTTGGGGGCGTGTGCCGGGGGTTCTTTGTGGGGCGGGCGTGGTAAATGATTGTGCGCTTGCTGCGGTGTCATAACGAATTCTGTTCCTGCCCTGGGGCCGGACAAGCTCGTAGCACGTCCCTCATCGTGAGGGAGTGTACGACGCGTGCCGGCTGCGTCGGGCTGTCTTGGTAAAGGCGTATTGCGCCGTAGTTAAGGCTGGCTGGTGCGTGGGGAGGGTCGCCGAGTCACCCCGGCGCGCCGTGCGCGCTACTTCGGCCCGATGCCGAAGTCCGCAGGCGCCGCCCGATGGTCGACCCCTCAGCCTGAGCACTGCCAGGCGTATCCAACGACTCAAGATAAGGGATGGGCTTTCCAAAACCTAGTCCCCGCAGGGTCTTAGGACCTCGGCTTTTCGTGATCGGTGAGCACGGGCAGGAACGGCACCCACGACCCGACTTCGCTCTTATACTGCTTAGCCATGACCCGGGCGATCTGGGCTATGTGGCCCAGGTCGTGCACCACCCAGGCGGCCAGAAGCTCCCGCAGGGTCACGGACCCCTGTTCAGGGTGTTCTCCGCGCAGATCGAGCTGGGCATCGGTCAGTCGCCAGGATTCGAGCACCCGGAGATTCTCGGCACGCAGCCGGGCGAACTCGTCGAGCAACGAGTCCAGCGTCCGGCCCTTGTTGCGCTCCCGGTGCCTGAACCGATCGTACGGCTCGAAGCGGCGATTCGCTCCTTGGGTCAGGATGATGCGCGCCCGCGGCATCCAGTCGGTTTCCTCGCCGTCGATCAGATGACCGATGTTGTCGAACGGGCTGAAGGTCTCGGGGCCCTCGGTGCCGCGCGCCCACGCCGGACCGATGTCCTGCAGCAGCGCCCGCAAGGTGCCGGGCGTGCGCCGCAGGACGTCAATCGACTGATCGAGACTGAACCTATGCGCCATGGTCACTCTCCCAATGGAACCGATGCATGAGGCGATGGATCACCGGCGCGAGGAGCAAGCCCGCGACGACGAGAAACAGACCGCCGGCGTAGAGCGCGAAGAATCCCGCGAACATCTTGCCACCGTTCGTCCGGAGCGGATCGACGGGTCCCATCCCGCCGAGCAACATCGCCGAATTGAGAAATGCGTCGCGCCAGGGCAAATGCTCGTAGTGCTCGTAGCCCCACATGCCTACGAACAGCGAGATGCCCACGAGTAACGCCGCGGCCGCCACGTGACTGCTCATCCGCCGCGCGAAACGCCTCGTCGAGATGGGCGGGGTATGGCGGGTCTCGTATATCACGCAGCTCGGCTAACGACCCGGTGGTCGGGGTGGGTCGGGATCGCGCGGTACGCGCGCCGGCTCCCACGGCTCGGGTGGGCGCGGCTTGGTCGGTTCAGGGATTTCAACGGGTCCGGGATCTTTTCTGAGCGGCGGGACTTCCATGGGTCACCTCGGCCATTCGGGCTTTGACGAGCTTCTTTACGAGACCGACCGGCACAGGATTCGCCAGGGGCAGACGGACGGTCCCTTTCGATGTCTCATACCCCGCGAGGTCCCGGGCCAGCCGGCTACGAATGGCACCCGTCATTGGATACAGGCTGCAATGGTCCTTGAAAGCCGCGTACCACACGAAGCTGCGACCGTTCAGCCGGAAAGCCGGAATCCGATAGCTGAATACTTCCTCAGCTTTCGGGGCGACCGATAGAATGGCGGCGCGGATCTTCCGGAGCGCAGCCCGCGCTTTCGGCGGCGTGGCTGCGAAGTACCGGGTGACGTCTTTGATCATCCCAAGACTCCGGCTCCCGACTCCTGCTTATGGCAGTGCGTAAGCGACGTAGGTATCGCTCGCCTTCGACCCCAATTTATCGCCGCCCGCCGCGACAACGACGAACTGCTTGCCGCCCACCGCGAACGTGCTGGGCGTCGCATATCCGGGCGCGGGCAACGTCGCCTCCCACAGCAGACGGCCGGTAGTCTTGTCGAAGGCGCGAAATTTTGCGTCCTGCGTCGCCGCGATGAACACGAGTCCGCCTTTGGTCACGATGGGGCCGCCGTACTGCTCAGTGCCGGTGGGCGGCTCGCCGCGCGCCCGCAGCGCCGCAAACTCGCCCAGTGGAATGCGCCAGCGGTAGTCGCCGGTGTTGAGGTCGATCGCGCTCAACGTGCCCCAGGGTGGCTTGATCGCGGGGTAGCCGCTCGAGTCGCGCCAGCGCTCGTAGCCGGCGAATTCATACGGCGACACCGTGCGCGGATGCGAAATCCAACCTGCCGTGTCCGCCGGTTGCATCGCATAGCCAAGATACTCGAGGACCGCCGTCTTCTCAGCGACAGGAAGGCTCGTAAATGAAGGCATGAAGCCGCGGCCCCAATCGAGGACTTCACGCGCATCCCGCACGCCGAGACGAGTCGTGACCGTGTTCAGCGGCGGAGCGCGGTCCCGGCCGCGGCGGTCCGCGCCGTGACACTTCGCACAGGAGATCGCGTACACCGCCGCCCCCGTCTCGGGGCCGCTCCCGCCGGCAAGGGGCGACACGTGCGCGGACTCGCGCATCGCCGCGATCCACGGCACATCGCTCGCATTCACGTACAGTGTGGCGGTCTCCGGCTCGACCGCTGCCCCACCCCACTCGCCACCGCCGTCGAAGCCGGGCAACACGATGCTGCCTTCCCGGCTCGGCGGCGCGAAGAACGCGTTCCGCAGCGTCCGAAAGCGCGCCTGCTGTTCGGTGACGTCGGCAACCGTAATGCCCTGGCGCGCGAACGGCACAGGCTTCACGGGAAAGGGCTGCGTGGGCCACGCGCGCTCGCCGCGCAGGTCCGACGCCGGGACGGGCCGCTCGACGATATCGAACAGCGGTTTCCCCGATTGCCGATCGAACAAGAAGACGAACCCGCTCTTCGCGATCTGCGCGACGGCATCCACCCGTGTACCGCCGCGCGTGACCGTGACGAGATTCGGCGCCGCCGGCAGATCGCGGTCCCAGAGGTCGTGGTGCACGGTCTGGAAATGCCAGAGCCGCTTTCCGGTCGCGGCGTCGAGGGCCAGGAGCGAGTTTGCGAACAGATTGGCGCCCACGCGCGCACCGCCGTAAAAGTCGGGCGTCGCGGAGCCCGTCGGCACATACACGATGCCGCGCGCGGTATCGACGCTCATCCCGGCCCAGCTGTTTGCGCCGCCCGCGGTCCGCCACGCGCCAGCCGGCCAAGTGTCGTAGCCGAGCTCGCCTGGGTGCGGAATGGTGTGGAAGGTCCACCGAATCGCGCCGGTATGGACGTCGTAGGCCCGCAAGTCGCCGGGTGCCGAGCCTTCTTCTTCGCCGACCCGCATGCCCTGGATCAGAACATCTTTGTAAATGGCGCCCGGACTGGTCGCGACGACATAGGCTTCGCCGATCTCGCGCGACAGACCCGCCGCGAGATCGATTGAGCCGGAATCACCGAACGCGGGAATAGGACGGCCGGTGCGTGCATCGAGCGCATACAGGCGGCGCCCGGCGCTGAAGAAAATGCGACGGTCACCGCGGTCGGCCCAATAAACCACTCCGCGATTGACATGGGAAACGGCCGTGCGTCGTGCGTCGTGCGTCGTGCGTGGATCGAACTTCCAAATGAGTTTTCCGCTCGCGCCGTGTAGCGCAACAACGGCCAGTGCCGATGTCGTCGTATAGAGAACCCCGTCGACGACGATTGGCGTGGCCTGGATCTCGCCCGGTCCGTCGCCAGTGTGGTAGGTCCAGGCGACCTTGAGCCGAGCGACATTGGTGACGTTGATTTGATCCAGCGAGGAGAACCGCGTATTTGCCGGATCACCACCGGCAACGCGCCAGTCGGTGTTTGATGTCTGATTCGCGCAGCCTGCCGCAACCAGCAACAGCGCGGCGACGCGCACTTACGGCTTCTTCCAGAGATCGATCGGCTTCTCCACTCCTTTGGGCCTGAACGGCAGCGCGATCTTGCGCCCCTGCCCCGCCGACGCGTACGCCGCATACAGCACCTCCTGCACAACGCGTCCCGTTTCGCCGTCGGCGATGGGCGTTTCCTTGCCGCGCACGCAGCGCGCGAAATGCCGCATCTCCTGGGGGAAGCCGTAATTCCAGTGCTCCTCGAAGACCGGGTAGGACCAGCCCTTGGTCGTCGCCGCTTTCTCGACCGCGTAGCCGAAGCCCACCTCCGAATACGTGGGAAGCGCGTTGCCCATCAGCATGTCGGCGTAGGTCTGGCCCTTGTCGCCGAAGACTTCGATCGAGTCGTCCATGCCGCCGGGCCGATTCCAGCTGTTCTCTACGACACCGAGCGCGCCGTTCTCGAATTCGATGATCGTGATCGCTTCGTCTTCTCCCTGGGCGCGGTCGCGCTGCACCTGCTGCGACATCTGCGAATACACGCTTTTCACCTTCGGTTTGCCGAGGAACCACCAGCAAAAGGCGATGCCATGGCACCCGAGATCCATGACCGCGCCGCCGCCCGACTGCGCGACGTCCCAGAACCAGGGCGAATGCGGGCCCGAGTGCTTCTCGCCCTGTTTGACGAGATGGACGCGACCGAACGCCCCTTCGTCGGCCATCTGCTTCGCCTTCACGTATTTCGGCGCAAAGAATAATTCCTCGGCGTACAGCAGCAGCACGCCCGCCCTCTGACAGGCGTCGATCATCGCGTCGGCTTCCTCGAGCGTGAGACAGAGCGGCTTCTCACAGACGACATGCTTGCCGGCTCTCGCGGCGTCTATCGTGATCTGCGCGTGCAGATGGTTCGGCGCGGTGATCGAGATCAGCTCGACCTGCTTGTCGCGCAGCAAGTCGCGATAGTCGGTGTAAGCATTGGCAATGCCATGGCGTGTGGCGAAATCGGCGGCATTGCCTGTGGTCGGCGAAGCCACGGCGACGACCTCGGCCTCCTCGGGCACGGCTCTCACCGAGGCGGCGATGCAGTCGGCCTGAAACCGGGAGCCGACGATCCCGATTCTTACTTTGGACATTGCGGTATCCTGGTGGTGCAGCGCCCGACCGCCAGGCGTCGCACCAGCCGTTGCGAGGGTAGGTCGCGGAGGTCGCCGACGATCGAGTCACCCCGCACGGTCAGCGTGAAGCGGGCACGCACACGTGTATTGATGTCGGAAAACCAATTTCCGGCCGTCGAATCGAAGGTGAGTAACAAGGTTCCCATAGGGTCCCGCCCGCCGTCCACGATCTTGTCGGCTTGCCACCGCGCGGGACCGCGCGGGCCGGCAGCGGAGTCGATTACATAGATCACTTCCTCATCGTGACACGCGCGATCGACCTGCTTGTCGGCGCAGAGTGAGGTGCCGTGCCAGGTGCCGACGATGAGATCCGCGGGCGAGCGAGTTCCCTGCACGGCCACTCCTACGCGTGAGTCCGCGGTGCCGTAATACAGGAACCAGCGTCCCTTGAATGGCACGAGTCCCTCCACAAACGTCGTTCCCGCCGTGTACTGACCGGTGCGCTCGTAGCTCTCCGTGGGCTTGATGAACGCGCTATCCGAGCGCGCGATCAGTTTGGTAGGATCGTGCGCGTCGAACAGCGCCTGCCCGGCCGAGTAGCTACGCGACGGCAGGCTGCCCGCGTTGTACAGCACCAGAATTCCGCGATCCGTGAGCATCGCCGGCGGCCCGGCCTCGACCAGCCACGAATCGAAATGGTCCGGCCGCGCGGTCAGGACGGCGATGGCTTTGCCCTCGCGATCCTCGAGCGGCGTCCAGTCGAGCAGATTATCGGACGTCGCAATGCGCAGCTCGGGCACGCCGAAATACATCCAGTACTTGCCGTTCACTCGCGTCGCGACGATCCGGTCGCCTTCGACTCGAGCCAAGATGGCGCCGGACTTGGATTCGGTGCGGAGATACTTGCCGCCGGCCGCGTGTGCGAACGCGGGACCATGCTTGGTCCACGCGATCAGATCGCGCGAGGTCGCCACCGCGAGCCGCGGCACGTCACGATTCCACTGCGTGTACGTGAGGATGTAGCTGCCGTCTTCGGCCTGGACGATCCGCGGGTCCTCGACACCGCCGGGCCACTCGTTCTGGCGCTGCGCATCACTGTCGGGATACAGAACCGGATTCGCGCGGCGCGTGAAGTGCAGACCATCGCCGCTCTCGGCGAGGCCGAGGCGCGAGGTATGGCCGCCGATCTGCTGCACGCCGCTCGTGTCCTCAGCGCGATAGAGAAGAAAGACCTTGCCGTCCTTCACGACGGCGGCCGGATTGAACGTGGCGTACGCTTCCCACGCCACACCGGGGTTCGGCGCGATGACCGGATTGACCTGGGCGGGCTTGGTGAACGGACCCAACATCCACGACTGCAAGGCCAAACAGATGATCATAGACCGAGCAGGCTCACTGGACGCCGAGTACCCGCAGCGCGACGCCGGCCAACGTGCCGCCGATCAACGGGCCGACGATCGCGATCGTACCATAACTCCAGTCCGACGAGGCTTTGCCCGAAAGCGGCAAGAATGCGTGCGCGATGCGCGGCCCCAGGTCCCGCGCCGGATTGATCGCGTAGCCGGTCGTGCCACCGAGCGAGAGACCGATGCCCCAGACGAGACTGCCGACGAGATACGGTCCGAGGCCGGCCACAGGGCCGCCCGCCGCCACGCTCTTCGAGAAGATCGCCCCGATGACGAACACGAGCACGAACGTGGCGATCATTTCGCTGAGCAGGTTCGGGACAAATGCCCGGATCGCGGGAGACGTACAGAAGCAGGCCCGCTTCGACAAGCCATCGGGCGTCTCCTTCCAGTGCGGCAGGTAATGCACCCACACGAGGGTTCCGCCCACCAATCCGCCAAGGAGCTGCGCCCCGAAATACGAGGCCACCTTCGAGAAGTCGCCGGTGCGCGCGGCAAATCCCAGCGTCACCGCCGGATTCAGATGCGCGTCGCTCGAGCCGCACGCGATCGCGGTGAACACGCCCGCCATCACCGCGAAGGCCCACCCCGCCGTGATTACGATCCAGCCGCTGCCTTCGGCTTTCGTTCTTTTGAGGACCACGCCCGCCACGACCCCGTTACCCAGCAGAATCAGCACCATCGTGCCAAGAAATTCTCCCAACAGTGGCGAGGTCATGAAGGCTCCCAGAGTGTGTCGGCGATCAGCGACATAGCTTGAACGCCCCGATGCGCGTGGAATACGTCGTCGCGTCCTTCTTGAGGTAATCGCCCACGTACCAGATCGTGCAGTCGTCAGTGGGATCGATCGCGGTCTGCGTGTAATCCTCCCAGCGCATCGTGTTGATCTGGGGCGCCTCCCCGCTTGCGAGCGTCGCTTCACGCAAGGTGAGCTTGCCGAGCGGATCATTGGCCAGACGGCCCGCGAATCGCTGACCGGCGAAAGACGGTGTACCGCCGAACGAATACCCGATTCCGATGTTGCCCTGATGATCGATCGCAGGACTGCCCATCCAGCGATAGGAGCCATCCGGTGCGTACGTGCCCTGCTGCCGCAGTTGCAGACGCCGATCGGCGGCCACCGTGAACTCGTACCAGCGAACACCGCCGCCAAATGCCGCAGTCATCACCGAATGAACGGCGGCGACGGACTCACGGCCATTCACGTTCCGATACACGACACGAGCCATGAGCTTGTCGCCTTGCGCGTCGAGATGCTGGTCGGTGCCGGGCTGGCGCACGCACGCCGTGAGCTGCCCATCGCACAGATAGTGATAGGGCGCGACGGCGATTGTTTCGGGACCGGTGAGATGCGTCTTCGTGGGATCGGTCCAATCGACGTAGAAACTCCACGCATAGATCCCGTCGTCGTCGAAATCACCGCGCAGCTGCGTTCCACCGGCGGCAAGCACCATGTTCGGCGCGCCCGCGGGCGGCAACATCCGGCCATCGAGATCGGCGTTGTTCAGGAAATTCACACCGTCTACGATCATGCACTGCTCGACCGCAGGCTCTCCACGCAGCATGCGATCGCGCTGCACCGCGCACGTGTGTTTCTGAATGACTTCGTCGCCGGTGCTCGTCGGCACGTAGTAACCGTCCGGCCAGACCGCGGGACGCGGGTAGTCCGGAAAAAGCGGCCGCAGGAATTCGTAGCGATAGTACGAGCCGAGCGGATCGGCGCTCGTGCTGATCGCATAGCACATCGAATAGGGCCCCTTCTCTTCCGGAGGCCGCGAGGGTCTGACGCGTAGAGCCGTATCCGGTGGCCCGGGCGGAACAGCAGGCGGCACGAACAATGGCGCGGCGCGACCGGGCTGATCCGCGACACCGGGCGGGCTCACATATGCGTGGTCCGACGCTTTCCATTCCGGCGGCTGATCGGGCCGCGCCGGGCTGCGCGTGAAGATCGGCATTACGATGAGCCACCGGTCGGCGAGCTGATCGTAGCGCACCACGGCGTCGCCGTTGTTGTGCGCCTCGCACGCGCCACTGAATCCCTTGAAGACGGTGTTCGTCGGCGCGGGGCCGTAGACGATTTCGCCCGATTTCCTGAACACGGCCATGCGGGTGTTGACGATCTGCACGACGTAGTCGCGTCCGACGGCGAGCGAGTTATCCGACGGATTCCGTCCTTCCCAGCGACCGTGCGGCCCCTGCAGACCCACGCCGATGCCGTCGAAGCTGGCGACGATTTGCGCGGGCGGCTCGCCGCCCTGCTCCGTCTGTTCGACTCCAGCGCCTGGAATGACGGCTGCGTGAGGGGCGCGCGCGCATCCGCAGACAGCGGCGAGCACAAGCAAGCGTGTCTCGAGCACGCTCTAAACTATCGGCGAATTGTTTCGAGCGCTCGCGCGGGAGAGAACGGATCCAGGAGCGAACTCATGAGGTGTTGCAGGTCGTAGCCCTCCCTTCGCGCCCGGATCTCCAGATAAACCCGAGCGGCGAGGGCCGAGCGGAACGGCACGACGACTGCCGCCCAACCGACCGAAAACAAGACGCGGACCGGAGAAGCAATCGGTATACCGATCAGGGTCAGGGCGCGGGGAATGAAGTAGGCGATTACCACGACGATGATCCAGGCCATACCAGTCGAGAGCAGAATGCCGCGCATCGATCCCAACGCGAGCGAACGACTGCGCTTGAGACTCGCGCCAAGCCCCAAGTCCTCGACCATGATCACGGCCGGCACGGCGAAATAGATGGCCAGAAAGTAGAGACCCGGAGCGATCAACACGACCAGCCCAAGAAGAATGAGGTACACGCGAATCAACGTCGAGAACAGCAGGGTAAAGAAGCGCTGAAACACACGGCGCCAAAGGAGGCGGGCATCGAGTTCCCGGCCATGCAGCAGTTCCCAGGCGGCCAGGATCGTCGCAGCCTCGACCAGACCGAACAGGCCGTACCAGACGACGCCGATGGCCATTCGGACCCAATACGACACGTGCCAGTTGTACGTGAGGGCGACGAGGGCCGTGTACAAGAGAAATGGAACGAGGCCAAGTCGAAACAGCGGCCAAAATCGGCGCCGGGAGAGGACAATCGCGTCGTCGATGCATTCGATCGCGACGCGCGGCGGCAGATACGACTTCATTCCATAATGTACGCCCAGGAGCACCGGCGGTGCCCGCTCATAACGTCACAGCCAGCAGGGTGAGCAGGATCGCCGCGGTCAACGAGGTGAGATGGACCATCCGTGCCTGGCGCCGCGCCTGCACCAGCTCGGTGGAATTCGTGATCGCCGCAGAGCCACCGTCCATGTCGCGCCGACCGCGCGCCGCGAGCCGGACTCAGGTCTTGGCGCGCGCCTGAAATACGCCGAGCGCGCCTAGCCACAGCGGGATGAACAGCACGGCACGCCAGCCCCGGGGCGCACCCACGGCGAACAGGGCGATCCCGAGCAGCAGCGCGGCGCCGAGTGACACGATACCGAACGTCATCCGCTGGCGTTGGCCGCGCGGTCCGATGTTGGGAATCATCAAGAACCAAGGTTCTGCCGATCCCGCGCTCGCGCTAGCATGCGCTCGGCGAGTCCCCGTTGCGCCTCTCCGAGGGCAGCCGCATCCGGTGCCGCGTCTTGAGCGTCACGGAGTCCTCACGCCCTTCACGAGGAGCCAGACGGTCAGCGCACCCTCGCCGAGAATCGCGATCGGTACGACGAACGGCATCAGGTGACGCCCGATGTCAGGCGCCACAAAGTTCGTGAACGAGTTGACGATGTAACTCGCCCCTCCCAGCATCAGCAAGATGCCCAACACGCGCGGGATCAGCCTGGATCGCGTAATCAGAAAACCGATCGTGAGAATCTGAAAGCCAAAGAAGACCATTCCCAGCAAGAATCCAGACTCCGACGGAGGACTCGTTGGTGAGGTGTCGCCGCCGCTGGCGAGTCCGATGACGCCGCAGGCGGCCGCGAACAGCGCCAGCGTCGCGTCGACGGGTTTGAACAGCGCGTACAACAACACCGTGACGCCGATGTAGCACACGGCGCCGAACTCGAGGGCGGCGAATGCAATTCGCGGTTGGGTGGACTGCACCGCGATGCCGATCACGCTCACGAGGATCACGGCGAGCCACAGCGTCCCCGCGGCTCGCGCCTGCCCGCGTGGATCACCGAGCATGGACCACCCCCACCCGGCAGGTCAGTCCAATCATCGCGAGATCACGGTGAAGAAAGGCCACACCGGCGATGCGGGCGTTCGTCGTGCGGGTCATCTGCACCCCGAGTCGGAAGTCTGTCGTAATGGGAGGTTATCGACCTAGACGACGCACCATTCGATGGGGTTTCAAATTGCACGGCCTCGCCCAACAAGGGGAAAGAGCGGCGCGTACATCGGCCATGCGTCCATTCCTGCTGGTCTGCGCCGTACTCGTCGTCGGCCTCGGCAGCATCCTGTTTCTGACTCATAACGCCCATCGGCCTTCCGCCTGGCTCGAAGAGCGCGGGCGCCAAGAGAATGCTCTGCTCGCCGGCTCACGCATCGATCACGATTTCCATTTCAGCAATCAGCTTTCGCAAACCGGAATCGCCTTTGCAAACCGGATCGTCGATGACGCGGGCAAAACGTACAAGCTCGTGCACTACGACCATGGCAGCGGAGTCTGCGCCGCCGACGTCGATGGCGACGGACTTCCCGACCTGTACTTCCTGACGCAGCTCGGCACCAACCAGCTCTGGAAGAACACGGGTCATGGTCGCTTCGTCGATATCACCGCCTCGGCCGGCCTGACGATGCCGGATCAGATCGCGGTCGGCTGCGCATTCGCCGACATCGACAACGACGGCGATCCCGATCTCTTCGTCACCACGGTGCGGCACGGCAACCGGCTGTTCGAGAATATGGGCGGCGGGAAATTCCGCGACATCACGGCGCCAAGCGGCGTGAGCTACTCGGGTCACTCCGCCGGGGCGGTGTTCTTCGATTACGACAAAGACGGCAAAGTCGATCTCTTCGTCGCCAACGTGGGCGTGTTCACGAGCGACACGCGTGGAGCGGGCGGATACTACATCGGCCTGAACGACGCCTTTCTCGGACATCTTCATCCAGACCGGGCCGAAGCAAACATCCTCTATCACAATCTCGGCAACAATCGCTTCGCAGACGTCTCACGGGAGACCGGACTGGTCGATTTGAGCTGGAGCGGCGATGCCGCGGTCCTCGACGTGAACTCGGACGGATTCCCCGATCTTTTTGTCCTCGACATGCAGGGAGCCGATCACCTGTGGGTCAACGACGGTGGGCGGCGCTTTCGCGACAGCACGTCGGCGTACTTTCCGCGGACGCCGTGGGGTGCGATGGGAGTAAAGGTCTTCGACGCAGATGGCGACGGCCGTCTCGACCTCTACACGACGGGCATGCACCCGGACATGTGGGTCGATCTCGAGCCTGGGGATTGGGCGGGCGAAGCTCGCAAGGACGATCCGGCGCGGTTGCCTGCGCCCATGATCCGCGAGCCGATCAACACGCTCATCCTCGGCAACGCGTTGTTCGAGAATCGCGGCAGCGGCCGCTTTGAGGAGGTCTCGGACGCGGTGGGCGTCGAGACGTATTGGCCGTGGGGGCCGAGCGTCGACGATTTCAATGCCGATGGCTGGGACGACATCTTCATCACCGCAAGCATGAACTTTCCGTTTCGCTATGGCATCAATTCGCTGCTCTTGAACGAGCAGGGGCAGCGCTTCCTGCCGAGCGAATTCGTCCTGCGCGTCGAGCCTCGGGCCGGCGGTGAAACTCAACAGGTGTGGTTTACGCTCGACTGCAGTGGCGCGGACCGGGGCTATCCGCTCTGCGGCAAATGCGCGCATCCGAAGACGATGATCATCGCGTGTCACGCCCGAGGCGGCGGGCGCGTGGACGTGACTGCGGCACGCGGGAGCCGCTCCGCGGTCGCGCTTGACCTGGATGGCGACGGCGACCTCGATATCGTGACCAACGAGTTCAACGCGCCGCCACAAGTGCTGTTGAGTGATCTCGCGGAGCGACGTCGCGTGAACTTCGTGAAGATCCGCTTGCGCGGCACGCGCTCGAATCGCGAGGGGCTCGGCTCCCTGGTCACGGTCGTCACGGCCGATGGACGCCGGATCTTGAAAGTGCTCGACGGCAAGTCCGGCTATCTCTCGCAAAGTGATCTGCCGCTCTACTTTGGACTTGGTCGCGCCGATAGTACCGCGGAAATCGAGGTACGCTGGCCTTCCGGGGAGCTGCAGACGACCGCCGGCCCGAGAGCCGGGCAGTCTATCGAGGTGGTCGAGCGGTAGGCATAATCTGTCGTCATGACGGATGACGAGCTCACCCGCCGCAGCTTCGTAACGCAATCGGCTCTCGCCGCCGCCGCCGCATTTCCCCTCGGCTCGCCGCGGCCCCCGCGGCCCCCGCATCCCGCATCCCTGAAAGTCGTGTGCGTCGGGGCGCATCCCGATGATCCCGAATCCGGATGCGGCGGCACCCTCGCGCGTTACGCGGCGCTGGGCCATCGCGTGACGATCGTTTACCTGACCCGCGGCGAGCGCGGGATCGACGGCAAGTCGCTGGACGAAGCCGCGCGGATCCGGTCGGCAGAAGCCGAGGCCGCGTGCCGCCTGCTCGGTGCGACGCCGGTGTTCTTCGGACAAATCGACGGCGCGACCGAAGTCACGCGTGCGCAAGTCGAATCGATGACCCGGCTGCTCGCGGCCGAGCGTCCCGACGCGCTCTTTACGCACTGGCCTGTGGACACGCATATGGATCACCAAGTGGCGAGCACGCTCACCACCCGCGCCTGGATGAGCCTGGGCGCAGCTGGGGGAGCGCTTTATTTCTTCGAGGTCGACACCGGCAGCCAAACCGAAGGCTTTTTTCCGAATACGTACGTGGATGTCTCGGACGTCGTGGAAAAGAAGAAAGCGGCGCTGTTCGCGCACGTCAGTCAGGACGGCCAGGCGATCTGGCGCGAGCATCATGAAGTCATGACGCAGTGGCGCGGGCGCGAAATGGGCGTCGCCGGCGCCGAGGCCTTTGTCCATCTGAGCCGCGATCGCTCCAGCCCGCTGCCCGGCTTATGAAAAAAGCCATCGGCGACAACATGATCCCCAGGGACTGGGGCTTCGACCGCGGCCTCGCGCTGATCAAGCAGGCCGGTTACGACGGCGTCGAGCTGTGGCTCGGCGATATGCCGTGGTTCCAGATGTCCACGACCGACGCGCAGGTGCGGGACCTGCGGCGCAAGGTGGAGAACGCGGGACTGGTCGTCTCGAACGTCTCGACGGGCTTGCACTGGGCCTCGCCGCTCTCGGCGCGGGATCCGGCCGTGCGGGCCCAGGCGAGCCGAATCGTGGAGCGTCAGATCGAAACCGCGACGTTGCTCGGCACCGATGCGATCCTCGTCGTGGCCGGACTGGTGACCGACGAAGTACCCTACAACGAGGTGTACCAGCGCTGCGTGGACGGACTCAAGAGACTCGGTGACAACGCCGCGCGCGCGGGCGTGAAGATCGGCTGCGAGAACTGCAACTCCGAGCAACGGTTTCTACTGAGCCCCCGCGAATTCGCGCAATTCCTGAACGATATCAACAGCCCGGCGGTCGGCCTTCATCTCGATGTGGGCAACATTCACGACACCGGCTTCGCCGAGCAGTGGATCGAGATCCACGGACCGCGGATTACGCGCATTCATCTGAAAGACGTGCTCAAGCATCGCGGGCGCTGCGGCGATCAGAGCGTGTACACAAATCTCTTTCTTGGCGACAACAACTGGCCCGCGATTCGCGCCGCGATGAGCAAAGTCGGCTACGACGGTTGGCTCATCGCCGAAATGGAGTCGCGCTATCGCTTCGCGCTGGACCAGCAGTTCCACGACACAAGCCACGCGATGGACCGATTCATTACGGGGAGGCTCTAATGGATCTGACGCGGCGAGAATTTCTCGGCTACACGGTTGGCGCGATGAGTCTAATGGGAGCGCCGCTGCCGCAACTGTCACCGGCGAGCGCTGCGGAGCGGAGACTGAAGAAATGGCGAGTCTTTAGCTCGAACCAAAGCGTTCTTCCCGAGTCTTCGGCCGGGTATCGCGCCGTGATCCCACCGCGGCGCTATAAATTTGAACCCTGGGAGCAACCCGATTCCATGACTGATTGCTCCCTGGTGATCATGTCCAGCGTGTGCGTTCTGCCCGAGAAACTTGCTGAACGCTTGCGCTCGTGCCTGCAGCGCGGCACGACCGTAATCGTCGAATCTGGCGCGGGCTTCGCCAGCCATCTGGAGTTTCGAAAGCATCGCCGCTCACTGCGCGAGGGGCTCGGGCTGCATGTCGCGGCACCCGTGAATCTCTGGTCACCACCGAGAGCGACGCCATACGTCGACTACACGTGGCCGACCCGGACGCGAGTTCGCGATTTCACCCGTCTGATACCGCCGGCCGAACAGCCGGGAGAGATCATCGCATGGGCGGACGATTTGCCTGTGGCGCTCAGGCGGCGAGTAGGATCCGGAACGCTCATCTATATCGGCTCGCCGCTTGGTCCTGCGCTCTTGATGGGTGACATCGAAGCGATACGCTGGCTGTACACGGTCGCCTACGCGGCGTGATCGCCGCGCTCGCGCTCTGCCTCGCGGCAGCTCAGCACCCGACGCAGATCCTGGTCTGGGGCGGTGACGCCGAAGGCGGCGCGCCGTTTGTCGAAGCAGATCCCGCCGATCCGTCGAGAGTCCGGGGATTCGACGTCGAAGTCGCCGATCGCATCGCGCGCGGGCTCGGCCGCAGCCGCGCGCAGTTCCTGCAGGTGCAGTGGTCGAGCATCGATCAGTCGGTCGAGCGTGGCGACTTCGCGATCGGCCTCTCGGGCGTCGAAGACACACCCGCCCGGCGCGCGCGCCACGCCGTCACCCTGCCCTACTTCGAGTTTCGTGAGGTACTGGCCGTCCGCCCCGAGGACGCGAGCAGGATCCACAGCCTGACTGATATGCGCGGCCGCCGCGTCGCCACACTCGGCTCGACCATCGCGTACGACATGCTGCTCGGAGCACGGGACTCGACCGGCCTGATCGCCATCTCGTACGACGATGACGTGCATCCGTACTCCGATCTCGTGGCGGGCCGGGTGGACGCGGTGCTGCTCGATCACATCATCGCGCAACGTGCGCTGCGACGACGCGGCGGCAGCGGTTTCGTGATCCTCGCCCAGCCCGTGGCCATCGGGCATTACGTCGGCGTGCTGGCGGAAGCGAACGCCGCGTTGCGCGATTCTATCGATCTGGTACTGCGCGAAGCGATGCGCGACGGATCGCTCGAGCAGATTTTCCGGCGCTGGAACGTGTGGGATGACTCGCAGGGCACGTTTTTCGAGCGCACGCTGCGCGAGCCCAGGACGGCCGCGACGGCCGTAACCGCCGCGACGGCCGGGGGGGCGTGGCTCTCGTATCTCCCATCGCTCACGCGCGCGGCGGCGATCACACTGCTCGTCTCAATCCTTTCTATGGCGCTCGCGGTCATGCTGGGACTCGCACTGGCATCGGGTCGCGTGTACGGGCGCGCGGTGCTGCGGATCGCCACGACCCTGTACATCGAGATCGTTCGTGGCACACCGCTGCTGTTGCAGTTGTTCGTCATCTACTACGGCCTCGCCGGCGTCGTGCGCCTGCCCGCGTTTCTCGCCGCCGTCCTCGCGCTGGGCCTCAACTATGCGGCGTACGAAGCCGAGATCTACCGCGGCGCGCTGGAGGCTGTACCGGGGATTCAACTCGAAGCGGGGCGCACGCTGGGTTTCTCCGAATTCCAGATCTTGCGGCTGATCCGCGGGCCGCAGGCGCTGCGCTACGCACTCGCGCCGATGACCAACGATTTCGTCGCCCTGCTCAAGGATTCGGCGCTCGTCTCGGTCATCACCGTCGTCGAGCTCACCAAGCAGACCGCGATCTACGCCACCAACATCGGGAGCTGGGTCGTCCCGGGCGCTCTCTGCGCCGTCGTGTATCTCGCGATGTCGCTCCCGCTCTCGCGACTGGCGCGGCGCCTCGAGCGCCGTTGGCGCGCACCGTGAACGCGTTACTGCAAATCGATCAGCTGTCCGTCCGCTATGACGGTCGCGAGGTGCTGCGCGCGCTGTCGCTCGAGGTCGCGCGCGGCGAGCTGGTCGCGCTGATGGGACCTTCCGGCGTCGGGAAGACGACGGCGCTGCGGGCGGTCGCGGCGCTGCAGCCATTCGACGGGGGGAGGATTGTTGTGGACGGATTTGCCCTCGAACCGGGGCCGGTGCCACCCGAGGCTCGGCTGGCGCCGCTGCGCCGGCGGGTCGGGTTCGTGTTCCAGGCCCACGCGCTGTTCGAACACCTGACCGCGCTCGACAACGTGACACTCGCGCTGCGGCATGTGCTCGGAAAGACCCGCGCCGCAGCCGATGCGGTTGCAACGACTCTGCTGACGGAGCTGGACGTCGGCGCGCGCGCGAGCGCGTGGCCGCGCCAACTTTCGGGCGGAGAGGCACAACGCGTCGCGATCGCCCGCGCGCTGGCACCCGACCCGCCGTTGTTGCTCATGGATGAGCCGACGGCGGCGCTCGATCCGGCGCGGCGCAGCGTGCTCGGCGCGACCCTACGCCGGCTGTGTCAGCAGGGCCGCGGCTTGCTCGTGTCGACGCACGACGCCGAGTTTGCGCGAGCGCACGCGGATCGGGTCATGACGCTGACGGCCTAGGTCCGCCGCGTTCATAGACCGCGAACCCCCAATGGCGGCGCGAAGGCAACCTCGGCCCGCGCCAGCCGGCGGCGCGCAGCTCGCGAGCGATGAGCATGTTCATCATCCCATGCCCGATCAGCGCGACGACGTCCTCACGCGCCGCGCGCTCTTGAAGCAGCGCCGCAGCCTGCTTCGCGCGTTCACGCACCATCGCCAGACTGTCCACGCCCGCCGACCATCCGCAGAGCCAGGCGGAACGCGCGAGCAGTCCCCAGAGCCCGGGCCGAAGCCGGAGACCAGACCGAAACTCGGATGGCAGGTCCGCCTCGCGGAACTCGGCCGCGACAACGGATGACATGCCGGGTACGAGCAGCGCCGCGGATTCGCGCGACCGCTTAAGCGGACTGGTGAACACACAGGCCGCCGATCGAATCAACCGGTCGAGCGCGGGATCCGGGCGTGACTGGGGATCGAGCGGTGCTGCATCTTCCCCGCGCCGCCACGCAGCAAAGTCGCGACCGCAAATCGGCGTCCCAAAATCCCAGGCAGGCCTGCCGTGTCGAGCAAGAATGATTCTCACGCGCTTGGGGTCGGAACAGCGCTGCGGCCGCGGATGCGCCAGCCCAGCCAGGCGAGCAGGAGGGCGGGCACCAGGACGAGCAACGATTCCACAGCCAGTTGACTGAGGATCATCCCATTGGGCCGGCCGAGGGGGGTCCAGGGAAATCGAAAGCGGTGCTCCGAGAACGGCGCGAGGAATGCGATGCCGAGCGAGTATGTAGACAACGCGTCGAGGCAGCTGTGCGAGAGCAGGGCGAGTCCCAGCGGGAGCGCGAGCCGCGCGCGGTTCTGCCGAAACACCGCGCTCGTGATGACGATCGTCGCGACTACGGCGAACAGGATGGAATGCGTGAGCGCGCGGTGCGCAAATGGCGACGTGTGCGGCAGACCGGACGACCACAGCACGTCGATGTCCGGAAGGGCCGCGCAGGCCGCGGCGAGAACGCAGACACGCGTGTCCGGCGGCGCTGGCGCGGTCCACACTCCGATCGCGAGACCCACGGCGGCATGGGAAATCGGTGTGGGCACGGGTCAGAAGCTCGCGCGCCCGGCGGTCACCACGCGCAGGACTGACTGCTGCTGGAAGCGGCGCTTGTATTCGGCGATGACCGCCACGATCGCCGAGTCACTCGCCGCCGAGGGCGACGGGTGAACGACTTCGAGGACGAAGCTCGGCTCACGGGTGACGCGGCCGGTGGAGTCGCGCCAACCTCCCGACGCCGGCCAGAACGTATAACCGGCCGGCAAGCGCGCGCTGACGACTTCGCGCACGAACACCGACCACAGCGAGTCGGTCACGCCCAGCGTGTCGCCGATGTTGCGGCCGAAATACAGCCGTTCCGTGACCACGGGCTGCGGCCCCCCCGCTCCTGGTCGAACGGCCGGCGCGCAACCAAGGACGAACGCCAGGAGAAGCGCGCGATACTGACTCGTTTTATGCCTTGCCGAAGTGGGGGTTCTCGATCAGGCCGATGAGATTGCCGAACGGATCGGCGACGGTCGCCACCCGGATGCCCTCGCCGACCTCCTGCACCGGAGACTTGAGAACGGCGCCGGCGCGGATGAATTGCTCGACCCCCTTGTCGATGTTCGGCACACCCCAATAGGCGACGCTGCCCCCAGGCCCGGGCTTCGTGCTCTTGGTATCAGGGTCGAGTCCCAGCTCGAATCCGCCAACGCTGAAGCCCACGTAAAACGGCTGATCGAAATAGGGCTGGACGCCGAACGCCGTGCTATACCACTGCTTCGCGCGCTGGAGATCCGAGACTTTGTAGATGACCGTGCGCAGACCAAGGATTGCCATGGCGGTAATCTATACGACCGAGTGGTTTCTGCGCGCTAAACGATATAATCCCTTCGAGGGTAGTTGACGTCAGGGGACTCTGCTGCGTAGGTAGAGTAAGATGCGACACGCGAGGTCGTCATGAATCTCAGAGCACGTCTCATTACCACAACAATCGCCATAACCACGATTGCAGGACCGTCGCACGCGCAAAGCGCTGGCGACGGTTTCTTGTTCAAAGTCCCGACCGGCAGCTGGACGCTGCGCGCGGGCGTCGACCACGCGCTCGCCGGCAGCGACATCTATACGTTCGTCACCAGGCAACTCACGCTCAAGCGAAACGATTTCAGCTCCGCCACGTTCGGGACCAACTTCGCCTTCCGGATGTCTCCGGCAAGCGATATCGTGGTGGACTTCAGTTACGCCCGGTCGAGTCAGGGCTCCGAGTTTCGCGACTGGGTCGATAACAACAATCAGCCGATCGAGCAGACGACGACACTGCGCCGCATGCCGATCACCCTGGGACTGCGGCACTACCTCACGTCGCGGGGGCGCGCAATCGGACGGTTCGCGTGGATCCCGGCGCGCCGCGCGCTCTACATAGGGGTTGGCGGCGGCATGATGGAATACAAATTCGGCCAGAGCGGTGATTTCATCGATTTCGAGACGCTGCAGGTGTTCCACGACGAGTACACTTCGCAGGGCTGGACGCCCACCGCCCACGCAAATGCCGGTCTCGATATCGTACTTGGCAGTTGGACCCTGCTGAACCTCGAGGCCCGCTACACGTGGGCACAGGCGCCCATGAGCAGCGATTTCCACGGCTTCAACCAGATCGACTTGTCGGGGCTGGCCCTGACGGCCGGCCTGTCGCTCAGACTCTAGGAAGGAAGGCTTTCATGCGTACTTCAATTCCTACCCTGCTGACCGCAGCGGCACTGCTCGGCATCGGAGCGGTGCCGGCAGGGGGTCAGGACACAGGGACCGATTCCCGCTGGCTGGCGTTTGTCGGCTGCTGGGAGCCGCTCGGGAGCGCCAAGTCGCAGGTGTGTGTGGTGCCGGTCGCCGGCAGCTCCGCCGTGGATCTGGTCAAAATCGAAAAAGGCGAGGTCATCACGCGCGAGCGCATCATCGCCGACGGCCAGCGGGTCGCCACGGCACACGGTGACTGCACCGGTTGGCAAAGCGCCGAGTGGTCCGCACTGGGCGATCGTCTGTACCTCCGCTCCGAGAACAGCTGTCCGACCGGCGCTACGCGCGCCGGCACAGGTTTGATCGCGATGACGCGTGATGGGCAATGGCTCTACATCCAGGGCGCCACGCGCGGGCTGGAGACCGGTGTGGAGGTGCAGCGCTATCATGAGGCGCCGGACGATGTGCTGATCCCGGACGAGATCAAGGATGCGCTGCGCCTGGACCTCGCGTCGGCGATGCAGGCGCGAGCCGCAGCCAAAGCTCCGCTGTCGACCGAGGACGTCGCCGACGCGTCACGGCATGTGGACGCCGCGATCGTCGAGGCGTGGCTGGTCGAGCGCGGCGGTCCGTTCATGGTGGACGCGAAGCGGCTCGTCACGCTCGCGAAGGCTGGGGTGCCGTCGCGCACGATCGATGTGCTGGTCGCGTTGTCCTATCCGGACGTCTTCGCAATCAACGGCATCACACACCAGGGTGAGCGCCGGAAACTCGAGCGCGCGGAGTCCGCGGCGGACGGCAATCAGACGTACGGAATGATGGCTTACCCCGACTGCTCGTACGACTATCTGTTGTACGGTTCCTCGTCGTATTACTGCGACGGCCTGTACGGATATGGCGACCGGTATCCCTACGGGTACGGCTGGTATCCGGGCGACTATCCCGCCACCATCATCTACACGGGGTCCGGCGGTGGCTCGCATCCCCACGGACACGTCGTGAACGGCCAAGGCTATAAGGAAGGAGCGGGCGCGAACTCGGACGTGACACGCTGGGGTGAGCCGCGGACGGCGTCGCCAGGCACATCATCCGGCAGCACGCCCTCTACGCCGAGCTCTACACCGTCGTCCACGCCCACGCCGAGCTCCAGCTCCGGAGAGCGAACCGCGAAGCCTCGACCCTAGCGACGCTTACACCGAGGATTTCCACCACCAGAGACGGCCCGCATCCTCTCGGGATACGGGCTGACCCATCAGTCTCGCGACCGTGAGAATCTGGCCGCGGTGATGACCGTCGTGAGCGACGAAGTAGGTGAGGACGTGACCCACGTCGAGCGCCAGGTTGCGCCAGACGTAGCGCTTGGATGGCGGCACTGAGCCTCCCGACTCGAGTCCCAGTTGCAGGACGGCTTCGATGCCTTTGGCGCTTCGCTTCAGCGCGGCGACGAGCTGGCGTCGTGTCACGCGGCGCTGATCGACACGACCGGGTGTGGGAATGCCGTGCTCACCGCCGAGCGTCCTTACCCAACGACACCGCGCATTGTGGATATGGGCGGCGATCATGCGCACGGTGCGCCGTGGCGTCCCCGGAACGGGCGCGTCCCAGACCGACGCCGGCAGGCGCTGCACGAGATCCATCGTGACGCGGTTGTTCGTGCGCCACGCCGCCAGCATGGTCGCGCCGAGGTCGACGCTGCTGGTCATGCCTTCACGGTCCGTCCGTCAGGCGGTCCGACAGTCCGGCGCAAATCGATGAACATGGCAATAGGCCCGACGATCGCCAGCGCCAGAATGGGCGGCGAGACGTAGAACGGCCGGAGCAACGAAAGCTGGAAGTCGCCCCCCAAGCGGATCAGGGTCTCGACGAGCGCGACGATCGCGACGACGACGATCCGGCCCCGCGTGGTACTCACCGTGGTCCGCGGATCGGTGACCATGAAGAAGACGAACAGCTGGTACATCGGTCCCGTGATCGGCGCCAATTCCGCGAAGAGCGGTCCGCCCACGATCACGTGGCGCAGCAGCGCGAACGCGATGAAACACGCGACGTACGTGAGCGTGACATGCAGAACCTTGGCGCGCCAGGCGATCAGGAGCCCGAAGAACCAGATCACCAGGTTCGTCCAGATATCGTTGCCCCATTGATGGCTCAGGATCGCCACCGAATCGGCGGCGACCAGCACCATGAGCGCAATCGCGAAGTTGCTCGGATTCCACAGATGCCGGCCGCGATATGTCAGGACGTATTTCGAGGTGATCGCGAGAAACGCACCGAGGGCAAACGGCCAGAGAATGTTCGCCTGCGGCTTGGTGAGGAGCGCCAGACTGATCCCCGTGATGTACGCGCTCGCCACATTGGCCACGCGACCTCTGAGCCACCACGACAGAAACACTTCAGTGACGATGCAGACACCCAGCGTCGTCGCCAGTCGCTCGTAGCCGCCGAGGATCCCGTATCGCCATTCGCCGACGGCGAGCACGAGCGTGATGAGAAAAACGATCAGGTAGCGCGGCTCGATCGCCACGCTCATCCACGGCCGCGCCTGCGCCTGCGCCGGTGCCGTCGTCACTTCGGCTCTGTGATGACGTGCAGCGAATCGATCGCCAGGCCGCTCAACACCTGCTCGGCTCCCGATGGCCACCGAATCGTCACACGGCCCAGGCGCTGATTCCCAAGACCGAAATGCAGCCGCCGATCGTTCTGACTGCAGAAGCCGCTGCCGCCGTCCACCACCTGGCGCTGGCGCCCCGCGCCGATTTCCGCCGTCACCTCCGCGCCGATCGCGCTGCGATTGCTCCGCGTCCCCACGAGCTTGAGCTCGAGCCAGCGGCCGGGCCTCACCCCCTGACCCCCTCTCCCTTCGGGAGAGGGGGAACCCATGTTCTTGTACAGCAGCGCTCTGCCCTTCTCATTCGCGATCACGACGTCGAGCAGCCCGCGATTGAAGAGATCGGCCATCGCGACCGAGCGGCCGTCCAGCCGGTCCGTGACGCCCGCCTCCTGTGCCACATCCACAAATCCCGCCTCGCCGCGATTCAGCAGCACGCGCGAGGGCTCGTAGCCCGAGAGGCTCGCGGTCCCGATCGCCGGCCAGTTCTTCGCGTCCTCGAAGATGTTGCCCTGCGCGCCGGCGATCTTCGACATCGCGTACCAGTAGTCGCGCGTCGAGTCGGCCGAGATGAAGCCGTTCGCGATCACGAGATCGAGCAGACCGTCGTTGTTGAGGTCGCCGAACTGCGCGCCCCAGGCCCACCCCGCGTCGGCCACGGGTCCCTTGGCCACTTCATCGAACCGTCCGAGCTCCTTCAGGAAATTGAGCCGCAGATTGTTGCCCTGAAACAGAAAGCCCTTCTCGGAGATGTTGGTCACGAAGACATCGTGCCGGCCGCGGTTGTAGACATCGCCCACCGCCACCGCCATGCCGCTCTTCGAATCGTCCTGCAGTCCCGCGCGCGCGAGCTCGAAGTGTTTACCGCCGCGATTCAGATACAGCTCTTCGGGCCCGTAGTCGTTGGCGAGGTACAGATCGGGCCAGCCATCGTCGTTGAAGTCCGCCGCGGTCGCCGCGAGCGTCCAACGCGTGCTGCCCACGCCGAGCGAATCGGTGACGTCTTTGAAGTGCCCATTGCCCATGTTCTTGAACAGGAGATTCTTGCCGCCGTTCGATGCGAATTCCCAGCTCTGCTGCATGATCCGCGTGGTCTTCAGATGCCAGAAGTCGATGTCGGAGCGGAAGTAGCCGGTGATGTAGAGATCGAGCAGGCCGTCGCGGTCGAAGTCGAGCCAGACCGCGCCGTTCGAGTTCATCCACGTCTTGAGCCCTGCCTGCGCGGTCACGTCGTCGAACTTGCCGTTGCCGAGATTGTGCAGGAGCTGGGGGTAGCCCCACTTGTAGACCAGGAGATCTTCGTTGCCGTCGTTGTCGTAGTCGCCCCACACGGCGCCCATCGACGCGCCTTCCCCCTCGCGATTCAGGGCGCCCACGCCGGCTTCGGTCGATACCTCCTTGAAGGTGCCGTCATGCTGGTTGAGATAGAGCGCGTTGGATGTGCCGAAGCGTGAGGATGTGAAGTAGAGGTCGTCCCAGCCGTCGTTGTTCACGTCGCTCACCGAGACGCACGCGCCGAGCGCGCCGACATGCGGGGCGACATTCGCTATTTTCAAGTCGAGCGTCGCCTCCTGATGCACGAAGTCGATCCCGCTCGCGTGCGCGACTTCGCTGAGATGGATCGTCTCGCTCGCGCCGGTCGTGGTGCCCGCCGCGCCCGCGTTCAGCACGACGACGGCGACGACGGCGGCCGCGAATGCAACGGTCACGATGAAACGTCGCGAATTCATGGCCCTAAACGTAGCTTCCTGCCCATGTTTCGCCGACACCTGTGCGCGTGTGGCACGCTCCTGCTGCTCGGCTGCGGGAAAAAATCTGAACCGCTCTTCAGCCTGCTCTCATCGCGGCAAACCGGCATCACGTTCAGCAACACCATCACGACGAACGATTCCTTCAACATCCAGAACAACGTCTACATCTACAACGGCGCGGGCGTCGCCGCCGGCGACATCGACCAGGACGGGCTGCCCGATCTCTTTTTCAGCGGCAACATGGTGTCGAGCCGGCTCTACCTGAACAAAGGCAACATGCGGTTCGAGGACATCACCGAGCGCGCGGGCGTGCATACGAACCGCTGGTGCACGGGCGCGACGATGGCGGACATCAATAACGACGGCTTCCTGGATATCTACGTATCGGTATCCGGATCGGGCAGCGGCGCCAGGGGAGCGGACCGCGCGAATCTGCTGTTCATCAGCAACGGCAATGGCACCTTCACCGAAGCCGCACGTCAATACGGCATCGCCGACACGGGCTTCACGACGCACGCGGTGTTCCTCGATTACGACGGCGACGGCGATCTCGATCTCTTCCTGCTGAACAACTCGCCGCAGGACTTCGCCCGCGGGGCGGCCGAAGCCCACCCCCTCGGCTTGCAGACCGTCAGCCCGGCGAGCTACAACACACTGTACCGCAACAACGGTAACGGGACGTTTACGGATGTCTCCGCGCAGGCGGGGATTCTGCGCCGGATCGGGTACGGCCTCGGCGTCGCGGTGGCCGACGTGAATCGCGACGGCCGGCCCGATATCTACGTGTCGAACGATGTGTCGCCGAATGATGTCCTCTACATCAATCAGGGAAACGGGACATTTCGTGACGAGGCGGCGCTGTCGCTGAAGCACACCAGCGTCGCGGGCATGGGTGTCGATGTCGCCGATTTCAACAACGACGGCTGGCCCGACATCGCGCAGATGGACATGCTCCCCCCCGTTCCCGAGCAGCGCAAGCGCATGAGCGGGTTTCTGACGTACGCGCGCCGCATGCAGGACCGGGCGCGCGGCTATCGCGACGACTACGACGCCAACGCGCTACAGCTGAGCAACGGCGTGACGCCGGCCGGCAATGTCGTATTCAGCGAAATCGCGAATTTCGCCGGTGTGTCCGCGACCGACTGGAGCTGGAGCCCTTTGTTCGCGGACCTGGACAACGACGGCCGCAAGGACCTGGTCGTCACGAACGGCTATCCCAAGGCCCCGAACGATCTCGATTATCAGCAGGCGGTGTTTGCCGCGCGCCGATCGAACAATCATGCCGCCGCGCTCGAGGCGCTCCGAGGTTTGCGCAGCTACAAGGTGCGCAACTACCTGTTTCGCAACAACGGCGACCTCACGTTCAGCGACGTGAGCCAGGCATGGGGCATCACCGAGCCCAGTTTTTCGTACGGCGCCGCCTACGTCGATCTCAACAACGACGGCAAGCTGGATCTCGTGGTCAACAACATCGATGCGCCCGCGTCGGTCTACGAGAACATCCGGCAGGACAGCGCCGCGCACTACCTGACGGTGGTGCTCGAGGGCGACGGCGCAAACCGCCGTGGTCTCGGCGCCAGTCTCACGCTGACGGCAGCGGGCGGGCGGCAGTACTTGTATCACTCGCCCTACCGTGGCTTCATGTCCACGATGGACGATCGCGAGCATTTCGGGCTCGGCCGCGCGACGCGGGTTGACAGCCTCGTCGTGACATGGCCGGACGGACGCGCGCAGGTGCTCACGGATCTCGGTGTGGATCGGATGGTCACGGTGAAGCAGGTTTCTGGTGTCAGGTGTCAGGTATCCGGCAAGTGCAATCCCGGGCACCTGACCCCAGACCCCAGACACCTGCCGTTCCAGCCCGCTCCCGCCCCGCGCTACAAACAGACGCTCCCGACCTCGGCCGACTTCGCTGTTCAGCCGCTGCTGCCGTACGAGCCTTCCCGCCAGGGCCCTCCGATCGCAGTCGCGGACGTAAACGGCGATGGACTCGACGACGTGTTTGTCGGAGGGAGCGCCGACGCACCCGGCAAGCTGTTCCTCCAGAAGCGCGACGGCAACTTCGTCGAAGCGCCGGGACAGCCGTGGGGGGGGGCCCAAGATCGGAGCTATGAGGACTGGGGGGCGGTCTTTTTCGATGCGAACGGGGACGGCCGTCCCGATCTGTACGTCGCCAGTTGCGCCTATCGCCACACCGCCATGTCGCGTGTGCTCCAGGACCGGCTCTACATGAATCAAGGCTCCGGACGGTTCGTGCGCGACTCCGCCGCGTTACCGGAAATGCTCACGTGCACCGCGAGCGTGGCAGCGGGAGATTTCGACGGGGACGGCAAACCCGATCTCTTTGTCGGTGGCCGGCTGACGCCGCGCAACTATCCGGCCCCGGCGCGCAGTTACCTGCTCAAGAATGAAGGCGGCCACTTCGTCGACGTGACCGCGCAGGTCGCGCCGGAGCTCGCGCAACCGTTCGGCATGGTCACCGCGGCGACATGGACCGATTTCGACGGCGACGGCCGGCTCGATCTCGTGGTCGCCGGCGAATGGATGGCGCTCGAGTTCTTTCACAACGACGCCGGGCGTCTGCGCAACGTCACCGCTGCGACCCGTGCCGGCGCCACACGTGGCTGGTGGTGGAGTCTGCTCGCGGCCGATTTCAATCACGACGGGCGGCCCGATCTCGTCGCGGGTAACATGGGCCTGAACTTCATGTATCACGCCTCGCCCGAGAATCCGTTTGGGATCTACGCGGCCGATTTCACGGGAAATCAAAGCACGGACATCGTGTTGACCCAGCAGATCGGCGATCAGGAGTATCCATTCTTCGGCCGCGCCTTCCTCGGCCCGACCGTGTATCCGGTCGCGCTGCGCGTGCCGAGTTACTCGAGCTTTGCGTCCGCGACAGTGGACCGGCTGTTCGGGGGCGACGTGTTGAAGCGCGCCCTGCACTATCGGGCGGATACGTTTGCGAGTCTCTACCTGCAGAACAACGGCGATGGCACGTTCACGCCGTCGCCGCTGCCGAACTTCGCGCAGCTCTCGCCAATCCGCGGCATGGTGGCGCGGGACATCGATGGCGACGGGAATCTGGATCTGGTCGTGGCGGGCAATCTCACGGAGATGGAGCCGAACACGACGCCGCCCGACGCGGGCAACGGGCTCTGGCTGCGGGGCGACGGCCACGGACACTTCACGCCGGTGACGTCGTTCGAGAGCGGATTCCTGGCGCCGAGGGGTGTGTCGGGTCTTGCGGTCATGAAAACGCCTGCAGGGAGCGCCGTGCTCGTTGCGAACACGGGCGACTCCCTGCAGGCTTTTACGCTTCGACTGCGTTAAGAACCGGCTACTGGCAGGCGCCCCAGCCGGTGTTCTGCTGGAGCATGCACTGCCCGTTCACCTTACTCAGTTCGACCTGCACCGACGGAATCGGATAGTAATCGTACTTCGGCACCACGTACTGCCCCACCACGCCGGCGAGATATCCGATCCGCGCCTTCTCCGTGTTGGCGTAGTTGTTGACCGCGGTGTCGGCAACGGCCTCGCCCCAACGCCGCAGGTCGAAGAACCGCTGACCTTCCATGCCCAGCTCGAGCCGGCGCTCCGCCCGGACCGCGTCGCGCGCGTACACCGCGCCCAGTGTGCTCCACGGTGTGACGTACTGACCGACCTTGTAGAAGGCCCAGCCCGTTTGCAGCGAATCCACGGTGAGCCCGGCGGCCATCGGCTCCGCCATGACCGTCTTGCCGGTGCAGTACGTCGTATAGGCGGCATGCACCGTCGCGTCGGCCCCGCACCCCTGCGCAACGGCACCAGCGCGCGCCCGGATCTGATTCACGATTGCCTGGGCCGCATCGAGGTTGCCCAGCTCGACTTCCGCCTCGGCGTCCAGCAACAGCATGTCGGCGTACCGGTAGATGTGAATCGGGATGTTGTTCGTCTGCGTCGCGACCCAACCCACGTTGTCTTCCGCCGACGGGTACGCCTGCTCATGGATGTTCTTCTTGGGACTGTAGGGCCCGCTGTACGACGCGTCGCGGATCCACGAGCGCGCATGCAGGTTCCAGTCCTTGTACGGAACGCCGT
Source organism: Gemmatimonadota bacterium (assembly GCA_003221035.1). Lineage (GTDB taxonomy): Bacteria > Gemmatimonadota > Gemmatimonadetes > Gemmatimonadales > GWC2-71-9 > 20CM-2-65-7. The sequence continues at coordinate 46,898 of QHUB01000023.1, forward strand.
CACGGCCGACGGTCCAGTCGAGCCGCGGATCGACCGCCCGCATGATGCCGGCGTGGAAGTTCTGCCCCCTCCAGACCTGCGACGTGTCGGACGGCGGCGGTACCGCTTCGGGCGTCGGGTTGTTCCAGGCGGGACTGCTCAGCGCCAACGGTAAGCCCGCGGCGTCCACCTGGTAGAAATTCACCAGATTGAACGACGGTTGATTGAACCCGCAGCAGGTGAAGTGGTTCGCTTCCGAGTACGGGAAGTTCAGCCGCTCGCCCCAGTTCGAGTTCCAGCCGCTCGGCTCACCGTCTCCCGCGGACGCCTGGAACGCAAGGATCGTCTCCGTTCCGTTCCGGAATGCCGGATCCGCGGTCCACACTTTATCGAAGCGCGGCTCGAGCGCGTACACGTTGGCGGCCTTCACCGCGTCGAACGTTGCTTTGGCCCCGGCCCAATCCTGCCGGTACACCTGCACGCGACCCTTGTAGGCCAGAGCGGCCCACTTGGTGACGCGTCCTTTTTCGCCGTTGCGCGCGGCGTCCGGCAGCAGCGACGCGGCCGTCGTGAGGTCGGCGATGACCAGCCCGAGGATCGAGTCCGGCGTCAAGTCGTTGGCCTTGCGGTACCCGCCGGACGCAGCCTGGAGCGAGTCGCCCTCGGTGTAGTACGGAATGTGACCCCACATCCGGTACGCCTCGAAGTGATAGTGCGCCCGGAGGAAGGTGGCTTCGCCCCGAATGCCGGCCTGATCGCCGGCGGGGATCTCATTGGGGCTCGCCGCCACCACGGCGTCCAGCAAGCGCAGCGTGGCGTTGGCGCGGAACACGCCCTCATAGACCTGCGCCCATTTCTGGTTCAGGTAGCCATCGGCGTCGCCGACGCCCCACTGCATCGTCTCGATGCTGTGGACCGGGTTCTGGTCTCCGAGGTCGGATCCCTTGTACGCATCATTGCTGGTGACGCCGCCCCAGACCCAGTTGCTCGCGGCGCAGCCCCACGACCCGGCGGAGCTGGCCTCGCAGTCCAGGGCGCGGTACGTCGCGATCAGCGAGCCTTCGACGCCGACCTTGTTCATGAGTGTCGACTGGTTAACTGTGCCCTGGGCGGGCTGGTCCAGGAAGCCTTTGCAGGCGTAGGTGACGCCTGCGACGACCACCACTCCCGCCAGGCTGTACAGCAATCGCTGCCACATGTGTCTGTTCATCGTCTTCGTCCCTCTCAGTCAAGACGAATAGCGTTAGAAGGTGGTCGAAATCCCGATAGTGATGATCTTGTTGCTCGGATACACGCCCTGGTCGATGCCGCGGGCTTCGTCGCGAATATCGCCCGTGTTGCCGCCCGACGAGGGCACCGGGAGCGACGGATCGAGCCCGGAGTAGCCGCTGATGGTGAACAGGTTCTCCGCCTGCAGATACACGCGCGCGGCCGGAATCCAGCGGATCAGAGCCGGCGGCAGGTTGTACGAGACCTGCAACGTGCGCATCCGAACGTACGAGCCGTCTTCAACCCAATAGCTCGAGAACTGGCGGCTGAAGTCGTCGCTGTTGTCGAGCCGCGGATACTTGGCATCCGGGTTGACCAGCTTGCCCGAGCAGCCGTTGACCGGGTCGCACGGCCCGTCGAGCTTCGCCGAAGCCGTCAGCATGTCTTTGGCCACGTTCGTCTGGAAGTAGCGGAACGCGTACCAGTATTTCTGCGTGTTGAAGATCTGGCCGCCGAAGCTGCCGAACACGGTGGCGCTTAGTTCCCAGTTGCCGCGCCGCAGGGCCAGGTCCAGACCGCCCGTGAAATCGGGATGCGGGCTGCCGATGAACGTCCGGTCGGCCGCCGTGATCTGGCCGTCGCCGTCCAGGTCCTTGAACTTGATGCGTCCCGGACGCGCGCCATTGGCCCAGTACGTCGCCGCATCGAGCGAGTCTGTGTAATAGCCCTCGGCGATCAGACCGTAGAACCCGCCGAGCGGGTGACCGAGCTCGTTGCGAACGGCGTTCTGCTCGCGAACCACGGAGCTGCCGCGGCCGAAGAAGAAGTCCTGCACGCCGTCGATCTTCGTGATCTCGTTCTTGTAATGGCTGCCGTTGAGCGTCACGCTCCACACCGTCGTGCCGACCGTGCTGTGATAGCCGACCGAGAAATCGATACCGGTGTTCCGCATGCTGCCGATGTTCAGAATCGGCGGCGCCGCGGAACCGCCCGTGGAGGGCTGCGGCGGGTCGAACAGCAGGTTGTCGGTGTTGCGGCGATACACGTCCACCGTGGCGTTGCCCTTGCTCTGCGCGAACTCGAAGTCGAGTCCGAGGTTGGTGGAGTGATTCTCTTCCCATTTCAGGTTCGTGTTGCCGAGCGACGTGGTCTTGAATCCGGGCTGGATCGTCGAGCCCGTGCCGCCGATGTCGTAGAAGGTGTCACCGCGGCCGCCGCCGTACGTGTCGTAGATGCGCGTCGGGATGTTCTGGTTCCCGGTCACGCCCCACCCGAAGCGCAGCATGATGTTCTGCAGCGGCAGATGCTGGAAGAAGGATTCGCGGGAAAGCCGCCAGCCGGCCGCGAACGCCGGGAACGTACCCCAGCGGTTATCGGGCGAGAACGTCGACGAGCCGTCGCGCCGCACGGTGGCGCTCAGATAATAGCGGTCACCGTAGTTGTAGTCGGCTTTGCCGAAGAATGACAGCAGCGATTTCTTGTTGCCGAGGCTGCTGACGTTCTTGGAGGTCGGATCGCACAACGCGTCGTCGATGTAGCGGGAATTGATGTCGTTGCTGCGGAGGCTCGCGCAATTGGCCGCCTCGAAGCGGGAATTGTTCTTGATCGCTTCCTGGCCCAGCAGCACCGTGACGTTGTGCTGGTTCATGGTGCGCGCATAGTTCAGCGTATTCGTCCAGGTCACTTCCGAGAAGTTGTTGTAGTTCTCGTTGATGCCGTCGATGTTCGTCGGCTCGTGGTCCTCGGGCGTCGCCGGTGAGTACCCGTGGTAGGAGCCCTGGGCGAGGTTGAAGCCGAACTTGGTCTTCAGCGACAGCGCATGCCCCGCGTCGACGGTGCCGAACACGTTGCCGAACATGCGGTCGTTCGTCGCGATGTTGCTCGCGGCGAAGTAGTTCACCTTGGCCGGGTTGGACTGGTTCCCCAGCGTGTTGGCCTTGCCGGACCCCCAGTTGCCGCCGACGTCATGCACCGGGATCACCGGCTGCATGAAGATGTTCTTGCCGACGATGCCGCCTTCGCCCACGACGTCATCGGTGAGCCCCTCGGCGCCGTGATGCTGCTCGCGCGACACCGAAATGTTCTCGCCGATGCTCGCGCGCCCGATGTTGAACGTCGTATTGATCCGGGCGCCGCCGCGCTGGAACCGCGTGAATTTCGCGGTGCCGTCCTGGTCGAGGTAGTTGAGCGACACATGGTACGCGTTGTTGTCGCCGCCGCCCGAGATCGCCAGGTTCGCGTCCCGATACTGACCAGCCCCGAAGACCGATTTCCACCAGTTGGTCCCCGGGCTCCCGGCCATGATCAGGTTGTTCGGATACGCATAGGTGCTCGGATCCACGGCCATCGTGCAGGACCCACCGACGCTGCTGCAGCTCTGGCCGACGCCGTCATTGGGCCAGATGTAGGCGGGCACGCTCGGACTGGTGGGGTCGCCGTAGATGTTGCGGGGGACGCCCTGTCCGGCATTGTCGTACGACGTTTTGACGACCTGGAAGTAGTCCAACGAATTCTGCATCAGGATCTCGTCATAGCCGTGCGTCGGCGTCGCGACACCGGTCCGGACGTCGAGCGTGATCTGCTGCTGCCCGGGCCGGCCCTTCTTCGTCTCGATGATGATGACGCCGTTCGACGCGCGCGATCCGTAGATCGACGACGCCGAGCCGTCTTTCAAGACCTGCATCGAGGCGATGTCGTCGGGGTTCAGGAAGTTGAGGTACGACTCCTGAACGGGGGTCCCGTCCACGACGTACAGCGGATCGTTGTTCTGGAATCCGGTGACGCCGCGAATGCGGACCGTGCTGCGCGAGCCCGGCGCGCCGCCGTTTTCGACGGTGACGCCCGCGACCCGGCCGTCGAGCCGCTGCAGCACGCTCGACGAGGTCTGCTGCTGCGCGCTCTCGACGTTCACGCTGGCCACCGAGCCGGTGATGTCGGAACGACGCTGCGCGGTGTACCCGGTCACGATCACCGGCTCGAGCACGGCGACCGCGGACTCGAGCGCGACGTCGATCTGCGGCCGCCCTCCGATCGTGCGCGCCGCGCCCTTGTAGCCGATCAGGGCAAACAGCAGCACGCCGTCGGACGGAGCCGAAATCGCATACTTCCCGTTCGCGTCGGTTTGGGTTGTGGTGGTGGTCCCTCGCACCTGGACCGTCACACCGGGTAAGCGCTCGCCGGTGATCGAACTGACGGTGCCGGTGACCTGGGTTCCCTGAGCCTGCGCCCGTCCGGTCGTGGTGACCGCGAGCAACAGGCTCGTGCTCAATGCCGTGAATGCACGAATGAGTTTCTTTTCCATGAACTCCTCCGCCTCCTTCAGTCGACGGGTCTCCGCATGGACTGCAAGCCTTCCCGGACAATCACATCGCGATACGTGAGGAGCTGGATGTTGCGCGCCTTGAGGGCGCTGCTGAACCGGGGCGAGGTCAACGCGGTCAACTCGCCCTGGCGGTTCTTGCTCATGTCGGAAAGCGGCTCGTCGGTGTTCATGTCGACCAGCGCGCCCAGCTCCTCGTTGTCGATCCCGACATGCGTAACGACCGCGTTCAGGCCCGGCTTCAGGCGGTTGATGAACGCGACCAAGCTGTCTGCCTTTTTATCCGGCGCCGCGGCGTACTGCGGCGCGTCCATCGCCTCCCCGAAATAGCCCGACATCCCGAGCCCGTACTCCTTCGCGAGCCGCTCCGTCAGCTCGCGAAACTCGGGACGCCCCACCGTCCCCATGTGCTCGTCGACGTAATCGATCTTGATGCCGGAGCGAAGCGCGCGCTCGATCTGCGCGCGCAATTCCTTTTCGACTTCGGCGAGCTGAGGATTGTGCTGATGCAGCGCGTCGTAGGACGGAAAGAAAAAGCCGTTCTCATCGACCAGCGATGGAACGGCTTGACTGCCTGCGACCGGACCCCAGCGGTAATTCTTCCACTCCGAATTCAACGCCAGATGGATGCCGACGGCGACGTTTGGATGCTGCTTCAAAATCTCGACGGCCTCCTGATACCACGGACAGACGAACAGCACCGACACCGATACCGGCATTCCGGTCGAGACCAGCCGCTGCATCGCCATGTTGACGCTGTGACTCATGCCGATGTCGTCGGTGCGGATCACCAGCGCGACCGCGGCGGGAGCTCCGGCCGGCGAAGTTTGCGCCGACACGAACGCCACGAAGCCGGCCGACAGCAGCCAGCAAAAGACAGTGACAGTTCGAACTAGGCGCATAGGCGGCTGCTCCGGTGGGCGAACGGTCGAACGTGTAACGGAAAAGCCTAACTTGGTCTTCGAGGGGGGAACGACAAGACCCCCGCTCCGGGTCACCTGATCAGGCTACAGTGAACGCCTGCTGTCCACCCGTTGCCGGCCGCTGCTCGAGCGTTTGGGAAGTGTGCGGAATTCGGCGAACACGCGCACGAGCAGCTCTTCGCGACTCTGCACGTGGAGCTTTCGGTAAATGCGCCAGAGATACGTATGCACCGTGTGCGGCGACAGCCCGAGCCGAGCCGCGGCGTCTTTTTCCGAATTCCCATCGAACACCGCGCGAACGATGCCGCACTCGCGGGGGGACAGACCGAGACAGCTCGCGAGCGAGCGCCATTCACCAGGAACGAACACGGCTTGACCGGGAGTCATGAGGACCCAATATGCTGCGCGCTCTGTTCCCACCGCCAGACCGGTCCATCGTCCGGATCCACGACATCCCCGACATGCACGAAGCCGCATTTCGTAAGGACGCGTGTGGACGCATTCGCCTCAGGCCGCGTATGGGCGCGCAGGAGCCGCACGCGCGCGTCGCCGCTCGCGAAGTGAATCAGCGCGCGAGCCGCCTCGGTCGCGTATCCCCGCCCCTCGCGAGACGCCACCACCCCGTAGGCGATTTCGACCATCCCCGCGCCGTCGGGCTCGCCCTTGAATCCCGCGCCGCCGACGATTTGCCCGCTGGCCTTTTCGATGACCCAGAACCCGTGCCGCCAGGGATCGGGCCCCTGCCCCGCCCGAGCGCGCAGCGCCTCGAGCCATTTCGGCGACACCTCGCCCGAGACGTAAAACCCCCGCAGGCCATCTGCGGGGGTCAGCGCCACGAGCGCTTCGAAGTTGTGCGGCTCCTCGATGAGCGCCAGCAGCTGGTCCGGCGTGTAAGCGAGCAGCGTCAGCCGCGGTGTGTGGAGCTCGACCGGATCATGTGGCATCGTAGCCGGCAAAGTCTCCCGGTTGAATCACGTTGCCCTTGTAGTGCTGGTCGTCGTGGATCCCGATCTTCGACGTGTAGTACGCGTTGATCGTCCCGCTCTTGATCTGCTTGAAGAACTTCTCGGCGTCGGTCTTGGGATCTTTTTCCGCCGTGGCGATGCGCGTCAGCAACGCCAGCCGTTGCGCGGGCGTCGCCTGCATGAACGTCTTGCCCCCGTTCATCTCGCGCGACAGCGCCTCGACCGCCGCGATGCCGGTCCGCCACTTCTGCGGCTCGTCCTTCTCGAACGCCTCCGCCAGGGTCTTGTCGATGAACGCGGCGCACGCCGCGGCGCGCGCGCCGGCCGACTGCGCATCGGTCGGAATGATCATGTCGCCCATCTCGTCCACCAGCGCGAATTCCGCCGGAGTGAAGAACTTGGGAGCCGGGAGCCGGGAGCCGGCAACAGCGTTCACGAGTGGCAGCGCCGCGGCCGCCGCGGCGGCAGCCGCACTCTGCTGGATCATTTTGCGGCGCGAGATCGTCATAGGTTCCCCCGCTTGAATTCGTCGGCCAGGTGCTCGCACGAGCGCCAGCACAACGACATGATCGTCCACGTCGGATTCTGGCACGACGCGCTCACGTGACTCGAGCCGTCCACCACGAACAGGTTCTTCACGTCGTGCGATTGCTGGAACTGGTTCAGGACCGAGGTCTTCGGGTCATTGCCCATGCGCGCCGTGCCGAGCTCGTGAATCGACCAGCCCTCGGTGAGAATCTGCTTGTCTTCGCCGATCACTTCGATGCCGGCGGCTTCGAACATCTCCTTGCCCGCCGCCACCATGTCCGCGCACATGTTCTTCTCATTGTCGCTGAACTGATAATGAAACCGCAGCGCCGGAATTCCCCAGTGGTCCTTCTCGACGGGGTCGAGATCGACATAGTTCTCGTAGCGCGCGAGCACCTCGCCGAAGCCGCCCATCCCGATGAACGCGCCGGCATGATCGCGCACCGTCTTCTTGAACTGCCCGCCGAAGCCCGGGGTGTCCCAGGCGTTGCTCGGGAAAATCGAGAACCCCGCGCCGCCCTCGAACCCGTAGCCGCGAACGAAGCCGTTCTGCTTGTCCTGCAGATTGCGGAAGCGCGGCACGTAAAAGCCGCCCGGCTTGCCGTCGTCGAGCGTCGGCGCGACTCCCACCTGCTCTTTCACCAACCCCGTCACGCCCGGGCCCATCACGTGCTCGCAGAAGTTGTGGCCGACGTGCCCGCTCGAGTTGCCGATCCCGTTCGGGTATTGCCGGGACTGCGACAGCAGCAGCAGCCGCGCGCTCTCGAGCGTCGACGCCGCCACAATCACGACCTTGGCTTTCGCCTCGTACGTCTTGAGGGTCTGCGAATCGACGAACGAGACCCCGCGCGCTTTGCCCGTGTTCGGGTCCACCAGCACTTCATGCGCGGTCGCATTGGTGCGCAGGGTCAGATTCCCCGTATCCATCGCGGGATAGATGAGACCCGTCGGCGAATCGAACGCGGCGTGAATGTCGCAACCGCCGGGCCGCCGGCCGCACGCGCCGCGGCCAAAACATTTGCTGCGATACTTGTTCTTCACGCCATCGGTCGTCACGCCCGCGCGGTACGGCGTCGCGGTCCGCCCCATCCCCTGCAGCGCCTTGCGCAGCTGCACCTCCGCTTTGGTGAGCTTGTTCGGCCGCTGGAACAGCGAGTCGGGCAGATGAGCCAGGTTTTCCTTGTGCCCGGAGATGCCGAGGAGCAGGTCGACCTTGTCGTAGTACGGTTCGATGTCGGCGTAGGAGATCGGCCAGTCTTCGCCGTAGCCGTCGTGGGTCTTGCCCTTGAAGTCGTAATCCGACAGGCGCAGCGCGAGCCGGCCCCAGATGTTCGTCTTGCCGCCGAGGAGACGCGCGCGCACCCACGCGTACTTGGTTCCGGTGTACGGATTGTCCTTCTCGTCCACCAGGATGTTCTTGACGTAGTCGGAGCCGCCCCAGCCGCCGACGTAGGAGAACACGTGCTTGAACGACGAGTTCTTGGCGTAGGGGGGCTGCCGGATGTTGTACTCGTTGAAGCGAATCGCGTGATCTCCCGGCGGCGCTTCGCCGCGGCGCGGATGCTCATACGGCCACTGCATCGACCGCAGCTCGGCGTTGATGTCGATCTTCTTGCCCGCTTCGAGCAGCAGCACTTTCATCCCCTGCGCGGTCAGCACGTGACAGGCCATGCCGCCGGCCGCGCCGGAGCCCACCACCACGGCGTCGTAGGTTTTCGAGAGATCGACTTCCGGCTCCTGGTACCGATAGCGAATGAGAGTCATGCGTTCTTCCTTTTCAAGGAACCTTCTCGAGCAGCGCGACCAGCTCGGTGCGATGCGTGCGTTCGGGTAAATGGTCCGAGACCATCTTGATGACGGGCCAGCCGCGCGCCGCGGCGCGGTCAGCGAACATCTGGAACGGATCGGGCGTGATCTGCGGCTCGTACGTCAGGATATAGGTGCTGGCGACCTTGAGTCGGGCGGGGTTCACGAGCCGCAGGGTGTCCGTGAACGTTTTCAGCGACATCGGCACATCACGGGGAATCACCGTGGTATCCTGCACCCACACCGGCACCGTGTACCCCTCGCGCGTGATGCCGGCCACGAACTTCGCGCGCGCCGTATCCGGAATCGACATCACCGACTCGCCGGAGTCCGGCAGCAGCGCGTCGAGATACACGAGACGCTTGATGCGATCGGGCACGCGATCGGCCACGCCGGTGATCACCATCCCGCCGTAGCTGTGCCCGACCAGCACCACGTCGTGAAGATTGTCCCACAGAATCGCGTTGACGACGTCCTCGATGTGCGTCTCGAGCCCGATCGCGGGCGAGGCCAGGTGATGACGCTCGCCCAGCCCCGTCAACGTGACGCGGACGACTTTGTGCCCGTGCGTCGTCAGCATCGAATCGATCGCGAGCCAATCCCAGCCGCCGCCCCACGCACCGTGGACAATGACATACGTGTTGTGCTTCGCCGGATGAACCGGCGGCTGCTGCACCAGCAATGCCGCGGTCAGCAGGACCGGAAGCATTTCGTCAGAACTCCAGCGCGCGCAGGTAATCGCAATTGGCTTTCGCGTCGGCGAGATCGCCCGCGGCGTCCTTAGCGGTTTCCTGCTCGACAAACACCGTTTTCTGTTCGAGCGCCGGGACGGCGGCCAGGAACTTCTTGACGTCCAGTATGCCTTTGCCGAGCAGCGTGTCGCTCGAGCGGTCGGGCAGCGCGTCCTTGAGGTGGAAGCTGAAGAACCGGTTCGGATACTTCTGGAGGTATTGCATCGGGTCACCGCCGCCGATCAGCATGTTGCCGACATCGAGCTGGAGATGCGTGACGGATGGATCGAGGCGCTCGATGAAGACGTCGAAGGGCACCTTGCCCTCGATCGGCTTCTGATGGTAGGCCTCATTATGGAAGGCGAGCCAGATGCCGTGCTTGCGCGCGACCGCGCCCGCGGCGTTGAAGCGATCGGCCCACTCTTTCCAGTCGTCGAGCGTCTGCTTGGTCCAGTCCTCGAAGTCCGGGACGGTGCACTGCTCCTGTCCCAGTGTCTTTGCGATTTCGAGGCTGCGCTCCCAGCCCACGAAAATCGTGTCAGCCGACATGTGACAGGAGGGCGCGCGCAGACCTTCATTCTTGAGCGTCGCGGCCACCTGCTGCGGCGTGCGGCCAAACAGATTGAACGACCAGAGCAACTCGACGTCGGTGTACCCCATCGCGCGCACCTGCGCGAGCGTGCGATCCGGGTCCTGCATCATCGCGTGGCGCACCGCGTACGTCTCGAGCCCGATGCGGTCGAGCTTCTTCGCTGACGTATTGCTGGGAACGCGCGCGAGCACGCCGCCCGCGGCCGCCGCTCCCAGGGTCTGAAGAAAATCGCGTCGTTGCATGGTTTCCTCCCGCCGAGAATCTACCGGTCGCTGAACGAGTGAGCGAGCGATATCATTGCGGCCATGATCACCCTCTTTACACTCATCGCGCTCGTCTCCGCTGTCCAGGACACCTCGGTCGCCGTCATCCCGCGGCCCGTGCACCTCACGCGCGGGACCGGGGCCTTCCTTATTACGCCGGCGACCGCTGTCGTCACCGATCGCGCGACGCGCCAGATCGGGCATCGGCTCGCGGACTGGCTCGAGCCCGCTACGGGCTATCGGCTACCGGTGACCGCCGCGTCGGGTGCCGCGACGCGCACGATTGCGTTGCGTCTCGATACGACATTGTCGAGGCTGGGCGACGAGGGATACCGGCTCACCGTGACCGGTACCCGCATCACGATCCGCGCGCCGCATCCGGCGGGAGTGTTCTACGGCATCGAAACGCTGCGCCAGCTCCTGCCGCCCGACATCTTCCGCGCCGCGCCGGTGAGTGGGGTGACCTGGACGGTGCCGGTCGTCGAGATCGAGGATCAGCCCCGCTTCGCGTGGCGCGGCGCGCATCTCGACGTCTCGCGCTCGTTCATGCCGAAGGAATTCGTCAAGAAATACATCGACCTGCTCGCGCTCCATAAGCTGAACCGCTTCCACTGGCATCTGACCGACGACCAGGGCTGGCGGATCGAGATCAAGAAATACCCGCTGCTCACCGCGGTAGGCGCGTGGCGGCGTAATTCACTCATCGGCGTGCAGCACCGCTACGCCGACACGACGCAATGGGTGTTCGACAGTGTGCCGCACGGCGGCTTCTACACGCAGGACGACGTCAAGGAAATCGTGGCGTACGCGGCGGCGCGCTACATTACGGTCGTTCCGGAAATCGAGATGCCGGGCCACGCGCAGGCGGCCATCGCGGCCTACCCCTGGCTTGGCAATACCGGCCAGCAGCTCGAGGTCCTGAACCATTGGGGCGTGGACCAGAACATCCTCAATCCATCCGACTCGGCGATCCACTTCATGCAGGACGTGCTGACCGAAGTGCTGGCACTCTTCCCGAGCCACTGGATCCACACCGGCGGCGACGAGGCGCCGAAAGCACAGTGGCAGGCCAGTCCGGTCGCGCAGGCACGCATCCGCGAGCTCGGCCTCCGCGATGAGAACCAGCTGCAGAGCTGGATGACCGCGCAGATGAGCCAGTGGCTCGCGGCGCGGGGTCGCGCATTGATCGGATGGGACGAGATTCTCGAGGGCGGAACCGAAGGTTTGGCGCCCAACGCGGTCGTGATGTCGTGGCGAGGGATCCAGGGCGGAATCGCGGCGGCGCAGGCCGGTCACGATGTGGTCATGACGCCGACCTCGAACACCTATTTCGATTATTACCAGTCGCAGGATCAGCAACACGAGCCCCTGGCGATCGGCGGCTTTCTCCCGCTCGATACCGTGTACGCGTACGAGCCGATTCCGCCCGCGCTCGATTCCGCGCAAGCCAGGCATGTCCTGGGCACGCAGGGACAGATCTGGACGGAATACCAGCGCACCCCGAAGAACGTCGAATACATGGTCTTTCCGCGGCTGGCCGCGCTCGCGGAGATCGCGTGGACGCCGCGAGAGTCAAAGGACTTCGCCGATTTCAAGGCGCGTTTGGCGCAGCACTTCAACCGGCTGAATGCCTTGGATGTGAACTACAGGCCGTTGAAGTAGGGCCCTCACTGCCGGGTAAAGACGCGCACGTAGTCCACCAGCATGGTTGCCGGGAAAATCGCGTCCGACGTGGGATCGTGATCGAAGTTGCCGCCGACCGCGAGATTGAGAATCGCGTAAAACGGCTGGTCGAACACCCATGGCCCGCGCTGGCTCACGATCGCACGCGTCACCACGTAGTGCTGAACGCTGTCGACAAAGAAGCGGATGGACTGGGAATCCCATTCGACCGCGTACACATGAAATTGCGTCGTCGGGCCCGTACCGTGGACGTTGACGAACGGTGTGTTGCCGGAGTATCCCGGGCCATGCACAGCCGAGCTCGTGGCGGTGGGCTGGCTGCCCTTGTTCTCCATGATGTCCATCTCGCCACACGTGGGCCAGCCCACAGTGCCGATGTTGTCGCCGAGCAGCCAGAATGCCGGCCAGAGTCCCTGTCCCGCCGCCAGTTGGATCCGCGCTTCGACCCTGCCCGGCGCGACGGGCATTTTGCCGCGCGTCGTGATCTTGGCTGAGCGGTAGCGGCATATGCCGTAATAACAGTGGAGCGCCGTGTCGGTCGAGACGCGCGCGACGATCTGCAGTTGGCCCTGCCCGTTCAGCCGGATGTTCGCGCTGTCGGAGCTGTAATACTCCTTCTCGTTATTGCCCCAGCCACACACGTTTGGACAGCCATCGCCCACGTCGAATCCCCACTTTGTCGTGTCGACACTGCTGCCGGCGGGACCATCGAACTCGTCGCTCCAGATCTGCACCCACACTGGCGGCGGTGGAGGGGGCGGCGGCGGCGGTGGTGGCGGAGGGGGCGCAACCGTTCCGTTCGCCGCGCACGCAACTGCTCCCGCGGCGGCGGCGATCAGAACGAAGTGTCTAGCGACTCGCGCAGAGCGCCACGGCCGACAAAATGGCGCAGGCACCTGCAAGCAACGAAAAGAAGAAGCGCCGTTGGTATTCACGGCCGGTGGTTGTGAGATCGGCGCTGCTGAGCGGCACCGGCTCCCACCAGACGAGGGGCGTACGGCGCTCGTACCGCATCTGAATCAGACACCACGCCGCGTAGATCCAGGCAGTCGCGGTGGTGAGCAGCAGCGCGTAATCGACGGGCGAGGCGGCTTCGCAATTCCAAAAGAACATGGTCCCAAAATACAGCCTGACCGGTCTCCGCCCAACCCCGCCGTCTAGAGACCGGCGGCATGACGCCATTGCTCCGCGATCACCGCGTGACCGGCCGGCGTCGGGTGCACGCCGTCCGCGGCCCAATACGCGGGCGGTGCCGCATGGACATGCTGATCGAACACCTTCTGGAGCGGCACGAACGTGGCCTTCGCGGCCTTCGCGACGCGCGCGGCAGCCGCGCGCCGCTCGTCGAACTCCGGAAACCAGCGCGCGTCCACCGCGCCCGTGCGCAGCACAAACGGCTCGAGCACGATGACCTTCGCCTGCGGCAGCGCGCGCCGCGTCTGGTCGAGCAGCGCCGCGTATTGCCGCTCGTAATCCTGCACGGTCCCGTTGTAGCGGCCGTCCAACTTGTGCCAGATGTCGTTCACGCCGATCAGAATACTGAGCACGTCCGGCTTCAGCTCGATGGTGTCCGTCACCCAGCGTTCCTGCAGATCGGGGACCGTGTTGCCGCTGACGCCACGATTGTAGAACTGCAGGCCCTCCGCCGGCCGCGCCGCAAGCACCGCTGACGCCACGAGCAGGGGGTACCCGTTGCCGAGGGCGCCGGCAGCGTTGGCATTGTGGGAGTCACGATTGCGGCCCGCGTCGGTAATTGAATCACCCTGAAATACCACGACTCGGCCCTTCTGGGCCGATCCGTGTGGCGGCTCGGTGACGACCGCGATGGGGAGCCGTGTCGCTCCGGCTGCGGCGGCCGTCGCCGCGATGAATTCACGCCGATTCATGTTTTGCGAAAAGGCCATGTGCCTTCCTTCCAGGACCAGAGGGCGAAGCAAACCAGGCCCAGCAACAGTGCGCCCACCGCATAGACAATGACTTCCCCCGCCGTCGCAAAAATGAAGATCCAGCCGAGGAGCGCAATCACGCTCGGCAGCGGATAGAGCCACATTCGATAGGGCCGCGCAAGATTCGGCTCGCGCCGCCTGAGCAGCGTGACCGCGCCGATTTGCCCAATAAACTGCACCAGGACGCGCATCGTGACGAGCGCAAAGATCACGACATCCAGTGAGAAGAAACCCGCGAAAATGGAAAGCACGCCCAGGGCGACGAGCGAGACATACGGGAAGCCCTGGGACGGATGCACTCGCGCAAAAATCCGGAAGAAATAGCCGTCCCGCGCCGCGGCATAGGGAACGCGCGAGTATCCCAGTAACAGCGCGAACACGGATCCAAACGCCGTCCATAGGATCATGACCGTGAAGATGAGCGCGATCGTCGATCCGAAGATCCGTTCCATGAAAATCGAGACCACGAAGTTCGCCTGGGCGTGCGCGTCGGCGGGAACGAACTCGCGCCAGGGCACAACGCCGATGATCGAAAAGTTGATCGCGATGTAGATCAACGCGACGGAGACGGTGCTGAGCAGGATCGAGCGCGGAATCACGCGACCGGGGTTTTGGACCTCGTCGCCGATGTAGCAGACGTCGTAGTAGCCGAGATAGTCGTACACGCCGATGGCCGACGCCGCGCCGAGCCCGAACAGAAACCGCTGCGAAAAGTGGAACGCACCCGGCGGAAAATCGAAGGCGACCTTCGAATCGAAATGCGAGACCCCCGTCAGGATCACCACGATGACCGTCACGATCGTGCCGACCCACAGCGTCACGGTGATGGCGGCGATAGACGTAATGCGGCGGTACAGCAGGACGATGTTCAGCACCCCGACGCCCGCAATCACCAGCATCCCCTCCCACGTCGTGATGCCTTTCCAGATGTAGCCGAGGTACTTGGCGAAGCCGATGTAGCCGGACGCGATCTCCAGCGGCCCGCTGAACACGAACTGCCATACAAAGAGGAAGGCCATCAGCCTGCCGAAGGTGTTGGCACCATAGCCCCGGCGCAGATAGCCGAACGATCCACCCGAACCCGGCATGGCCGCGCCGAGCTCGCTCCACACCATGCCGTCGCACACCACGATGACGAGTGCGATCGCCCAACCCAGCATGGCCTGCGGACCGCCGAGCGCGGACATGAGCAGCGGGATCGTGATGAACGGCCCGATCCCCATCATGTTGGTCATGTTGAGCGCCGTGGCGTGCAGCAGGCCGAAGCGGCGGGTCAGACCGGCGGGCGTCGGGTCTACGGTTCCTCCCCGCGGCGGCGGGCGAGCCGCAGCTCGAGATGGCGGCGCACGTCCGGCCACTCGGCGGCGAGAATGCTGTACATCACCGTGTCGCGCGGGGTGCCGTCGCGCCGAATCCCGAAATGCCGGATGACGCCGTCCTTCTTGGCGCCGAGCGCTTCGATCGCGCGTTGCGAGCGGAAATTGAAGTTGTCGGTCCGGAGTCCGACGACCTTGCAGCCGAGTGTATCGAAGGCGTGACCGAGCAACAGGAGTTTGCAGGTGGTGTTGACGTGTGTGCGCTGGCGGCTGCCGGCGTACCAGGTGTAGCCGATCTCGACGCGATCGATCGCGCCCTGGATGTCGTGATACCGCGTCGATCCGACAATCGTACCGCTGGACAGCTCGCGCACGACCCAGGGCAGCATGAGGCCGTCGCGCTGCCCCTTCAGCGCGTCGGCGATATACGCGCGGACGCCGTCGGGAGGTGGAACGACCGTGTACCAGAGCTCCCACAGGCGGCCGTCACCGACGGCGGCCGCGAGCGCGTCACTGTGGGATTCGGTGAGTGGCTCGAGCCGGATGCCGCGACCCTCGAGCACGATCGGCTGAGGCTGGATCACGGCACAGAAGCTACAGCGATCCCTAGTCCGGGGCTGCGGCCACATAATCCTGCGCCGCGACGATCTGCCACTTCGCCCCGCGCTTCACCCAGGTATCCGTGAATCGATAGCGATGCGTGAACGCGCCATCGGCGCCGCGTCCATCCACGACGAGCCAGCCCGTCACGACCGCGGTCGTGGCTCCATACCGATGCACCAGCATCTCTTCATTGTGTGCCGCGACGACGGTGTCCGGTCCGGCGACCACCGATCTGATGACCGCCGCGCGATCCATGGTCTGATCGTTTTCGGTGTAGACAAACCCGTCCGCGAGGAGCCGCTCGAAGGTCGCGGAGTCACGCTTCACGAGCGCGCTCGCCCAATCATCTTCGAGCTTCAGCACCGCCTTCGTGTCGGGATCCTGCGGGTTCAGCGCCAGGAGCATCGCCAGCAGTAACAGCGTCATGGGTCACTCCCCCAGAACCTTGATGATCACCCGTTTCTTCCGCTGCCCGTCCCACTCGCCATAAAACACCCGCTGCCACGGTCCAAAGTCCAGCTTTCCCGCGGTGATGGGAACGATCACTTCATGGCCGATCGTCAGACTGCGCAGATGCGCCGCCGCATTGTCCTCGCCCGTTTCGTTATGGCGATAGCGCGGAGGATCCCACGGCGCGATCGTCCCCTCGAGCCACTTCAAGATGTCGTCCCAGAGTCCCGATTCGTGATCGTTCACGAAGACCGATGCGGAGATGTGCATCGCGCTGACCAGGACAAAACCCTCCCGCACCTCGCTCTTCTCGACGACCTCCACAACCTCGTCTGTAACATCAATGATCTCCTGACGCCGCTTCGTGTTGAACCAGAGGTACTGAGTGTGGGATTTCACGAAATCTCCTGAATTCGAAATGCGAAATGTGGAATCTCACGGCGAGTTCGAACTGTCACAATCATTTCGCATTGCGAATTCCACATTCCGCATTGGGTTACCGTGTCGGTTTGTCACATCCGAGACCGGTCCCTAGATTGGCGCCAAATATGGCGCTTCCGTTCAGACGCCGGATCTTCCTCATCCTCGTCGTCATGACTGTCGTGCCGACGGTGCTCGCAGTCGCCGGCTGGGTGCTGTCGGTCAGGCGTCTGCTTCCCGCCGCTGGCGCGCGCGCCTCCACCGAGCGTGTCGCCGCTACCGCGCGCGCGTTGCTCGAAGGCGTCGATACCCTGCATCTCACGGTCGGCGAGCGGGCGCTGCTGCGCCGGCACCTCGCCGAAGTTTCGGCCTCAGTGAGCCTCGCGCGCCGCGCCGAAACATTCCTTCGCTACTACACGGCCGGCTTTGCCGTGGTCATCCTGCTCCTCGGCGCCGCGGTCCTGTACGCCGCCGTCAACCTCGCCGGCCACCTGTCACGCCAGTTATCGCGGCCGATCGACGAGCTGGTCGGCTGGACGTCGCTGATTCGCCGGCACGAGGCGCTTCCGCCCGCGGGCGGGCCGACGAGTCGCGGTGCACCGGAATTCGAGGCGTTGCGCCAGGCGTTGCGCGAGTTGGCCGCGGCGCTCGTCGCGGCGCGGGACCGCGAGCTCGAGGCCGAGCGCCTGCGCACGTTCCGGGAAGTCGCCCGCCGCGTGGCGCACGAAATCAAGAACCCGCTCACGTCCATGCGGATTGCGGTGGATCAGCTGCAACGGGCGGACGGACGGACGGACAGCCGGACGGCCATCGCGGTTCAGGTCCTGGCGGCCGAGACGGACCGGTTGGACCGGCTCGCCCGGGAATTCGCGGATTTCGGCAGGCTGCCGGAGGGACCTCGGAGCGAGGTGGACATCGTGGAATTGCTGGAAGAGCTCGGACGGACCACCGTCCCGGACGGTGTGCAGGTCCGACTCACGACGAACGACGCACGACGCACGGTCGTTGGCCACTACGAGCCGCTGCGCCGCGCGTTCGCCAATCTCTATCGCAACGCCGCCGAAGCCATGAAGGGAAGCGGCACGATCGATGTGACCGTCACCGGCGACGTCTCGGGCGGGGACCTCGCCGTGACCATCGCGGACCACGGGCCCGGGATCGCTCCCGAGCTGCACCAGCGTGTGTTCGAACCGTATTTCACGACGAAGGACGACGGCACCGGTCTCGGGCTCGCGCTGGTGCGTGTCACACTCGAAGCCCACCGCGGCGCGATCAGTGTGGGAGAGACGCCGGGTGGCGGCGCGACATTCTCGATCGTGTTTGCAGGTGGGGGAGGCCTATGAGTCCCCGAGTGCTCCTCGTCGATGACGAATCCAATATCCGCCGCATGGTGGGCGCGCTGCTCGAGTCGGCCGGGTTCGAAATCGTGGAAGCGCCCGACGGCCATGCCGCACTCGCGCGGCTGGTGGAGGAGCTGCCCGACGTCGTGCTCCTCGATCTGATGATGCCGCCCGGACCCGACGGGATCGCGACGCTCGAGCAGATCCGGAAGCGCGCGCCGCAGGTGCCCGTCGTCATGATGAGCGGCAAGGCGAACCTCGCCGACGCAGTCCGCGCGACGAAGCTCGGCGCGTTCCAGTTCCTCGAGAAGCCGCTCACGCCGGAAGGCGTGCTGGTGGCGCTGCGCAGCGCGCTCGAGCTGAGCCGCACGCTCGCCGACAACAAGCGCTTGCACGCCGAGCTCGGCCATGCCGACCCGCTGGTGGGAAACAGCATGGCGATGGACGACCTGCGCGCGCTGATCGCGCGCGTGGCGCCGACCGAGTCGCGCGTGCTCGTCACCGGCGAATCGGGCACGGGCAAGGAGCTCGTCGCGTCGGCGATTCACCGTCAGAGCGCGCGCGCCAGCAAGCCCTTCGTCACGGTGAACAGCGCGGCCTTGCCTCGCGACCTCGTCGAATCCGAGATGTTCGGACACGAGCGCGGCGCATTTACCGGAGCCAGCGAGCGCAGGCAGGGTCGCTTCGAGCTCGCCGATGGCGGCACGCTGTTTCTCGACGAAGTCGGTGATCTCGGCGGCGAAGCCCAGGCCAAGCTGCTCCGCGTGCTCGAAGGCGGCGTCGTCGAGCGCGTGGGCGGCGAGAAGCCGTTCGCCGTGGACGTCCGTGTCATCGCCGCGACGAACAAGGATTTGAGCGTGGCCGTGAAGCAGGGGCAGTTCCGTCAGGATCTCTGGTTCCGCCTCAACGTCCTGCCGATCCACATCCCGCCGCTGCGCGAGCGGCCCGAGGACATCGCCCCGTTGGTCCGCCATTTTGTCGCCCGCTCCGCCGCGCGCCTGGGGCGCCCGATCACCTACGACGCGGGCGTCGTGGCGTTGTTGGCGGCGTACGCATGGCCGGGCAACGTCCGCGAGCTCGCCAATATCGTCGAGCGGCTGGCCATTCTCGCGCCGGACGACACGATCACCACGGCCGCGGTCGCTCGCGTGTTGCCGAGCGACGGTACTGCGCCGCGGGTCCCCCCCGCCGAAAGCCCGACCGTTGCCACGCCGTGGCGCGACATCGAACTCAGTGAGACGCTCGATCAATACGAGCGCGAGCTGATCGCGCGCGCGCTCTCCGTCTCGCGCGGCAACGTCGCGGAAGCGGCCCGACGGCTGCAGACGGACCGCGCCAACCTCTACCGCCGGATGCGCCGGCTCGGCCTCGAGCCGCCGCGCACCACCTTCGACTCGATCGAAAGCTGACCTATGATCGCTTTGCTGCTGGCCGTGGCGGCGCTGCAGGACACCACGATCGTCATCCGCCCGGAGAGCTCGAGCGCCGCGCTCGAAGCGCGCGCGCTGCCGCGCCTCGTTTCCGAAGAAGTGATCCGCTTCTACAACGACTCGAGCACGACGCGTCTCGTCGGGCGCACGCGGCTCCCACGCGGCAACGAGTGGCGCGGGAATGTCGCGGTGCGCAGCGGTCCCGTGTTCGTCGCGGGCACCGTACAGGGAACGCTGGTCGTGATCAATGGCGACCTGGTGTTCCAGACCGGCGCGGCCGTCAGCGGAGACGTGATCGTCGTCGGCGGCAGCGTCGATTCGGCTGCCAAAGCCAAAGTTGCCGGCGCGCTGCGGCAATATCGCGAGCCGCTTTTTTATCGCTTACGCAAAGAGGGTGATGCGATCGAGTACGCGCCCAATCTGCGCCGGCGGCTGCCGACGCTCGGCGCGCAGGTGTCCTGGGGAACGGCGGATTCGCGATCCTCGCTGACGATCGCCACCGGCGGCACGTTCAACCGCGTCGAAGGCCTGCCGGTCGTGTTCGGGCCCGTGTTCGACTGGAAGCTGCAGCAGAACTTCCGGTTGCGCATCGACGCGCTCGGGGTGTTTCGCTCGGCCGGCGACCTCTCCGACAAGCGCAGCGATCTCGGCTACATGTTCCGCAGCGAGCTCCGGTCGGGCGACATCCGGCCGGCCGGCGTCACGCTGCGCGCGTTCGACGTCGTGTCGCCGACGGAGGACTGGGGATTGCACAGCAACGAGATCGGGTGGAGCTCGTTCCTGTTCGCGCGCGATTATCGCGACTATTACCTGAACAAAGGCTGGGCAGCGCGCGTCTTCGTGCATCCCGAGCGCCCGCTCTCGCTCTCACTCGAGGGGAGCCGGGAGTGGCACACGAGTGTGGGCGTGCAGGATCCGTGGACCATCTTCCGCAACGCCGAGACGTGGCGACCGAATCCGCCCATCGATGAGGGCCACTACACGACGATCGCGGCGAACGCGACGCTCGACACCCGCAACGACGAAGCGGACCCGACGGCGGGATGGCTCGCCCAATTCACGTTCGAAAATTCGCGCAGCTCCGACGTCGTCCCGCATCCCGGCATTCCCACGACGGTGCGCGACTCGATTCCGACCGACGGTTCCTACCAGTTCGATCGCATGTTCCTCGATGTCAGGCACTACGCGCGCATCAGTCCCTCAGGACGCATCCATCTGCGGATGGTGGCGGGCGGCTGGATGGGCGGCGATCCGCTGCCGTTGCAGCAGCGGCTTTCGCTCGGCGGGCCCGAGCCGATGCCCGGCGAGCCGTTCCGCAAGGCTGCGTGCAACGGGAATATCATCGATCCCGCATTCGCGCAGTCGAAGGTCGCCGCGTGCGATCGCGTCCTGGCATTTCAGGCGGAGTACCGCGGCCATGTGAAGCTCAACTGGAGCTACAAACCCGGCAGCGGAACGCGTGACGAGCCGCCGAGCGACGAGCACTCGCCCTTCTGGCTCGAGGGTCTCGACCTCGTGGTATTCGCCAACACGGGCCAGTCGTGGCTCGTCGGCAACAATCCCGGGCAGGTGCCTGCCGGCCGGGTTCCGGAGCTGGCGAGTTGGCTCGTGGACGTGGGTCTGGGTGTGGATTGGAGTGGATTCGGGGTCTACCTCGCCAAGGCGGTAACCACCGGCGAAAAACTGCGCTTCACGGTCCGGCTCGAGCACCGGTTCTAGAGTGCGCCTCGCCTGGCTTGCGGCAGCCAGCCTGGTGCTCAGCGCACCCGGACGGTTGGCCGCGCAGTCTCCCACGCTCACCGTCACGCTGCAGAGCACCCTCCCGCGCGTGCGCAGCACGGGCCTGCTTGCCGATGGAAAATTCGTCGGCCTGATGCGCTCGGGATTTCCGCTGCGATTGCACTACCGGCTCGAGCTGTGGCGCGTGCGTGGCAGCTGGTTCGATCAATTCATCCGAGAGATCAGCTGGGATGCGGTCGCGCGAAACGATCCGCTCGCGGACGACTTCGTGTTGATCCGTCAGGGCGGCGAAGTGACGCGCTATGCGACGCCCGATGAGCTCGAGGCCGCGCTCGACATCCCATATACGGTCACGCTGCGGCCGAGCGGGTCGTCCAGCGCGCGCTATTACTTCGTGGCGCGGCTCGAGGTGACGACGCTCAACGACACCGATCTGCAGGAACTGTCGCGCTGGCTCTCGGGCGATGTCGGGCCGGCCGTCAGTGGCGAAGGAAACTTCGGGGATGCGTTGGCGCGCGGCGCGCAGCGCGTGCTGGTGCGGCTCGCGGGCTTACCGCGGCAGCGACTCGAGGCGCGGAGTCCTACGTTCCGAACTGACGGTCAATAGCGTCCCGGATCTCCATCAGCGACTGACCCCGCGCCGCCATCCCGCTCGCCACCATCGCCTCACCCATACAGATGTCGCAGAAGGCGCCGTGATCGGACTCGAAGCACGTCAGCAGTGATCGATGGCCGGAGTGCTTCGAGCAATCGCAGTGGCAGTACACGCCGTCGAGCGTGGCGGCCGCGGTGCGCGCCGCGGCGTACGCCTCCAGCGCGCCGGGATTCTTCGGAATCGCGAAGTTCGGCAGGATCTTCTCGGCCGTGATGCCGGGCCGTGGGTCCGGATGGATCGAGCCGCTGGCGGGGCGCGTGGAGACGACCACGGCGACGAGCGCGGCAGCCGCCACGCCCGCCACGATCCAGGGAGCTTTCGCCATTTAGAGCGCTTCGAGCGTGGCCAGCACATCGGCTCCGTAGAAGAGCCGGATGTACTTCGCCTGCGTCCGCGTCAGACGGCGCACAGCCCACGCGAGATGCACGAAATGCGGCTCGTGCGGGGCGCGCAGCGGATGCATCCCGACTTCCTCGGGCAGCAGATTACCCTTGCGGGTGTTGCAGCTCGAGCAGGCCGTCAGGACGTTGTTCCAGGCATTCGTTCCGCCACGCGACAGCGGCACCAGGTGGTCGCGCGTCAGGCACTCGCGCTGCCGCAATTCCGGCTGCGAGCGGCCGCAGAACTGGCAGCGGTAGTTATCGCGGGCAAACAGGAATGTGTTGGTGACTTGGCGGCGGAAGCGGCGAGGGACGTGGACAAAGCGCACGAGCCGGATCACAGCCGGGCGCGGCACCGCCATCCGTTCGGAGTGGACCGGCGTGCCTTCGGCCTCGACGACCTCGGCCTTGCCGTCGATGACCAGCCGCAGTGCCCGCCGTACCGGCACCATGGTCAGTGGCTCGAACGAAGCGTTGAGGGCTAAGCAGCGCATCCGATATCCTAATACCGGACTACAAGTTGCAGCAAGTGACGCGTTTACACGCTCGCCGGCTGAAACGAGCGCCGTAGCTCTTCGATTTGCGACTCCACGGAGGCGCGCGACGCACCTCCAGGCGTAGCACGGCTTTCGACGCTCTGCTCCCAGCTGCCGAGCTGCGCCAGGGCCGGTCCCAGCGCGGGATGAATGTCGGTGGCGAGCTGCGGCGAAACCTTATCGAGCGCGACACCGGCCTGTTCCGCCGCGCGCACCAGCTTTCCGATGAGTCCGTGACTCTCGCGAAACGGCACGCCGGCATCGACGAGGAGGTCGGCGAGATCGGTCGCGCGCATCGCCGGATCGAGCGCCGCCGCCATGCGCTCCGGATTCACGGTCAACGTGTCGATCGCGCCGGTGACGGCCGGCAAAACGGTGGCCACCGTATCGACCGCGTCGAACAGCAGTGCTTTGTCCTCTTGCAGATCCTTCTGATAGCCCGCGGGGATGCCTTTCAACGTCGTGAGGAGCGCTACGCAGTCGCCGAGCATCCGGCCGGCCTTGCCGCGCGCCAGCTCGAAGACGTCGGGATTCCGCTTCTGCGGCATCAGGCTCGAGCCGGTGCTGAAGTTGTCGGCGAGTGTGACGAAGCCGTATTCACCGCTCGCGTAGGTGATCAGTTCAGAGCCCAGGCGCGAGAGGTGCATGCCGATGAGCGCGATGGCGAACAACACGTCGGCGACGAAGTCACGATCGCCCGTCGCGTCGAGGGCATTCGCGGAGATGGCGCGGAAGCCGAGCGCTTCCTTGAGCAACACGCGATCGACCGGAAATCCGGAGCCCGCGAGCGCGCCGGATCCGAGCGGCATCTCGGACGTGCGGCGGCGTGCGTCGGCCAGACGCTGGCGGTCGCGCACGAGCGGCCACGCGTGCGCGAGCAACACGTACCCCCAGCGCACCGGCTGCGCGCGCTGCCCGTGCGTGTAGCCGGGAAGGATCGCGTCGAGCCCATCTTTCGCTCTGGTGACCAGGGTGCGACCCAACGCGGCAACGGCGGCGTCGAGCTCGTCGATCGCGGTCAGCGTCCAGAGCCTGAGATCCGTGGCGACCTGGTCGTTGCGGGAGCGGCCCGTGTGCAGCTTGCCGGCGACCGGGCCGACTTCGGCGTAGAGCAGCCGCTCGACCAGCGTATGCACGTCTTCGTCCGGCGCGCCGACGGCCGCGCCGTCGGCCAGTTTTTCCGCGACACGGTCGAGACCTTCGAGCAGCTGCGATTCTTCCACGGTCGTGAGAACGCCCGCGCGGCACAGTGCGTGGACCCACGCTTTGCTCGCGAAGACGTCCTGCGGCCAGAGGCGGTGATCGACCGGAAGCGACCGGTTTAAAGCATCGAGCGCCTCGCTCGGACCCAGAGCGAAGCGCCCTCCCCACATGTGGTGCGTGTCAGCGTGTTGGGACATCAGTCCGTTCGGCCTCGAGTCCCGCCGCGATCCTGCTGGCGAGCCCGTACAGCCGGATGAATCCCTCGGCGTCCTTCTGGTTGTAGACGTTGTCCTTGCCGAACGTCGCGTACGACGGCTGATAGAGCGCGTACGGGCTCTCGCGGCCCGCGACGATGACGTTGCCCTTGAAGAGCTTCAGCGTGACCGTGCCCGTGACGTTTTTCTGCGTGGCGCTCACCAGCGCGTCGAGCGCTTCGCGCTCCGGCGTCCACCAGCGGCCGTCGTACACCAGATCGGCGTAGCGCAGCGCCAGCTCGTCTTTCATCCGGAGCGTGCGGCGGTCGAGCGTCATCTGCTCGAGCTCGCGATGCGCCGCGTAGAGCACCGTGCCGCCCGGCGTTTCATACACGCCGCGCGACTTCATCCCCACGAGCCGGTCTTCGACGACGTCGGCGCGGCCGACGCCGTGCTCCCCGGCAATTTCATTGAGTTGTTCGAGGAGCTCGACTGGACCGAGGGGAACGGCGTCGACGCTGACCGGATTGCCTGCTTCGAATCCGATCGTCACGATCACCGGCTCGTCCGGCGCGGTGACCGGGTTCTTCGTCATCACGAAGATGTGCTCGGGTGCTTCCCGCGACGGATCCTCGAGGATCCCGCCCTCATGCGAGCAGTGCCAGAGGTTGCGATCGGTGGAGTACGGCTTCTCGGCCGTCGCCTGGACGGGCACGCCCTTCGCGTGCGTGTAGTTGATGAGATCTTCGCGGCTCTGGAATTGCCATTCGCGCCACGGCGCGATGATCTGCAGCTCCGGTGCGAGCGCCGCGAAGGTCAGCTCGAAGCGGACTTGGTCGTTGCCTTTTCCCGTGCAGCCGTGCGCCACGGCGTCGGCGCCGAGGCGCTGTGCGACGGCCACCTGGTGCGCGGCGATGATGGGCCGCGCCATGGACGTGCCGAGGAGATAGGTGCGCGCGTAAGTCGCGCCGGCGCGCAGGGTCGGGAAGGCAAAGTCGCGGACGAACTCTTCGCGCAGATCTTCGATGATGCAGTCTTCGGCGCCCGAGCGTTTGGCCTTCGCAATCAGCCCGTCGAGCTCGCCCAGGCCCTGCCCCACGTCGGCGGCGTAGCAGACCACGCGCGCGCCGTACTGCTCGCGCAGCCACGGAACGATGGCGGAGGTATCGAGCCCGCCGGAGTAGGCGAGCACCACGAGGGGGCCCTGGCGGCCGTTGGTTTGTTTATGCATATGGGTGTATAAAAATACATGTGGCACGTGGGGCCCGCAAGTAGGGGCGCAGCATGCTGCGCCCTACCTCAGGTCACCAGCCCCATCCCTGCCGGTATTTGGGTTTGACGTTCTCCTCCGGAATCCCGGGCGTGAGGACGGCACCCGTCTGCGGGTTCACATCGATCGGTTGCGCCGTCCGAACCGCGAGATTGCCGAGCAGCACCATCTCGGTCAACGGACCCGAGTGGTCCGGAATGTTCGAGCCCGCCGGCGCGCCGCCCTTGCACGCAGCGATCCACTCCGCGTACACGCCTTCGGTGCGCGGATACTTCTGCGTCACCGGATGCGCCGTGACCTCGGCCATCTTCGCCGCATCGAGCAGCCTGGGGTTTTCGCCGTAGATCCCCGCGACCAACCGGCCCTGATCACCGATCCACAGCTGCCCACTCGTGTCGAAGGGCCATGTGGCAGGATCGGTGTACTCGGGCGGCCGCGGCGGGTAGAGGCTGCCGTCGCGCCACACCACGGTCACGGGCGGCCGGCTGCCCTTCGCCGCGAACGAGTAAATGATCCGCGAGCATGCCGGCGCGGTCTCCGGGTAGAGCTTCGTGGACTCAGCCTCGATGCGCGACGGATAGCCCAGGTTCAGCGTCCAGAACGACGCGTCCATCGAGTGACACGCGATGTCCCCGAGCGCACCCGTTCCGAAATCCCACCAACCGCGCCACTTGAACGGCGCGTACGCGGGATTGTAGGGCCGCGCGGGCGCGGGGCCGAGCCACAAATCCCAATCGAGCGTGTCGGGCGTGTAGTACTCTTCGAGCGGCCGGTCGATCGCCTGCGGCCAGATCGGCCGGTTGGTCCAGAGCTGGATCTCGCGCACCGTGCCGATGAGTCCGGCTTCGACCCATTCGCGAATCAGGCGCGTGCCTTCTTCGGCGTGGCCCTGATTGCCCATCTGCGTCGCGACTTTCGATTTGCGCGCCATGTCCTCGAGCTGCTTCACCTCCCACAACGTACGCGCCAGAGGTTTCTGGATGCGCGTATGCTTGCCAAGTTTCATCGCCGCCATGCCGGCGACGGTGTGGATGTGGTCGGGCGTCGAGACGGTCACCGCGTCGATGCTCTTTCCTTCTTTATCGAGCATCACGCGGAAATCCTTGTAGCGCTTCGCCTGCGGGAACGCCTGAAACGACTGCGCGCCCTGGCGGTCGTCCACATCGCAGAGCGCGTAAATGTTCTCGGTCTTCCCCACTCCCCGCACGTCATTCGCGCCCATGCCACCGACGCCGATGCACGCGATGTTCAGCTTGTCGCTCGGCGCGAGACGATTCCTGCCACGAGCGCCGAGGACATGCGGCGCTACGATGGTGAACGACAGGCCGGCTGCGGCGACGTCGCCCACAAACTCGCGACGCGAAATGGGGTGAGAGTATAGGGGCGCAGCATGCTGCGCCCCTACCTTTGGGCCTCTGCGGCACTGTTTGCTCATGGCAACACTCGAATCTTGATGTTGCGGAAGGCGACCACGTTGCCGTGGTCCTGCAGCCCGATGTGGCCCTGCGGACTTTTGCCGAACTTCGGATGCGGCTTGAACTTGCTCGCCGCGACCCTGGCATCCCAGTCCCTGCTGCCGAGCTCGTATTCGAGCAGCTTCGCACCGTTGAGCCAGTGTTCCACATGATTGCCGTTCACGATGAGTCGCGCCGTATTCCACTCGCCGCCGGGATGGACGTGCCCCTTTGGCGAGGGATACAGGTCGTAGGCGGCGCCCGCCGACGTCATGGGGTCCTGACCGTCGGGGTGTTTCGCATCGTCGAGCACCTGCATTTCGACGGCATTCCAGTAGATCGCGTCGCTGTCCTCGACTGCGCGATAGAAGATTCCGCTATTGCCGCCGATTTCGATCTTCCAGTCGATGCTGAGCTCGAAATTCTTGAACTGATCGGTCGTGATGACGTCGCCCCCGGCCCCCGTGCGCGTGAGCGCCCCGTCCTGGACGGTCCACCCATCGGAGATCGTGGGCTTGCCGTAATTCCGCCAGCCGGTCGTTGTCTTGCCATCGAACAGCAGTCGCCACCCGGCGGCCTTTTCGGCGTCCGTGAGCACGTTCTGCGTCGTCGAGGTTGTCGAGGATGGTGGAGGTTGTGATTGCGCTTTACAGGATGTCGGCAGCAACAGCATCAGGGCGAGCGTTCGAGTTTTCATGCGGGAAGTCCCCCGAGCTCTTGCAGCCGTGTCTGGACGGCGCGGCGGCTTCGCTCGCTGCGTGAGATGACGAGGATGGCATCATCGCCGGCGATGGTGCCGATGATTTCACTCCACCCCGCGCCGTCGAGCGCGAGGCCCAGCGCCTGCGCGGCGCCGGTGGTGGTCTTCAGCACGAGCAGCGGACCGACGCCCTCGGCCGACACGAGCATCGTTGGCAGGAGCTGCTCGAGGTGAGGCCGGACCCCGGGCGCGCCCTCGGGGGTCGCCGCGTAATGCGAGGCGCCGTCCGGGGCGGAGACTTTCGCGAGGCCGAGCTCGCGGATGTCGCGCGACAGCGTCGCCTGCGTCACGTTGAAGCCCTCGGCCTTGAGACGCTCGCGCAGCTGTTCCTGGCTGCCGACCGTCTCCCCGCGCACGATCTGCAGGATGGCCGCGTGACGCTGTGTCTTCATGTTGCGGAAATCTGATGCACGATCCGGCCGCTGACTATGGTCAGGGCGGCGAAGGGTGACGAAGGGCGGCGAAAGGCGGCGAAGGGAAAAACCGCGAGATCGGCGGCCTTCCCGACTTCCAACGAGCCGATCTCCATTTCCCGGCCCAGAGCGCGCGCTCCTTCTATTGTAAGCGCGCTAAGCGCCCCGTCGCCGGACAGGCCCGCCGCATTCGCCTCCGCCCACAGGTTCACCTCACCAGTACTCACCACCGAGTCGGTCCCGAGTCCGACCGGTACACCCGCCATGCGGAACAGCCCGAATGGTGAGCGGCCGTGTCCGTGCGCCGCATTCGACAGCGGACAATGCGCAACGGCGGCACCGGCGGCGCGAAGCAGCTCGACGTCCGCCTCGCTTACCTGGACGCAATGGATACAGAGCGTGCCACGTCCCAACACGCCGAGTCGCTCGAGGTACGCGACCGGCGAGCAGTGCTGGGCTTCGACCGGAATGCTGCGTGCCCCGAAGAGCGTGGCGAACGGTCCCGCGCCGTCGCGCACAAATTCGGTTTCCGCCGGCGACTCGGCGATGTGCACCGCGATCGGGAGTCGCTCACGGCGCGCGAAGGCGGCGGTCGCCTGGTACAACGGCGCGCTCACGCTGTACGGCGCATGGGGCGAGACCCCAACTATCAGTTGCGGAGTTGCAAGACGGCGAAGCTGCAAGACGGCGGTCTCGAGATCTTCCATGCTCGCGGCACACTGCGCCGGGTCGGGACCAAACGTCTCGTGGTACACGATGCCGCGGCCACCCAGGTCGTGCAGCGCGCGCATCACCGCGCCCGTGCTGCCCGTCTCGGCGATGCACGTCACGCCCCGCGCCCAGCAGTCCCGGACGCCGGCCAGCGCGGCCTCATAAAACCCCGCGGCGCTCGTGGCGTCCTTCAGCGTCCGCACGTGCCAGATCCATCGGTGGAACTCCGGCTCTTCGTGCTTCGCGCCGCCGCCGAGATGCGTCAGCTCGAGATGGGTGTGGCAGTTGACGAGGCCCGGTGTCAGCTCGGCGTCGGGAAAGTGCATGAGGCGGGCGGCGCGCGGCGTGGGCACTAGACTGTTCGGGCCGACCGCCGAGATCCGTCCGCTTCCGTCAACGAGAACGGCGCCGTCCTCGATGGAAGGCGCCGTCACCGGGTGCACCCGGCCAGCTCGAATGCGGAGCACGAAGTTAGGGACTGACGCCCACGCCGAACGGCGAGTGGACCTGGCACACTTGCGTAGGCTCCGTGCCGGGATAGAACCACTCCCAGCGCCGCACCTCGAGCGGGCAGAACGGCGTCGCGAGGAATCCGTTCGACCAGTCGATCTCTCGCGTCACGAGGTCGTCGGGCCGCACCCAGTCGGCCGGCGCGGGCCGACGCTCGTACACGTCGCGCATGAACTTTGTCCACGCCGGCGCGACGATGCGGCCGCCGCCCGCGTTGTTCATGATGCGCCGCTGCAGGTCGTAGCCGATCCAGATCCCGGTGACGATTTCAGGCGTGAAGCCGACGAACCACGCGTCGGTGTAATCGTCCGTCGTGCCGGTCTTGCCCGCCATCGGGATGCGCAGCCCGCCGGCGGCTCCCGCCGCGGTGCCGCAGCGATGCGGGCCGGTGCCCGGCTGGCAGCGCATCACGTCGCGCAGCATGTCCAGCATGAGCCAATTGTGCTCGGGATCGAGCACCTGCTCTCGCTTTGGCGTGGACTGGTACAGGATGTTGCCCTGGCGGTCTTCGATGCGCTGGATGCCGATCGGCTCGACTCGCGTGCCGTTGTTCGCGAACGACGTATATGCGGCGATCAGCTCCATGGGCGACGCTTCGCGCGCGCCGATGTGAATCGACGGGTACGGCGGCAGCGGCGTCGTGATGCCGTAGCGGCGCGCCTCACCGATAACCGCCGCCTCCCCGATGCCCATACCCAGCTTGATCGTCGAGAGGTTGCGCGAGAGATAGAGCGACATCCGCATCGGAACGGGACCGAGCGTGGTGTCGTCGTAGTCCTTGGGCTGCCAGAGCGAGCTGTCGAGCTGGATCACTGGCGGATTGAGCGGCGAATCATCCAGCATCGTGTCCACGGGGAATCCCGCGCGCACCGCCGCCGAGTACACGAACGGCTTGAAGGTCGAGCCCGGCGGCCGTCGCGACTGCGTCACGCGATTCCATTTCGAGTCCACGAAATCGCGGCCACCGACCATCGCCAGGATGTTGCCGGTCTTGGCGTCGAGGGCGAGCAGCGCGCCCTGCAGATACGACGCGAACGGGCCTTGATCGTCGGGTGTGGCGCGGCCCTGCTCCAGGTACTGACGATAGGACGTCCCCTCGAACTTGCCGTTCGAGAACACTCCTGATTCGATCTCGTCGAGCTGAGACTCGAGCGCCTGCTCAGCCGCTTCCTGCATGTCGAGGTCGAGCGTCGTGTAGATGCGGAGGCCCTTCTCGTACAGATCGCGGCCGAAACGAGGCTCGAGGAAGGACGAGCGCAGCCACTCCACGAAATACGGCGCGACGTCGCCGTAGCTGGTGCGCCGCGTCGTGAGCACCAGCGGATACGCCTTCCAGAATTCGGCGTCCTCGGTGGCGAGGAATCCCTGATCGCGCATCAGGTTCAGGACCGCATTGCGGCGCAGGACGGCGCGGTCGGGATGAGTGCGCGGATTGTAGTTGCCCGGCGCCTTCGGCAGCGCCGCGAGGGTCGCCGCCTCGGCGACGTTCAGGTCGCGGGCGGATTTGCCAAAGAACACCTGCGATGCCGCCTCGACGCCAAAGACGTTGGGCCCCAGGCTGATCTGATTGAGATACAGCTCGAGAATCGTGTCCTTGCTGAAATTGCGCTCGAGCTCTACGGCGACGCGGGCCTCGCGCAGTTTGCGGGCGAGTTTCTTCTCGCGGCCGAGGCGCTCGGGAAAGACATTGCGCGCGAGCTGCATGGTGATCGTCGAGAAACCCTGGCTGTAGTGCAGGGTCAGGAGATTGGCCTTCAGCGCGCCCAGGATCCGCCAGTAGTCGATGCCGCTATGCGCGTAGAACCGCTTGTCCTCGACGGCAATGAATGCCTGCCGGACGTGGACGGGGATCTGCTCGAGCGGCAGTACGGTCCGCAGCTCGATTCCCAGCTCGCTGATGAGCCGGCCATCGGCCGCATACACTTTGGATGTCTGGAGCGCCTCGTGCTTGCCGGGCGCCAGGCGCATGATGCTGGGGCAGCGGTCGCCGGCGCACACGCGCGTCCAGGAGCCGTAGGCCAGCCCGGTGCCGTACAGCAGCGCCAGGATAGTGGTGATAATGGCGCGCCGCCGCTGGACCGGATCGAACCACCAACGAGTAAGAATCGAGTGCCGAGGGGCGCCGGCGGGCGCCGAAGGCGGAGTCAGGGATGCCATCTGTGTAACAACCTAGTAAGGCGATAAATTCGCCGCCATGACGACGGCTAACGTATTGCAAGAATTGGAGTGGCGGGGCTTCGTCCAACAGGCGACGCCGGGCCTCGCCGCGCATTTCGCCAAGGGGCAGGTCACCGCGTACTGCGGCTTCGATCCCACCGCGCCCTCTCTCCAGCTGGGCAATCTCATGCCGCTGATGCTGCTCGCCAATCTGCAACGCGGCGGGCATCGGCCCATTGTGCTGATGGGTGGCGGGACCGGATTGATCGGCGATCCGTCCGGCAAGGCCGGCGAGCGTCCGCTGCTTTCCAAAGAACAGATCCGCGAGAATCTCCAGCGCCAGCGCGATCAGATGGCGCGGTTCCTCGAATTCGGCGCGGGCCCCACCGCCGCGTTGCTGCTCGACAACGCCAAATGGCTCGGTGCACAGGGACTGATCGACTTTCTGCGCGACGTCGGCAAGCACTTCACCGTGAACGTGATGCTGCAGAAGGAGTCGGTGCAGGCGCGGCTCGACGCCGGGCTCTCGTTCACCGAATTCAGCTACATGCTGCTGCAGGCCTACGACTTCCTGCATCTGTTTCGCGAGCGGCAATGCACGCTGCAGGTGGGCGGCAGCGACCAGTGGGGCAACATCACCGCCGGGGTCGACCTGATTCGTCGCATCGAAAACGCGGAGGCGCACGGGCTCGTCGCACCGCTCGTGACGATGGCGTCGGGTAAAAAATTCGGGAAGACGGAGGAAGGCGCCATCTACCTCGATCCCGCGATGACCTCGCCGTACAAGCTCTATCAGTTCTGGATCAACGTCGACGATCGCGACGTCGAGAGCTACCTGAAGCTCTTCACGTTCATGCCGAGGACAGAGATCGAGTCGGTGGTGCAGGGTCACACACAGGACCCGGCCAGGCGCGAAGCGCAGTCCCGGCTGGCGGTGGCCGTCACGACGCTCGTGCACGGCAAGGATGCGACATCCGGAGCAATCGCGGCGAGCGGGATTCTGTTCGGGAACGTGAGTCCACGCGACGTGGAAGCGGGCGCGTTCGACACGTTGTCGCAGGAGATCCCGACCACGACCGTGGCTGCCGGTGTCGCGCTCGTCGATGCACTCGTCGCCTCTGGATTGGCGGCCTCGAAGAGTGAGGCGCGACGGGGGATCGAGCAGGGCGGGATCTACGTCAACCAGCAGCGCGCGTCTGAAATCGCCGAACAAGACTGGATCGGCGGCCGGCACCTGCTATTGCGGAAGGGAAAGAAGGATTACGCGCTCTTGAAACGCACCTAGAGTGGACGCACGCATCCAGCTGCTGCTGCAGGTGTTCGACCAGGCCTACACCGCGCCGTCATGGCACGGTACGCCGCTCAGGGGAGCGATTCGCGGCGTCAGCGCGCGCCAGGCGCTCTGGCGTCCCGGCAAGAACCGCCACAGCATCTGGGATCTCGTGCTCCACACGGCGTACTGGAAATGCATCGTCCGGCGGCGACTGCTCCGCGATCCCGGCATTTCCTTCCCGCGCGCAGGCGCAAACTGGCCGCAGTTACCGATGGTCAAGAATGAAGCGGCCTGGAGGCGCGACCGCGCGCTGCTCGAGAATGAGCATCGGCTGCTGCGCGGCGCCATCGCCAGACTCGATCCGCGCGAGTTGCGGCGGCGGGCCTGGCGTTCGCGCTGGCCGGTCGACACGCAAGTTTATGGCATCGCGTCGCACGACTTGTATCACGCCGGCCAGATCCAGCTGCTGAAGCGCTTGATGAGGAGATAGCATGTTTATCGGCCACTACGCACTGGGGCTCGCGGCCAAGCGCGCCGCTCCTCGCACGAGCCTCGGCAATCTCTTCATCGCTCCGACCCTCGCCGATTTGCTCTGGCCCATCTTCCTGCTGCTCGGCATGGAGCACGTGCACGCGGTACCGAATCCGAATTCGTTCCTCGTCGGATGGTTCGACGCCTATCCGTACTCGCACAGCCTGTTCATGCTCATCGTGTGGGGCGCGCTGTACGGCTTTCTCTACCGCGCACGGACGGGGGACAAGCGGGCCGCCCTCGTGATCGGCATTCTGGTCGTGAGCCACTGGGTGCTCGACGTCATCACCCATCGCCCGGACATGCCGCTCTATCCCGGCGGACCCGAGGTCGGCCTCGGGCTGTGGAATTCGGCCCCCGCGACGATCGCCGTGGAGGCGTTGATGCTGCTCTTCGGCGTCGCGATCTACGTGCGCACCACACGCGCGCGCGACGGCATTGGACGGTGGGGATTCTGGAGTCTGGTGCTCCTGCTGGTGATCTCCTACATCGGATCGATCAAAACGCCGGCGCCCTCGAGCATCACCGCACTCGCGATCGGCGCCATCATTTTCGGCGGCGTGTTCGTGTTGTTCGCGTGGTGGGTGGACCGGCATCGGGAAGCCACATCTATCCCATCAAATCATCCAGCACCTCGATGACCTTCTCCATCTCGTCGACGGTGTTGTAGCAATGCGGAGATAGCCGAATCGAGCCTTCGCGCAGGCTGCACACGACGCGCGCGCGCTTCAATCCGTGATAGGCTTCGACGGGCTTCGCCGGCGCGATGCAGAGAATCGCGGAGCGGTGGCCGTTTTCGATCGGCGAGGTGATTCGCAGCCCGTTCTCCTTCGCCCACTTCACGACCGGCTCCTGCACGGCCCGGGTGACCTCCGCGATCTCCCGTACGCCGGTTTCGAGAATCAACCGCAGCGACGACGTGAAGCCGACAAAATCCTGATACGGCAGCGTGATCATCTCGAAGCGGCGGGCGTCACCGCGGAACGTCGGATTGTACTCGGTAAGCCGGGAGAAGTCGTCGGTGCCCTCGAACGCCATCCAGCTGATCATCGTGGGCTCGAGCTGCGGGATCAGCTCCTTGCGCACGTAGACGAATCCGGATCCCCAGGGCGAGAGCAGCCACTTCTGGCCGCCACACGCGAGCACGTCGATCGGCGTCTCGCGCACGTCGAGCACCGAATTGCCGACGCCCTGGATGCCGTCGACAACGAGATAGGTCCCGTTCGCGCGGCACGCGGCGCCCAGCTTCTTGAGGTTCGCGCGATAACCGTTCGAGAACTGCACGAACGACACGGCGAGCACGCGCACGCTCGGATCGCTCAACCGCGACAGCAGGTAGTCCTCGTCGGGCCAGCCCTCGGGTCCGACGCGCGCGACTTCGACCTTGACGCCCCGCTCCTTCAGCGCGAGCCAGGGATAGACGTTGGCGGGGAATTCCTTGTCAGACAGCAGCACCGTCTCGCCCTGTTTCACCGGCAGCGCCTGCGCGGCGAGATTCAGGCCGTAGCCGGTGTTGGTGGCGAGGGCGATCTCTGACGGGTCTGCATTGATGAGCTGCGCGACGCCCAGCCGCGCCTCAGCGAGTCCGGTAAACAGCTCGCGATCGGGGAGAAGGTGCGGCGCCGTGCGCTTCGCGGTGAACTCATCGAGTGCGCGACGCGTGCGCTCGGGAATCGGGCCGATGGACGCGTTATTCAGATAGATCGTGTCCGCGGTCCACGGGAACTCGGAGGTGCGCAGCGCCTTGAACGTTTCCTGGAGCGCGCGGACGTGCGTGGGATGATACGCGATGTCGGTCATGCGGCTCGTCCCAGTCCGCGCACGTCGAGCGCGTCACGCAGGCCGTCCCCCAAGAGGTTCAGGCCGAGCACCGCGAGCCCGATCGCGACGCCCGGCGCGATCGACACCCACGGTGCGACGCGCAGCAGATCCCGTCCTTCGGCGACCATGGCGCCCCAGGACGGGGTGGGCGGCTGCGCACCGAGTCCAATGAACGACAGGGCGGCCTCGGCCATGATCGCGCCGCCGATCCCGAGCGTGGCCGCAACAATCACGGGCGCGATCACGTTGGGCAGCAGGTGGCGCGTGATGATCCGTCTATCGGAGGCGCCGAGCGCGCGCGCCGCTTGCACGTATTCGAGTCCGCGCGCGAGCAGTACCTGACCGCGCACGAGCCGCGCCATGCCGGCCCACCCGACGATGCCGATCACCACGAAGACGACGGGCAGCGACGGTTTCATGGCGGCCGCGATGGCGATGAGCAACAGGAGCGAGGGAAAGGCGAGCGTCACGTCGGCGACGCGCATGATCGTGCCGTCGATCCAGCGGCCGTAGTAACCCGACACGAGTCCTAACGTCACGCCGAGCGCGAGCGCGATCGACTGACTGATCAGGCCGACGGCGAGCGACAAGCGGGCGCCGTACAGCACGCGGGACAACACGTCGCGGCCCTGCGCATCGCTGCCGAGCAGAAAGGCACTGGAAGGTGGACGCAAACTTGCAGAGAGATCGCCGCGAAATGGGTCACCGGGGGCCAGCCATGGCGCGAGCACCGCGAGCAGTGCGAGCACGGCGACTAATCCCAGGCCGAAGCGGGCCCAGCGATCACGCGCGAGACGAGACCAAAACAGTGGCGCTGCCATGGGGGTCTTCACTACGTTACTCGGGACTCAACTCCCCGGGCAAGCGGATAGGGCTGTGAAACGCGATACACCGTTCACCCTCGTACTGGGCGGCGGCGGGATGAAGGGCCTCGCCCATATCGGCGTGATTCAAGCGCTGGTCGAGCGTGGCCACCGGCCGTCCCGCATCATCGGGTCGAGCGTCGGCGCGCTCGTCGCCGCGGCGTGGGCGGGCGGGATGGGAATCGCCAAGCTCCGCGAGATCGCGCTCGGCCTCAAGCGCAAGGACGTGTTCGCCGTGGCGCACGCCGACATGGCGTTCAAGCGCATGCGCTCCCCCGCCCTGTTCCGGCGCGAGCCGCTCGAGAACCTCATCGCCCGCACCGTCGGCGACCTGACGTTCCCGCAGCTCGATCCGCCCGTCGTCGTCAACACCGTCGATCTCAACTCCGGCATGCAGGTGTTCTGGGGCCTGCCCGGGCTCGACGACATCCGCGTCGCCGATGCCGTGTTCGCGTCCTGTGCCCTGCCCGGCTACTTCCCGCCGCACGAGATCGGCGGCCGGTTCTACGTGGACGGCGCCGTCGTGGCCAACGTGCCGTTCGACGCGGCGCGCGCGCTCGGTCCCGAGCTGATCATCGCCGTGGACGTGTCGGCGTCGAGCGTGCTGACGGCGGACGCGCAGGACGAGGGGTTTGCGGGGGTCTTCGCGCGCGCAACCGAAATCCTGATGACCACGCTGCTCGAGCAGCGCGTGCGCACCTGGACGACGCCGCCGGTCTACTATATCCAGCCGCGCGTCGAGCACGTCACGATGTTTTCGTTCAATCACCTGCGGGAGGAAATCGAGGAGGGCTTCCGCGCGACGAGCGCCGCGCTCGAGCGCGCCGACGAATGGCCCGAGCCGGGCGACGTCGGCATCTACCCGAAACGGCGCGTGATGGTGCGCGTCGAGCGGGAGCGGTGCATCGGCTGCGGCACCTGCCTCGTGCACGGCCCGCAGGGAATGTTCGTGCTGGATTCGGAGCGGAAGGCTGTCGTGACACAACCCGACCAGGAATGGTCGCCGATGGACGGGGGCTACATCCGGCACTGCCCGACCTACGCGATCATTGCGCGGCCCGCGGATCAGCAACGAGAGATGATGAAGTCAGGATAGCTGAGATTCGATCTCGCGCAAATCGCGAATCACCCGGTCCCAGTTGTAGTAGGTCTCTATCGCTTTGCGGCCCGACTGCCCCAGCCGGCGCGCGAGCAGCTGATCCCCAAGCAGACGTTTGAGCGCCGTGGCGACGCAGCCGGCGTCGTCGGGATTCACGACGAATCCCGTTTCGCCGTCGCGCACCG
The DNA here is from genome assembly GCA_003221035.1 of Gemmatimonadota bacterium. GTDB lineage: Bacteria > Gemmatimonadota > Gemmatimonadetes > Gemmatimonadales > GWC2-71-9 > 20CM-2-65-7. The sequence goes on from QHUB01000023.1 coordinate 84,156, forward strand.
CTTCCGCGAGACCGCCGGACTGGCCGGCGATCACCGGCAACCCGCAGGCGCTCGCCTCGGCGAGCGCGACGCCGAAGCCTTCCACGCGCGCGCCGTCGGCCCGGCGCGACACACCGACATAGATGTTGGCCGTGTTGTACACGGCCGGCAGCTCGGCCTCCGGCACATTGCCCACGAACCGCACGTGATCGGCGATGTTCAGCGCTGCCGCGAGCTTGTGATACTCCTTGCGCTTCTTCCCGCTGCCCACGATCAGGTAGTTCACGTCGATGCCTTCGGTGCGGCATTGCGCCACCGCCTTGAGCGCCATGTCCACGCCTTTGTACGGCTCGAGCCGGGCGACCGTCAGCACCCACGCCCCGCCGTTCAACCCGTAGCGCTCGCGCACGGCCCGCGTGTCGATCGCCGGACGGAACTGCTCCGGATCGGTGCCGAGGGGCACCAGCCGCACGGTCTCGGCGAGGGGATCGAGTCCGAGCTCGCGCAGCACCTTCTGCGCCTGCTCGCGCGTCCACTGGCTGTTGGCGACGACCGCGACCGCGGAACCGAGGAGCGCCTTCGCGGTCTTGCGCGCGAAGCGGGAATGATGGATCGCGTGCAGCTCCTTGAGCAGGTCGCCGCCGTGCACGAACACCCCATACTTCGTGCCGACGCGCTCGTGCATCCACTTGGCGGGATAGGTGCACGGCCGGATCGAGTCGCACCAGGCGAACCTCGGCTTGTGGTGGCGGGCGAGACCGGCGACGCGCCGTGACCAGAACAACAGACCGGCGAGATTGCGGAGCGCTTTACTCGGAACGGGCAGGCGGTCGACGATGGCGCCGCTGAAGCGCACGTCGGAGTCCTGGGAGTCGCGATGTTGTCCGGTCGAGACGAGCAGCTCGCCGCGGGGATAGCGGCGCGTGATCTCGCCCATCATCCGCGCGATGCCGGTCTGCATGGGCGGAAATTCACCGGTGAGGAGAAATGTCTTGGGTGCGGGGGCGGGCGGAGGAGAAGCGGGAGGCGGCATCGCTTCGAATGTTAACGAAAGCCTTGTTCAACGAGCAAGCAGGCACTCGATTGTGTCTTTCATCCGCCGGCTGGCCCGCCCGTCCAAACCATAGAAGTAGTAGTCGCGTTGCGCGTCGGCAGCCGCCCGCATCGCGTCCGTCGGATGCAGCGCCCGTTCGATAGCGTCGCCGAGCCGGTCGGGCGACCCCACGTGCACAAACGCATCCTTCAGGAACTCGCGGTTGTCGTCGGTGAGCAGCGGCTGGCCGTCGCTGTGGAAGAGCGGCGGGAGGTCGTAGATGATGCCGGTCTTGCCCAGCGCGAGGAAATCGAAGACGGTGCTGGACGCCTCGCTGAGCAGCGTGTCGGCGGCCGCCATGTAGGGCACGATATTGTATTCGGTCACCGGGAGCAGCACGCTGTGCGGATACTTCTTCACGCGGCGCTCGAAGATCCGATGCTGCCGGTGCGGCGCGTATTTTCCCATCCAGCTGTAATGGTGGAGCTTGACGATCAGGTTGCAGCGGCTCTCGGTCGCGGTGAAGATCGCGTCCTGCACGTCATACATGCAGGTCGGCTTGTACGTCGGCGCGAACAGAACAGTCGGCCGGTCCGGATCGAGGCCCCAGCGCTTCAGCAGTCCCGCGCGGTCCGCGTAGCGACCCTGGAAGTACCAGTCAAGCTTGGGCAGGCCAATCAGGTGTACCGCGCTCTTTCCCTGAAATCCGGACTCGGCGATCCGCTCCACACGGTATCGTCCTTCGACGAAGATCTCGTACCGGGTATCGACATTGTGCGAGAGGTTGCGGTACAGAATGTTCTTGATGCCGGTGCCGTGATTCAGGAAACACAGGAGCGCCGGGCCATACGCCGGAGCGTCGCGGACCGTGTCGCCGGCGATCACGACATCGAATCCCGCCTTCTCCTCCGTGAAGCGATAGCCGTCGCGAACCCATTCATCTACGATTGCCGGCCGATGGCGGAAGTTGATGAAGAAGCGGCGGACGCGCTCCTCATCCAGCGCGAAAAAGACGTCATAGCGGTCATCCTGCCGAAACAGCTCGATGACCGGGTCGAACGCCGCCTTGTGGTAGACGAATCCGATTTTGAACAGCAGCCGGCGCCGCTGCATTCGTGACTATCGCCTGCCGTCGGCGCAGAACCTGCCGCGGTTCGCCGTCGCGTACTCATAGGCGGCCGGCGTGTCGATGTCGATCCAGTGGCTCGACGCCGGGATCGGCACGGCGTCGAAATCGTTCGCGGCAATCAGCTCGCGCACGCCTTCCGTAATGCTGTCCTTCCCTCGTTCGATCTGCCGTCCCATGGCCGCGAAGTAGCGGCGCGTCAATCGAAACACGCCGCAGTCGACGGCGTTGAATTTCGCCAGCTCTTTGCCGATGTGCTCGAGGTGGCCGCGTTCGACCCAGACCTTGGTGGCATCGTCCAGGTCATGGACGTTCTCGATGCGGGAGTCCACGAGCAGACCGTTCCGGCCGAGCGGCGCGGCGGTCATCGCGCGCAACGCGTCGGGCGCGACCAGATGGTCCGACATCGAGAGCAGCACATCCTCTTCACCGGGCTCGAGCGCGGTGCCCGCCAAGTGGACGGAAATCCCGTTGCCTCGTTGCCAGTCCCGGTTTTCCACGACCGTCACGCCGTAGCCGAAGTTGTCGTGCGTGCGCAGATAATCGATGATGGCCTCTCCGCGAAATCCAACGACGACGATGAACTCCGAGACACGGGCGGCGGCGAAGTTGCCCATGATTTCCGACAGCAGGGTCCCGGCGCCGAGCTGCAGCAGCGTCTTCGGCGTGTCGTCGGATGTTTCGGAGAGGCGGCTGCCCCGCCCCGCGGCGGTGATGATGGCCCTCATCGCGCCGCCATCGCGAGTGCGTGTTCGTAGACCGCAGCCGTCCGCTCCGCCGTCTTGCGCCAGCTCAGGCCGGCCGCGCGCGCAAGGCCGCGCTCGCGGAGCTGCTGTCGCCGCGCGGGATCCTGAAGCACGCGCGTGATCACGGCCGCCAGCGCCTCGTGGTCGAGCGGATCATCCACGAGCTCCGCCGCTTCGTCCCCGCCCGTGACTTCGGGAATCGAGCTCGTGTTCGCCGCAATGACGGGACAGCCGCAGCGAAGCGCTTCGAGCAGCGGCAGTCCGTAGCCTTCGAGCAGCGACGGAAACACGAACGCGTCCGCCGCCGCGTACCACAGCGCGAGCACGTCATCCGGCACATCGTGCACGTAGCGAACGGCGTGTTCCAGTCCCAGCTGCCGGATCAGGCGGCTCGCGCGATGGCTGCGGCCCCCGACGCGCACGAGCCGGACGTCCGGCAGCGTGGCGGCGACGCGGGGCAGCGCACGCAGCAACGTCCCGACATTCTTGCGTGGCTCTTCGCTGCCGACGTGCAGCAGCAGGGGACGGTCCGGCGGCACATCCAAGGTCGCGCGCGCGTGCGCGCGGTCGGTGGGTCGAAAGGGATCGCCGGTACCCCACGACACGACGAATGCACTCGGTGCCGGATAATCGAAGCGGGCCAGGAAGTCGCGCCTCGAAAAATCCGACGGAAAAATGATCGCGGCGGCGCGGCACAGCGCATCGAAATGACTGGCGCGCACTTGGGTGGAGATCCACGGATGGTTGCGCGGCTGACGCAACGCGACGAGGTCGTGCACCGTGACGACGGCAGGTCCCACGTGCTGCACGCTGGCACCCATCATCTGGCTGGTCACGTGATAGAGCGCGTAGCCCTCCGGGATCTTCCGCGGGTAGTAGTAGCGGGAGGCCAGCTGGTACAGCGTTCCATAGCCGGACTGTTTCTGCCACCAGGGGCGGCGCTGAATCGTGATCGCGGCGCCGTTTCGCGGCCCCGTCATCCAGCCGTTCAGGGCGGCGCGGCGCGGCACGCTCTGCAGCAAGAGGTCCACGGCTCGCTCGGGATACAGGGTGCGCAGCTCGGTGTACAGATTGCGCACGTAGCGTCCAATCCCGCCCGACACATGGTCGTTGACCAGAAGAATGTTCATCCGCTCCCGAAGCTAGTTATACTGGAACGCGCATGCACGTCGTAGTTGCCTCCCATCACCGGCTCCCAGTCGAAGGCTATGGTGGCCCCCAACGCGTGGTCGTCGCACTCGTGCGCGGACTCGCCGCCCTGGGTCATCGCGTCACGATCCTGGCGCAACCCGGGACGAAAGTGCCGGAGGCATCCAAGATCGTCGAAGTCGCGCCGCGCATTCTCAAGGACTCCAACGCCGACCTCAAGCGATTCATCCCCGACAACGCCGACATCCTGCACGCCCATTATCAGATCAAACAGGGTCCCAAGGGGGTGCCGTTCGTGCAAACGCTGCATGGCAACTGGAAACCCGACACCCCGCTCCCCCCCCACACCATTTTTCTTTCGCGCGACCACGCCAAGCGGCACGGCAGCACCGTGTTCGTCCACAACGGCCTCGATCCGGCCGAGTACATCTTTCGGCCGCGCAAAGAGCAGTGGGATCTGTTCCTGGGCAAGCTGCATAGCGATCGCGGATATCACTGGGCGGTGGAGGCGGCCAAACGCACCGGCCGCCGCTTGATCATCGCCGGCGGTTGGCGGCCCAGCTTCACCGGCGCGATCAAGTACGTCGGCGAGGTCGGCGGCAAGCGCAAGGCGGTGCTCCTCGCGCGCGCGCGCTGCCTCTGGATGCCCGCGCAATGGGACGAGCCGTTCGGCCTGCCGACGATCGAGGCGCTGTTTTCGGGCACGCCGGTCGTCGGCACGCGGCGCGGCGCGCTCTCGGAAATCGTGACGCCGGCCGTCGGCGTGTTGCGCGATACGCTGGATGAGCTGATCAGTGCTGCCGAGAAAGTCGCGACGCTCGACCCGCGCGCGTGCCGCGAGCGCGCGGAGCGGCAGTTCAGCCACCTGGCGATGGCGGAGTCATACGTGCGGCTGTACAACCAGATGCTGCAGAAGGGCGAGCTGCAGTAGCCTAGACGACGTCGTAGTTTCGGTATTCGAAGAGCCGCGCCCCCGTCAACCGCTCGATCCAATCGGAAATGTACAGCCGTACGTGCTCGAGCTTGAATTCCCGCGGCCCGACCACGCGGTCCGGATCGTGCGCGCGCGGCGCAATCCATTCGGCGGCCGCGCGCGGATGCGTTCCCGTGAACGGCTGCAGCAGGGGGATCCACTCGAGGTGGTTGTCGGCCTGCAGCTCTTTTTCCAGGCGCTCTTTGGCCCAGGGATAAATCGTCTGCGAGATGGTGCGTTTCTCTTTGATCGCCTGCGCGGGACGCGCCCAGCCGTAGTGGAACATCTCGGCGTCCGTGGGCCGCGCGCGGATCTTCCGCTCCCCGGGGCCGACGCGAAATCCCTGCGCGCCGTGGTAGGGCCGGATGTCGCGGCCCCCCCCCAGGCGGATACAGCGCACCTCGCGGCGATACCAGCGCCGATTGGTCGCGATGCAGTCGAAGCCGCCGTAGAAGTGCAGGTACTTCACGAGCAGGCCTTCCACGCGCTCGTCCCTGTCCCACTCGGCGACTTTTTCCTTGAGCATCTGCGCCCCGCGCTCGTGCAGGACCTCGTCGGCCTGGATGTAGATGCCCCACGAGCCGCGGCACGCATCCATCGCGCGCTGCGTCTCGGCGGAAATCATTCGATTGCCGATCGAGAAATCCCACACGGCGTCGAGGATGCGCACGCGCGGGTCGTTGACCGACGCGACGAGGTCGCGCGTCTCGTCGTCCGATTTCCCCACATTCACGACGACTTCATCGCACACCTCGAGCACCGACCGGATCGCCGGGACTATGGGGAAATCGATTTTGACGGCATTGCGCACCAGGGTAAACGCTGACAGCACGTCAGCTCCGGAACTGAAGGTTGTACAGCCGGCGGTACAGCCCGTCCCCGGCGAGCAGATTGGTGTGGCTCCCGTGCTCGACGATCCGACCTTCCGCCAGCACGACGATGAAGTCGGCATGCTGGACCGTGGCGAGCCGGTGCGCAATCACGAATACCGTGCGGTGCGCCATCAACCGTTCGATCGCCTCCTGCACCAGTCGCTCCGATTCGGTGTCGAGCGCGCTGGTCGCCTCGTCGAGGATGAGAATCGGTGGATCCCGCAGCAGCGCGCGCGCGATCGCGATGCGCTGGCGTTGTCCGCCGCTGAGTCGGGTGCCGCGCTCACCCAGCACCGTCGCGTAGCCCTCGGGAAGGCGCATGATGAATTCATCGGCGTTGGCGGCGCGCGCCGCGGCCCGGACCTGCTCGAGCGGAACGTCCTTCAAGCCGTAGGCGACGTTGGCGAGCACGGTGTCGTTGAGCAGCACCGTCTCCTGCGACACGATGCCCATCAACTTCCGAACCGACGTCCGCGTGTAGTTGGTGAGCGGGACGCTATCCATCAGGATCGCGCCGCGGGTCGGCTCGTAGAACCGCGGCAACAGGTCGACGAGCGTCGTCTTGCCGGCGCCCGACGGTCCCACGATGGCCACGATCTGCCCGCGCTTCACCTCGAGATCGACGTCGCGGAGTACGGGCTCGGACGCCTCGTACTCGAACGACACGCCGCGAAACTCGATGCGGTCGCTGAACTCGGCCGTCGTCTCGCCGGGCCGGTCGCCTTCGGCCGGCGGCAGGTCGAGGACTTCGAACACCCGCTCCGCCGATGCGGTGGCGGAAGCCATGACCGTCGGATAATTCGACACTGACTTGATCGGCGACATCAGCCGCAGGCTGACGGCGAGGAAGGTGATCAGGACCGCCGGCTCGAGCGTAGCACCGGTGCCCAGCGCGAGTCGTGTCCCGACGACCAGGATCAACACAATCATCACGCCGCCGAACACCTCGCTGACGGGGCTCGTAAGACTCGAGTACCGCTGCGCGCGCAATACGCGCTTGAGATAGCGCTCGGCAAGGACCCGGAAGCGATCCAGCTCGAACGCTTCGGCGACGTAGGCGCGCACCAGCTTGGCCGAGGCGATCATCTCGCCGACGTGGCTGGTCACTTCACCCCGCTCAGCCGCCAGCTCGCGGGAACGGCGCCTCAGCCGATTGATCATCGGCCGGATGATGAGCAGCAGCACCGGCGCGAGCAGTAGCGACAGCATCGTCAGCTTCACGGACAACCCGAAGAGAATGACGACGTAGACGATGATCACGACGACGTTCTGCAGCAGCGACGCCAACGCCGCGCTCACCGCCGTTTTCACCTGGTCGGTATCGCTGATGACGCGCGCGATCGTCTGCCCCGCGCGCGTGCGCTGGAAGTAGCCGAGCGGCAGTCTCTGCAGGTGGTCGAACAGGCGCACGCGGAGATCGCGCACGATGCCCTCTTGAATCGAAACCTGGCCCAGCGCGGACAGATACTGCGTGATGTTCTTGAGGAACAGCGCGACGAGCAGCACGATGACCACGTTGCGCAGCGCGATCTCGGGCGTACCCGCGCGCAAGAACGGGCCGGCGATCTTGTCCAGCACCGCTTCGACCTGGGAGCCGCCCTGGCTTGGCAGCGCCGAGTCGCCGAACAGCGTGCGCAAGAACGGGATCAGCAGCACGAACGTGAAGCCGTCCAGCACCGATGAGACGACCGTCGCGGCGATCGTCCCGGCGAACAGCAGCTTGTAGGGGTGCAGCAGCGACAACAGCCGCGCGCTGCCGCGGCGCGGAGCAGCCATCAGCGGGAACGGCGCGGCGTGAGCAGCGCGACCGGCAGGATCATCTCCTCCGGCGTCGCGCCCCCGTGCAGAAACGCGCCGCGATAGCGGGCCTGGTACTCGCGCAGCTTGGTCGGATAGACAAAGAAGCGGTCCCCCGTCGCGAGCAGGAGCCGCACGCCCAGCCCCTTGGCCGGCAGGCCGTACGATTTCAGGTCCTCCACCATGATCGCCGCCTCGGGGTCTTCGGCGCGCAGGTCTTCGCCGAACTTGTAGCGCAGGTTCGCCGTTGCATCGCGCTTGGCGAACACGGTCGCCGGCGTCTCGCAATGGATCGCCCCGTGATCGGTGGTGAGCAGGACCGGCACGTTGCGGCGCTCGGCCTCCTGGAGCGCGGCGAGCACCGGGGAACGCTCGAACCAGGTTCGCGTCAGACCGCGCAGCGCGTCGGCATCGCGCGCGACTTCGAAGAGGATGGCGTTTTCGGAGCGGCCGTGTGTGAGCTGATCGATGAAGTTGAAGACGAGCGCCGTCACGCCGGGTTGCGCGAGATGGGCCGGGAGACGCCGCAGCAGGTCCGTGCCGTCGGCCGCCGTAAACAGTTTTTCGTAGCGCACCGGCACCGGCTGGCCGACCAGCTCCCGGAGCTGCTCGGTGAGCAACTCGGACTCGTGGGCGTTGAGGCTTTCGTCATCGCTGGGCGAGCCCCACCATTCCGGATGTCGCGCCGCGATCTCCATGGGAAACAGGCCGCTGAAGATCGCGTTGCGCGAGAAGGGCGTCGCCGTCGGCAGAATGCTGTAGTAATGCGATTCCTCGACGTCGAACAGCGGCGTGATCAGATCGCGCAGCACTTCCCACTGATCGAGCCGCAGGCAATCGATCAGGATGAACACGACGCGGCCCGTGCGCTGCAGCGCCGGCACCAGGAATTCGGCGCCCACGTCCACCGAGAGCGGCGGCCGGTCGCGCTCGGGATCGGAGAGCCAGCCGGGATAGTGCCTGGTGATGAATCCCTGGAAGTCCTTGCGCAGGCTTTGCTGCAGCGCCCGCAGCGCTTCCTGCAGTCCCGGCTCATCCGCGGCGGCGAGTCTCACTTCCCAGCGCGCCAGCTCGGCGATCAGCTCGCTCCATTCGCGCCAGGCGAGCGTGGTGCCGCGCCGCCCTTCGAGCTCGCGGAAGCGCGTGACGAAGTCGCGCGCGAGCCGCTGCTGGCGAATGCGATCTCCCTCGAGCAGCCGGGTGACCACGGAGAGCACCTGACGCGGGTGCACCGGCTTCACCAGATAGTCGTCGATCTCGATGCCGATGGCGTCGCGCATCAAGCTGTCGTCTTCGCTCTGCGTCACCATGACGACGGCCATGGCCGGATCGATCGCGCGGATTTCGGGGATCAGGTCGATGCCGCGCCGGCCCGGCATCTGCTGGTCGAGCAGCACGACACTGTAGGGTTGGCGGCGCAACATCGCGAGCGCGTCGTCGCCGTGCGCCGCCTGCGCGACGGCAAATCCCTGCTGCTCGAGAAACCGCCGGTGTGCGGCGAGGCCGTCGATTTCGTCGTCGACCCAGAGAATACTCTTCGGACGCGGCATCGTGCGAGACAAGCTAGTCCCGCTGGCGAAGCCGGGCAACGCGACTACATTGCCCGCGTGTTGCGCATTCTCTGCGTCCGGTTCAGCTCCATCGGCGACGTCCTCCTCACTACTCCTCTCGTGCGCGCGCTGCACCGGCGTCATCCCGATGCCGAGTTGTATTACGTCACCAAGCGCGCGCTGGCGCCGCTCGTGGTCGAGAACCCGCACCTCACGCGCGTCATCGAGCTCGACCCCGCAGAACGCATCACCGACCTCGCGCGCCGCCTGCGGTCGCTCGGCGCCACGCATGGTCTGGACCTGCACGGCAGCATGCGCAGCCTGGCATTGCGCTGGCTCGTGCCCTGCCGCTGGTCGGGCTATTCCAAGCGCCGGCTGGCGCGAACGACGTTGATCGCCACGAAGATCGACATGTACGGCCGGCATGTGCCCGTCCCCGAGCGCTACTTCGAGGCGGCGCGAGCGCTGGACGTCACGCCGGACGGCGGTCCGCCCGAATTTTTTCTGGCGCCCGCCTCACGCGCGCACATGAAGTACTGGCTTGCCGAGGTCGGAATCGCGGACAAACCGTTCGCCGTGATCGCCCCCGGCGCTGCACACGCCACCAAGCGCTGGCCCGTTGCGCACTGGCAAGCGCTCACGGCTCGCCTCGAGCAGCTCGGGTACAGCGTCGTCGCGGTCGGTGGTCCCGCGGACCGCGAGCTCGCAAGAACACTCGGCGGACGCGTCATCAACGTGGCGGGCGAATTGACGCTGCAGGAAACGGGCGCATGTCTCGCGCGCGCCGCCGTCGTCGTATCGGGCGACACCGGGGTGATGCACATGGCGACCGGCGTGGGCACGCACGTGGTCGCGCTGTTCGGCCCAACCGTCGAGCCGTTCGGCTTCTTCCCCTACACCACCCGTGCCACCGTGCTCGAGCGCGACATGGACTGCCGGCCCTGTTCCGCGATGGGAACGGCGCGGTGCCCGCTGGGCCATCATCGCTGTCTCGAGGAGATTCTTCCCGACGAGGTGGCGGCCGCAGTGCAACGCCTGGTCGCATGACGACGACGCCGGCCGAAGGGCGCCTCGTCACGCTGATGGCGGAGTCGGCGCGGGGGCCGCGGCGCGAAGGCCTGTTCGCTCTGTGGCTGATGGTCCGGGCCGCCGAGGCGCTGCTGCCGCCGGCGCCGGTCAGCGCAAAGAATCACCGCCGCCGGCTCCAGGCACTGGAAACCCGGCTCGGCAGCCTGGCGCTGCCCGCGCCGCTCAAGCGGGCCCTGGCCGCGGCGCGCCAGCACCTCGAGAGCGCGACGCCGGACTCCGCCGCCCTGGTGCTCAGCCAGCTCACCGCGCCGGCGCGCGAGGTGCTTGGCGCCGAGGCGGCGGACGCGGTCAGTGTTGCCGCGCGCGGCGCCAAATTGCATCTATAGACCATGCCTTCCCCAGCACGCCGCTTCGAAAAACGCCCCTCCCTGGACAACCTCGTCGAGCGCGTCGACGCCCAGCGTCCCGGCGAAGTCACCGGCGATACCATCCCCACCGGCTTCGGCTCGCTCGACAAGCTGCTCGGCGGCGGATTCCGCCGGCGCGATCTGATCCTGCTCGGCGGCGACATCGGCAGCGGGAAGTCCGCGCTCGCGCTCGGCATCGCGCTCCGCGTCGCGCAGCAAACCTTGGGCGTGGCGTACCTGTCCGCGGAAATGAATGAAGAGCGCCTGATGGAACGCGCGCTCGCGATCGAGGGCAAAGTGGCCGTCGACGAGATCCGCGCCGCCAAGCTGAGCGACCAGACGCGAGCGGGCATTGGCGGCGCCGCGGTGCGGCTGCGCGGCCTGCCGCTCTCGTTCTTGCCGCTCTCCGGCGAGGATTTCGAAACGGCGTTCGAGAAGCTCGATGCGCTCCGTCAGGTGGGGCTCGTGGTCGTGGATTACTTGCAGCTCGTCCCGCCACCGAAGGCGCGCACCACGCAGGACGAAGATACCGCGCTCGTGCTGCGCCATTTGAAGGCGCTGGCGCTGGAGCGCGAGGTGTCACTGCTGGTGGTCGCGCAGCTACCCGGCTTCCAAACGGGACGCGACGCGAAACGACCCACCCTCGACGACTACGGAGTGATGGGCGCGCCGAAGCAGCACGCCGACGTCATCCTGTCGATCTTTCGCGAGGAGATGTACAACCCGGGCGGCGGCGTGGATGGGGCGACCGAGCTGATTGTCGCCAAGAACCGCAATGGACCGACCGGCTTCGTCGATCTCTATTTTTATCGGCGCTGGATGCGGTTCGAGGACATGCTCGACCCGGATAGATGATGTAACTTCGGAGTCAGGAGCCGGGAGCTAGGAGTCGGAAATGGCTGGTCATAGTAAATGGAAGCAGATCAAGAGAAAGAAGGCGGTCACCGATCAGAAGCGCGGTGCCATGTTCACGCGTCTGATTCGCGAAATCACGATCGCCGCCAAGGCGGGTGGCGGCGATCCGGGCGGCAACGCGCGTTTGCGCACGGCCATCGACGCCGCTAAAGCCGAGAACATGCCGGCCGACAACATCGACCGCGCGATCAAAAAGGGCACCGGCGAGCTGGAAGGCGTGACGTACGAAGAAGTCACGTACGAGGGCTACGGGCCTGGGGGCGCGGCGCTCCTCATTCAAGCTACGACGGACAACCCCAACCGAACCGTCGCCGAGATCCGCAACGTGTTCCAGCGCCACGGCGCCAACCTTGCCGCCACCAACGCCGTCGCGTGGATGTTCGACCGCAAGGGTCAGATCGTGATGGACGCGAAGGCCAACGAGGACGCGGCGATGGAAGTGGCGCTCGATGCCGGCGCGGAGGACATGGAGAAAGAGGGCGACATCTATCTGATCACGACGCCGCCCACGCAGCTCCACGCGATCGACCAGGCGCTGCGGGCCAAGAAACTCCCGGTGCAGAGCGCCGAGATCGCGATGGTTCCGAAGAACACCGTGAAAGTGGACGGGGGCGACGCGAGGCGGCTGTTGCACCTCGTGGAAGCGCTCGAAGAAATGGACGACGTCGCGAAGGTCTTTTCCAACTTCGACATCGACGCCGAGGCGATGGCGGCGGTGACGGGATGACGTGAGGGTCCTGGGCGTCGATCCCGGTACCCAGGTCACCGGCTACGGGGTGATCGAAACCGGGAATGGGAATGGATCTCCCGGGTTGGGCCGTCTCATCGAATGCGGTGTCTTTCGCTTTGCGCGAACCAATTCCCTGCCGCACCGGCTTGCCGAGCTGCACCAGGCGATCGCTACCCTCATCGAACGCCATCAGCCGTCCGTGCTCGCGCTCGAGGACGCTTTCTATCAGAAGAACGTGCGCACGACGCTCGTGCTCGGTCACGCGCGCGGCGTCATTCTGCTGGCCGCGCAGCAAGCGGAGCTCGATATCGCACAGTACGCGCCGGCCATGATCAAGAAGACGGTCGCCGGAACCGGAGGAGCCAGAAAGAATCAGGTGGGGGCAATGGTGGCGCACCTGCTGCGGCTCAAAACCGCACCACAACCGTCGGATGCCGCCGACGGAGTTGCTGCGGCGTTGACGTTTATCCTGCGGGGAATAGGTGTAGGGCCGCAGCATGCTGCGCCCCTGCGGCGGGCGACATGATCGCCCACGTGCGCGGGCGCGTGGCCTCCAAATCCGCCGATCGCGTCGTCGTCGAAACGGCGGGAGGCGTCGGCTACGAAGTCGTCGTCCCCCTCGGGGTGATGGAGCGGCTGCCGCCGAGCGGCGCGGAGATCACGCTCGCCACCGAGCTGGTCGTGCGGGAAGATGGCTGGGCCTTGTACGGATTCCTGGATGAGGGCGAGCGAAAATTCTTCCGGCGGGTGACCAGCGTCAGCGGCGTGGGTCCCAAGATCGGCCTTGCGGTGCTTTCGACGCTCGGCGTCGAGCGCGGCGCGCGCGCGCTGCGCGAGAAGAACATCGCCCTGCTGTCTTCCGTAAACGGTATCGGTCGCAAGACCGCCGAACGACTGGCGCTCGAGCTGAGCGAGAAGGTGGAAGACTTCACGGATGCTCCGGCGACTGCGGTGCCCGCCGGCGCGGAAGCGGCGTTGAAAGCGCTCGAGCGACTGGGCTACGGCCTGCCCGAGGCCGATCGCGCGATTCGCCAGGCCCTCGCCGGGAATGGCACAGAGACCGAAACGGAGACGCTGGTGCGGCGCGCACTCCAAATCCTCACGACGCGATGACCCAACCTTCGCCTGACATGCCGCCCGGCCAGACGACGGCCGAGTGGATCTGCGCGCGCTGCGGCTCGACGAACCGCCGGCTGGTGCCGGCCGGTGTCACGAGCGCCGAGGATACCTGCTTGGGCTGCCATACGCGGCACATCATCGAGGCAGAAGCGCGGCCGGTGCGGTGGCGCGCGCTGCCGAAGAGTAGAGGATCGGATTCGTGGCTCGCGCGGAAATAACCACGCCCGAAGCACTCGCAAGCGAGCAGCTCACTGACGTGGCCCTCAGGCCGTCCCGGCTCGACGAGTTCGTCGGCCAGGCAAAGGTCAAAGAGTCGCTGCAGATCGCGATCGACGCGGCCAAGCAGCGCAAAGAACCGCTCGACCACGCGCTCTTCTTCGGCCCGCCCGGACTCGGCAAGACGACGCTCGCGCTGCTGATGGCCAAGGAGCTGGACGTGAACATCCGCACGACGTCGGGGCCGGTGCTGGAGCGGCCGGGGGACCTCGTGGGCATGCTCACCGGCCTCAAGCACGGCGATATCCTCTTTATAGATGAAGTGCACCGCCTCAGACCGGCGCTCGAGGAGTTTCTCTATCCCGCGATGGAGGAGTACCGCGTGGACGTGCGGATCGCCGATGGCCCGCACGCGCAGACGCTGCCGATGCAGCTGGAGCGCTTCACCCTGATCGGCGCCACGACGCGCTTCGGCCTGCTGACGCCGCCGCTGCGCGCGCGCTTCGGATTGGTCGAGCGCCTGCACTACTACCCGCCCGACGATCTCGTCCAGATCATTACCCGATCCGCCGGCATCCTCGGCGTCTCGGCCGATGCCGCCGGCGTCGCGGAAATCGCGCGCCGCAGCCGCGGCACCCCGCGCGTCGCGAACCGGCTGCTCAAGCGCGTGCGCGACTACGCGCAGGTGCGCGCCGGCGGCAAGATCACCGCCGCCGTGGCCACCGAGGCGCTCAAGCGGCTCGATGTGGACGAGTTCGGGCTCGACGACATGGACGCGCGCATTCTCAAGGCGATCATCGAGATGTTCGACGGCGGCCCGGTGGGCGTACAAACGGTCGCGGCGGCTGTCGGTGAGGATCCGGGCACGCTCGAGGAAGTGTACGAGCCATTCCTGATGCAGCAGGGCTTTCTGGCGCGGACGCCGCGCGGCCGTGTCGCCACGCCCGCGGCGTACCGGCATTTTGGATTCGTCCCACCGAAATCAGCGGAACAAGCCAGCATCTTCGACGGATAGTACGGAATTGACGCTCCCCCTTTCATTTCGCACTTCGCATTCCACATTTCGCATTCCCATGCACCGTCTCGCTGACTTCGATTACGATCTCCCCAGCTCACAGATCGCTCAGCACCCACTCGCTGATCGATCCGCGAGTCGCTTGCTCGTCCTCGAACGCCCCAGCGGCAGGATCGAGCATCGGCATTTCCGTGATCTGCCCGGGCTGATTGCGCCGCGCGACGTCCTCGTCATCAACACCTCGCGCGTCATTCCGGCGCGACTGCACGGAAAACGGGAATCCGGAACCGTGGCCGAGCTCTTACTGGTGCGTGAGCAGCCCGACGGCACGTGGCTCGCGCTGGGACATCCGGGCGGCAAGCTGAAGCCGGGCCGGCGCGTCACCTTCGGCGACGACAGCAGCGTCGAAATTCTGGAAATGCTCGGCGGGGGCTTGCGTCGCATCCGGTTTATCGGGTCACTCGACGCGCGTGCGACGCTCGCGAAGTATGGTGAGGTCCCGCTGCCGCCGTATATCCGCCGAGCGCCTGATGCTGCGGACACGGAGCGCTACCAAACCGTGTACGCCGCGCACGACGGCAGCGTCGCGGCACCGACCGCGGGACTGCACTTCACCCCCGAGCTTCTCGCCGACATCTACACGCGCCAGGTGCGGGTGGCGTCGATCGATTTGCACGTGGGTCCTGGCACCTTCAAGCCGGTCGAGACCGAAGATCTGTCACAGCATCCGATGCACGCCGAGGCGTTCGAGATCACACCGGGCGCGGCGGAGTGGATCAATCACGCGATTCAAAAGAGGCGTGGGGTGTGGGGCGTGGGAACAACGGTCGTGCGGGCGCTCGAGTCTTCAGTCGATCCGAATGGCTTGGTGCGCGCCGCGGCGGGGGAGACGAGTCTGTTCATCCGGCCGCCATATCAATTCAGGGTGATCAGTCATTTGATCACAAATTTTCATCTGCCGCGCTCGACGCTGTTGATGCTGGTATGCGCGTTCGGGGGCTATGAAGCGGTCATGGCGGCGTATCGAGCAGCGGTGAAAGAGGGATATCGGTTCTATTCTTATGGCGATGCGATGCTCATCCTGTAAACGTGCGTCGTGCGTCGTACGTGGTGCGTGGAACTCGCGTGCCGACGCACGACGGACGACGGACGACGCACGGTAGTGTTCGACTTCTGGATCGACGGCCAGTCGGGCGCCGCGCGCTCGGGCTCGCTCACGCTGCCGCACGGTACGGTCGAGACGCCGGTGTTCATGCCCGTGGGCACGCAGGCCACGGTGCGGACGCTCTCGCCGCACGACCTCAAGAGCATCGGCGCGCAGATCGTGCTCGCCAACACCTACCACCTGCACGTGCGCCCGGGCGAAGACGTCATCGCGCAGCTCGGCGGCTTGCACAAGTTCATGGCGTGGGAACGGCCGCTGCTCACCGACTCGGGCGGATTTCAGGTGTTCTCGCTCGAAGGCTTCCGCAAGGTCGACGAAGACGGCGTCGAGTTTCAGAGCCACGTGGATGGCGGCCGTCGCAAGCTGACGCCCGAGAAGGCAATCGAAATCCAGGCGACGCTCGGCTCGGATATCGCGATGGCGTTTGATCATGTCATTCCAGGCGGCGCGGACGAAGCAACGGCACGGGATGCCTTGGAGAGAACTTTGCGCTGGCTGGCACGATGCAAGAAAAGGCACGCATCGCTGATGGGCACCCAGACGTTGTGGCCGATCATCCAGGGCGGCACGTTACCCGCCTTGCGAACCGAGTGTCTCGACCGCGTGATGGAACTAGGCCCGTGGACGGGCATCGCGATCGGCGGACTCTCCGTCGGCGAGCCGAAAGACAAGATGTACGCCACGATTGACGTTCTGGAGTCGCGCCTGCCCCCGACATTGCCCCGTTATCTTATGGGCGTCGGTTTTCCACAGGACCTCGTGGCGGCGGTGGAGCGCGGGATCGATCTGTTCGACTGCGTCGCGCCGACCCGCGGCGGCCGCAACGGTTCGGCGTACACGCCGGAGGGAACGGTCAACATCCGGAACGCGGCGTACCGCACCGACGACCGGCCGCTCGACGAGAGCTGCGACTGCGAAACGTGCACGACGTATTCGCGCGGCTATCTCCGGCACCTGTTCGCCGCCGGCGAGCTGCTCGGCCTCAGGCTGTTGTCGCTGCACAACGTGCGGTATCTGATCCGCCTCGCGGCGGAGATGCGCGGCGCCATTCAGCGGGGCGGCGACGCATTCGGGAACTGGGCCGAGGACTGGCGCCGCCGCTATCAACACACAGGAGTCGCATGACTACGGGACCGTTGCTTCTGTCGCTGTTCGCTCCATCGGGCCAGGGCGGCCCGGGGCTGACCGCCTTCATCATCCAGATCGGCCTGTTCATTGCGATCTTCTACTTCCTGTTGATCCGCCCGCAGCGCCGCCAGCAGCATGAGCACAAGCAGCTGCTCGGCTCGCTCCAGCGCGGCGACAAGATCGTGACCTCCAGCGGCATCGTCGGCGAAGTCGTGCATATCAAGGAGGACGAAGTCACGATCCGCAGCGGTGAGGCGAAGTTCGTCATCCTGCGGAGCGGAGTCGCGAGCATCACCAATCGCACCGCCGCGCCCGCCGTGGAGGCGAAGTCGTCGTGACGGTCCGCACGCTCCATCTGCTCGGCTCTCCGGTGCTGCGGCAGCAGTCACCCCCAGTTGCGCGAGTGGATGATGCCGTGCGCCGGCTCGTGGACGATCTGTTCGAGACGATGCGCGCCGCCAAGGGCGTGGGCCTCGCCGCCAACCAGGTCGGCGTCGCGCAGCGCGTGGCGGTGGTGGACATCGGCGACGAGGACCCGCCGGCGCTCGCGCTCATCAATCCGGTGATTCTGGACCGCGGCGACGAGCTCGAAACCGCCGAGGAAGGCTGTCTGTCGATCCCGGAGATTTTCGGCGATGTCGAGCGCCCGTCGCATATCGTGCTGGAAGCGCTGGACCGGGACGGCAAGAAGTTCCGCGTCGAGGCGCGCGGCTATAAGGCGCGTGCGATTCAGCACGAGATCGATCACCTCGACGGCATCCTGTTTCTCGATCATCTGAGCGCGGTGAAGCGCAGCCTGCTCCTCGCCAAATGGAAGAAGTCGCGCAAGGGGCAGACGGGCTATCTCAAGGAGGTCACACCGGAGCCGGCAGGTGAGCTGTAAGTGCGCGTGGCGTTCTTCGGCACTCCGGAATTCGCCGTGCCCTCACTGCGCGCGCTCGTCGGCGAGGGATTCGACGTCGTCGCCGTCGTGACCCAGCCCGATGCCGCGCAGGGCCGCTCCCGCTCGACCCTGATTCCGCCGCCGGTCAAAGCCGCCGCCGAAGTCGAAGAGCTGCTCGTCCTGCAACCTGCGAAGCCGACCGACAGCGACTTTTTGCAACAGCTGCGCGATCTGCGGCCCGATGTCGGCGTCGTCGTCGCGTACGGCCACATCCTCAGGCCCGCGCTGCTCGAGCTCCCGCCGCGCGGGATGATCAATGTGCATCCCTCTCTGCTGCCGGGACTGCGCGGCGCGGCACCGGTCGAGTGGGCGATCATTCGCGGCCACGAGACGACCGGGGTGACGATCATGCAGCTCGACAGCGGCATGGACTCGGGGCCGATTCTCCATCAGATCCCGCACCGCATCGGATCGGACGTGACCGCGGGCGAGTTGTCGGCCCATCTCGCCGAGATGGGCGCGCAGGCGCTGATCGAAACGCTCGCGATGATCGAGCAGAGCGACCCGCCGCCGCGGCCGGTACCGCAAAACAACGAGCGCGCGACGTACGCACCGAAGCTCACGCGCGAGACGGCGCGCATCGATTGGACCAAAGATGCCCGCGCGGTCGGCGGTCTGATTCGCGGGCTCGATCCGCGGCCCGGCGCGTGGGCCGAGCTGAAAGGCAAAGAAATCAAGCTGTTCTGCCCGAAGGTGATGGAGACGCCATTCCCCGGTACCGGCGCGCCGGGCGAGGTGATCTCGGCCGACACGTCGCTGGTAATCGCCACGGGGCCGTTCAAAGATCTCGGCGGCGGCAGCGTCGAGATCAATGAAGTTCAGCCGGCGGGCAAAGACCGCATGGCCGCCGGAGACTGGTTGCGCGGCGCGCGCATCAAGGTGGGCACGAAGCTCACGTGAGATCACCGCTGCCGCGGCTGCACGCGATCACCGACGAGCGCACCGCGCGTCGGCCCGATCTCGATACGGTAGCGCGCGCGCTCGCCGACGGTGGCGGCAGCAATCTCGCGTTTCATGCGCGCGGGCGGGAATTGACGGGACTCGAGCATTATGATCTGGCGCTCCGTCTTTCCGTCCTGCCGTCGCCATTATTCGTCAACGATCGCCTCGATGTGGCCTTGAGCGTTCCTTCCTTCGGCGTGCAACTCGGCCACGGCAGTCTGTCGGTGAGCGCGGCGCGCGCGTTGAACCCGCTGTGGTGGATCGGCAAGTCGGTGCACTCCCTGGCGGAGACGGAATCCGCAAGAGCCGAGGGAGCCGACTATCTTGTGGTAGGACCCGTGTTCGCGACGGCGTCGCATCCGGGGCGGGCGCCGCTGATGCTCTCAGGTCTGAAGCAGATGGTCGCCGCGGCGGGCGAGCTGCCGGTCATCGCGATCGGCGGCATCAGCGGCGATCGGGTGCCTGAGGTGCGCGATGCAGGCGCCTATGGAGTCGCGGCGATCCGCGCGCTGTGGGACGATGCCGAGCCGCGGGCAGCCGCAGGGAGGATGCGAGCGTGGATGTCGTAATCAACGGAGAGCGCAAGAAGATCAAGGGCGGCACGCTGCTCGAATTGCTCGCAGAGCTGGAGCTCGATCCGCGCGCCGTTGTCGTCGAGCATAATCGCAAGATCGTACGCCGCGTCGGTTTGGGCGACGCGACGGTACACGAGGGTGACTCGATCGAGCTCGTGCATTTTGTCGGGGGAGGTTGATGTGACGACCGCAGTCGAAACGATTCGCGACGAGCCGCTGACGATCGGCGGGCACACGTTCACGTCGCGCCTGATGGTCGGCACCGGCAAGTATCCCGACATGGACACGATGGTGCGCGCGATCGAGGCGTCGGGCGCCGAGGTCGTCACGGTTGCGGTGCGACGCGTGAATCTCGATCGGTCGAAGGAATCGAGCGTGCTGCACTTTCTCGATCCGAAGAAGATTTTCCTGCTCGCCAACACCGCCGGCTGCTACACCGCCGCCGATGCCATCCGCTATGCGCGGCTCGCGCGCGAGGCGGGGTTCAACGCCTTCGTGAAGCTCGAAGTGATCGGCGACGAAGAGACGCTGTTGCCCGATGTCGCGGGACTGCTCGAGGCGGCGAAGGTGCTGGTGCAGGAGGGCTTCAAGGTGCTCGCGTACACCAATGAGGATCTCATCACGGCGCTCAGGCTCGAAGATGCCGGCTGCGCCGCCGTCATGCCGCTCGCCTCGCCGATCGGCAGTGGGCTCGGCCTGCTCAATCCATTCAGCGTGCGCACGATCAAACGGCGGCTGCGTGTCCCGGTGATCGTCGATGCCGGCGTCGGCACGGCGTCGGATGCGTGCGTGACGATGGAGCAAGGCGTGGACGGCATTCTGATGAACACGGCGATCGCGGCGGCGCAGGAT
>QHUB01000024.1 GCA_003221035.1 Gemmatimonadota bacterium
CTTCGCAGCCAAGCCCGGCGTCTACGGCAACGGCCGCAACTCGATCAGCTGGGATTGCGACAAGGGAAACTGCCGCAATCAGGTCAATGGAGACTGGGAGGACCGCGACAACTGGAACTCGCCGTGCGATTCAGGTCCGGTCCGCGTGGCCGTGCAGAAGACCAGCGGCCGGATCACCGACCTGCGCGTGTACGTCGGCGGCGAGTGGCGTCCCAACACGTCGGCAACCGATCTCGGCACCGTAAGCACGAAGGACGCCGCGTCCTACCTGCTCGGCCTGGCCCTGCGTGATGAGTCGCGCGCGTCGGAGAAAGCGATCTTTCCCGCCGTCCTGGCGGACAGCGTCACCGTCTGGCCCGACCTCTTGAAAATCGCCAAAGCGGACAACGTCACCCGCAAGACGCGCCGGTCGGCGGTCTTCTGGCTCGGCCAAGCCGCGGGAGACGCGGCGACCAAGGGTCTTACCGATCTCGTGGCCGACGGCGACGCCGACCACGAAGTCCGGGAGTCGGCGGTCTTCGCGTTGTCGCAGCGACCGAGCGACGAGGGTGTCCCGGCCCTGATTCGCATCGCCAAGGAGAACAAGGATCCCGATCTCCGCCGGAAGGCCATCTTCTGGCTGGGCCAATCCGACGATCCGCGCGCGCTGGATTTGTTCGAGCAGCTCCTGACGAAGCCATAAAACTGCTTCGGGTATAGGGAGTAGGGTGTGGTCCACTTACCACATCCCACACTCCACACCCAACGCCTTTTAGATTTGGCGCATGCCATTCTGGACCGGACGGCGGGCGCTCGGTGCGATTCTTCTCGCTATTCTGCTTGTCGCTGCCACTTGGGCGGCTGTCGTGGTCATGGTGGCGGTTCAGGCCTCCCACGATCAAGCCACGAACGCCGACGCGATCGTCGTGCTCGGCGCCGCGCAGTACAATGGCCGGCCCTCTCCCGTCTTCCGTGCCCGGCTCGATCACGCCGCCGCGCTCTATCAGCGCGGCCTCGCGCCCACCGTCCTGGTCACTGGAGGAATCGGCGCACACGACACGCTGGATGAGGCCAACGTGGGTCGGGATTACCTCGTGCGCCTGCACATTCCCGACGATGCCGTCATTCCGCTCGCCGGAGCCGACGACACGTTCAGGTCGATCGAGCAGGTGACACGCTGGTTCCAGGGGCGCGAGAGTCGTCGTGTGCTGCTCGTGAGCGACGGATTTCATATGCTGCGCCTGCAGATCATTGCGAGACGGCTGGGTCTGACAGCGTACACGTCACCGGCGACAGGCTCCCCCATTCACGCGAGCGTGCGGCGCAACACCGGTTATCTCTTTGCCGAGGGATTCAAGGTCCCATTCACCTGGCTGTTCCAGCGCTAAACGACGAGGGCAGGCATGAAGCTCGACAGTAAGCGAGTGTATTCGGGACGTGTGATCGATCTCGATGTGGACAGCGTGCGATTTCCCAATGGATCGACCGGTCAACTCGAGATGATTCGACACCCCGGTGCTGCTGCCGTCGTGCCGTTCGCTTCCGATCCGCACGGTCCAGACCCGACGATTCTACTCATTGATCAATACCGCTACGCCACCGGCGGCTCGCTGTTCGAAATTCCCGCCGGTCGCTTGAACCCTGGCGAAGATCCGCGGGTATGTGCAGAGCGGGAGCTGCTGGAGGAGGTCGGTGTGAAGGCCGGCAGGGTCGAGCGTCTTACTACTATATGGACGACGCCCGGCTTCACGGACGAAAAGATTCACCTTTTTTGGGCAACGGACCTCACCGCGGGGCAACACGCGCGCGAGCCGGACGAGTTCATCGAAGTGACCCCAAAACCTTTATCCGAGGCACTTCAACTCATCCGAAGCGGTGTGATTTCGGACGCCAAGACCGCGTTGGCGCTACTTTTTGTGGCTGGTTTCACCCTGGAGCATTAGTCCTCTCCGTCCTTCAGATCTAGATCAAATGTGGAATTGTGCCGTCCTCTGGCTGGGACAATATTCCCATTTCGCAGTCCGCTGCGAATCGTAAATAGTTCACCGACAAGGAGTTAGTCCCCTAGCCAGGGAGGCACGGATTGTGCCGAGTCCTCATAACGTAAATCAGGGCAGGGCTTTCCGTATTCCAGTTCGAAACGCAAGGATGCCTATGCGGCCCGCGTTGAAGCGTCCAACAGCAGCTGTCGATTCGCGACGAGCATTGCAGCGCGAAGCGCTGCATGAGCTGGATGACGGCCAAGTGGTCTTGCGCCACCTCGCCGGGGAGCCGCAGGCGTTCGGGACGTTGGTGGACCGCTACCAGACCCGCCTCCTCAATTTCGTCAATCGCACGATCGGCGACCGGGAGCGCGCAGAGGACCTGGTGCAGGAAGTGTTCATCCGGGTGTTCCGGCACCTGCACCGCTTCGATCAGACCAAGAAGTTCTCGACGTGGATCTACACGATCGCTTCCAACCTGGCGAAGAACGAGCTGCGCAATCGCAGCCGCAACCCGCTGGTTCTGTTCCAGACGATCAAGAAGAATTGGGAAGCGGACCACCGGCCGCTGCAATTCGAAGACACGACCGCACGGCCCGACGACCTGTATCGCAAGCGGTTTCTTAAGGATGCCGTGGATCAGTGCGTTCAGCGCTTGCCGGAGCATCACCGCGAAGTCTTCGTGCTGCGCGAGCTCGAGGGGAAGAGCTATCAGGAAATCGCCGAGATCACCGGCTGCAACTTGGGGACGGTAAAGAGTCGCCTGAACCGGGCGCGCAACAGCTTCGCCCAGCTCATCGGCCCGATCCTCGTTTAAGCACAACTCGACGCTCTTTTCGCCCGGCCGCGGAACACCCCGCTGCCGGGAGTGGTACATTCCCCCCATGCTGTGCCAGGAGTTCCTCGAACGCCATAGCGAGTTCCGGGATGGATTAATCACCTCGACCCGGGATCTGCGCCGCTTTGCTCGACATATGGCGCAGTGCTCTTCGTGCGGCCGGTATGACGCCACGGTTCGCTATGCGGTGCGGGCTCTTCACTCAGCCACTCCGATTACGCCGTCGGCGGACTTCCGGGAGCGCCTCGACGCACGCATCGCCATCGAGCGCCGGCGCGTGCCGCGACCGCCGGCGCAGGCCGGCGTCTCAGCCACCTTACTGGTGATTGCGGCATTCGCATTGTGCTTTTTCGAGATCGGCCAACGGCCGCGCATCGCGCGCGCGCCGTTCTTGCCGCCGGTCGCGAACCCCAAGCCCGTTGCTGGAGCGGGGCTGCCGTTTGTGTCGTTCCAGGATCCGCGAGCGATCATTACCCAGATTACAAGCCTTTCTCCGACTACCGGCGGGCGATAACTTCGCTGGATGGCGGCGCTCAACCTCGACGCCCTCCTTCGAAGTCTGAAGAAGGGCGGCCCTGCTCTCGATCCGGTCTATCTGCTCTACGGTGACGAAGACGTCTTGAAGGACGAGGCGATTCGCGCGCTCATCGACGTCGGCATAGGCTCGAGCCGCGACTTTAACCTGGATATCCGGTTTACCGGCGATCTGGACCCGGAATCATTCAACGCACTGGTCAATACGCCGCCCATGCTGGCTGACCGCCGCGCCGTCGTGATTCGCGGCCTGGAGCAGCTCGGCAAGCGGAAGACGAAGCTCCGGGATGAGCTCGTGCGGTATTTGGAATCGCCGAACCCGACCACGCTGCTTGTGCTCGTCGTCGCAGCAGGCGAGGAGCCCGACGCTGAGATTGCGAGGGCGTGCACCGCAATCGATCTCACAGCCCTGGCTGCCGAACGGATTCCGCGCTGGGTACAGCATCGGGCGAGCGCGCTGGGTGTCGCGATCGATGCCCCGGCCTCGGAGCTGTTACTCAAGGCCGTCGGGAATGATCTCAGTACCGTGAGCCGTGAGCTCGAGAAACTTGCGTCGCTCGTCGCCGGCACCGGTCGATCCATCACCGTCGGTGACGTTTCCGCCCAGGTGGGCGTGCGGCACGGGGAAACCCTGTTCGACCTGGTCGAGTCCGCTCTGGAACGGATGGGCGCGCGCGCGGCCCAGCTGGCCGGGCCCGTCCTGGAGCAGGCAGGCATGAACGGCGTCAAGATCATTTCCTTACTCGGCACGCACCTTGTCGGGACGGCTCTCGCCCGCGCCGAGCGCGATCGCGGGGTGCATCCGAGTCGCCTCGCCGACATCCTCTATCGGCAAATGATCAACGTCAGGCCGTACGGATTGCGCGGCTATAAAGAGGAAGCGGCGCGCTGGGCGGCGTGGAGCGCCCTCTGGACCGGGTCCGAGCTCCGTGCGGCGCTGCGCGCGGCGCTCGACGCCGACAATGCCCTGAAGACGGCCACGGTGAGCGACGACCGGGGAATCGTAACGCAGCTCGTACTCGGGTTCGCGGCAACGAAGCGGGAGGCCGCATGAGGGCCGGACAGTCGGCGCGCCGGACGGCGGGACTGTTGGTGCTTGCGGTGTTGTTCAGTCCCGCAGTCAGACTGTCGGCACAGACCGACAGCAGGCTCGTCGGAGCGCTTCGCCTCGCGCAGTCCGGCCAGGTCGATTCCGGTCGCGCGATCATTCGGCGCCTGCTCGCGACACTTCCGCCGAGCGATACGTCCTATCCGCAAGCCCTGCTTGCGGCCGCGAAGGTCGCGCCTGACGCGGCGACCGTCGGATCGCATCTCAACCGGGTCGTGGTCGAGTATGGGACCAGCCCCTGGGCGGATGACGCCTTGCTGCTCCTGACGCAGCTTTACTACGCGCAGCGCGACCCCGCGCAGACCGTACAATCGGCGGAACACCTGAATCGTGACTACCCCGACTCGCCGCTGCGGCCGCGTGCGGACTTCACGGCTGCGCGCGCCTATTTCGAGCTCAAGAACGAAACGCGCGGGTGCCAGCTGATTCAGCAGGCTCTGGACGGCGCGGGCGACGATGTCGAGTTCAAGAATCAAGTGGGCTTCTACGCGGCGCGGTGCAGTGCACCATCGCCGGCCGCCAGCGCGCCTTCTCCCGACACCGCGCCCAAACCCTCGGGGAGCGGCCCACACGCGTATGCCGTGCAAGTCCTGGCCGTGAAAAGCGCGGCGCAAGTTGACGACATGCTCACCCGGCTCAGGGTGATGGGCTTCGATGCCCGCGTCGTGCGGGATTCGACCGGCTACTTCAAGGTGCGCGTCGGCCGATACGCCACGCGCGAGGAAGCGACGCGGACGCAGCAGCGGCTGAAGACCAAGATGGGCGGCCAGCCGTTCGTCGTGGACGAGCCATGACGGCATTGACCCCACCTGAAACACCGCTCATGCAGCAGTACCGCGACATCAAGGCCCGCCATCCGCAGACCATCCTGTTTTTCCGGATGGGCGACTTCTACGAGATGTTCGAAGACGACGCGAAGCTCGCGGCACGCGAGCTGGGGCTGACGCTCACCTCACGCAACAACGGCGGCGCCGCGGAAATCCCGCTTGCCGGTGTGCCCGTCAAGGCGGCTACCGAATACCTCCGGCGGCTCATCGCCAAAGGCCACCGCGTCGCCATCTGCGAACAGATCGAGGATCCGAAGCTGGCCAAAGGAATCGTCCGCCGCGCGGTCGTCGAGACCGTTACTCCGGGCACGGTGCTCACCGACGACTGGCTCGTCAAGAATCGCAACAACTATCTGATGGCTGTCGATCCGCGCGGCGCGGCCGTGGGGCTCGCCACACTCGACATCACGACCGGCGAGCTCATCCTCGAGGTCGTGGCGCCAGACGAGCTCGAGCCGGTGCTCGGGCGATATGAGGCGCGTGAGCTGGTCATGCCGGCGGAAACGACGATCCCGGGATCTGCGGTGACGACGACCGCGCGCGAAGCCTGGGAGTTCGACCCCGAGCTCGCGCGCGAGGACCTGCTGCGGCTCTACGGCATCGCATCGCTCGACGGCCTCGGCGTCTCGCCGGACGATCGGCCCGCGATCGGCGCGGCCGGCGCACTGCTGCGCTACGCGCGCGAGCTCAAGCCGGGCGGCTTGCCCCATCTCGCACACCCCACGATCGTGCGCCGCGGCGATCTGCTGCCGCTCGACGAGATGACGCGTCGCAACCTGGAGCTCGTCGAGCCCCTGCGTGCCGGCATGGAAGGCGCCACACTGCTCGAAGTGATCGACCGCACCCTCACGCCGATGGGCGGGCGCCTGCTGCGTCGCTGGCTGCTCGCGCCACTGGTCGATCCCGCGGCGATCACCACGCGGCTCGACGCCGTGACCGTGCTGGTGGGCGATGGCCGCGGGCGCGAGCGACTGCGCGAGGGGCTCGACGGCGTGCGTGATCTCGAGCGGCTGGCGGGACGCGCAACCCTCGGCCGGGCCGCACCCCGCGAGATGGGGGCGCTCCGGGATTCGATCGTGCGCCTGCCCGACGTGGCGGGCGCCTTGAGCGGGCTCGAGGGCCGCGAGCGGTCCGCCCTGCTCGACGCGGGAGCCCATGAGCTCGATCTGCTGACGGACATCGGGGAGGAGCTGGCGCGCGCGCTGGTCGAACGGCCGCCGGCGCAACTGGATGACGGCGACACAATCAAGGGCGGATATGATGCCGACCTCGACGAGCTGAAGGCGGCGCGCGACGGCGGCAAGCAATACATCGCGGGGCTGCAGGCGCGCGAGCGGGAACGCACCGGCATCGGCTCGCTCAAAGTCGGCTTCAACAAGGTCTTCGGTTACTACATCGAAGTCACGCACGCGCACCGCGAGCGTATTCCGTCCGATTACGAGCGCCGCCAGACCCTCACCGGCGCGGAGCGCTACGTCACGGCCGAGCTGAAAGAGTACGAGGCCAAGGTTTTGGGTGCCGAGGAGCGCATCGCGGAGCGCGAAGCCGCCGTGCTGGACCAGCTGCGCCGGCGCGTGGGCGCCGGCATCACGCGCGTCCAGACCACGGCAGGGTTGCTCGCCCGGCTCGACGTCTGGGCCGCGCTCGCCGACGTGGCTGAGCGCGAGCGTTACGTGCGGCCCGCAGTCACGAGTGAGTACACGGTACAGCTCGAGGGCTGCCGCCATCCCGTCGTCGAGCGGATGATGGCGCGCGAAGCCTTCATTCCGAACGACGTGCTGCTCGACGCGTCCGGTCGCGTCATCCTGCTCACGGGTCCCAACATGGCGGGCAAGTCCACCCTGCTCCGCCAAGTCGGGCTCTGCGTCGTGCTCGCGCAAATGGGCTCGTTCGTCCCCTGCCGGCGCGCGGACATCGGCGTCGTGGATCGCCTGTTCACGCGGGTCGGCGCGTCGGACAACCTGGTGCGTGGACAGTCGACGTTCATGGTCGAAATGAGCGAGACCAGCGCGATTCTGCACGCGGCCACCGCCCGGAGTCTCGTGCTGCTCGATGAAATTGGCCGCGGCACGTCGACCTACGACGGAGTGGCGATTGCATGGGCCGTCACCGAGGCCCTGCACAACAGCATCGGGTGCAAGACGATCTTCGCCACACACTACCACGAGCTGACGCAGCTGACCGAGGAGCTCGAGCACGTGCGCAACTTCAACGTGGCCGTCCGCGAGGTGGGCGAAGAGATCGTGTTCCTGCACCGCCTGGAGCCGGGTGGAGCCGACCGCTCGTACGGGATTCACGTCGGTCGCCTGGCGGGATTACCCGCGCCGGTCGTGACGCGCGCCTGGCAAGTCCTCAAGCTGCTGGAGGCCGGACATCACGTGGCACGGCAGCGACCCCCAGCTCCGGCCGACGCGACGCAGCTCGGTCTGTTCGCACCGCCGCCTCCAGACCCCCTGCTCCTCGAGCTGGACGGGCTGGACGTCAATTCGCTGTCT
Source organism: Gemmatimonadota bacterium (assembly GCA_003221035.1). Classification (GTDB taxonomy): domain Bacteria; phylum Gemmatimonadota; class Gemmatimonadetes; order Gemmatimonadales; family GWC2-71-9; genus 20CM-2-65-7. The sequence continues at coordinate 7,764 of QHUB01000024.1, forward strand.
CCACTCGAAGCGCTGAACCGGTTGGCAGCGTGGCAAAAGCGCCGCAAGGATGCAACCGCATGAGAGTGCTGATCGCCGTCGCCGTGCTTGGCGTCGTGGGGTGGGTGGGGTGGGCGTGTCACGGCTCGTCTCCGCAATCGGATGCAGGAGATCAGTCGGCTCAGGCGGCGCCGCCGCCCGAATCCGAAGCGCCGGTCGCCCTCAACCCGGATGTGCCGATCGCCTATCCGCCGGCTTTGTACGATCAAAAGGTCGAAGGCGACGTCACGCTGCGGTTGTTTGTCGATTCGATGGGCAAGCTCGTTCCCGAATCGACACGGGTGGCCGAGGCCAGCGGGTATCCCGCGCTCGATTCCGCGGCGCTCGCCGGTTCCAAGGCGCTGCGGTTCGCGCCCGCGAAGCGCCGTGGCGTCCCGGTGGCAACCGCATTTCTGCAGCCCGTCGAGTTCCGGCAGGTGGGCACGACGCGAACGGGAACGGTGACTTTGCCGCCGGCGCCCGCGCCTATACCGCCACCGGCACCCGCGCCCGCCCGTCCGCGCTCTCCACCTCCCGCTCCAGTCGTGCGGCCAAAGCCGGATACCACGCGGACGGGTGGGGACACCACCAGGGCTCGCGCCGATACGACGCGGCCGTCCCCTGACACGACGAAGGCACGCACGGACACGAGTGCCACAACACACTAAGCCGTACGCCAACGTCCTCGAGACGATCGGCTGGACGCCACTCATTCGCATCAACAAAGTCGCGCGCGGGATCCGGACGCCCGTCTACGCCAAAGCGGAGTTTTTCAATCCCGGCGGGTCGGTCAAGGATCGAATCGGACTCGCGATGATCGAAGCGGCCGAGCGCGCCGGCACGCTGAAGCCTGGCGGCCTGATCGTCGAAGCCACGTCCGGAAACACAGGCGTCGGGCTCGCCATCGCGGCAGCCGTGAAAGGGTATCGGTGCATTTTCACGATGCCGGACAAGATGTCGCAGGAAAAAGCGCGACTGCTGCGCGCGCTGGGCGCGGAAGTCATCATCACGCCGACCGCCGTGCCGCCGGATCACCCTGACAACTACATCGTGAAAGGCCGCGCCATCGCGGCCGCGCACGACAACGCGATCTTCGCCGACCAGCACTACAACCCGGTGAATCCCGACGTGCACTATCTCACGACCGGACCGGAGATCTGGGAGCAAACCGGCGGGAAGGTCACGCACTTCGTGTGCGCGCCCGGCACCGGCGGCACAGTCAGCGGCGCGGGCAGGTATCTCAAGGAGAAGAATCCGAAGATCCGCGTGGTCGCTGCTGATCCCGTGGGATCGATCTATACCGAGTATGCCAGGAGCCACACGAAGGGCGACGGGCAACCCTACAAGGTTGAGGGCATCGGCGGCGACAAGATCCCCACGTCGCTGCACTGGGATGTGATCGACGAATGGGTGGTCGTGAGCGACAAAGACGCGATGCAGATGGCGCGCCGGCTCTCCAGGGAGGAGGGCCTCTTCGTCGGTGGCTCCACGGGCGTCAACGTCGTCGCGGCCCTGGACGTCGCGCGCCGGACCGACGACCCCAACGCTCTGGTCGTGACCGTCCTGGCCGACACCGGCGAACGCTATCTCAGCAAGGTCTATAACGAAGAATGGCTGCGCGAAAACCAGCTGATCGACGACGCGAGACCTACGGTCGGCCGCCTTATCGCCGCCAAGACGGGCGAGGCGCCGCCACTGATCCACGTCGCTCCAGAGGCGTCGGTCCGTCAGGCGCTGAACTTGATGTCCACCTACAACGTGTCGCAGCTGCCGGTACTCGACGGTGACGACGGTGTGGGTGCGGTGTCCGAGCAGGCCCTGATGGCGCGTGCGATCGGCCAGCAGAAGATCCTCGACAGCCCCGTGCGGGATGTGATGGACCCCCCCTTCCCGGTCGTGGACGGCGAATCGCCGATAGCACTGCTGACCACGCTGTTGTCGCGCACGACGCCGGCCGCGCTGGTGCGGCGCAACGGCAAGGTCGTCGGGATCGTCAGCCGCTACGACTTGCTCCATCAGCTGGCGGGAATCCGCTGATGCGTGTGACGGTGCTCACGGGCGGCGCGACGTCGGAGCGCGCCGTCGCATTTGCCAGCGCCTCACAGATCGTGGCTGCGCTGCGAAGCCGGAAGCACGACGTGCACGTGGTCGATCTGGCCGGTGGCGTCTTGGACGAGCGGAGCGAGCGTGAGCTCCTCGCAGGGACCGTCGGCACAACGCCGCCGACCGTAGAGGCGCTGGTCGAGCGCCAACGGCAGATGCTGTCGGAAGGTCTGGGGGAGCTCGAGCCGGTGCGGAGGGCGGAAGTGCTGTTCCTCGCGGTGCACGGCGGTGCCCTGGAAGGCGGCACGCTGCAGGCCGTGCTCGACGTGATCGGGGTGCCCTACACGGGCAGCGGCCCGCTCGCGAGCGCGCTCGCGATGGACAAAGACTTGTCCAAGCGACTGTTCCGGGCCATGGGCGTACCTGTGCCGGCATGGTTCATGGCTCCGGTGGGTCCTGAGGACGTGAGCACGGCGTTGGGGTGGCCGGTCATCATCAAGCCGTCCAAGCAGGGTTCCTCGGTCGGATTGACGCTGGTGAAACAGGCCCAGGATCTGGGCAGCGCGGTGAAGCTGGCAGCGCGCTTTGACGACGAGGTGATGGCGGAACAGTTCATTCCGGGAAGGGAGCTGACGGTCGGCGTGCTCGGCGACGTTCCGCTGCCCGTAGGTCAGATAGTCCCTAAGCACGAATTGTTCGACTATGAGACGAAGTACACGCCGGGCATGTCAGAGGAAACCTTCCCGGCCAAGATCGAGACCCTGCTCGCCCGACAATTGCAGGAGTATGCGCTGATGGCGCACCGTGCCCTGAAGCTGAGCGGTTACTCTCGGATCGACTTCCGGGTCAGTCCTGAGGGGGACATCTTCTGCCTGGAAGCGAACTCTCTGCCGGGAATGACCCGCACCAGTTTGTTCCCTCAGGCGGCGCAGGCGGCTGGGATTGTTTTTGCGGAGCTGTGTGAGCGGATCGCCACGCTGGCTCGGAACAAGGCCCCCTAGAGCGGGGGGTATATCCATGAGAGTGAGCCGAGCCGCGTAGACGCCTAGTGGACGCCGAGGAACTGATGGGCCCGCAGCGAATGTACGGTCTGACGACGTGGGTGCGACGCCTTTTGGTCGCCAACCTGCTCGTGTTTCTGGTTCAAAACACGCTGTTCGTTGATTCCAACTTCGCGAAAGCGTTTGCGTTTACTCCGCTGGCCGCCTGGGACCAGCCGTGGACGTTTGTCACCTACATGTTCCTGCACGCGGGAATTCTGCACCTCGCGTTCAACATGCTTGTGCTGTTCGTGTTCGGCTCCTCGGTGGAAGAGCACATGGGTGGTCGGAAGTTTTTGCTCTTCTATCTCCTCTGCGGGATTGGTGGCGCGGCCGCATCGTTCCTTTTGATGCAGGCCATGCGGATGACGCAGATCATCGGCGCGTCGAGCGCCGTGCTCGGCGTCGCGGTCGCCTTTGCGTGGTACTGGCCCGACCATCCGGTGTTCGTGTTCCCGCTGCCCGATCCGATTCCGGCGAAATGGCTCGTCGTATTCCTCGTGGGTGTGGACCTTGTGTTGGCCCTGCTCGGGGCGAGTGATGGGACCGCACATCTCGCGCACCTTGGCGGCGTCGCTACCGCGCTGCTCTATCTCAAGGGCCAGGATTGGTATGCCACGCGCGACGAGCGGCGCGGCCGCCAGCCCTCGGAGTCGAGCGTGCTCGTGTCGCAGCCGCCGCGGATGAGCCGCGGCAGCGGCATTCCGCCGTCGGCGCGCGCCGCGAGCTCGCGCGGCGCGCCTTCGCCCGACGCGCGCGCCACCGCCGAAATCGATCGCGTGCTCGACAAGATCATCGCGAGCGGCGTCGACAGTCTCACGCCGGCCGAGCGCAAGTTTCTCACCGAAATCAGCCGCCGGTTGCGTACGCCGCCAAAGGCGTAGTGTCAAGCCCGCCGCGACCAGGTGTCGCGGCGCAACGAGATTGAATTCCGCGGGACCGCTTCCCAAATTGGGCAGCACCAGCGCAATGCTCGTCAATCTCGTTCCTGAATTCCTCGCGACACTGGCCGCACAAGATCCTCCCGCGGCATACCACGAGTACCTCGATCGCCATAGTCCGGTGCTCAGCGCGTACTGGCAGAATTACGTGCTCGATCCAAACTCGCCGCATGCGGAGCCGATCATCGCGACGGCGTTGCGCGCCGACCGCAGCGACCTGAAGCGACTGCTCGAAGACGTGGACGTGGTGGCGATCGCCGAGGAGGGCTTGCGACGCGCGACCGAGTTACTCGAGGCCGACAGCCCGGTCGATCTCTATCTGATGGTCGGCGTGGGCGCCGCGAATGCAGGAGAGCTGGTCGTGCGCGGGCGGGGCATTGCGTTCGTGTGCCTCGAGCATTTCACCGGGCGCGCGAACGCGCAATCATACGGCATGGGACTCGCGCCAAACCTTCTGCCGCTGTGGATCGCGCATGAAGTGGCGCACGCGCTGCGCTACACGTCGCCGACGAGCCGCGCGGCGCTGCGCCGGCTCGTGAGCGACCTCGGCGGATATTATGACGCATGGGAGATGGGATCGCGCGCCACGCTGCGTGAGCTGGTCGTGAATGAAGGCGCCGCGATTGCGGCATCGCAGGCGGCGGCACCGGGCTTTGATGCCTGGGAATACTTCGGCTACAACCGCCGGCAGTATCGCCGGCTGCGCGAGCTGGACGCATTCCTGCGCCGCGCCTCGGCGGCCGATCTCGACGCCACGGGGCTGGGGCTCCGCCTGCGTTATCTGTCGGGCGGCATGAGTCCCGCCGCGCGCCTGCTCGCGGGCAAGGTGCTTCCGGAGCGCGCGGGTTATTATCTCGGCCTGCGGCTGGTGGAGAACTATTTCGCGGAGCACGGCGGCGCTTCGACCGTGCGGGCGACTGTCGAGGAGCTGCGACAGGCGGACGATCGAGCCATGGGGATCCAGACGGCGTGACGACGCGGGGAAAGGGGCAGAGTGGTCCGGCTCGGGTTGGAGCGCCGGTGCCGGCAGAGGCGCCGGAGCGGCGGCGCAATCGCCCGCTGCGCGAGGTGTTGGACGAGTTGCTCGCGCATACGCGGGAGATCGCCCGCCGGGCCAAGACCATGACCCCCGTCGAGCTCGACTATGCCCAGCAGCGCCTGGAGTGGCTGGCGGACGAGGTGTGGCGGCTCTCGACAGGCGAGGCTGTACCTCCCGAGTAGATTACGCGGGGTATGGGCACTCGCGGGCGGGGCGCATTCAAAGTCGCGATCACCAAGGAAGACCTGGTCTTCGCGGCCGCGCACTTCATCACGTTCGCCGGTCACCGCTGCGAGAAACTCCACGGCCACAACTATCGCGCCAGCCTGGTCGTCGAAGGCGGGCTCGAGAAAGACAGCTGGTTCGTGGTGGACTTTTCCGCAGTCAAGAAGGTGATGCGCAGTCTCACGGCCGAGCTCGATCATCGCGTCCTGCTGCCGCGCGACAATCCGCAACTCGAGATCTCCGAGGAGAACGGCAGCGTGCGCGTGGCATTCGCCGGCCAGCCTCGCTATCTGTTTCCCGCGGGCGATTGCGTAATCCTGCCGATTCCGAATACGACGGTCGAAATGTTGGCGCAGTATCTCGCGGGCCGGGTGCGCGCCGAGCTCGGCTCCGTCCGCCTCAAGACGATAGAGATCGAGGTGGAGGAAAACTTCGGCCAGTCAGCGAGCTACCGTGAAGACCTCGACTAAACTTTCGCCCACTGAGATCAGCGACCGGCTCAACGGTTTACCCGGCTGGCGTCTCGAAGCCGGCGCCATCGTGCGCGAGTATCAGACCGACGGCTGGCCGACCACCTTGATGCTGGTCAATGCCATCGGGTTCTTCGCCGAGGCGGCCGACCATCATCCCGATCTCGCGGTGAGCTGGGGCAAGGTGCAGGTGAAGCTGTGGACGCACAGCGCCGGCGGCGTGACTGCGAGTGACATGGAGCTCGCGCAGCTCATCGAGCAGACGGCGCTCTGGCGTCCAAGGCCGGGCGCCAGTGTCCTGCGCGGGACGACGAAGAAGTTCGTGGGGCCGTGACGCGCTCACTTCCCCACGCAAAACGCCGCGAACACCCGGTCGAGCACATCCTCCGGCGTAACCGCCCCGATCAAATCGTCGAGCGCAACTACCGCGGCGCGCAGATGCGTCGCCGCCGCTGCCGCATCGATCCCACTGGTCCGCGCGGTCCAGAACTCCTCGAGCTCTCGCTGGGCACGCTCGAGCGCGACGCGATGGCGCGCGCGGGTCACCACCGGCTCGACGTCGCCGAGCGCGAGTAGCCGGCCGAACGCGACCTCGGCGAGCTGGCGCCGCAGCTCGGCGAGTCCCTGCCCCGTGACGACCGAAATCCCCGATCCGCCGAGGTCGGCTTTGGTCCGCGCGATCACGACCGGAACGGATATCTCCGCGAGAAATTGCTCTCGGCTGGGATCATCGGTCTCTTCGCAGTAGAGCACGAGGTCCGCCGCCGCGAGGTATTTCTTGCTGACCTCGATTCCAAGCCGCTCAATCCGCTCGCCAACATCCCGCAATCCCGCCGTATCCACCAGGCGGAACGGAAAGCCCTCGATCACGGCGTGCGCCTCGATGGCGTCGCGCGTGGTGCCGGGGATCTCGGTCACGATTGCGCGCTCGGTACCGAGCAGCGCGTTGAACAGGGACGATTTGCCGGCGTTGGGCCGGCCTGCGATCACGAGCAGCGCGCCTTCGCGCAGCCGTTCGCCCTCGGGAGCGGTCTTCAAGAGATCGGCTATGCGGTCACGCACAACGCACCACGCATCTCGCACGCGTTCCGGCGAGACGGGACCCTCATCCTCCTCGGGAAAGTCGATGTCATAGGCCAGCAGCGCGTCGAGTTCCAGGATCTCGCCGCGGAGCGCCGCCAGGCGGTCCGACAGCCCGCGCTCGAGCTGCTGCAGCGCGCGGCGGCGCTGCGCCGGCGAACCGGCGTCGATGAGGTCGGCGGTCGCCTCGGCCTGCAGCAAATCCATCTTGCCGTTCAGCACGGCGCGGCGAGTGAACTCGCCCGGCATGGCGGGCCGTGCCCCGGCCTCAACCAGCGCCGCGACCGCGGCGGCCGGCACGACCAGCCCGCCATGGGTCGAGATCTCGATCAAGTCATCGCCGGTGTAGGAGTGCGGCGCCGGGAAGCAGGCCGCGAGGCAGTCGTCCACGAGCGCGCGGGACGCGGGATGTAAAAGGCGCGCCCGGAAAACGGTGCGCGGCGGTGTGGCGTGAAACGGCTCGAGGCAGCGGGCGGCGAGCGGGAAGGCGTCGCGACCCGAGAGGCGGATCAGCGCGAGGGCCGAGCGGCCGGGAGGCGTCGCGAGCGCAACGATGGTGTCAGTGAGCAGTCTACGTCTTGCGTGCGGGCAGGGGCGGCGCGGGCGCGCGCGTGCCACTACCCGCCACCGGCGCTTCGCGCAGCCGCCGCTTCGCGATCATGTATTGCTGCGGGATGCTGAAAAGGTTCTGCGCCGCGTAATACAGATTCAGTCCGGATGCGAAGTTGAGGAACAGGAACGTCATCATCACCGGCATGAAATACACCATCATGCGGGTCTGCGGATTCGGCGGTACGCCGATCTGCCCCACCTTCGAGAGGCCGAACATCGACAAGCCGAGCACGATGGGAATGATGCGGTACGGATCAGGCCGCGACAGATCGGGCAGCCACAGGAATGGCACGCCGCGAAAGATGATCGTGTTGGCGAACACAAAGAACAGCGCGAGCAGCACCGGCCAGGGCAGGAGCATCGGCAGGCAGCCCCCGAAGGGATTGACCTTGTACTCCTTGTAGATGCGCAGCATCTCGCGCTGCAGCCGCGCCGGGTCGTCCTTGTACTTGTCCTGGGTCTCTTTGATGAGCGGCGCGACGGCCTGCATCCGGATGCCCGACTCCATCGCTTTTTGGTTCAAGGGCCAGAGCAAAACGCGGATGACGATACCGAACAGGATCAACGCCCAGCCGTACGCGAGATGGAGCCGCTCGTGCATCCAGAGCAGGATATTGACGACGAAGACCGAGACGGGCTGAATGATGGGCCGGAAAATGCCGCCATAGGGATTGGCGTCGTCGAGCCCGTGCCCGAGCGGCGCGAGGTGACGATTCTCGAGCGGGCCCGCATACACCTGATAATGGAACGAGCCGCCGGGCTGCACCGGCATCGTCACCATGACGTCCGCGCGCGACGCCGCGCGTCCGTTTCTCGGGCCCCCGACCGCAACGGCGCCGGCGAATGTCGGCTCTCCCTCTTGCAGGGCGAGCGCGGCGAGGAAGAAGTACTTCGACTTCACCCCCACCCATTCGAACGGGCCGTTGAACAGCGCGCGCTGTCCCGGCCGAACCTTCGCGAAATCGGTGCGCTCGGTCTTGGATGCCTTCGTCACGATCGAGTAGTGGCGATAGTCGTCGAGTGAATCTTTCTCGACGGAGCGCAAGCCATTGGCCAGGTCGAGCAGCAGGATCGCGCCGCTCGAGCCAAGCCCGCTCACCGAGCCGTGCACTTCGAAGCGGTAGCGATCGGGCACAAACGAGTATTCGAGCGTCACGTGCGAGCCGCCGCGCTCCGCGTCGAAGCGCAGCGGCTTTGCACCCTGCCCCGCGTAGACCACGACACCCGCCGCATCCGGACTCGGCTGAAAGCTCCAGTCCTCGAGCGAAACGGTGTCGCCGCCGGAGAGCACGAGCCGATGGCGCAGGAAGGCATCGCCGGCGGGCACCAGCTGCACCGGCCCGGAGTCGCCGCGGGCGAATGACTTGTATTGCAGCAGCTCGGCGGCAACGAGACGGGCGCCCTTGCTGCTAAAGCCCAAGCGATAGAGCGGTGACGTCACCCAGATAATGCGGCCGGTGTCGTCGGACGGTCGGACCGTCGGACGATCGGACGGTAACGGCGTTACGGCCGGACGTGATTGGGTGGAGTCAGCCCTGCGCAGGCTGTCCGGCCGTCCGGCGGTCGGACGGGCCGGCGGTTTTTTGGTCGGCCAAATCAGCGACGGCGCAACCGCCACGATCATCATGAGCGCGAACGCGAGGAGAAGGCGTCTTTTATCCATGGAAGGCGCTAGGGAACGGGATCATACCCGCCGACATGAAATGGATGGCACTTGAGAATGCGCTTGATCCCAAGCCAGGAGCCCTTGAGTGCGCCGTAGCGCTCGACCGCTTGATAGGTATAGCGCGAGCACGACGGCTCGAACCGACATTGGGTGAAGACGAGGTGGGACAGCGTGAGCTGGTAGCCACGGATGAGAGCCATTACGGCCAGGCGCGGCGCGCGTTCCAGGCGCGTCACGTCAGCGTCTCGACCACGCCCGTCAATTCGGCACGCAGCACTGCAAAGGAGGCGCTGTAGGCGGAGCGCTTCGCGCGGATGACGAGATCGACTGCCGGGAGCATGCGCAGCACGTCGCGGCGCAGGATTTCATGCAGCCGGCGGCGCAGACGATTGCGCGCCACGGCCGACGATTGATGACGCGGCACGATCAGGCCGAGCCGCGCGTGACCCGAGGTATTGTGACGCCAAGCCAAATCGAGGTGCCGGGTGCGGCGCCGGCCTCCCGCCTCCCAGCAGGATGTGAGCTCCGAGCCGCGCGTGATACGGACGCGGCGCGGGTACCGCTCGCTCGTTTACCGGCTCCGGTGTTTGGATGGAATGCGGACGACGAGCTGCTTACGGCCCTTCTTGCGCCGGCGAGACAACGTGGCGCGGCCCCAAACGGTTTTCATCCGCGCGCGGAAGCCATGCTTATTGATGCGCCGCCGATTGCGCGGCCGATATGTCGGTCCCATGAATTCCTCGAGTAAGGCCGGGAAAGTTACCCGGCTCGTGACGCGACGGTCAAGGTTGACTTTTCCACAGCGAGCCCGTAGCTTCGCCCCGCCCTTGTTGGACACCCTACCTTTTTGAAAAATCGTGATGGAGCAATCGGTAAACGAAGCTTGGAAGCGCCTCCTCGACGAAGCTCGACGTGAACTTCCCGAGGCGACGGTGCGCACGTGGCTCGAGCCATCTGAGCCCATCGCGCTCGACGAAGGGCGGCTGATCCTCGGCGCGCCCGATCAGTTCGCGGCGGAATGGAATGAGTCGAAACACGCGTCGCTGCTCGCGCGTGCCGCCGAGCGTGTGCTCGGCCGGCCGACGACCGTCGTGTTCCGCGTGCAGGAGGACCGACAGCGCCGGCCGCAGATGGATTTCTTCGTCGCGCCGCAGCACAGCGCGGCGACGGCAATCGCCGCCAACATTGGGACGACACCGCTCAACGAACGGTACAGTTTCCAGACGTTCGTCATCGGCAAGTCAAACGAGCTCGCGGCCGCGGCGGCACACGCCGTCGCCGAAGCGCCGGGCAAGACCTACAACCCGCTGTTCATCTACGGCGCGACGGGACTCGGCAAGACGCACTTGATGCAGGCGATCGCGCATACGGTGCTCGAGAGGAATCCCGAGACCCGGCTGCAGTACTTCGGCGCCGAGCAGTTCATCAACGACGTGATCGAGTCAATCCACGCGCGCACGATGTCGGAGTTCCGCCGGCGCTACCGCAACGACGTGGATCTCCTCCTGGTGGACGACGTGCATTTCCTGGAAGGCAAGGAAATGACGCAGGAGGAGTTCTTCCACACCTTCAACGCCCTGTTCGAGGCGCACAAGCAGATCGTGCTGACGTCCGACCGGCCGCCGAAGGAGATCCCGGGCCTGGAAGACAGGCTGATTTCGCGGTTCGAATGGGGCATGGTGGCCGATATCGGCCATCCCGATCTCGAGCACCGCATCGCCATTCTGCGGAAAAAGGCCGAGCAGGACCATCTCGAGCTCACGATCCCGGATGACGTGCTTCGGTTCATCGCCGAGCATATCCGCTCCAGCGTACGCGAGCTGGAGGGCTGCATCATCAAGCTCTTGCTCTTCGCCTCACTCAAGAACCGCGAGGTGACGATCGAGCTGGCGCGGGACGCGCTGTCGGACAAGATCCGCCAGGGCGAAGAGGGCGCGGGATATGCGAACAGTGGGTCGGCGCCGAGCATCGACCGCGTACAGGAAGTGGTTGCGCGACGCTGGGGTGTCACGCCTGAAGGCCTTCGCTCCAAGGCGCGGACCAAGACGCTCACTATCCCGCGCCAGGTGGCGATGTACCTCGCGCGCGACATGCTGGGCATGCAGCTGGTCGAGATCGGGCAGGCGTTCGGCGGGCGGGACCACTCCACGGTGATCCACAGCGTGGACAAGGTCGAGCGCCAGATGATGCGCGACCGGACGTTCAAAGAGCGCGTCGAAATGGCCCGGCAGGAATTGTCCGCACTGTAGCTAACATTCGAGAAATGGGGAAAACGGCGCAGGGTGTGGGTGATGGGGAAATCGTCAGAGCTATCCGCAAAGCGCCAACAGTCCCAACAGTGCACCAACATCATGTGACGTACGACAGGTGATTCACTGGTTGCGTTTTAGCGACATCGCGCACATATCCCCGGTGTCTACTACTACTACTAGTATTTCTATATAGAGAAGCAGTAGTAAGACTTTCCTCATTTTGGAGACGAAGCGTCCGGCATGAAGTTCACGATCACGCGAGAACAACTACAAGAAGGCCTGGTCGCGGTCGCGGCGGCGATTCCCGCCAAGACAACCCTCCCGGTTCTGGCCAACGTCCTGGTCGAGGCTTCGAGGCAAGCCGGCGGACTCCGGCTCTCGGGCACGGATCTCGACATCGCGGTCAGCACCACGGTCGCTGCGGAGGTGGATGCCGATGGCGCGGTAACGCTGCCGGCCAAGAAGCTGGTGGACATCGCGCGCGAGCTGCCGTCGGGCCCGGTGCGGATCACGGCGGCCGGCGAGTCGCGCGTCTCGATCGAGTCGGGTCGCTCCAAGTTCAAGCTGTTGGGCCTGCCGCGTGAAGAGTTTCCCTCCTTCCCTGTGGTGAAGTTCGAGAAGGCCTGGAAGGCGGCAGCCGGCGTGGTGCACAAGCTCGTCGGTCATGTGGCATTTGCCGCCTCGACCGAGGAAAGCCGCCCGATCCTGAACGGCGTGCTGTGGGAGCTGCGGCCCGACCGGATGCGCATGGTGGCCACGAACGGTCACCGGCTCGCCAAGATGGACGTGCCGGCGACCGGCGGATCCACTGCCGATCTCATCGTGCCGCCGAAAGCGCTGGAGCAGATCCGCCGGCTCTATGCGGCCGACGCCGAGATTGAGCTGGCCAAGAGCGACAACCATATCGGTTTCCGCGCCGGCGGCACCCTCGTATTCTCGCGTCTGATCGAAGGTCCGTATCCGAACTACGAGCAGGTGATCCCGCGCGAGAACGACAAGCACGCCACCGTCGACAAGATGGCGATGGCGGCCGCGCTGCGCCGCATGAGCGTCGTGGCGAGCGACCAGACGCATCGCATTCGCCTCGCCTTCTCGGGCGGCAACGTGAAGTTCTCCGTGCAGACGCCCGACCTGGGCGAGGCGCAGGACGAGCTCGCGGTCACGTACGAAGGTGAGCCGCTCGAGATCGGCTTCAATGCGATGTATCTGCTCGAGATCCTGAAGTACATGCCGACCGACGAGGTGCGCTTCACGTTCAAGGCGCCCGAGCGCGCGGCGACGATCGAGCCCGTGGGCTGGAACGATCCCGCGTCCTACATGGCGCTCGTCATGCCGTTACGCTTAGTGGACTGACGCAGAGACGCCGAGCGGGTCCGAGGAGTTAGTGCGTGGGACCACCTGAGTCTGGGTGGTCCTTTCTCGTGTCCGGAATCGTGAGTGTGTCGGGAATCACCGGAAGCACAGGGGCCTCGATCTCCGGCATCTCAGGGATCGCGTCTTCGTCCATGTGTGGCACGGGCGTCTTGCCGCCGTAATAGCGCGCGAGAATCAATTCGCGGCGCGCGAGCATGCGAGCGGGCCGAAATGTGGGATTGGAGGTTCGAGGCTGGGGCAGTGTGGCCGCCAGGGCGGCGGCCTGCATGGCGCTGAGCTTCGACGCCGGCACGCCAAAATACGCCGAGCTCGCGGCATCCATTCCCCAAATCCCGGGCCCCAACTCCGCGGTCTCGAGGTACAGCTGCATGATCCGGTCTTTGGGCAACGCGAGCTCGAGCCGCACTGCGGTCACCGCCTCTTTCAGCTTCCGGAGAATCGAGCGCGACGGCGAAAGGTAGAGGTTTTTCGCGAGCTGCTGCGTAATGGTGCTCGCGCCGCGGTGACCGCCGGCCGCCCACGCCTCGTGTAGCTCGACGAAATCAATTCCGTGGTGCGTTCTGAATCGGGAATCCTCGGCGATGATGACCATGCGCTCGAGGAGGGGGTCATGCTCGCGCCGACGTGCAGTCGTGCCGGCGTGTGCGGAGCCCTGGATTGATGCACGTCGGCACGTCGACGCGTCGGCACGCACGCGCATCATCGCCGTACACCGCGGCTCGTGATCGCGCCACCAGACAGGCGGCGGCCACACGCCAAACAGCCACAGACAAAGAAGTGCGATCACGACTGGCACAACGCGTCGCACAATCCTAGCTTGTTGCTCCGCCATGGACCTCGAAGACCTCCGGAAGCGCTTACAACAAGCGCTTGGCACGGAATTTACCGTGGGCGCCCTGCTGGGTCAGGGGGGCTTTGCGGCGGTCTTTCGCGCGCGCGACAACGTCCTCAATCGGGACGTCGCGGTGAAGGTGCTGGACGTGGAGCTCGCGCCGTCGGCGGTGGTGGCCGAACGCTTCATGCGCGAAGCGCAGACGGTCGCTCGCCTCGAGCATCCGCACATCGTCCCGATCTACAAGGTCGGCCGGCAGGAAGAAATCTTTTACCTCATCATGCGCTGCATCGACGGACCATCGCTCGGCCAGCTCCTCGAGACGCAAAAGCGGCTGCCCATCGGCGATGCCGCGCGCATCACGCGGCAAGTGGCGGACGCCCTCGCCTACGCGCACAGCCACGACATCGTGCATCGCGACATCAAGCCCGACAACATCCTGCTCGACAAGAGCGGGCACGTGCTCGTGACCGACTTCGGCATCGCCAAGGCCGCGCAGGCAGCCAAGGAGAAGAAGAGCGGCGGATCCACGCTCACGAGCGAAGGCACCGTGGTCGGAACACCCGAGTACATGAGTCCGGAGCAGGCGGCCGGCGACCCGCTCGACGGCCGCTCGGACATCTACTCGCTCGGCGTCGTGTTGTATCAGATGCTTTCGGGCGCGCCGCCGTTCCAAGATCCGTCATCCGCCGCGATTCTCGCTCAGGTGCTCACGGAGCCGCCTGAGCCGATTCGCCGCCATCGCCCCGACGTCCCGGAGGAGATGGCCGCGGTGCTCGACCGGATGATGGACAAGAAGCGCGCCAAGCGGTTCCAGCTGGCGAGCGAGGTCAGCCGCGCGCTGGTGGGCGCATTGCCGACCGCGGCGCGCGACCGGGTGCACATCCCGCTGCGGCGCCGCCTCCGCTCGATGTTCTACCGCTCGCTCGTGGGACTCGGCGTGGCCGGGTGCCTGCTCTCGATAGCGGCCGCAGGTGGGGCCGCACTCGTGGCCTACTATGTCTTCAGCGAGCCGCCGCGCCTCGTGGCGCGGGCGCCACTACCCGACGTCCTGGCTCGCACGCTGCGCGCCCGGCACGCACTGCTGCCGGGCGATGTCGGCCTGTTCGCCTATCGCCCGGCCGGGCAGGAAGACACGACGCTGCTGCTGCTCACCCGTCATCGCACCGTCGTCCTCACGCCACATGAGGTGCGGTCCTACGCGCGCGACAGCGTACAGCGGCACATGGATCTCATTCCCCATGGCGGTCTGGCGTTTCGATTGATGATTTACGGCAGGTATTCCGGAGGAGTCGCGGACACCGTCTATCGCAGCCTGTCGTTCCGTGACATGATGCAGATCAGACCACAGCTCAATCGGGAACCGCCACCAGAGGCGCCCGCGGCGAAGCCACGCGTGGTGCGGCCCACTCCCCCGCCACCGGCATCCCGTCCCCGCACGCGGAGCAAGACGCGCCGCGGCTAGTGTCGTCCGGTCGTCGACAGTCCTCGCGTCAGCAGTCCGTAGATACTCGAGTAGTCGATCTGCGACGCATCTCCCGGTGACGACGCCACGACGCCCCCGCGATTATGGCCTCCAATCGAGAACCCGAGCGACAGGGCACCGCGCCGAAACTGATTATCCGTATCGATGCGGCCAATGACTTCGATGGGCCATTTGGCGCTGCTGCTGTTTGTCCGCCACGTCAACCCAAACGCCATGGACTCCACCGAATCGGGTGTAATGCGCGCGTCCGCCGAGAAGGCGAGCGTGGGCACCGAACCGAGACGCCATGTCAGCCCCGGGATGTAAGTCAGGCGCTGCTTGAGGCCGCGGACCACCGGCTGCCCGATGTTGGTCGTCACGAGGCCAAAGGTGAAAGCGGGGCTGGGCGCGTACGACGCGCCGATATCCCAGCCGGTTGCGTTGGCGCCGCTGCCGCTGTAGCGGGCGATGTCGAAGCCGGCGGCCAGCCCGCCGGTTCCACCGGCCAGCCCCAGGCGCAGGGTCGTTCCCCGCACGCCGTCATCGAAAATGTCGTGCTGGTACCCGAACGCCAAACCCCGTGAATTGAAGCCGGCATTGATCTGGCGGAGCCGCCCGCTCTGGCCCGGTTCACCGATGCCGACTTCCGCGTAGATCGATGCTTCACGAGCGATGGCGAGACCTGCCGGGTTGACCCAGATGGCGCGCGCGTCGCGCACGTCGGTAGGAAAGAGGTAAGCGGTGGCGCGATTGGGA
Organism: Gemmatimonadota bacterium; assembly: GCA_003221035.1. Lineage (GTDB taxonomy): Bacteria > Gemmatimonadota > Gemmatimonadetes > Gemmatimonadales > GWC2-71-9 > 20CM-2-65-7. Next base: position 23,577 of record QHUB01000024.1, read on the forward strand.
GCGACTGACTGACCGACGGCTTGACGGCCGAGCGGCCCGACGGCCAACAGCAGGATCGCGGCCAGTGCGACCGTCGGGCCGTCGGGCCGCTCGGCCGTCAAGGCAGTACCGTCACCGTCGTCTTCGATACCTGGGTGCGGGGGATCGTCATGGCTTGGACAGGCAGCGTGATCGTCATCGACGTCGAATCGCGCGATTCACCGCCCAGATAGCGGCCATCTACGGCGACATAGTCTACGCCGCTGCGCAGGCCGTTGCCCGCGACCTCGAACGGCTGGCCGGCCTGCTCCCCGCTGCCCTTGATCGTGAATTCGGAGGTCACGTCGATGCGCAGCGCCCGCGCGGTATTCCGCTCCTCCCACGCCGCCGCATGGGCTTTGCTGACGCTGGTCACGGTGACGGCGCCGGCTGCCCGGTCGTTGTCGCTCACCGTGTCGGTCCAGGTCGCGCCGAGTGCCGCGCCGCCGGCAGGAAGGCGGGGGAAGAAGTTCTTGAACGACCCGACCACGGGCGTCAGCGCCTGCGCCGCCGTGGTATCTGAGGCGAGCTGATAGCGGAACTCCCCGCGCGGTGTGAGCCGCCCCGAATAGGACAGTCCCTTCGCCGAGCTCAGGTTTATGCCCATGGGCGCCGTCGTGCCCGAGTCGGGAATGATCGAATCCACGGTGATGGTCGTCGGATAGCCACTCGAGTCGGCCGGGCCGGTAATTGTCGCCGCAAAGAACGCCCGCAGTCCAAAGTCGAGCGGCTGATGCATTCCCTGAAAGTCCTGGTCGATATGTATGACCTGGTGCATCACGTAGCGCAGCGTATTCGGCCCGAGCCGAACACTTTGATGCGATGACGGAGGCGGCGCCGCGGGCGGCGGCGGTGGCGCGTCCGGAGGGTTGACCGGTATGGGACCCGATGCTGGATGTTTTGGCGTGCAGCTCACTGCCACGCACAACGCGACCACGAACAGGGAGCGACGCATCGGCTATTCCTTGGTCTTGGTCCGTCCGAAGATGGCGACGACCTCGGTATCCTCGCTCGTCACCTTCAGGAGCTTCCATCCCCGTTTTCGCATATCGGTCCGCCAGGCAATGAGCTTCTCCCACTCCGGGGGCGTGGTGCGGAAGACCCGGAGATCGGCGACGTTCTCCCAATGGGGAGGATAGGGTGTGGACGGCCTGGTCACAGAGGTGGAAGTGGTGAGACCATAAGCCGAGTTCTGTTTACTCGTTGGTACGAGCAGATGGTCATCTCTCTGGGATAGCTGTCGCCAGCCATCTCGTGCGGCCTACCCGCAGCTCGAACGACCCGGACCAGGTCTCGCTGCTTATTTGGCCTTGCTCCGACCGGGGGTTGCCGTGCCGCGCCTGTTGCCAGACGCGCGGTGGGCTCTTACCCCACCTTTTCACCCTTACCCTTTGGATACAAGGGCGGTCTGTTCTCTGTGGCCCTGTTCCGTCGCCTCACGGCGCCCAGGCGTTACCTGGCGGCCTGCCCTGCGGAGCTCGGACTTTCCTCGAATGGCCCCTTCAGCCGGCCACCCGCGACCATCGGCCCCACCACTTCCAGTCGAAGAACTTACCGGACGCCGCCCCTCCCCGGCAAGTCTTTACTTCGTGAGGCGGCGCATCACGCGGCCCAGACTGTCGGTCGCGGCGCCACTGAGCCAGAAGCCCGCGTGCTCGCTGAAGATGGCGAATCGCAACCTCGGCAATTGCGCCGGCGCGAAGCTCTCGCGCTCCGGATCGAGTCCGAGCGCCGAGAGCGCGGAGATGCCACGCGCCTGGTAGCGGCTGAGCAGCGTCCGCGGGTCGCGGGTGGGAATGTCACGGAGCCAGAGCAATACGGGAGCGTCCGGGCTCGACAATCCCCGCAACAGGCCGAGCGAGAACCAATCGGCCGGCGCGGCCGTCGCGCGAAACGCAAAACGCAGATCAGGACGCATCCGCTTCATCTCGACACCGAGCGCCAGCGCGCGCTCGGCCACTGCGGCTTCGAGCGCCGTGTAATACGCGCTCAACCATCCGCGCTCGAGCAATGTGTCGTACCGCAGCGGCGCTGGCAGCGCCAGCAGACGATGCAGCTCGGCGGAATCAAGGCTCATCGCCGTGAGCCCAACGCGGTAATCCGAGTCGCAGAATCCACTGCCCTGGTACATCGCCATCGCGCTGTCGAGATCGAGAGCGACGCCTGTAAGCACATCGGGCGCGGGCCTCGGCCCGCCAAGGTGTGAGAGAACGCGGTAGGTCGGCCGCAACGCATTGCGCCAATAGAGCGAATCGAGGCCGCAGGGAATCGGCATCAGCTCGCCATGACGGTTGAGTTCGTCGGAGCTGCCGACATTCGGTGCCGCGGGAGTCAGCAGGCGGCGAGTGGAGATCGGTGCGGGCCCCACCGCCGCCGGCAGTGCAACGAGCGAGACGGCAGGAAACCAGTGCACGCTCGTCGCCTGCAACCGATCTCCCGTCACTTTCCACAGGCTGCGGGTGCTGAGCGTGTCGGCGAGTGCCGCTTCTGGAATCTTGGTCGCGAGGGCGTTGAGCGCAGCCACATCCACGAAGCCGAGGAGCGAATCGAGTGAATAGAGTGCAAACCGGCTCCAGAGCACCCGCATTCCCTGGCGTGCGATCCAGCTCGGCGCCACAATGCCGCTTGCCGTCGATGCGGGCCGAGTCGGCAGGTCGGGCAGCACTGTCGGTGAGGACCCCGTCGGTGGCGCCAGCTGCGGCGGATGGATCGCGACAGGCTGCGGTGCGTTCGCCAGGTGCAGCGGCACCGGATGAACCGCGGCGCCGACGGTGGCCCACTCCGCCGGCCGCCGCGTCCAACGCGCCAGCGCCACGAGGAAGTCGCGCGTCCGCGCATCGGCGTCGATCGAGCTCAGCAGACTGCGGCTGGCGACGAGAATCAGGCCGCCGCCGCCGGCGCGACTTGCGGCGACCAATGCGCTGCCGCCGGCACGTGCGAGCGTTTGGCTGCGGTCACGGACGGTCAGAATGCGGTTTCTGCCCGCGGGAAATGGTTCGAAGCCCGCATTGTCCAGCGCGGAATGCGGCATAGGCGTCGCAGGCGATTCGAATGACTGCGTTCCAACGGCGATGCCTGCACCCGCTGCTGCGAGCCATTGGTTCATGACCCAGCGGTCGAGGCCGCCATCGCCGTCCGTGTAGCCGAGCACGACGACGGCATCGCGCCGGACCCATTCGTTCAGGATCGCCAGGTCGCCGACCGTCAACGCATCGGAGGGACTCTCGGGCTCGCGGCCTCCGAGCACGAGCACAGTGCGATAGCGCACCAGGTCCAGACGAGTGAGGTGCGGATAGAAGCGGCGGTACTCGACGCGATAGCCGGCCGCGTGCCACGGCGCGGCCGTGGTCTCGAGCGTCAGCGGATCGGAGAGGGTGAGATCAAGAACGAGAAGGCGGCGCGACTCCGTTTGGCATGCCGCGCTGAGCACCAGCAGGAGAGGCCACAGCCGCCTCACTTTTGCGGCTCGACCAGCCGATTGTACTTCTGCAGCGCGGCACGCAAGCGGTCGTGGGGCAGGCCGTAGACGCGCATGCCGTTCGCACCGGTCATCGTTTCGGCCGCGACCATCGCATTGACGATGGCTTCCTCCGTCGCGTCCACCGTGGCCTCGAACAGCGGCGTGATGCGTTCATTCGGCAGCATCGTCACGGTGACGTTCGCATCGGGCTTGGCGGCGCCGGGATTGGCGGTCGAGAACGCGACGAAAATGTCGCCGGAGGGATTGCCGCCGAGGCCGCCAAGCCGGCCGACTGCCAGCGAGGCGCGCTTCGCGATGCGCTTGAGCTGGTGCGGCAGGAGCGGCGCGTCGGTCGCGATCACGATGATGATGGAGCCCTTGTCCGCATCCGCGCAGCGGCGGCCGTTCGCCGGGAACGGAACTCCCGGGATCGAATCCCGGCACGGCAGCAGATCGGGGATCTCTTGTCCCACCGGAACGCCGGCAATCGAAAGCCGTGGGCGCGAGCCGTAGTTGCATTGCACGAGCACACCGACCGTGTACCCCCCGAGCGGCGCGGGGAGCCGCCGCGATGACGTGCCGATGCCGCCCTTGAACTGATTGCAGATCATCCCCGTCCCCCCGCCCACGGCGCCCTCGACGACCGGGCCGCCGCGCGCGCTGTCGAGCGCGGCAAAGACATTCTCCTTCTTCACGTGGAAGCCGTTGATGTCGTTCAACGCGCCATCCCAGGTCTCGGCCACGATCGGAAGCGACCAGTCGAACTCGAATCCTTTGCGCACGAGCCACTCGATCACGGCGTCACGGACGATCCCGACGCTGTGCGTGTTCGTGATCATGATGGGCCCGGCGAGGAAGCCCGATTCCTCGAGCCAGGTCGTGCCGGTCATTTCGCCGTTGCCGTTGAGCGTGAACCAGCCGCCGAACACGGGATCGCCGTTCGTCGCGCCGCGCGGGAAGACGGCGGTCACGCCGGTGCGGACCGGGCCCTGACCGACGACCAGCTTGCCCTGTCCGCGAACGATCGTGTTCTGTCCCACGGTGACGCCGGCGACGTCGGTGATCGCATTGAGCGGACCGGGCGGCGTGCCACCAAACGGAACCCCGAGATCGCGCGCGCGCGGACGCGCCGGGGGTGCCTGCGCGGATGCCGTCGTGGCCGCGAGAGCGAAGGTGATCAAGAGCGTGCGTATCGTCATGGTGTCACCGCATGAGGGAGCAGAGCGTGGCGCATGTCGGCGGCGGTCTGCCAACGCGCTTCGCGCGCCTTTGAGAGTGCTTTCAGGACCGCGTCGCTCAAGTCGCGCGGAACGTCGCGCCGCAACTTGCGCAGGTCGGGCGGGTTGGCGTGCTGCTGCATGTCGAGTACGGCCGCCGCACTCGCCGCCGAGAAGGGCGGCCGTCCCGCCAGCGCCTCGAACAGCACGATCCCCAGCGAGTAGAGGTCGGTCCGGCCGTCGATGTCGGGAGAGCCGCCGGCCTGCTCGGGACTCATGTATTCCTCCGTGCCGACAACGAAGCCGCTGCGCGTGACGCGATCCTCCCCCGAGCTTGCGATCGCGCGCGCAATCCCGAAGTCCACCAAGATTGCGCCGCTGCCCTCGGCCGAGAGCACAATGTTGTCGGGTTTGATGTCGCGATGGGCGAAGCCGTGCGCGTGGGCGTATCCCAGCGCCTCCAGAACGTCGTTGGCTACTTGGACGGCGCGGTCGACCGGCAGCATGCGCTCGCGCCGCATCACCTGGCGCAGCGTTTCACCCGCCACGAACGGCATCACGAACCAGAGCAGGTAGTCCGTTTCCCCGGAGTCGAGCAGCGGCGCAATGTGGGGATGATTGAGGGTCGAGGCGTAGCGGATCTCGCGCAGGAAGCGGTCCGCCGCCACCGACACGGCAAGCTCGGGGTGCAGCACCTTGATCGCGACCCTGTGGCCCTCCTTGTCGAGGGCTCCGTACAGCGTCGCGTTCCCGCCCCGGGCGACCTCGGTGATGACGTTGTAGCGCTCGCTGAGCGCCTGGCGCACGCGGTTGATGAGTTCGCGAGCCATCGCGGCAGAACGTGCGCTCCATGACTGGAAAAAGGAAGGGCGGCTCCGGAGAGCCGCCCCTTCCAAGGTGATGGCTGTTGCCGCGCTAGGGCGTCAACTGGCCGTGCCGCAGACGGCAAGGAATCGCACGTTGTGGGCGACCTCGTCGAGATTCTTCACAGCGCTCAACCAGACGCCGGTTTCATTGCTGAGGCCCACTGTCCCGGGAGCGGATTCCTGTAGGCGCGTGTTGAAGTCCGCACTTCCTTCACCGACTACCTGCGCACCACCGCCGAGCACGACCTTCCCCGCGGGGCACGGGACCGCGTTCCGATTGAAACCGCCGTTGGCCCCGAGCGGCGTTGAGGCGCCGCTGACCACCTCGTAGCCCGACAGCATGTACGTACATACCGCGAACAGTCGCATCGTATGCGCAGCCGCATCCTGGTTGCGCGCTGATACCAGCCACACGCTCGTTTCGTTGTTGACGCCAACCGTCCCGGGGGCGGACTCTTGCAGGCGCGTGTCGAAATCGGTTGTGCCTTCCCCCGTAACCTGGGCGCCGCCGCCGAGTACGACTTTCCCAGCCGGACACTGGACGGCGTCGCGTGCGAAGCCTCCTGCCGCAATGGCGACATCCTTGGTCACGACCTCATATCCGAACGGCGCCGTTCCGCACGTCGCGAAGATCCGGACATTGTGCGCGGCACCATCCTCGTTGTCGATGGAGGCCAGCCAAACGCTCGTTTCATTGTTGATGCCGACCGTGCCCGGCGCGGATTCCTGCATCCTGGTATTGAAATCAGCGGTGCCTTCGCTGATCACTTGTGTGCCCCCGCCGAACACGACCTTACCCGCCGAGCATTGCGCGGTGCTACGTGCGAAACCCACCGTCGCCGGCACGGGGATCGCGTCCGTCGTTGAGACTTCATACGCCGCCAATGCACTCGCCGTGCCCACCGCGGTGATCATCTGCGGGCTGTTGGTCACGTAACCGGTCGTGACCTGGATCGTGTTCACCCCGACGCCCAGCCGCCACGTCACATCGGCGACGCCACTGGAGTTCGTGTTGGCCGGGCACGTCGGACCTTCCTCGCAGGTCGCCGTGCTGACTGTACCGCCGCCGCCGGTGACCGTGAACGTGACCGACTGGCCGACGACCGGGAACGATGTTTCGTGGTGAGTGGTCCGGACTTGCACCGCCGCATCGATGGTCGATCCTGCGGCCGCGCTCGCGCCGTCGCCGGCCGTGACCGTCATCGCCGCGCGCCGCGCATAACCGAATCGGCTGAACCCGCTCGTGTTGCCGCCGGCACCGAAATCCACCGCATGCAGCGCCTCGGGCTGGAGCACTCGGCCGATCGCGTGCGCGACGGCATAGAGACCGGCTTTGGCGACGTCACCGATGCGGCCCGACCGGAAGGCCGCGCCAATCGATGGTGGCGTGGCGCCGAAGTTTTCGCAGTGCAGGAATGGAGCGGGCACTTCGTCGAGCGGCACGGCGGAGCCAAGCAACACGCCAGCAACTTCCTCACGCTTGTGCAGCTGGAACGGATGCTGGTTGTCGTGCCCGATGTCAGCCGGGAATTGGAAGCACACGCCGGCAGTCACCGGCAGCGCGAACGGCAGATCCGTGCCGTCTGGTCCGAGTGTGTGGAGATCAGGATCGGTGCGGAACCGGTAGCAACCCTCGAGCTCCTCGAGCCCGCTCTGGAGGCAGCTCGTCGCCGAACCGCCGTCATTGACTGGAATGCGCTCGATGATCACGACCACCTGCGTGACGCCGGGGGGCAGCCACCCATTCGGGAAGTGCGCGCCGGCAGAGCCCGTATTCGTCGTGACGTCGAGTCCCGTGGGCGGCAGCACCGCGGGTACTACCTGCTCCACGCGGTCGCTGGAATTGCCCGAACCAAACGCGCCCTGCTCGATGCGAACCTTGATCGGAAGCGTGCGCCCGTCCTGGAAGACGTAGACGTCGCCGGTCTTGGCATTCTTCACCCCGCCCAATACCGGGTCGATGTCGAGTGTGCCAAGGACGGTTCCTTTCGCGGCCCCGCGCACGAGGATGCGGTAGAAGCTGGCCGCATTCAGCAGCGATGCCTTCGTGTCCCAGTTCAACTGGTACTGCTCGTTCGACGCATCGAGCGTCATGTTCACTGGTCCCAGCACTCGAACGGTCCCGCTCTTGCAATTCGCTGTCGCGAGTGAGACGAGATCGGTGGCGTTCAGCTCACAGATCTCGACCGTCGGCGCAAGCTTCGCGTTGAACTTGCCGACATCGAAGAACGGAGTGTTTACGGGACTGGGAACGAGTGGAGGGAGGAAGAAGAAATCTTTGTTACCATTGCCTAACGCATCGAGATGTGCACCATCGGAGATCAGCGTGTTCATGGCCGGCTGATTCGGCTGTACTGAGGAGTCGGTTCTACATGCGGCGAGACCGACGACGGCGACAGCAACAACGAGCGAAACTTGCTTCATGGACGCTCCTGCGCGACACATTGGACCCGCGATGTGTTGGCGCGTCTAGGGAGCGCCGCTACGACGGGCGGACTTTGCAGACCGGACGCTCTTAAACATCTCTCCGGGTGAACGCGGACGCTAGACCGGCGACCTTCGCCCCTGTGATCTAGATCACAGGGATGATTTTTTACTGGGCGCCAATCAGTGCCTTGAACCGCGGATCGTCCTGAATGGGCCGCCACCACCAGTGCACGATCTTGCGGAAACCCTCACGGTGCTTGGGGTTGGCCACGAGATACTCGTCGAGGAGGCGCAGCGCTTCGTCCTTGTCGCCGAGCATCACGCGCGCCATCGCCTCGTAGCCGAGCAATTCTTTCTGCGGATCGATGTCGGCGTTGCCCTTCGAGCGCTCGAGGACATGCCTGGCACTATCCGGAAGGCCCGCGCGGGCGAGCACTGCCGCGACAAAAATGTGTTGGAAGTTTTCCTGATACGGCCGATTGCCTTCCGGTGAGAGGCGCACCGCCTCGTCCGCGAGCTGCCAGGCCGCGGGGACATCCGGATCGGCGGCATTGGTCGTCATCATCATCAGCTGGCACTGCACGAACAACGGATTGGCGGGAAACCGGCTGCGTCCTTTGCTGCACCAGTCGGCAGCCGGCATGAACAGCTCGAGGTCGTACGAGGTCACGAACAGCCGGAACAGAATGGCCTCGGCGGATCCGAGGTAGGCGTCCTGCTCATAGGCCGTCCGCGCAGCGCGGTTGGCCTCGACGAGATCGCGGCGCTGATAATACAGGACCGACAGCACATTCCACGCGCCGACCTGCATGGGGTTGAGCCGGGTGGCGCTCTCGAGATCGCTCTGGGCGGCGGCGACCAGCTTGTCCGCGGCCGCCGGATCCGGCTCGAGGCCGCGCGAGAAGCGCGTGAACAGCAGCGTGCCGCGCACTTCGAGGGCATCGGGGTTTTGGGGGTTCGCACGCACAGCCTGGTTCGCATGATCGAGTCCGATCGTCAGCCACTTGTCTGCCTGGCGCGGCTCTCGCTCGAGGCGCGAACGGAGCAAAGCGGTTCGCGCTCGCGCCACTGTCGGCGTCGGCCAGGTCTTGTCGGCTTGTTCGGCCGCGCGGAGCAGCGAGTCGGCGCGCTCATACAGCGTTGCCGCGGCCGCGGGATCGGATACCCGGGCGACGTCGCCGTCCTTCTGCAGTTTCAACCCTTGCTGGAGGAGCGTCCACGCGTCCACGCTGTTCGTGCCCGCCCGCTCTTCGCGCAGCCGGACTTCGTCGCCGAGTCGCTCGCGCAGGAATACGGCCGCCTGGCTCGCCACGGTGTCCCGCATGGCCAGCGGCGCGTTCAGTGGCAGCTCGAAGCTCTGGCGCCGCACGTCTACACCGCTCGCGCCGTCTACCAGCCGCACCGTCACCCGCGCGCGTGTGCCCACGGGTTCCACTTCTCCCTCGACGAGGGTACCGGCTCCGAGCGCCCGCGCGACCGAGTCCCTCGGCGCGTCGCGGCCGCGGAACGGCGCGACGCCGTTGCGCGACACCACATCGAGCGCCCGGATCGCGCCGAGCTGATCGATCAGCGATTCGGTCAAGCCGTCGGCGAGGTAGCGCAGCGAGCTGTCGCGGCTCAGATCGTCGAAGTAGAGGACGGCGACGCGATTCTGCGTGAGCCCGCTCGAGCCAGCCGCACCGTTTCGCTTGCGGGGACCGAACAACAGCCACGCGCCGACAATGACGGCCAGCATGCCGAGGCCGATACCGACGGTGAGGGAACGCCCCGCACGGGAACGCGTCGGCCGGCGCGCGGCGGTCACGCGCGAAACCTGTCCCGTGCTCGCCACGGTGAGCGCTTTGGCGAACTCGCCCGACGTTTGATACCGGTCGGCCGGCACTTTTTCCAGTGCCCGCTCGATCACCGTCTCGAGCTCGTCTGGAATGGCATCGCGCACGATCTTGAGACGCGGGACCGCATCGAGCGAGTGGCGCGCCATGATCGCTTGCGCCGTCGGACCGGTGAAGGGTGGCTGGCCGGCCAGGGTCTCGTAGAGCACGCACGCGAGACTGTAGATGTCGCTGCGCCGGTCGACCTGCTCCGAACCCGAGGCCTGCTCGGGAGGCATATACGCCGGCGTCCCGATCGCGAGCCCCGTCTGCGTGAGCTTGTCGCCGCCCGCCGCGCTGACGGCGCGCGCGATGCCGAAATCGGTCACGATGGCGTGACCACCCGAGAGCATGATGTTCTCAGGCTTGATGTCGCGGTGCACGACGTCGTGACTGTGGGCGTACGCGAGCGCTTCCGCCACTTCCTTTGCGATGTGCAGCGCATCGTCCACCGGCAATTGTGGCTCGCGCTCCAGCCGGTCCCGGAGGGATTCGCCCTCGACGTAGGGCATCACGTAAAACAGCGTGCCGTCCGCATCGCCTGAATCGTAGACGGGAAGGATGTTGGGGTGCTGCAACCGCGCGGCGAGCTTGATTTCGCGCAGAAACCGCTCACGGCCGAGGGCGATGGCGATCTCGGGGCGCAACGTTTTCAGGGCGACGAAGCGCTCGTGGCGCGTGTCGCGCGCGAGATACACGAGCGCCATCCCGCCTCGTCCCAGCTCACGGTCGATGATGTAATGGGAAGGCAGCGCCGCGTTCAGGTCTGCAAACGGATCAGTCACTGCGGATAACGATAGTTGGCGCGAACCTGCTCAGCGAGCGCTCGGGGCAACGCATCGAGGTCGGCAATGGCCCACGGCCGGTCCGTGTGCACGACCACTTCGCCGGTACCGGCGTCGACGCCGATGAGTTGCACGCGCACCGAGTCGCGATCCGTCACCATTGGGTCGAGCCGGCCATAGATCGCGAGGCCCGCGCTGGTGCGGCGGGCGAGATCGAGCGCGGCGATTTCCGACCGCGCTTGCCCCTGCCAGCGTTCGCGCACGACATCCTGCGATACGGCGGCGAGCGGCGGGACGCTGTCGAGCTGCTTGGTGAGGCCGACCGCCAGCCGCACGCGCCAGGCTTCGAGTCCGGGGACGAAGATGTCGAACGGCGCGACCGCAGCGAGTCGAGGATTGAGAGCATGGCGCCGTGCATAGCGCGCAAAGCTTAGTGCGCCGGCCACCGTGAGAATCACGACCACCGCGGAAAAGAGCAGCAGCAGACGTTTGGAGCTCACGAGGTGGGATCCGGCGAGCTCACTGCTTGCGCATCACCGGCGTTGTTGCTCCACGACTGTTTGGCATCAGTGCCAGCCGCACCGTGCCGTCGGGATGATACTCGGGCACGAACAGCGCCGGCTCCGGGTCGTTGTCGGTTCGATGCGTCGCGCGGCTGATCATCACGCCGACGGTTCTCAGCCGGGTCTTTTGGTAGTGTGTGACGGCGAATCGAGCCAGCTGCTCCGCGAACGCGGCGTGCTCCTTCGGCTCGAGCGCCGCGCGAGCGTCGTCGAAGACCGCGACCACCATGTACGTCGTGTCCATGACGACGACCATGGCCTGCGCGACGTGGAACTCGCTCTGAATGTCCTTCTGCAGCTGCAGTTGAAATTTGGGAAGCACGTCGCAGCCCAGCGCCAGCGTAAGCGCGCAGCCGAGGGACAGGAGAAGGCGGTTGTGCTCGGGCATTTTTTTGACGAGGCTCCGCCGGAAATTCGCCTCCCGGCCCCGGGGGCGCAATGCAGAATCGGTGACCGGCCGTTGAAGCATCTCGATTACCGTGGGGCGCATGGTTACCGTGTGCACGGTCCTGCCCCCGCCCGAGCGGCCGCGGCTCGATGCCGCCGGAGACGGCTGCTTCAACGCGCTGCATGCCGACTCGTTGCGCGAAGCGCTGTATGTCGCGAGGCGCCGTCGGGTCGATGCCGTCATTATTTCCGTGCATCGCTGCCACGGCGAGGCGTTACCGGGCATCGCGCGATTCGTGCGCGAGTTCCCCGCCATTCCCGCCGTCGCACTGGTCTCGCATCACGATCGCGAAGCCACGGAAACCCTGCTCCGTCTCGGCGCCACAGGTGTGCGCAACGCGGTGGACTGCAGGGAGCCCGATGGCTGGCGGAGGCTGCGCGACCTGGTCGGCCATCCGGCATCCCCCGTCGCCGCCCGCATACTGGCCCGGCTGATTCCGGCGCTCGGCCGTCCGCCCGAGCCCACACCTTCCGAAGAGACGCGCCTGTTCTTTGAGGCGATCGCGCAGCTGGCGCCGGCCCTCAGCACGGTGCGCAGCCTCGCCCGCCACCTGCGTGTTCTGCCCAGCACTTTGATGTCGCGCTTTCACCGTGCGGATATCCCTTCGCCCAAGAGCTACCTGGCCGGCATGCGGCTGCTGCATGCCGCTTTCCTCTTTCAGAACCCAGGCCTGTCGGTCTCGGACGTGGCCTATCGGATGGATTACTCGTCACCCCAGAGCTTCGGCCGCCATCTGCGCGCCGTGCTGGGCGTGACCGCGACTGAGTTTCGACAGCGGTTTTCGTTCGATGTGGCGCTGGCGCGATACATCGACCTGCTGATCACCCCGTACCGGGAGGCCCTGCGTGCGTTTCACCCCTTCAACGCGGGGTCGTGGGACCAAGGCCCGAGCGCCGCAGCGGTCTTCTGGACGGGGTCCTAATCTCTAGTCGGCAGCCGGCCTGACTTGTTGATCTTTCGTGCGCTCATCGCGCCGCAGAACCGAAAACCGCGCCATACCGCCACGCAAGCGCTCGGCAAGCTGAGCCAGCTGCTGGGACGTCGCCGTCAACTCGCCCATCGAAGTGATCTGGGCCTCGGTCGCGGCGGCCGTACTGTTGGCACTTTCAGAGGAAGCTGTCGAGATACTGGCGACTTGCTGTAATGATTTTGCCAGCTCGGCGAGCCGGTGCGCCTGGCTTCGTGACACGTCCGCCGTCGCGTTGACGAGGTCCCCCATGAGCTGCACGCCCTGATGCAGCTCCTGGAGCGCGCCGTCGGCTTCAGCCGCCACGGCACCGATATCGCGGACTTTGGCTTCCCCCGATTGCATCGCGCGGGCAGCCGCCTCAATGCCCGTCCGCAAATCGCTGACGAGCTCGGCGACTTCGCGCGCCGACTTCGCGGCCTCGGCGGCGAGCGAGCGCACTTCGTCGGCGACGACGGCGAACCCCTCCCCATGCTCTTCGGCGCGCGCCGCTTCGATCGCCGCGTTGAGCGCGAGCAGATGTGTCTGCCGCGCGATGCGGGCAATCGTCTGCGCAAAGACGCCGATCCGCTCCGACATCCCGGACAGGCCGGCGACCGTCGACGCAGTCGCCCGCACCTCTTCACCCACGGCGCGCAGGGTCGCGCTGGCGCGCGCGACCCGCTCGCGCCCACGCTCCGCCGCGCCCACCAGCCGGGACGCATCGACCTGCATCAGCTCGGCGCGCACCCGGAGCGATTCCGCCTGATCGGCGGCCTTGGCGCTTTCGCCGCGCGCCCCGTCTGCCAGGCCGCGCTGATCGCCAAGATCGCCGGCGAGCCTCTGCGACGTCTGCGTCAACGACTCGGTGGTGGCGTGCAGCTGCTCCGCGGCCGCGGCCAGCTCTTCGGCGAACGCCGCGACTTCGTCGGCTTCGTGCTGTACCGAGGAAATCGTCGCGCCGATTTCCTCGAGCATACGGTTGAAGCTCTTTTCGAGAAACCCGAGCTCGTCGGCTTCGGCGGCCGCCGCACGCACGGCAAGAAAACCCTGCTCCGCTTCGCCCATGACGCTGCGCGCGCGGCGAATGCGCTGGATCAGCGTCGCGGGAATCCGTTTGAGCGCCATGGCTACGACGATGAACACGCCGGTCTCGAGGAAAGCCGTGGTGTCGAGGCCGCTGCCCCCCGGCTGCAGCTGCCCGTGCGCCCAGCTCGCGAGCAGATAGGCGATCGACGCAACCAGCACGAGGAAGTCACCGACCGCTTGCCCTTGATCGAATGCGTAGGGCAGCACTGCAATGAACAGTGCCGCGACCACACCGCCGTGCCCGAACCACAGCACGAGCACGTTGACCAACACGACATCGAGCAGCGGCAGCATATAGATGAACCACCAGCGATACCAACCGCGCTCGTTGATCATGCCGACGATCGCATTCAGCACCGCAGCCCCGCCGGCGAACAACACAATCGTACCAAAGCTGATGTCGGTGATTCCACCGAGCTTGCCGAGCACGCCGAGCACGAGGAGCGCGGCGGCGACGGCCCAGCGGCGACGGTGGCTGCGCTCGAACGTCTCGAGATCTTTGAAGCGCTGCTCGAGCGCCGTCGCGTCGTCGTGCCAGCCGCGAGCGCGAGCCGCGAACGAAAGCGGCCGGGGTTCGGTCACTTGGGAGACCCCAAGTCGAGATCGGACGCCGTGAGAAACGCCTCGACGAGAAATCCGTCCCGCTCGATCGCTTCACGACCACCCTCTTCGCGATCGAGCACCGCCATGACGCCGAGCACGTGGCCACCCTCGCGCTGGACGGCGTTGATCGCGTCGCGGGCCGAGCCGCCGGTCGTGAGCACGTCCTCGACGATGACGACGGAGTAGCCGGCGGCAAAGCACCCCTCGATGCGTTGACCGGTGCCGTGGTCCTTCGGCTGCTTCCGGACCGTAAACGCGTCGAGCAATTGGCCGCGCCGACGCGCCGTCAGCGCGAGCGCGTAGGCGATGGGATCGGCACCGAGGGTGAGCCCTCCTACGGCGCGGGGGGTCCATCCCCGGACGGCCAGACGATCGAGGCCCAGGCCGCCGACGACCGCCAGGCCGTCGCCGGACATCGTGGTGAGCCGCGCGTCGACGTAAAAGGACGAGCGCCGTCCCGAGGAGAGCACGAAATCACCTCGACGGACGGAGCGGGCGAGGAGCAGGTCCTTGAGGGTATTCCTGAGGTAGTAGTAGTCGCTACTACTCTTCACTTTGCCGCTTATTTACGATGTTTTTCAGGGCACGGAAGAGCCCGCGCGATTTGCCGACATCCTTCGTTTGCACAAGACCCGCCTCCAGCTCGTCCGCGAATTCGGTGACCGTGCCTTGACGCTCGTCGGGGTGTCGTGACAGGCCTTTCATCACCGCCGCTTCGAGTGCGGGCGGAAATTTGCGCTCGCCGGCGCCCGAGAGCGGTGTCGGTTTGCCGCTCAAGAGTTGCTGGAAGAGCTCGCGGGGGCTCCGCCCGTCGTGCGGGTGGCGTCCCGTGAGCATGTAGTATGTGATCTTCGCCAGGCTGTAAATATCCGCGCGGCCGTCCACCAGTTCGCCGGAGAGGGCTTCGGGCGCGACATACTGCAAGGTGCCCACGAAAAAACCGGTGCGCGTCAGCCGTTCTTCGAGCGGCTGCTCCGCGTCCCGCGCGATACCGAAATCGAGCAGCTTCACCGTGCGCGTGTGCGGGTCGTAAATGATGTTTTCTGGCTTCAAGTCGCGATGGATGATCCCTGCGGCATGCGCGGCGGCGAGCGCATCGGCAAGCTGGCGCACCAGCGCGACGGCGTCCGGGGCGGCGAGCGGTCCTTCACGGTGTAAGAAATCCGCGAGCGGTTCGCCGCTGGCCCACTGGAGGGCGAGATAGTACAAGCCGTCCGCTTCGCCGAAGTCGTAGGTGCGAACCACGCCCGGATGCACCACGCGAGACCCATAGCCGGCCTCTCGCAGGAAGCGTTTGACCACAACGGGGTCGCTCCTGAGACCCTCGCGCAATACCTTGAACGCACAGGCGCCGCGCTCAGGGTGATCGGCGCGGTACACCTCCGCCGTTCCTCCTTCGCCGACGCGCTCGAGGAGGCGGTAGCCGGCGATAGACCTGCCGGCCAGGTTTTCGAGGGCCATGGGGGATTTGGCGAAACTAACGTCCGGCTTGAAGGCTCGGCAAGTGACGCGATGGGTGAAGTTTGTCGTGGCCATGCTCGGTCTGAATGGTTGTGGATCGCTGCAGCCGTCGGGGGCGCCCGGGCGCGCCGCCGGCCACGGCGCCGCGTCGCCGCGCCTGTTCGATGCGTCCGCAGTCTACCGCTCGCTGGGGGCGCTCGTCGGCGGGGGCACATTGCCGTTCGTCGCCTCGGTCCGTTATCTCGCCGGGCCGACACCCGATTCCACGCTGGCTCTGTTCTCGGTCTCGCTGACCAATCAGACGCTCACGTTTCAGCGCCGTGGGGACGCCGAATTCGTGGCCGAATACCACGTCGAAGCGTCCTTCTGGAGGGATAGCACCAACCTCCAACCGGTGCGGCAGATCTCCAGCGATGAGCAAGTGCGCGTGCGGAATTTCCAGGAGACGCTGCGCAACGACGAAAGCGTGATCTTTCAGCAATTCATCGCCGTGCCCCCCGGCGTCTACACGGTCGGCGCCCTCGTCCGCGATCGCAACGGCCCCGCATTTGCCCGCGCCGAGCGCATCGATACGGTGCCGCGCTTCGACGCACCCGGGCTCAGTAAACCCGTGGCCGTCTATACCGCCGAAGGCAGGCTGGGACGCGGCGTCCCGCCCCGGCTCGTCGCGAATCCGCGAGCCACGCTGCCCTATGGTCCCGACTCCATGCACTTCTATGTCGAACATTACGGCGGGGAGGGGGCGGATACCGAGATCGCGGCGATCGAAGCCCGCGTCGTCGACGCCGGGAAACAAGAATTGTGGCGCGACAGCGTGCCGCTGGCCGGGAGCCAGGATGTCGCGTGGGCGACGATCGTGATCGTGCCGTCGAAACTGCCCGTGGGGGCGGCTGAGCTGCAGACGGTCGCGGGGAGGGATACCACGCGCGCCCGGTTCCTGGTGAGTTTCTCCAATCAGTGGGTGATCACGAATTTCGATGAAATGATGAGCCTCCTCCGGTACTTCGACCGCCAGGACTGGGTCGATTCATTGCGCCGCTCGACTCCCGAGCGCCGGCCAGACGTCTGGCGGGACTTCTGGAAGGCGACCGATCCCGTGCCGCTCACACCGGAAAACGAGGCGTTGGACGACTACTTCCGGCGCGTGCAGCAGGCGAACATCCGGTTCCCGGACGAAGGCGGTCCGGGCTGGCTCACGGAGCGCGGCGAAGTCTTCATCACGCTCGGCGAGGCCGATGAAATGATCGATCTCACGAACACGATGGAGCGAAGCGGGATGCGCGTGTTACGGTGGACGTATACGTCCCAGAAGCTGACCCTCTATTTCCAGGATCAAACGGGCTTCAGCCATTTCCGGCTCACCCCCTCGTCGCGCTCCGATTATCAGCGCGTGCTGATGCACGTGAGACAGTCACGGCAGTGAGACGCTCCGCAGTGGCGGGGGCAGTGGTAGCACTGCTGGCCGCGGCGGCGGGGGGCGCCTCGCTGCGCGCGCAAGCCGCCGCACAGCCTGATCATACTGCCACCTATCGCGCTGATTCCCTACGCCTGTCCGGCAGGCCCTGGCACGCGGCCGAGACGTTGCTCGCCGCCGCGCGTCGCGACCCGAATCCGAACGCGTTCCTGATCGTCGAAGGCGCCAAGGCTGAGGTTCATGCGCGGCGCTTCGATCACGCACGGACGCTCCTCGTGGATCAGCCGTGGCTGTCCGATTACGCCGACGGCGAGGCCCTGGCCGTTTTGGGGCAGGCTGAGTTCGGTCTCGGCCGATTCGCGGACGCGGCGGCGCATTTCCGGATGGCCGCGACCCGCGCACCCGCAGCGCGCAGGCCGCTACTGGCAGTGCGCGCTGGCGTCGCGTTCGACGCCGCCGGCCAGCCCGACAGCGCCGCAGTTGCATTCGCCGCAGCGCGCGCCGGCGGCAAGCTCGCGAGCATCGACTCCTGGCTCCGCGTGCGGCAGGCGCGCGTCACGCGCGATACCGCGCTCGCGTCGCAGCTGCTTGATGGGATACCGGCGCCGGCCGCCCGCGGCGCCCCCGTCGCGCGGGCGCTCTCGTTCCTGCTCGCCGCTGACACGACTCGCGCCCTCGCCGCCTTCGCCGCGGCGGGAAAAGGGCTCGACGCGGCGCGGCTCGCGCTCGCCACCGGTGATTCCGCGCGTGCGCGCACGCTGCTCTACGGACTCCTCGCCCGCGATCCATTGAGCGACGATGGTGCCGCGGCGGTGAGCCTCGCGATTGGTCCGCTGCCGCCGCGGTCCCCGGATGAGCATGTCGCCCTTGGCCGTGCACTCAACCGCCGCACAACGGTGCGAGACGCGCGGATTCACGTGGAGCATGCGCTGCGCGCCGGCGACTCGAGCGCCGCCACGATGCTGTTCTACGGTGAGCTGCTGATCGCCTCGGGGAGGCTGCGTGATGCGGTGCGGGCGTACACGGCGGCGGCTCGCGATTCTGCCGCACGGCCCCTTGCCACCTATCGGCGCGCGCGCGTGCTCGTGCGACTGGGCGACTCGAGCGCGAGCGCCGCGTTGTCGGAATTCGCCGAGCGCTATCCCGGCGACTCCGCAGCCCCCGGCGCGCTGTACATCCTCGGCGACATGAACGACGGGCGCAACGACTGGAATCAGGCCAGCCGCTGGTACACCGCGCTGATCACGCGTTTCCCCGTCGATGCGCGAGCATCGCTCGCCCGCTTCCGCCTGGCGGCCCGCGCCGAGAGCGCCCGCGATCCGGACAGCGCCGCGGTCCTATACCAGTCGGAAATCGACGCGGGAGGTCCGCAGCGCACCGCGGCGCGCTTCTGGCTCGGTAAGATGGCGGAGGCGCGCGGCGACACTGGAGGAGCCCGCCGTATCTGGGTCGCGCTCGCACATGAGGATTCGCTGGGCTATTACGGAATGCGCGCGCGGCGCGAGACCAATCTCGGTCCGCTGGAATTCACGCCGGCCGCCGTTCCGGCCACGCATCCGCCGCCGGCGATCGCTGCCGGTCTCGCGCGCATCGACACGCTCCTGCTCGCCGGTCTCGACAGCGACGCGCAGGCCGAGGTGCGCGTGGTCCTGGCCAAGCCGCCGCAGGATCTCGAGTCGCTCTTGGCGTGGAGCGAGGGGCTGGCCAGCCGTGGCTACGGCTCCGCCGGCGTTCGACTCGGTTGGCAGGCCGCGCTGCTCGCGCCGGGCGATGTCCGCGTATTGCGCGCAATCTTCCCCTGGCCGAACCGCGCGGCCGTCGAAGCCGAGGCACAGGAGTTCGGCGTCGATGCTCTGCTGCTCGCGGCACTCGTCCGTCAGGAGAGCGTGTTCGACGTCGAAGCCTTGTCGCCCGCGGGCGCGCGCGGGCTGGTGCAGCTGCTTCCCAGCACCGCGTCCCTCATGGCGCGCGGGCTCGATGTGACCTTCTTCCCCGAGTGGATCACCGTCCCCGACCTGAATCTCCATCTCGGCGCGGCTCATCTCGCGGACCTGCTCAAGCGCTTCGGTCGCGTGGACGCCGCGGTTGCCGCCTACAACGCGGGACCGATGCCGGTGCGGCGCTGGCTCGAGCGCGCCGGCGCTGACGATCCCGACCGCTTTATCGAATTGATCCCGTATCCGGAAACCCGCGGCTACGTCCGCAGCCTGTTGCGGAATCGGGAGTTGTATCGGGCGTTGTACGAACCGTAGAAATCCCGCTTGACAGTTTTCTGCGTGACGGGTCTTTTCTAGGCCGTCCACGATAGGCTGGGAACAGACTCTGCGGGAGGCGGATCGTGATCAAGGGAAAGGTGAAGTGGTTCAATGACGCCAAGGGGTACGGGTTCATTGAACAGGAAGGCGGCGAAGACGTGTTTGTGCATTTCTCCTCCATCCAGATGGACGGCTTCAAGACGCTCGCCGAGGGTCAGGTGGTGGAGTTCGAAGTGAAGCAGGGAGACAAAGGGCTCCACGCCACCAACGTCGTGCGCGTCTAACGCGCGCCCTCTTCACCCGACCGTCAGTTTCCAACCCCGGGACCCCCTTGGCCCCGGGGTTTAGTTTTCTCGCCTATGCCGCCGCGCCCTGCGCCCAAGATTCCCGCCACCTCAGCCGGAAAGCAGAACGTCTTTCTGGTGGACGGCTACGCACTCATCTATCGGGCGTTTTTCGCCATGATCGCGCGGCCGCTGACCACCAAGAGCGGCGAAAACACGTCGGCGGTGTGGGGCATTACGAACTTCCTGCTGCGGCTGTACGAGAACTACCATCCGGAATACGTCGGTTGGGTCCATGACCGCGGCGTCTCGTTCCGCCAGGAACAGTACCCCGAGTACAAAGCCACGCGTGAGAAACTCGGAGAGGAACTGCAGCAGGACTTCGACCGCTCGCTCGAGCGTGTCTGCCAGATCCTCGATGCGTTTCACATTCCGGTCATCGCCCTCACCGGCTACGAGGCCGACGACGTCGTGGCGACGCTGGCGCAGCGCGTGGCAGGCAGCGGCCTGCAGGCCGTCATCGTCTCGGGCGACAAGGACTTCTATCAGCTGATCGGAGAAGGGGTCGCGCTGCTCAATCCCGGACGCGGCGGGCAGGCGGCCGTCGAAGAGCAGTGGGTCGATCAATCGAACGCGAGCGAGCGCCTCGGCGTGCCGCCCCACCGCGTCGTCGATTATCTCGCCCTGGTCGGCGACAGCTCCGACAACATTCCGGGCGTCAAGGGAATCGGTGACAAGACGGCGGTGCAGCTGCTCGAGACCTACGGCGATCTCGACACGATTCTCGCGAAAGCGGCGGAGATTGCGGGCAAGCGCCCGCGTGAGGCGTTGTTGGCGCAGGCCGATAACGCCCGTCTCTCGCGACAGCTGGTGACCCTCCGGCGCGACGTGCCCGTCGAGCTCGATCTCGAGCAGCTGCGCGTCCGCGCACCGGACACCGACGCGCTCGCAGCGCTGTTCACGGAGCTCGAGTTCCGCACGCTGATCCCGAAACTCGACACGCTGACGTCGGTCGGCGCCTCCGCCCCCGCCACCGAACGAGGCAAGGAAACGGTGCCGGCGCCCGCCGCCCCGCGCGTGCCGCTGCTCGCCGATCCGCAGATCGTCGAGGATCCTGCCGGCATTCCTGCCATGATCGACGAGCTCCGGGCGGCGCGGCTCGTCGCGCTGCGAGCCGAGCCCGGGCTCGCGGGGCTGTCATTCGCCGTCGCTCCGGGGCGCTCCTGGTACCTCCCGCTCGGCCACGAGCCGCGCGAGGGTGAATTCGACGCCACGCCTCGGCGCAACCTGCCCGCGCTGACGAGCGAGGCGCTCGCACCGGTCCGCGCCGTGCTCGCCGATCCCGGAGTGCCCAAGGCGGGACACGACATCAAGGTTGCCTGGGTGGCGCTCGCGCGCGCCGGCATTCCATTCGCCGGCGCGGCGTACGACTCGATGGTCGCGAGCTTCGTGCTCGATCCGGGCAGCCGCTCGCACGCGATCAACGATCTGGCACGAGAGCACCTGTCGGTCGAGTTGCCCACGACCGCGCAGCTCTTGGGAAAAGGGAAGGGCCCGGGAGGCACGGAGCGCACGTTTGCGCAGGTCCCGCCCGCGGAGGCAGCCCGCGTCTCCGCAGCCCAGGCGGAGATGGTGCTGCGCTTGGAAGCGGCGTTCCGCGCGGACATCGAGGCGCACCAGCTCGTGCGCCTGCTCGACGAAATCGAGATCCCGCTCATTCCCGTGCTCGTCGATATGGAAGCGACCGGCATTCTCGTGGATCGTGCGCTGCTGGGCGAGCTGTCACGCGGGTTCAACAAGGAGCTCACGCAACTCGAGCTCGACATCTATCGCGCGGCGGGCACCGAGTTCAACATCGGCTCGACGCCGCAGCTGCGGACCGTCCTGTTCGAGCGGCTCAAATTGCCGATTCTGAAGCGCACGAAAACGGGTCCGTCGACCGACGTGGAAGTGCTCGAGCAGCTGGCCACCATGGGTCACGAAGTGCCGCGCCTCATGATGGAGTACCGTGAGCTTTCGAAGCTCAAGTCGACTTATGTCGACGCGCTGCCGGGCTACATCAGTGCGGTGGATGGGCGCGTCCACACCAGCTTCAATCAGACGGGTGCGGCGACGGGACGGCTGTCGTCATCCGACCCCAACCTGCAGAACATCCCCATCCGCACCAGGCGGGGCGGGGGAATCCGCCGCGCCTTCGTCGCGCCGCCAGGACGGATGCTGCTCACGGCTGACTACTCCCAGATCGAGCTGCGGCTCCTTGCGCATTTCTCGGAAGACCCGTCGTTCGTCGCGGCGTTTCAGCGCGGTGGCGACATCCATCGCCAGACGGCGGCGGTGATTTTCGGGGTGCCCGAAGAGAACGTCACCGGCGAGATGCGTGGGCGGGCCAAGACGATCAACTTCGCGACGATTTACGGCCAGGGCGCGCTGGCGCTGTCGCGACAGCTGGGCATCACCCTGGAAGAAGCGAAGGCGTTCATCAAACAGTACTTCGAGCGCTTCGCCGGCGTACGCGCGTGGCTCGACCGCACCATCGAGGAAGCCAAACACAAAGGCTTTGTGGAGACGCTGTTCGGTCGGCGCCGCTACATCCCCGAGCTCCGGGACCGCAACTTCAGTATTCGCGCGTTCGGCGAGCGCACCGCCACCAATTCCCCCCTGCAGGGATCAGCGGCCGACTTGATCAAGATTGCGATGATTCGGATCCATGCCGCGCTCCGAGAGGCCCAACTCGAGGCCAAAATGCTGCTCCAGGTTCACGACGAGCTGGTCTTTGAAGCGCCGGAACATGAACCGGCTGCTGCCGGAGCCCTTGTAAAACGCGAGATGGAGGGGGTAGCCAATTTGCGGGTGCCATTGCTGGTAACTGTCGGTAGTGGAAGGAATTGGATCGACGCCAAGGGTTAAGCATGCCTCTTGCAGGAACGGGCCGCAGTACCCACAATAGGGGCGTCGATTCCGCGTTTTTCGGGTCGATGCCCTTTTGCGCCCGGAGGGTAACGACGTGAAGGCACGGGGTTTTACACTGATCGAGCTACTGATCGTGGTGGTGATCATCGGGATTCTGGCCGCGTTTGCCATCCCGAAGTTCGCCAACACGAAGCAGAAGGCCTATGTCGCCGCGATGAAATCCGACCTCAAGAACCTTGCGACGGCGGAGGAGGCCTTCTTCTATGACAGCACTTTCTATGCGACCAGCCTGGCGGCGTTGAACAACTTCAACTCCTCCACCGGCGTGACGCTCACCATTGTGACGGCGACGCCCGGCGGCTGGTCCGCGCGGGCGATTCATTCTCAGACCACGCGGCAGTGCGTGCTATTTCAGGGGAATGCGCCGGCTTTGGCTCCGGCCACGGTCGAGGGCAAGATCACCTGCACCTAGAGCCGCCCTATAAGGAATTCGAACGCCGCCGGGAGGGGATGCGTTTCGCCCTGAACGGCGGCGTTTGGCTTCATCGCCACAAGATCCGAGGTGAACCGATGGTCCACCTCGTGAGCTCAGATAAGGAAAGGCTGCTCGCGCTGGGACGCGTCCTGGGTTTTCAGCCCCGCTGGCTTCAATACAAGCCACTCAAGGACCCCGATACCGGCGTGCGCGTGGAAGCGTGGCATTGGGACGTCGTGGGCGAGAAGCTCAAGCTGCTGGACGCTACGTAGCCTCTTCGACGTCCGTATCGCGCCGCGGCGCGCGCACACCCGGCCACCAGTTCCACCGCCCGGCGATGTGCATGATCGCCGGCACGAGCACCATGCGGATCAGTGTCGCATCGAGCAATACCGCCATCGCGAGCCCGAATCCGATGAACTGCACCGCGAGCACGCGCGTAAATGCGAAATTCCCGAACACGATGATCATGATCAGCGCGGCGAACGTGATCGTGGACGCGGTCGCGGACAGGCCTTCCATGGTTGCGTGATCGTTGCGCCCCGTCTTGTCGAAGACCTCCTTCACGCGCGTGAGCAGAAACACTTCATAGTCCATCGACAGCCCGAAGACGGTCGCGAACACGAGCACCGGCACGACGACGAAGATCGCTTCGGTCGGTCCCTGGAGTCCGAACAGGCTCGAGCCATAGCCGTGTTGAAACACGAGGACGGTGATACCGAAGGCGGCGCTCACCGACACACAGTTGAGCACCACCGCCTTGAGCGGCACGAGCACGGAGCGAAACGCGATCAGCAGCATGATCGCCGTGACGCCGAGAATCATCGCGACGATTCCCGGAAAGCGGGACAACAGGTTCTCCTGCAAATCGAGACTCGACGCCGCAAAGCCCCCCACGACGATTTCGGCACCCCGTAACCGCGTGCTGCGCGCGATGGTGCTGCGGACCTGACGGGCGAGATCCATCATCCCCGTCAGCGATACGGAATCCACCGCGATGACGTCCATGAGCGTCGTACGCTGGTCCCTGCTGAGATATGCATTGAAGAACTCCGGATAGCGGTCGCGCACCGAGTCCGGATCGTCGTAGAACATCGCGAGCTGGAGCGTGGACAGGCCCGGCCGCAGCGTGGCCACACCGCGGACTTCGCGCACGCGGGGATCCTTGGCGACCGAGTCGCTGAGCGCCTTCAGTCCTCCCAGCCGGCGTCCCGACAGCACGGATTCGCCGGCCGGCAGCTGCACCACCATGCGCAGCGGCTGGATCACGCCGCTGGCACCCATCTCGCGCAACGCCTCGAGCGCTTGACCGGATTCGGTTTCCGGTGGAAACCAGTTGCGCACCGGTAATCCGATTTTGATTTGCGTGAGGGGAAAGGTGAGGAGGGCCGCGACGAGACCGCCGCCCAGAATCGCGCGCCAGGGATGGTGGCCGAGCGAGCGCGCCCAGCGCTCCCACCCCTGGGGCGTGTGAATCCAGGCGAGCATCCGCGCGAGCCATTTCGGACGGTCGATGTCGCGCCCGAGGAACGCGAGCAATCCAGGCAAGAATGTCGTCGCGAGCAGGACGGCCACCCCGACGACTATGAGTCCGCCAAGGCCGACCGAGCGCGTCTCGGTCAGGGGGGTGAGGATCAGGGCGGCGAATCCGACCACCACCGTCAGGCCCGACGTCACGATGGCCGATCCAGCGGTCTGAATGGTGCGGATCGCGGCATCGCCGGGGGACAGACCGCGATTCAACTCCTCGCGAAAACGCGTGACGATGAGCAGGGAGTAATCGATACCGACGCCGAGGCCCACCATGGTCGTGATGTTGAGTACGAACACCGACATCGACTGGAATTGGGCCGCGACCGCGACGATGCCGAGCGCAATCGTGATCGCGAGGATGCCGACGATGATCGGTAACGTGGCCGCGACGAGCGCCCCGAAGGCGAGCACGAGCACCAACAGCGTCAGTGGCAAGGCGCGCTCCTCGCCGCGGCGCGTATCCTCCGCGCTGATCGTCCGGACGTCGTAGTCCAGCGCGGGATTGCCCGTCACCTTGACGTCGAAGCCGTCGGCGCGTGGCAGCTTGTGCAGCGTACTCTGGACCGTCTCGCGCAGCTCCGGCACGACCGTCCGGCTCACGTCGCTGTAGCTCGCGGGCGACAGGGCCGCAATGAGAAACGTGGTGCGGCGATCGGGGGTCGCGAACGTGGATTCGCCGATGCTCCGGACGGATACAACCTGGCTGATGTAAGTCTGCCGCTCGAGCGCGGCGGAAATCGAATCGAGAACAGTGACAAAACGGGGGTTGCTGTAACGGACGGGGCCGTGTACGACGATCGCGACATAATCGGCGATGGGGTTCGGAAATGCATCGCGAATGAGCTGCGTCGCGCGCGCCGATTCGCTGCGCTCGAAGTTCATGCCGCGCACGGCGAGCACGCGCTGCACATGCGCGGCCTTGGGTACGAACAGCAGCGCGAGAATCGCCCACGCGCCGATGACCCAGGCGCGCCAGCGGACGATCTGCCTCGCGGGTAACGCGATCACGTATCACGGTCCAAGCACATGCGGGCCACAATCATAGAGATGTGCGAATTGCAAAGCTAGCGTCGCGGTATGTGATCTCCGCATATTGCGCGCATGGTGGAACGTCGCCTCACCGGAATGATCGCCGCAGCCGCGGTCCTCATCGTCCTGTTCGTCTTCTGGGATCTGCTCCGGCCTGCGCCCCAACCCGTCGCGGCGGAGTCCGATGAGCCGGTGCGCATCGCCGAGCCGGCACCGGCGCCGCCGGATGCCGTTCCGCCTCAAGCGCCCGCAACCTCGACGACCACAACGCAAGGGAATGCCGTCCCGCTCGACCCCGGCGGCCGCGAGCCCTCGTACTTCGAGCTCATGGCCCGCTCCGAGACGCGGCGCCGCATTCGCTCGAGCGGCACGACGACCTATTTGGGCGAGATGATCGATGCCAGCGGCGAT
Source organism: Gemmatimonadota bacterium (assembly GCA_003221035.1). Taxonomy (GTDB): domain Bacteria; phylum Gemmatimonadota; class Gemmatimonadetes; order Gemmatimonadales; family GWC2-71-9; genus 20CM-2-65-7. The sequence continues at coordinate 49,642 of QHUB01000024.1, forward strand.
TCGATGCTGCGCCGCTGGGAAAACCGGCAGACGACGCCGATTCGCGTGTATTTCGCACCCACCCACGCCGCAAACTTCCAGCCGGCGTTTGTCGACGCGATCAAGTCGGCATTCGACCTGTGGAGCAGCGCCGGCGTTCCGGTCCGCTTCAACTTCGATGCCGACTCAACCAACGCCGAAGTCACCGTAAAGTGGCGCATTCAGTTCGAGATCGAGCGCACCGGCCAGACCGACGTCACCTGGGACGAGAACGGCAACATTCAGTCGGCGGTCGTCACCCTGGCGACCTTCGATCCCAAGGGCCGGCCGATGGATGCGGATGACATTCGGGTTGTGTCCACGCACGAGGTCGGTCACGTTCTCGGGCTCGACCACTCGAAGGACTCGGCGGACATCATGTTCCCAACCGCCAAGGTCCGGGATTTGTCGGATCGTGACGTCCGGACGGTGTTGCTGCTGTATCAACTGATACCGGGGAGCCTGCGCTGAGTCCACGCAGTATCACGTCCTTCCTCAATCACGTCGCTCCACCATCATCGCTGGCGCAGGTCCTCGATACGCGCGTGCGCGAAGCCGAGCTGATAGAGACGCTGCCGGAAGGCGCCGTGCGGTGTTTTGCCTGCGGTCACCGCTGCCTCGTGAAGCCAGGACGCCGCGGCATCTGCAAGGTCCGCTTCAATAAGGAAGGGAAGCTGTTCTCGCCGGCGGGCTACGTCGCGGCGCTGCAGTGCGACCCCACCGAGAAGAAGCCGTTCTTTCACGCACTCCCCGGCTCCGACACGCTCACCTTCGGCATGCTCGGCTGCGACTTTCACTGCGGCTACTGTCAGAACTGGCTGACGTCGCAAGCGCTGCGTGACGACTCGGCCGGCGTCATGCCGAATGACGTGACGCCTGATGCGCTCGTCGCGCTCGCGCAACGCCAAGGCGCGCGCATGGTGGGCTCCTCCTATAACGAGCCGCTGATTACCGCGGAATGGGCGGTGGACGTGTTCAAGGTGGCCCGCCGCGCCGGACTCAAGACCGCGTTCATCTCGAACGGCAATGCCACGCCCGAAGTCCTCGACTACATCCGACCCTGGACCGACTGCTACAAGATCGACCTCAAGGCGATGGACGATCGACGCTATCGCGAGCTCGGCGGAGTCCTGCAGCACGTGATCGACGCGATCCGCATGGTCCACGAACGAGGCTTCTGGCTCGAGATTGTGACGCTGATCGTGCCGGGCTTCAACGATGACGAGACCCAATTGAGCCGGGCGGCTGAGCTGATCGCGGGGGTGTCGCCGGAGATCCCCTGGCACGTGACGGCGTTCCACAAGGACTACAAGATGACCGATCCCGACAACACGCCGGCGGCCACGCTGCTGCGCGCCTGCGAGATCGGCGCCCGGGCCGGGCTCGAGTTCATCTATGCCGGCAACCTTCCGGGTCGGGTTGGCCGCTGGGAGCACACCTATTGCCCCGACTGCGGGGACCTGCTCATCGAGCGCTACGGCTACGTGATCAAGCGGCAGCGTGTCGGAGCCGACGGGCGTTGTCCCTCCTGTAGCCGGCGGATTCCAGGAGTCTGGTCGTAAACGTCTTGGTCTGGTTGCTCGTCCTGCTGTGCTCGCGGCACACCGGATGCGGAATGCGAGATGCGGGTTGTGCCGGCGCCCAGACGCGCATCGCGCATCCCGCATCTCGCAGCTCGTTGGATTCGATCTTCGATCCGATCGTGGAAACCGGAATCCGAGGCGGCGTCTACCCCGGCGCGGCCCTCGTCGTCGGCCGGCACGACACGATCCTGTTCGCCAAGGGCTACGGACACCTCACCTGGAACTCCGGCAGTGCCGCAGTCACCGTCGATAGCACGCTCTGGGACCTGGCATCGCTGACAAAGGTGGTGGCTACGACGCCGGCGATGATGCTGCTCGTCGAGCAGGGCAAGGTGGCCCTCGATTCGCCCGTCGTTCACTACCTCCCTGAGTTCAACAGCCCCGGTACCGCGGCAATCACGGTGCGGCATCTCCTGACGCACACCTCCGGCTTGCGCGCGACACTGCCGCTGCGCGAGGCGGCGGACAGCGCCGCCGCGTTGCTCATGGTGCTGACGACGGTCCCGATCGCGCCACCCGGAAAACAGATGGTGTACTCGGATCTCAACGCAATTCTGTTGGGCGAGATCATCCGCCGGGTGAGCGGTTCACCCCTCGATGTGTTCGCGACTCGCGCGATCTACACGCCTCTCGGCCTCGAGGAGGATCTGCTCTTTCGTCCGCCCAGACGACTGGAAAAACGGGCCGCTCCTACGGGACTCTGGCGCGGGCACCCCATCGCCGGCGTCGTGAACGACCCGAGCGCGGGTATGCTCGGGGGCGTGTCAGGCAATGCGGGACTCTTTGCGACGGCGCGCGGCGTCGCGCGATTCGCGCAGTTCATGCTCAACGACGGTGCATTGCCCGGTCATTCCCGGCTCGTGAAGCACGAGACCGTGCAGCTGTTCACGCAGATTGCCGTCCCCGCGCGCCGCGGCGTCAGCGCGCGCACGCTGGGATGGGAAGCGTTACCGACGGGGGAGGAGACCTCGAGCGCGGGGACGCTGTTCGGTCCGCGCAGCTATGGGCACACCGGCTGGACCGGCACCTCTCTGTGGATCGATCCGGATCGTGACGTGTTCGTGCTGCTGCTGACCAATCGCGCATTCGATCCCCGCACGGGGAAGTCGTTCACCAAACTCAAAGAGGTTCGCGGGCGCGCGGCCGATGCCGCCGCGCGCGCCATCGATGGCTCCGCCCACTGATCCCACGCTGATCTATGACGGGGAGTGTGGAATCTGCCGGCAGGCCGTCGCGCTCCTCGAGCGCTGGGACCGGGAACACGTCCTGCGGTTCGTACCGTTCCAGGACGCGGCTCGAGTCGCGCGCTTCGGGATCGCATTGCCGGCGCTCGCCGCCGCGATGCATCTGATTTTGCCCGACGGTCGCGTCTACGCGGGCGCGGATGCGGTGCCCGAGCTGCTCCGGCTGTTTCCGGGCAAACGCTGGCTCGCACCGCTATTTCGCGTCCCGGGGGTCTTACGACTCGCCCGCCGGATCTACGCCTGGATCGCGTTGCGGCGCCGCTGTCTGGTGCGGGGTATTCCAGGTCGCTAGGTTCGCTGGAGGAGATACTGCGGTGACGACTGCTGTCCTCAGTTCCGATACGGTTCGCCAGGCACTGCGCCAGGTGAAAGACCCCGAGCTCGACATGAACATCGTCGACCTCGGCCTCGTCTACGACGTCGAGGTGGACGAGGGGCTGGTGCGCATCAACATGACGTTGACGTCCCCCGGATGTCCGGCGGGGCCGATGATCACCAACGACATTTACAAGGTCGTGCGCGCGCTCGACGGCGTGAAGGATGTGGACATCGACATCGTGTGGGAGCCGTACTGGACGCCGGAGCGCATCGATCCGAAGATCCGCGCGATGATGGGGTTCTAGCGCAGCGCCTCGAGAAAGGCGTCCCCGAGTACTTCGATTTGCCAGCGCCGGAGCTCAGCGACCTGCTCGAGCCCGGCGCGATTCGTTGGTCGAGCCCGCGCCACCGCCTCCAGCGTGCCGCGCCCGCCGAGCACACCAGGTTCGAGACCGAGCTCTGTCGCGATACGATTGCGCGCCGTCTTGAGCAGCTCGAGACGGGCATCGAAACCGGGATCCTTCGCGAGGCGGGGCTGGCGCGTGAGTCGCCGAGGGAGTTCATCCTCCGGTAGAGCTTTCGCGCGGGCGAGCGTCTCCAGCAGTGCCTCGCCGTGGCGGCGCGCGAGCGAGTTGGGAAGCTCGCGGATCGGGCCGAGGTCCGCCCGGGTGGTCGGCAACGCGCGACTGAGGGCAACCAAGGCGTCGTTCCCGATGATTCGAAACGGCGCTTTGTCGTCGCGCGCGGCGACAGTATCCCGCCAGCGATGTAACAGTCGCAACGCGGCGAGACCGCGCGGGCCTAGTCCTTTCGCCCCTTTTAGCCGTAAGTAACTGTCGTCATCCGAACCGGGCGGGGCGCCGGTCCAGCGCAACGATTCGAGCTGCTTGAACTCTTCCTGCGCCCAACTGAGGCGGCCTAAGGTGCGCAGCTGCTGCTCCAGGGCGTCCCGCAACGCGAGCAGGTATCGCGTGTCGGCCGCCGCGTACGCCAGCATGGAGGGGGTCAGGGGGCGAATCGACCAGTCCGCCTTCTGGTGCTGCTTGTCGAGCTTCACACCGACGTACTTCTCGAGCAGCGCCGCCAGGCCAATGGCCGGCTCACCGGCGAACTGCGCGGCGATCCGCGTATCGAACAGGCGGACCGCGCGAAATCCGTAGTCCCGATCGAGAACACGAAGGTCGTAGTCGGCGTCGTGGAAGGCTTTTTCGAGCTGTGGATCGGCAAGCAGGGTGCCGACGGGCTCGAGGTTCGGGATGGCGACCGGATCGATGAGCGCCGTCAGGGTCGGGCTCGAAATCTGGACCAGGTAGATGCGGTCGCGATAGCGGTGAAAGCTCGCGGCTTCAGTATCGACGGCGAGGCGCGACTCGCCGGCAGCCCGGACGGCGGCAACGAACGCCTCGAGCTCAGGCGCGGTATCGATGTAGAGTGGAGCGCTCACTCCTCTTTCCCGAGCGCCTCCATGCCGGCGGCGATTTCTTCCAGCGCCTTCGCCAGAGTCTTGTAGAATTCCGCATCCGGAGCTCCTGACGGGGCTCCGCCGAACGGATCGCCCGCATATTTGCGGGCCATTCGCGCCGCATGACGGACGTAATCGGTGGCAACGTGCATGGATCGCTCCGCTGTGTTGGACACAAAGATACGTAGCGTGTTCGCGCCGTGCAGTCTCGGGCAATGGCCATCGCCGCTCGAGCCGCACCCCGGTCTCGCGCGCGCATCCGGCCTGCAGACGCTCTGGCTGAAGCGCGAAGATCGGAGCGGCGGCAACAAAATGCGCGGACTCGAGTTTTTGCTCGCGGGTGCGCCGCCGCGCTCGGTGTTCGTAACGATCGGCGGCACGGGATCGAGTCACTGTCTGGCCACGGCGCGCGCGAGCCGGCAACTGGGACACCGCACGGGCCTCGCGCTCTTCCCTCAGCCCGAAACAGATGCAAGCCGCCGGATCAGCGACGCCATCTCGGATACGTCGCCGCTCGTCATGCGCGCGTCGAGCCTTGTGACGCTGCCATGGACGGTCATGCGAGTGTGGCGTGCCGCGCATCGGCTCGGGGCTGGCACGCCGCGGTGGATTCCGGGTGGCGGCGCCGACCCGCGTGCGGTGCTCGGACATCTGCTCGCCGCACTCGAACTCGGGACGCAGCTCGACTCGCCGCCGGACGCGATCGTCGTGCCGCTCGGTACCGGCGGTACCGCAGCCGGCATCGCGCTCGGCGTGGCGTGGCTCGGATGGTCCACGGAGGTCATCGCGGTTCGCGTCGCCCCGCGCATCGTCGCGAATCGTTGGCGCACGTTGCGTCTGGCGCGGAACGCTGCCGCGTTGCTCCGGCGATCGGGCATTGAGTTCAATGTGCCGCGGGCGGCGATCCGCGTGCGTGTCGTGGATGCCGCGGGCGCGGGCTATGGCCACCCGACGCCGGAGGGAGCGCGCGCGCGTGCGATCGCCGCACACCACGGCGTGGAGCTCGAGCCGACGTATGGGGCGAAAGCGTTCAGCATTTTCTTGCGACGTCCCGACGTGAACGTACAGCGTGCCGTTTTCTGGCATACATTCGCCTGGCCCCGGCCATGACGACGGTTCTCTTCATTCACGGTTTTCCCTTCGACCATCTGATGTGGCGACACCAGGTCGCCGCGTTGTCGGGTTGGCGGGTGATCGCGCCAGACCTGCGTGGCGCGGGTGCGGCGTTGGGGCCGAGCGCCCCGGATGAGTACTCGATGGCCGGTTATGCCAACGATCTGATTGCGCTGCTCGACGGCATGCACGTGCAACAGGCCGTGGTGTGCGGCCTGTCGATGGGAGGCTACATCATCTTCGAATTGCTGCGCCGTTTCCCCGAGCGCGTGGGCGCCGTGATTCTCTGCAACACGAAGGCCGAGGCCGATACGCCGGATGCGAAGCGTGGCCGTGATGCGCTGGCGGCACGAGCCCGCAGGGATGGAGCGCTGGCAGTCGCGGACGAGATGATCCCCAGGCTGCTCTCTCCCGCGACCCAGAAGCAGCGGCCCGATGTCGTGCGGGAAGTCCGTGAGATGATCGGGCGCCAATCGGTTACGGGCGTCGCGGGGGCGTTGCACGCGCTCCGGGAACGGCCCGATTCAACGGCGGTACTCGACCGGATCGCGGTGCCTACGCTGGTCGTAGCTGGGGATGACGACGTGATCGCTCCGGCGAATGAGATGAAGCAAATGGCGGAGGTAATTCCCGACACCGAGTTCGTGCTCGTCCGTGGTGCCGGCCATCTGACGCCACTGGAGCAACCGCTCGTCGTGAACGCGGCCGTGGCGGCCTTTTTGGAGAAGCTGGGCTAGGCGCCCTTGCGCTGCGGTTTGCCGGGCGGGTTGTCGCTCTGGAAGATGTCGCGATTCTTGGCGATGTAGTCTTTCCACTGGGGAGGGGTGTCCTCCTCAGGGAAGATGGCTGTCACCGGGCACTCGGGCTCGCACGCGCCGCAGTCGATGCACTCGTCCGGGTGGATATAGAGCATATCCGGCCCCTCGTAGATGCAGTCCACCGGGCACACGTCCACGCAGGAACGGTCTTTGACGTTGATGCACGGCTCGGCGATGATGTACGGCATTCCGTCTCCTGAATGCAGTCCGAGGTCAATCAGAGCGGCGAATGGCAAACCTAGACTGACAGTTAGCTCAGTCAAGGGACCGCCAAGTATCACAGATACCGAATGGTATCGTTTTGTTGGCCTGTCGACCTCGAACTCTTGCGCGAAAGGTTCTGCGCAGTATCCTGGATACTCGTGGGAATCATTCACCAGCGGCGCAAAGCAGAAACGCGGACGCTCCTCGTCGCGGCCGGTCTGGAGCTGTTTGCGGAGCGAGGCTTCGACATCGCGACTTTAGACGAAGTAGCCCTGTCCGCAGGATTCACCAAGGGTGCCATCTACCGCCATTTCCCATCCAAAGGCGCTTTTCTGCTCGCACTGTTCGAGCAATATGCGGCCGTGGCGCGAGCCGGTTCGGGCGCCCGTCAGGCGCCATGGTTCATTCCATTGACCGTCCAGTTCGCAGCGCAGGCGACGCGCGATCCATTGCTCAGGCGACGGCTTGCCACCGTCCTGTCGGAAGCGCCGGATGGCGGGACTCCTGACGGTCAGCTGCTCAAAGCGCTCGCACGGATATGGCCGTCCCCCGCCCACGCCTGATTGACCTGAGTCACGAAATCGAGCACGGCATGGTGACCTATCGCGGCCTGCCGGCGCCCGCGATCAGCGACTGGCTCTCGCGCGACGCCTCCACAGCCAGATACGCGCCGGGGACGACCTTCCAGATCGGCAAGATGGAGCTGGTGGCCAACACCGGCACGTACATCGACGCACCGTTCCATCGTTATGCCGGCGGCCACGACATCGCGGGCTACGCGCTCGAGGTAGTCGCCGATTTACCCGGCGTCGTCATTCGCGTGAGCGGCGTCGCTCGCGCGGTCGATCGCGCGCGGTTTGAGGGCCAGGAGCTGAAAGGCAAAGCGGTGCTCGTGCACTCCGGCTGGGACCGGCACTGGCGTACCGATACGTACTCTTCGGGCCAACATCCCTTCGTCACGAAGGATGCCGCGGAGTACCTCGCGACAGCGGGTGCTGCGCTCGTGGGGATCGATTCGTTCAATATCGACGACGACAAAGATGGCACTCGTCCCGCGCACACGATCCTGCTCGGCGCCGGCATCGCGATCGTCGAGCACATGACGCGCCTTTCCGAACTGCCGGACAGGGATTTTCGCTTCTTCGCCGTGCCGCCGCGCGTCAAAGGGATGGGGAGTTTCCCCGTCCGCGCGTTCGCAATCGTCAGTTAGCGATCGCCCGAACCACGTGCGTGAGTCCATGGACCACGCGCGCCATACGATCGTAATCGAGCTTGTCGGGCGTATCCTGCGGCGTGTGGTAGAATGGATTTCGGTACGGCGCCGTGTCGGTGATCATGATCGCCGGATATCCCACACGCCAGAACGACCAATGGTCCGACCACCAGACGCCGGGTACCCAGGACGGCGCCGCGGCGCCCTGCGTGGGGAGTGTGGCGTGCTCGCGGAACGCGCCAATCGCGCGGTGCAACAGCGAGCGTGAGCTGAGATTCGACACGAACCCGATAAAGTCGCCGACATCGGGATAGGCGAGATTCAACGGGAACGGATACCGTTGGGTCCCCTTGTCGGTATCGAAGTAGCCGATCGACTCGATCGACAACATCGCGACGATCTGGTCGTTGCGATCGCGCGCGGCGGACGCATAGTGGCGGCTGCCCATGTTGGCGGTCGGGAATGACGGCGGCTCTTCGTTCGGAAAGAGCACAAAGCGCACGCTGCGCGCCTGGCGTTCGGCTGCGAAGATCCGCGCCAACGCGAGCACGCCGGCAACTCCGCTCGCGTTGTCGTCGGCGCCGGGCGCCTCTTTGGCCGTGTCGTAATGCGCGCCGAGGATGACGACGTCCTGCGGACGATTGGTGCCACGCAGGGTCGCCTCGATGTTGCGGTAAGTCCGATCGTATGCGCTGAACTCCTGCAATGAGACCTGATACCCGAGCGCCGAAAGCGTGCGCTCGATGTATTGCGCGGCGCGTCCCACATTGGCGTATTCGTGGTCTGAGCGAACGCCGATGTCGTGCGCGAGCGCGGTCACATGGCGCTTGAGCTCATCGCGCAGCTGCGCCTGGTTCGGCGTGAGGGGTGGCAGCGGACCGGAGAACGACGGGCCTGGCATCTTGATCGTAAAGAGCCAAATCAAAAGAAAGAAGACTGGCAGAATGCTGGCGATCAGGAGCATGCGGATCCGCCCCCAACGGGTGCGAGGAGCGATGGTCAGGCGCATCCAATCAACATAGGGCCGATTGCCCCGATTATGACGTTTGGCGCGCGTGTGCTTGACACTCGGGGAAGCATCAGGTGTAGGATTTCGTCTCTAATGACCCACGTGCGGATTTGGGCTTTGTGGTTTGTCGTGACCGCGGTCCTCTCGTGCGGCGAGTCTGCCGGACCAACCCCGCCGCCCCCGCCGCCCCCGCCGCCCCCCCCGCCCCCATCTCCGCCTCCCGGACCACCCAATCCGCGTGTGGTCGCTGGCGACACGATCAGCGGGTCCTTATTCGGATCGGAACGAGTCACATACTCGTTTGTGGGCCAAAACGGCGCCGAATACGCCGTGTTCTTCTAAGCGAACTCCGGAGGTGGCACCCTTGTGGTAAAGGACTCGGTGACCAGGGCTCCGCTCGCCACAGTTTCCGACTTGG
>QHUB01000076.1 GCA_003221035.1 Gemmatimonadota bacterium
CTTTCAACTGCTCGTAATCAGTATCCGAGAGTTTTCCCGTCGCGCGATCGAACTCGATTTCCTTGAGCGCGCGGAGCGCGACAGCCTGCGCGCTCATGTCGTCGGCGGGGTCGTCGCCCTCATCGACGGAGGTCTCGCCGCGCGGCGCCTCGATGGGAGGACGCAGAATCGGCAGCAGGACGAAGTACATCGCCCCCGCCGCCAGGAGGATTCCCAAGCTCAGTTCGAGCACGAGTGATTCCGGCTCAGCCGGGGAGTTTGTCCAGCTCGCGCTGCAGTCGCTCGAGCTCGGCGGGCGTGGCATCGGGGGGTGCGGTCGTAAGCACCGGCGCGGCAGCACGGGCCTGCCGAGTCCACCGCAGCAGCACGACGAATAGCACCGCCGCGGCAACGGTGACCGCGATGCCCGGCACGATATAGCCCAGCAGGTTGAAGCCGCGACGCGGGGGCGACATCAGCGCAACCTGTCCATACTGCGCCACGAAGGCATCGATGACTTCCTGCGGCGTCTTGCCGTTGCCGAGCATCCCGACGACCTCCTTGTGGAGCGCCGGGCTGTACGTGCACGTAAAGTCGGTCGTGCGGCAGGTGTAGACGTCGAGCCCGCAGCCGCAGCTGCAGCGCAGCTTCTTCTCGAGCCCCTGAACGCTCTTGTCGTTGTCGGCGGCGGTGATGGGCGTCTGGGAGCGGCCCGCACGCGCGGGATCGTAGACCTGGCCGGTCTGACTGTCGGACTGTTGGACGGTTTGACTGAGAAAACCGGCCACCCCGGCGATCGCCCCGAAGAACTCGCGACGCGTGCAGTCCGCCCGTCCGACCATCCGACCGTCCGACGTCATTGTGCGGGCTCCAGCTTGACCGCATATCCGGCTTGCGACCGTGGGGGTGTGGTCCCGCCAGTCGCCGGTCCGCCGGGCCAGAGCACAATCAGCCCACCGATCACAAGCACGAATCCGCCGAACCAGACCCACCACACGAGCGGATTGATGGTGAAACGGAAGACCGCCTGTTCGGTCCCGTTCACGAGACCGGCAAGCACGACGTAGAGATCGACCCGCAGCCCGCTCATGATGCCGACTTCCGTCGACGGCTCGAACGTCTTGTTGCCGAGCGCGTCCACATGCTGGCGCTTCTCCGTGCGCAGACGTCCGATCGCTTTGCCGTCGCGCTTCACCTCGAGCAAGGCCGCGGTGACATAGCGATTGAGCGTGTTGTACTGCGAAATGCCGAGGTGCGTGAACGAATACAGGTGGCCGTCGCGTCCCCTGAGCTCGGCCGTCTCCCCGGGCCGCAGCGTCGCTTCTGTCTCGGTCTTGAACGCCATCCCGGCGAATCCCATGAACAGCAGCACGATGCCGATGTGGACGATGTAGCCGCCGTAGCGGCGCCGGTTGCGAGACAGCAGCTGGAATACCGCGAGCCAGGTGGGCTCGCCGTATTGGCGGTGGCGCGCGCGCGCACCTCGAGCGAATTCCTGGAACACCGTCCCGAGAACGAAGGCGCCGAAACTGAACGCGAGGAGCGCGCCCACGTCCCGCATGCCGGCGACGAGGAAGATCAGCAGCGCGAACACGCCGGCGGTCACCGGGAGCGCGAACTGGCGTTTGAGATTTGCCGTGGAGGCGCGGCGCCACGCGATCAGGGGCCCGATCCCCGTGACGAGCAGCAGCACGAGGCCGAGCGGAATGTTCACGAAGTTGAAGGTCGGCACGCCGTAGGTGATTTTGACGCCCTTCACCGCTTCCGAAATGATGGGGAACAGCGTGCCCCACAGGACGGAAAACGCGAGCCCGATCAGCAGCAGGTTATTGAAGAGAAAACTCGCCTCGCGGCTCAGGATCGACTCCAGCGTCGCCTCGGCCTCCAGCAGTGGGAGTCGCGTCACGTACAGCACGGTGCACGCCGCGACCGCGGCCACCAGGAACGCGAGGAAGTAGTAGCCGACCGGCGACTCCGTGAACGAGTGCACGCTGGCGATCACGCCGGAGCGCGTGAGGAAGGTCCCGAAGATCGACAGCACCCACGCGCCGAGAATAAGCGCGAGGTTCCACTTCTTCAGCATGCCGCGCTTTTCCTGAACCATCACCGAATGCAGGAATGCGGTCATGACGAGCCAGGGCAACAGCGCCGCGTTTTCGACCGGATCCCAGGCCCAGTAGCCGCCCCAGCCCAGCTCCACGTACGCCCACCACATCCCGATCAGCAGTCCGATACTCAGGAACAGCCACGACACGATCGTCCATTTGCGGACCGCCACCATCCACTCGGTGTCGAGCTTCTTGGTCAGCAGCGCAGCGATGGCGAACGCGAACGGAATGGTGATCGAGATGTAGCCGAGGTACAGCATCGGCGGATGGAACACCATCCCCGGATTCTGCAGCTGCGGATTCATGCCCGAGCCGTCGAGCGGCGTAAACGGCAACCGCGTGAACGGATTGGCCGGCGCAAACAGCATGACGCCGATGAAGAACGTCGCGACGAGGGACGTCACACCAGCGACGTACGGGAGGAACGCCCGGTGGCGCCGGCTGGTCAGCACCTGCGCGAGCACGGCGAAGAGACTGAGGACGGCCGCCCAAAACAGCAGGCTGCCTTCCTGCCCCGAATAGAGCGCAGACCAGAGGTAGAAGGTCGGGAGGTTCCGGCTGGTGCGGCCCGCGACATACGCGACGCTGAAATCGTGACGGAAGATCGCGATCTCGAGACTGATCACGGCGATCGCCAGCGCCGCGAGTAGCGCCAAGGTGGCGTGCCGGGCGCTCTGCTGCAGATCGGCCCGTCCCTGGGCGCCGCCGACAAAGCCCGTGATCGCTCCCCACAGCCCCACCAGGAAAGCGAGCCAGAGCGCTAGCGTACCGAGCAGCGGCATCTAGGCCTTGGGGACGGCTTCGTACCGCGACCCGCACTTGGCGAGCACGTTCGTCGCGTGAATCACGCCGTCTCGCTGCAGTCGCCCTTCGACGACGACTTCAACCGAGTCGGTGAACGTGTCGGGAGGCAGGCCCTTGAAGACCACCGGATAATTGACGGTGCCATCGGTGATGTGAAAGCTCAGCGTCTGACTCGCCACGTCCTTGGAGACGGTGCCGCGCACGACGCGCGCGCCCACCTTGAGTCCCAGATCGTAAAACGACGGATCGGTGGATACGTGCTGCGCCAGCTCGCTGGGCGTGAGGAAATACTGTCCCGTCTGCTTGATCCCGGAGGCCATCAGGTAGCCGACCGAGCCGATGATGAGCACCGCGCCGAGTGCGAACTTCGTGCCTGCTTTCATCCGTCTATTATATCACTCCCTGAGCGCGTTGCAGCGCCCGATGCGCTGCGCGAGCGCAATCCCCGAGCGGGTCCCACGCGGCTTCATCCCGCCCAATGCAGCGCGGCCTGGACCGCGCGATGCCACTCGGCCGCCCGCGTCTGCACGGCCTTCCGGTGCGCGCTCGGCGCGAATGAGGTGAACTGTCGGCCCCCGAGAAAGTCGTCGGCGGAATTCCAGAGGCCGGCGCCGAGTCCCGCGAGACCCGCGGCACCAAGTGCCGTCGTCTCGACGAGGTCAGGGCGCGCGATGGTCACGCCCAAGACGTCGGCCTGGAATTGCATGAGCCAGTCGTTCGCGGCGGCGCCACCGTCGACCTGGAGACTCGACAGCTTGAGCTTCGCATCCGCCACCATGGCGTCGAGCACGTCCTTGGTGCTGAACGCCATCGCCTCGAGCGCCGCCCGAACGAACTGCGCGCGACTCGTGCCGCGGGTCAGTCCCACGATCGTGCCGCGCGCATTGGGCTCCCAATGCGGCGCGCCGAGGCCGACGAAGGCCGGGACGAAGTAGACACCGCCGGTGTCGTCTACGCTGCGTGCCAGCGGTTCGGACTCCGCGGCCTTGGCAATGAGGCCGAGTCCATCGCGCAGCCATTGCATCGCCGCTCCCGCGATGAAGACGCTGCCTTCGAGCGCATACACCGGCTTGCCCTTCGCATCGCATGCGAGCGTCGTGAGCAGCCCGTGCCCCGAGGTGGCACGCTTTTTTCCGGTATTCAGAAGAAGGAAGGCGCCGGTGCCATAGGTGTTCTTGGCCTGCCCCGGTTTCCAGCAGCCCTGCCCATACAACGCGGCTTGCTGATCGCCAGCGATGCCGCTGATCGGGATCTCGCTGCCGAAGTGCTCCGGCATGGCGACGCCGAAGTCGCCGCTCGAGTCGCGCACCGCCGGCAATGCGTCGCGCGGGACGCCGAAGAGCTTAAGCAGGTCCTTGTCCCAGACGCGCTTGCCGATGTCGTACAGCATCGTCCGCGAGGCATTCGTGTGATCGGTCGCGAACGTCTTGCCGCCCGTCAACCGGAAAACCAACCAGGTGTCGATCGTGCCGAACACGACGTCGCCGTCCCTGGCCCGCTTGCGCAACCCTTTCACGTGCTCGAGCAGCCATTCGATCTTGGTCGCGGAGAAGTACGGATCGAGCACGAGACCGGTGCGCGCGCGAACCAGCGTTTCCTTCTTCTGTTTCTTGAGCTGGGCGCAGCGTGCCGCCGTGCGGCGATCCTGCCACACGATCGCGCGATGCACCGGCCGGCCGGTGCCGCGCTCCCACGCGCACACCGTCTCGCGCTGATTCGTGATGCCTATCGCCTGGGGCGTTACGCCGGCCTGTTGAATCGCTTCCCGCGCCGCCTCGATCGTCACGCGCAGGATCTCCTCGGCGTCGTGCTCGACTTCACCGGGCGACGGGAAGTGCTGCGCGAATTCACGATAGCCGCGCCCCAGCAGGCGGCCCTGGTCGCTCAACACGAGAGCGGTCGAGCCGGTCGTGCCCTGATCCAGCGCAAGGACTGCCGTCATTTCTCGCGCCCCCCCTCCCCCTCCGAAAACGGTGGTTGCATGATGCCGCGATCGGTGACGAAGGCGGTCACATAGCGCGCCGGCGTCACATCGAATGCGGGGTTGAGCACATCAATGCCTTCCGGCGCCGTCGGCCTTCCTGCCAGCGTGACGACCTCCGCCGCGGCGCGCTGCTCGATCGGGATGAGATCGCCGTCGGGCAAGGCGGAATCGACTGTAGACCACGGCGCCGCGCAATAGAACGGCACCCCGTGATGCCGCGCCAGGACGGCGAGCCCGTAGGTCCCGATTTTGTTCGCGAAATCGCCATTCGCGCAGATGCGGTCCGCGCCGATCAACACGAGATCGACCTTTGCCTGGCGCATCAGCGCGCCGGCGGCTGCATCGGTGATCACCGTGCACGGGATGCCGGCGTGTTGCAGCTCCCACGCGGTCAGTCGCGAGCCCTGCAGCAGCGGCCTGGTCTCGTCGACGTAGACATGCACGCGGCGCCCCTGCTCGTGCGCGAGATAGATGGGCGCGAGCGCGGTGCCGATGCCTCCAGTCGCGAGCGCGCCGGTATTGCAGTGTGTGAGGACGTTTGCTCCGTCACCGAGCAGCGTGAGACCGTATTCGCCGATCCGGCGGCACATGGCGCGATCCTCTTCCCAGATCGCCGTCGCCTCGACGTGCAGCCGTTCCCACAGCGCCGCTCCGTCACCTCGCGTCGCTTGCGCCACATTGGCCATCCGGTGGAGGGCCCAGCGCAAGTTGACGGCGGTGGGGCGCGAGTTCGCCAGGAGCTCGGAGAGTTGCGCCACGCGGTCCAGGAACTCGCGTCGCGGCGCGCTGCGGAGATCGCGCGTGCCCGCGACGAGCCCCATCGCGGCCGCGATGCCGATCAGCGGTGCGCCGCGAACCTGGAGCTGCTTGATCGCGTCGGCGACCGCCTCGGCGCTATCGAGATCGCGCGTGATCTCGGCCTCAGGCAGCGCTCGTTGGTCGATGATGCGAACGGCGCCGCTGGGCGACCAGGAGATGGCTTGGATGGGCACGGGGCTGAACCTAATGTGAAATGCGAAATGCGGAATGCGAAATTCTCAGGGAGATTTCGCATTTCACATTTCACATTTCGCATT
>QHUB01000056.1 GCA_003221035.1 Gemmatimonadota bacterium
CTGGGACCTCCTGCGACTGGTGTTCACCGGGCGCGGGCGCAGGGTGTGGGGCGCATTGACCTACCTGCTTTACTCCGATTCGGAGTCGGTGGGGCTGCGCCGCGACCTGCGCGCCCCGTGTTTGGCCCCCGCCGCGAAGCGGCCGTTCCAGGTGCGACCGCTCACACCTGTCGACGACCTCGCGTGGCTCGACGTGCGCGAGCCGGGCTTGTCGGACGACCAGGTGTACGACCGCCTCGGCCAGGCGCGCCTGCTCCGGTCGGGCATCCAGACCTGTCACGTCGCCATCGAGCCCGACGGTAAGGCGTGCTACATGCAATGGCTCATCCTCTCGAGCCAGAACGATCAGGTGCGCGCGTTTTTCGGCAACCTGTATCCGCGCCTCGCCCCAGACGAGGCGCTGCTCGAGGGGGCGTACACGCCGGAGGCCTACCGGGGACAAGGGATCATGGCCGCCGCGATGGCGCAGATCGCGGAGCGGGCCGACCAGTTCGGCGCACGCTGGGTGGTCACCTTCGTGGATGAGGGCAACGCGGCGTCGTTGAAGGGCTGCGCCCGCGCGGGCTTCGTGCCGTACGTGCGACGCCACGAGCGGTTCCGGCTGTTCCGGCGGTATGTCTCGTTCATCCCGCTGTCGCCCGCGGCCTCCCCCGGCTAACGGCTGGTCGCTAGCTTCCTCTGCTCGCGGATGACCGAACCTACGTTGTTTCAACACTCCGCCGAGCCGCTCGCCGCGCGGATGCGGCCCCGCAGCCTCGACGACTTCCTCGGCCAAGAGCACATCCTCGGGCCCGGCAAGGCGCTCGGCGAGCTGATTCGCCGTGGCGACGTGGGGTCGTGTCTCTTCTGGGGGCCCCCCGGCTCGGGGAAGACGACCCTCGCGCGCCTCAGCGCCAACTACACCAAGCGCCATTTCGAGCCTTTCTCGGCGGCGACGGAAGGCGTGGGCCGGGTGCGGGAGATCATCACACAGGCCGAGGAGCGGCTCCAATACGAGGGTCGCGGCACGATCCTGTTTTGCGACGAGATCCACCGCTTCAACCGCGCGCAGCAGGACGCGTTTCTCCCCTGGGTCGAGAACGGCGTCGTCACGCTGATCGGCGCCACGACCGAGAACCCCAGTTTCGAGCTGACCGGGGCGCTGCTGTCGCGTTGCCGCGTATTCGTGCTCGAGCCGCTCCGACCCGACCACATCATGATGCTCGTGCGCAGGGCCCTCGAGGACCGGGAGCACGGCCTCGGGAACATGGGCCTCCACATCGACGAGGACGCTCTCGCGATGCGGTGGGGACGGGTGGACCGCCCGCGCTGACCGTCGCGCTGATTGCCGACGCCTTGCAGAAACGCGTCGCCAAGTACGACAAGTCCGGCGACCAGCATTACGACCTGATCTCCGCCCTGCACAAAGCGGTGCGCGGCAGCGACGTCGAGGGCTCGCTGTACTGGCTCGCCCGCATGCTCGCCGGGGGAGAAGACCCGCTGTACCTCGCGCGGCGGATCGTACGGATCGCGGCCGAAGACATCGGCCTCGCCGACCCGCGCGCGCTGTCCGTGGCGTTGGCTGCCAAGGACGCGTATCACTTTCTCGGCACGCCGGAAGGTGAGCTGGCCCTCGCCGAAGCGATCGTGTATCTCGCGACGGCGCCCAAGTCGAACCGCGTCTACACAGCGTTCGCCCAGGCAGCCGAAGCAGCGAAGGAATATCCAGCCGAGCCTGTGCCTCTGCACATCCGCAACGCTCCCACGAAACTGATGAAGGAGTTGGGCTACGGTGCCGGCTACAAGTACGGCCACGAGTACGAGGATGCGTACGCACCGCAGGAATACCTGCCCAAGGCGTTGCAGGGCGTCCGGTGGTACGAGCCCACGGAGTTCGGCTTCGAGAAGGACGTCAAACGTCGCCTCGAGTGGTGGGCGTCGCTCAAGAAAAAGGCCGAGCCTTGATGTTCCTGAAAGGGTATTGGCCCCTACGCACCTGGAGGGTCTATTGGCTCGGCCGGGGCAACGAGTCGCCCCTGCGGCAACCGACCGAGGTGGAAAATGGGTTGTGGGTGGGTGGCGTCCCGCTTCCGCGCCGCTGGCGCCAGCTGCAGCTGGCGGGCGTCAGCCGCGTCATCACGTTGCTCGGTGAAGCGGCGCCGGCGCCCTGGCTCGGCTCGGCGGAATCCGTCCTTTGGCTGCCGGTCCATGACAACCACCCTCCGACTATGGATCAACTCCGCGTCGGGTGCGCCTTCCTGGATGCCGGCCGGAACGGCGGCCCGGCGACGCTGATCTCGTGTGGCGCGGGGATCGGCCGCGCGGCCACGCTGTACCTGGCGTGGCGCATCGCGACGACTGGCGAGCCGCTCGAGCGGGCGCTGGTTACGCTGCGACGCCAGCGGCCGATCGCCGATCCCACGCGACGCCAAATGGAGAGTCTGCGTCAGTGGGAAGCGGAGCGTCCGGACTTAGGGCAGCTCTCCGAGCAGGGACGGCTGCTCCCGTAGGGACCCGCGACGCGGCGGGGCGGGGACAGGCGCATGAAATGTGGGAGGATGGACCAGCGTCGGCTGCGGCACGTTTGCGGTCGACGATCGGCGTTGGGGGGCCGGCGGTGACGCCACGTACTCGGGCGCCAGCGCCGCGACAGCCCGCATCAGATCCGCCGTGCGTCCGGCCGACAAGGAGTCGATCAGGTGCTGGAGGGCGATGGCCACATTGGCCGCGCTGCCCCCGTTTCGTTCGACGAGACGAATCTTCTCCGCGCTCGTCGGGATGGTCTCCTCCCCGCCGCCGACGAGCTCCTCGTTCAGCTTTTCGCCCGGCCGGAGGCCAGTAAACACGATCTGCACGTCCTTGTAGGGCTCGAGGCCCGACAGCCGAATTAGTTGTTCCGCGAGATCGACGATCCGGACCGGGCTGCCCATCTCGAGAATCGAAATGCGGCCTGCCGCCGCCGGCAGCGCGGCCGCTGTCAGCACGAGCTCGACCGCCTCGGGAATGGTCATGAAATAGCGCTGCACGTCAGGATGCGTCACGGTGATTGGTCCGCCCGCGGCGAGCTGACGCTTGAACAGTGGGACGACGCTGCCGTCCGAGCCGAGGACGTTGCCGAATCGCACGACGCGGAAGTCGGTTCGGACGCGAAGCGACGGCAGCTCAAGCACGATCCGCTCGGCGATCCGCTTGGTGACTCCCATCATGCTCGTTGGGTTGACCGCCTTGTCGGTCGAGATCAGCACGAACTTTTCGACCCGGTGCTGGACCGCGCGTTGCGCCACGCGTAGCGTGCCGACGACATTGTTCCACACGGCCTCGAACACGCTTTCTTCCATCAGCGGCACGTGCTTGTACGCCGCGGCGTGGAACACGTACTCCGGCCGGTACGTGCCGAATACCTCGTCGAGCCGCTGAGCATTCGTGATGTTCGCGATCACCGGCACGACCACGACGCCGGGGGACGACTGCGACACTTCGAGGTGCACAAAGTAGAGGGGACTCTCCGCTCGCTCGAGCAGTACGAGGCGGGCGGGGCGGAACCGGGCGATCTGCCGCGCTAGCTCCGATCCGATGGAGCCGCCCGCCCCCGTGATGAGAACGGTCTTTCCTTCCAGGTCGCCACGGACCTGCTCCAGGTCGAGGTGCACCGGCGCCCGCCCCAGAAGATCCTCGATCTCGACCTCCCGCAACTGGCCGATTCCGGCGCGCCCATCGAGCAGGTCCTGGAGCGACGGAATGATCCTGAATTCGGTGCCGGTCGCCGTGCAGCGCTCCACGATGCGGCGCATCTGGTCGGGTGTGGCCGAGCGGATCGCGATCACGAGGAGCTGGATGCGGTGCTCATGGACCAGCCGTTCCAAATCGGCGGTGCCGCCCAGGACCGGCACGCCGTGCAGCGACCGGCCGTGCGTCTCGGGGTTGTCGTCGATCAGGCCAACCGCGCTGATCCCGAAGCGGCTGTCGTGCCGCACCTGGCGCAGCAGCATCTCCGCCGCCTCGCCCGCGCCGATCAGGAAGGTGCGCCGGCCCCTCGATGACTGCATGGGCAGCTGCCCCTCGCGGAACGCCCGCGCCGCGAAGCGCAAGCCGCCGGAGAGGAACACGATGCCGAGCCAGTCGAGGAGGAAGACCGAGCGGGGAAGGGCGGGCGGCCAGTTGGTCGCCACGAGTGCTCCGGCGAACAGCGCGGTACTGAGGGTCGTCGCGACGCCCAGGTCCACGAGGTCCCGCAGCCCAACGTGGCGCCAGTAGCCCCGAAACAGGCCGTACCACGCGAAGATGAGCATCCGGATCACCAGCAGATAGGGCAGGGTTCCGACGAAGGTACGCAGTTCAGCTGGCGGAATATGGAAGTCGAAACGGGCGCCAAACGCGCCGAAGTACGCGGCGGGGATGAGGACGAGGTGCACGGCGACGATCAGGACTCGCCGATACGAAAGCAGGCGGTCGGGCACGATCCAAGGGAGCCTCACGCCCTACCCGAGAAGCAGGAGTTATGCTCCCGGCGCTGGATACCCCTACTGCTTATGCGACATCGAGTTAGGAGACGCGCAGGCCGTCTTTGGATGGAGCGGCTGCCGCGGCTGACGTACAACTCCGCACGTCACGTGCGACAGCTACACGGGCCAGCAGCGAACACGGACATCCTTGGCACTCGGCGCGCCTTCGAGGACTGCAAGTGCGGCGCACCCCATCAGCTCAGCGGCCGCCGGGGCGGCGGACGCATCTTCGAACGCGACGAAGCCGACGCGCAACCACGAACAGGACGCACCGAAGGTCAGCTCGATGCCGTTGAGCAGGCGCTCCCCGAGGCGGGCGCATCCTGACCGGCCGGTCCTCGGCGCCACGACTCCGAACTGTGCGGTGCCGATTCGCCCCACCGCGTCCGAGAGACGAGCCCAGCGGTGCAATCCCTTCGCCACGCGATCACCGACCCCCCAGTCGCTCCTCAGCGCATCCCCATCGATGTCCACGACGGCGACGCTGATCGCGGACCGGTCGCGGATCGTCGCGGCCAAGAGCTCCTCGGCTCGACGGAGCAGGCCGCGGTCGTTCCACAACCGACTGCGAGCGTCCAACAGTCCCTCCTCGCGCGCCCGATCCGCTTCCGACTTCGCGCGCAGCTGGGCAGCGAGGCGCAGGCTAAACTCTTCCGGATCCATTGGCTGACCCCACAGCTCGTCCGCGCCGGCGCGCAAGGCTTCGATGCGCTGGGGCCGCGTCGCCGCGCTTGGCTGTGTGAGGAAGATCGGCGTGCTGGGAGAGAGCCCGCGCTCCTGCCGCAGGGTCCGGCACAGCGCCAGACCGCCACCCTCATCCGCCAGCTCCATGGCAATAATCGCGGCATCGGGACGCGCCCGGTGCTCCTGCTCGAGCGCACTGAGCGCCGTTGGTGCCCAGAGCACGCTGTACCCAGCCGACGACAGGATGGACTCTAGGGAGCGCGCAAAGATCTCGTCCGGATTGGCGAGCAGGATGCGCGGAACGACGGTACCGATGGGCATTCGCTTGTCCCTGTGAGCGGGATTCGTGCGCGACCGCTGCAAAAGGGTAGTCTTTTGCGACACCGCATCTTACGACGTCCGGATCCGCTCGGCAGGGTCCTTTCCCCGCTGCAGTCGCTTACAGACCTGTAGCGAATCTGCGTCGCTTTCCCTCGACTACGACCCGTCGCGCTGTAGTCCGTGACGCTCCATCAAGCGGTAAAACGTGGTGCGATCGATCCCCGCGCGACGCGCGGCCTTGGACAGGTTGCCGCCGGCGTGCGCGATTACTCGCGTGAGGAACTGACGGTCGAACTTCGCCAGCAGCTGATCGCGGGCATCGTAATAGCTCGTATCCGCAGTGGTGAGCTCCATGCCCAGGCTGCGATCTTCGGCCGGTGCCGGCATACTAAGGAAGGGAAGGTCCTCCGTGCGCACCTCGCCGGTCGACTCGAGCAGCACCACCGCGTGCTCGATCACGTTCTGCAGCTCCCGCACGTTCCCGGGCCACGGATGCGATTTCAATGCGTCGATCGCGCCTTTGCCCAGCTGCGGGACCGGGAGATCGATGCCGCGATACTTGCGCCAGTAGTGGCTGAGGAACGAATTCGCCAACAGCTTGATGTCTTCGACGCGATCACGCAACGACGGCACGTGGATGGGCACCACGCCCAAACGGTAGTAGAGGTCCTCGCGCAGCATTCCCTCTGAGATGGCGCGATCGGGCTCGCGGTTGGTCGCGGCAATGAAGCGCACGTTGACGACCGCATCCGCGGTCTCGCTGCCCACGCGCCGCACGACCCCGTCCTGGATGGCGCGCAGCAGCTTTGCCTGGATCGTCTTCGGCATCTCGATCAGCTCGTCGAGCATCAGCGTGCCGCCATCGGCGGCTTCGAGCAGACCGGGTTTGTCGCGCACCGCTCCGGTGAACGCGCCGCGGCGGTGGCCGAACATCTCCGATTCCAGCAGCGGCTCGGGGAGCGCCGCGCAGTTCAACGCGAGGAACGGGCGCGAGGCCCGACGGCTGTGATGATGAATGAACTGCGCGAACAGCTCTTTGCCCGATCCGCTTTCGCCGGTGAGCAGCACCGATGCATCCGTGGGCGCGACTTTGCGCGCGCGACTGATCGCGCCGCGGAACGCGGGCGCGTGCCCCAGGATGCGGATCTTGTCGCTGTTTTCGCCGAGCTGTTCGAGCTCGTGCGAGCGCTGCAGTGACTCGCGGGCCGCGAGGGTCGCATGCACCGCCTGACCCACAACGATGGCGAGCTGGACCGCGGAAAACGGCTTCGGCAAGTAGGCCCACGCGCCGATGCGCATCGCTTCGAGACTCGATGCGAGAGTCGCCTTGCCGGTAACGGCGATCACACGGGTCATCGGGTTCGCGGCCAGGGCGACGGGCAGCAGCTGGGCGCCCGGAATGTCGCTCATGTACCAGTCGAGGAGCAGCACGTCGAAGACGCTGTGGCGCAGCAGATTCTCCGCCTCCCGCGCTACACCTGTCGTTGAAACGTTGTAACCGTCATCCGACAGTACGCTTGCGCAACTCTCGCGCAGCGTGTCTTCGTCTTCCACGATCAACACGCGGATGGTGGAGTCGGACAAATTCCTCGACGGAAGGTAGTCGCGTCTGAGGAACGACCGATCTGTGGGCGAGGAAACAGTGAGCTGGGTCATGCCACCTTGGGTCAAGGGGTACGCGAAACGCGCTGGGAGATACCTTGTGTTGGTCCGGGTGTCAAGCGACAGGCAGCTGCAGGGTGAAGAAAAAGCGCGTCCCCTTGTCCACAGCGGTCTCGTACTCGAGCTGGCCTCCGAGCGCCGAGACGAGGCGCTGCGTGATCGCGAGCCCCAGGCCGGTCGAGGAGAACGTAGCACCGCGTGCTCCCGATGATCGGCGGAACGGTTGAAACAGCGTTTCCTGCGCCGAGGAGTGAATTCCGGGCCCTGTGTCCTGGACCGCGAATTCTACGTGAGTAGCGTCACGATCGACCACGCTGACCGAGATGGCCCCCGCGCGGGTGAACTTGAGTGCGTTGGTCACCAGGTTCAAGAGGATACGGTGCAACTCGATCGGGTGCCCCAGGCGGCGGTCAACATTGGGCCGGATGAAATTGACCTCCAGTCCCTTCTGCGCGGCAAGCGTACGCACGACGTCCTGTACTTCCGACAGCAGTTTCGTGACCGAAAAGGCCCTCGCCTCCGGCTCTTCCAGCAGGTCCCGCTCGCGCGTCATCTGCAGCGCGTTGGTTGTGACGGTGTTGAGCGCGTGGGCCGCGGCGTAGATCAACCGCAGCTGGCGTATCTGCAGCGGGGTCAGCGGTCCGCTCCACCCTTGCTGTAATCGGTCTGCCAGCAGCAGCAGCGAGTTCAGCGGCGAGCGCATGTCGTGCACGAACTCGATGAGGTATTCGAGGCCGTCGATGCCGACAAGCGGCGCACCGGGGAGCTGCTGGAAGCGATCCTCGATTGCGGCGCGGACAACGCGTAATCGTCCCACCGTTTGCAGCACCTGGGCCGCCGATGCGTTTCCGGCACGCCCGATCGCCAGCAGCTCGTCCTCCAGGAGATCGACCAGATGCAGGCTCAGCCGCAGGGACGGCCGCGGCGTGAGGGTGTCTATAAAGGAAGAGTCGCCCCGATCGGCGGCGAGCGCCGATGCCGCCAGGATGCGTGGGATGTCGGCGACATCAGTGGAATGACCGTGGAGTTCACGCCAGCGCGCATCCACGCGGCGAATTGCGTGCGTGAGCAGATCGCTGCTCACCCCCGCCACGGGGTTAACTCTGACGAGCGGTTCGGACCCGCGTTGCCGGATGCGGCCGACTCGTGAGGACTGCACGTTCACTAAGGTCATGAGCTCGTTGTCGGTGGATTTGCGATTCGGGATCTTCGGTCTCTTCCCTGCGAGCGCACAATCGTTCTTCTGCTCTAGCGCGAAATCGCTCGCAGGCACGATTCGGGGTTAATGCTTTTGGACGGTGGGAGGACTAATGCTTTTGTACCTACCCAAAAGCTGATCTGGATCGATCAGGCGGGGGGAAGATCCAACATAAAAAAGAAACGGGTCCCTTTGCTTGGTGCCGTGTTGTATTCGAGCTGCCCGCCCAGCGCGGCCACGAGGCGCTGCGTGATGGCGAGCCCCAAGCCGGTCGAGGAGAACGTGGCGCGGCGTGATCCAGAAGATCGGCGGAAGGGTTGGAATAGCGTCTCTTGCGCGGCTGCGTGGATCCCGGGGCCCGTATCCTGGACTGCGAATTCCACCTGACTCACGTCGCGATCGGTGGCGCTGACCGTGATCGTGCCGGCGCGGGTGAACTTGAGCGCGTTGGTCACCAGGTTCAGCAGGATGCGTTGCAATTCGATCGGATGGCCAATCCGCCGATCGACATTGGGCCGAATGAACGAGACCTCGAGACCCTTCTGGGCCGCCAGCGTCCGCACCACGTCCTGTACCTCCGACAAGAGCTTGGTGACGGAGAACGGACGCGCTTCCGGCTCCTCGAGCTGGTCCCGCTCGCGCGTCATCTGCAGCGCATTGCTCGTCACGGTGTTGAGCGCGTGCGCCGCGGCGTAGATCAACCGCAGTTGGCGCAGCTGCAGCGGCGTCAGCGGGCCGCTCCACCCTTGCTGCAACCGATCCGCCAACAGCAGCAAGGAGTTCAACGGCGAGCGCATGTCGTGCACGAACTCGATGAGGAATTCCAGACCGTCGATGCCCACCAGCGGCGCACCGGGCAGCTGCTGAAAACGACGCTCGATGGCCGCGCGCACCATACGCAATCGTCCCACCGTCTGCAGCACCTGGGAGGCCGTTTCCCCGGAGCGGGCAAGAGAGATCAGCTCGTCCTCGAGGAGATCGACCAGATGAAGGCTGAGGCGCAGCGACGGCCGCGGTGTCAGGGAGTCTATAAAGGAAGCATCGCCCCGATCGGCCGCGAGCGCGGAAGCGGCGAGAATCCTCGGAATATCGGCAACATCGGTGGACGGTCCGTACAGCTCCCGCCAGCGTGCCTCGACCCGGCGAATCGCCCGGGTCAGCAGGCGATTGCTGATCCCGGTGACGGGGACATCGCCTACGGCTGGGTCGGAGGGACGCTGCCGGATGGTACCGGGCGTGGGCGAACGACGGTTCAAAGGGAGCGCATGTAAGGGCAGATAAAATTCGGCTTAACGGGCGTGGACGCAATAGCGCAAACGGCTTTCATTACACCTCCGGTCCAGGTAGAAGGGCGTTTCCGGCAAGAGCAGACGAGGTACATAACCGCTGCAGAGCCGCGCCCGCACCGACGCCGAGCACGACGGCGAGCCACTGCGCGGGAGGCGTGTGTTGCAGGCCGGTCAGGGCGGGAGTCAGCAGGAGACCCGTCAGGAGTCCGACAGAGATGATTGCCCCATCGGCGCGTCCTCGCGCCCAAAACGCGGCGGGCAGGAATAGCGCGCCGATCCACGCCGCACTCAGGACGCCCTTGAACGGCAGGTGTGCCACATACAACAGCAGCGCCCAACCACTCCCCACGGTGAATCCCCGCTCGACTCCGTTGATCGCATAGCGGCCGCCGCGGGCGACGATAATAACGCTTGCGGTGTCACCGATACGAGCTTGCCGCCAGGCTGCGACGCGCAGCTCGGGCCTGTCGAGTCGCGCGTCATCGGCCCGCGTAGATACACGCAGGACGAGTTCGTCTCCATCGAGGCCCAGGAGCAGAATCTCGCGCCGCTGCTCGTCGGCAATGGCAAAAAGGGGGGACAAGCCCTCCGGCCGCGGTCCGAGAACGGCGTGAATCGTCAAGTCATAGCCGTCGGGAGATCGTAGCGCCTCGCGCACCCGGTCAGCCGCTGAAATCGGACCATTGCCAATCAGTTCGTCGTTGATCGTCGCGCTGAGCACGCGTCCCTGATATTGCACGAGCCGGCCGAGGTCAGGCGTCCAGAGGCCAAAGTAGGGCGAGTCGGGATAGACAGGCGTGAGGAGCAGGCCGGTCGCGACACACATCAGCGTCGCCAGGATCGTTGTCGTGCGACTCAGCCGTGACGCGAGTGCGAGGCGCGGATTCAACCAGATGGACGCGCTGCCGACAACGAGTGCACCCAGCAGCGCGCCGCACGTATTTGCCAGCACATCGCTCACGCTGGGATCGCGTCCGGGGATATAAAACTGAAGCAGTTCGATGGTGGTGGAGAGCACTAGTGCCAGGAGAGCAACGCGACCACGTGAGCTGCCGCGGAGCCCCAGCGCGACGCCCAGCGGCATGAACAGCATGATATTCAGCAGGAGATCGGCGGTGCCGTGGCCGCCGCAGATCAAACACAACCCCTGGATCTTCAGCTCGCCCGGCATCGGCCACAACGTGGCGAGCGCAATCAACAGGAGGGAGCATGCCAGGAGCATGCCCCCTAAGATATCACGTCACCAGCCGCCGATCTTTCCTACCATCGTCGGAACCGTGCGGAGCATGATGCGCAAATCCTCGATCACCGAACGGCGCCCGACGTATTCGAGGTCGAACGCGAGCTTTTTCTTGACGTCCTCGATCGAGCTGTCGTAGTGCTGGTTGATCTGCGCCCACCCGGTGATACCGGGTGGGACGCACTGACGCGCCTGATACCGGTCGATCTGCGCTCGCAGCTCGGTGAAGATCGTGGGCTGTTCGGGGCGCGGTCCGACGACGCTCATGTCGCCCAGCAGGACGTTGACGAGCTGGGGCAGCTCGTCCAGACGATACAGTCGCAGAATCCTGCCCAGGGGCGTCACGCGTGGATCGTCCGGGGTCGCCCAGACCTCTGCGGCCGCGTTCGCGCGCGACCCGGCCGCGACCATCGTGCGAAACTTGAACATGATGAACGGCTTCCCCCCGCGGTCCTCGGGGCGATACCGCGCGCCCGGCGCGAGCGCGCGCCGGCGGTTAATCCCGATCCGGGTTTGGACGAAGAAGACCGGTCCTGGCGAGGTCAGCTTGATCGCCAACGCGATGATGACCATGAGCGGCAAGGCCACGAGCAGTCCGAGCAGCGCGATGACCACGTTGAACACGCGATGGAGCAGGTCGCCCAAGGCGGGCAGCACGATCAGCCGACGCCTGCGGCGCTGGTCCAGGAAAATAGGGATGATCGTCACACTCACCCTCTCGGGTCGCGTTGCCCGCCATAAACGCAGGGGCCGTGCCCGATTCCGTTGGGCTGGAATCAAGCACGGCCACCTGGTTGTCCTGTCGCAAGCGGACGACAGAGTGTGGTAAGGATCCCCTACAAAAGCGGCTTGTCCTGGCCGTTTGACAGCTCCTGCCCGCGGTCGCCTTTCCGATCCAACCCATGACGCTCGAGCAGACGGTACAGGGTCGTGCGGTCGATCCCGGCGACACGGGCGGCGCGCGACATGTTCCCGCCAGCCTGCGTGAGGAGCTGGGTCAAGTAGTGCAGCTCGAACTCCGCCACCAGGCGATCGCGGGCCGCGTGATACGGTTCATCGGTCGTGACCTCGGGCGGCGTCCATGCCCGCACCTCTTCGATGGGACGCTCGCCGAGTGAGGGGATGTCTTCCGGTCTGATCTCCGCCCCGGGATCGAGGAGGACGACCATGTGCTCGATCACATTCTGCAGTTCCCGCACATTGCCCTTCCAGGCGCGACCGCGGAGTACGCGCCCGGCAGCCTCGGAGTATCTGGGGAGTGCGCTGCTCGCGCCACGATGGCGCGACCAGTAGCGCTGGAGGAAGAAGTCGGCGAGCAGTGGAATGTCGGAGGGCCGCTCACGCAACGGCGGCACGTGAATCGGAACCACGCGCAGGCGATAGTACAGGTCCTCGCGCAGCGCTCCTTGTGCAACAGCATCTTCCGGATTCCGATTCGTCGAGGCGATGAAGCGCACGTTTACCACCGCATCGGTGTGTTCGCTGCCGACGCGCCGGACCACGCCGTCCTGGATCACGCGCAGCAACTTTGCCTGGATCGGTTTCGGCATATCGGCCAGCTCGTCCAGCTGCAGGGTCCCGCCATTGGCCGCCTCGAGCAGGCCCGCTTTGTCGCGCACCGCGCCGGTAAATGCGCCCTTGACGTGGCCGAACATTTCCGATTCGAGCAGCGTCTCCGGTAACGCCGCGCAATTGATGGCGACCAGCGGGCGGCTGCTGCGGCGGCTGTGGTGATGGATGAACTGGGCGATGAGCTCCTTCCCGCTCCCGCTTTCGCCGGTGATGAATACCGACGCGTCCGTGGCGGCCACGCGACGGGCCAGGTCCAGCGCCCGCTTGAAGGCGGGCGCATTGCCAAACACCTGCACCATGTCGCTGTTGCCGTGCTCGCGGACAAACGCGGCCTGCTGTGCCAAGGATTCCCGTGCCACCATGATCGCATGCGCAGCGCGGCCCATCAGGATCTGGAGGTGCGTTGCCGAAAACGGCTTGGGCAGGTAATCCCAGGCGCCCGACCGCAGCGCCTGAAGGCTCGTTTCAATGCTCGGATTTCCCGTGATCATGATCGCGAGGGTGTCGGGGCGAGCCTCGAGACAGGCTCTGAGCAGCTCCATTCCCGAAACGTCACTCATGTACAAATCGAGCATGACGATGTCGAACGTGCCGCGCCGCACCAGATCTCTGGCATCCTCACCGCGGCCGCACAGCGTCACTTCGTAGCCTTCGTACCGCAGCACGCTCGCGCAGCTCTCCCGCAACGTTCGCTCGTCATCGACCACCAGGATGCGAATGGTGGCCTTGATGTCGGCGGTGAGTTGTGAGATCGGGATGATGTCGGAATTGCGGGCCACGGACCGGCTCGGGGTCGCGCGCGGCGAGCGTTCGGACGGTTGCAGTCCAGCCATGGTCATCTCCAAGAGGTTCGCCCATCCGATGGCACGGATTGGGCCCTCGGCCCCGAGGGAATGTGGAATTGTAACGTCAATTACGTCCGCGACTTACGGTTTCGCCTTCGAGCCACTGTGGCGCGCGCGAAACAGTGCGGCTTTATCAAACCCGCAACTGTTGCGAAAGTGCCACAGGGACGGTTTGCGCCGGACGGCGCTCGAGATGCAGCGGGGCATAGAGCCGATCCGAATAGTAGGCGATCGTTCGCCGTAACCCATCCTCGAGCGTGGTGGCGGGAACGTACCCGATCTCGTCTCGGGCGCGCGCAATGCACGCCATCGAGTGGCGCACGTCACCGGCGCGGGCACGATCGTACCGCGGCTCGATGGCGATCCCGGCGATGGCGGCGACGTGTTGCCATAACTCGCGAATCGACGTCCCCCGGCCGCAGCCGATGTTGAAGACACCGCCCGCGACGCGGTCGGCAGGCGCCTTCGCCGCGAGCAGGTTGGCATCCACGACGTTGTTGACGAACGTAAAGTCGCGGGTTTGCCCGCCATCGCCGAAGATTACCGGCGCCTCGCGGCGCAACGCGGCGGCGATGAACAAGGGGACGACGGCTCCGTATTGCGAGTCGAGGTTCTGCCGCGGTCCGAACACGTTGAAGTACCGCAGCGCCACCGTCTCGAGCCCGTGCGTGCGCCAGAATGCCTGGCAATAGGCTTCCCCGGCCAGCTTGGATGCGGCGTACTCGGAGCGAGGACTCACGAGCAGGCCTTCGTGATGTGGGAGCTCCGGCGGATCGCCGTAGGCGGCCGTGGACGCGGCGTACACGACGCGCCGCACCATCGCCTCACGAGCGGCGATCAACAGGTTCAACGTGCCGGTGATGTTGGTGTGGTGCGCCGCGAGCGGATTCCGCGTGGACTGCGGCACCGACGTCACCGCGGCCTGGTGCAGGACGTAATCCACGCCCTGCACGGCACGACGGCAGACCTCCAGCCGCGCCACGCTGCCGCGGATGAATCGAATGCGGTCGCGCACGGCGCGGAGGTTCTCGCGTCGGCCGGTGGACAGGTCGTCCAGCACAACGACGTCGGCGCCCTCCTGCACGAGGCGCTCGACGAGATGTGAGCCGATGAAACCGGCGCCGCCGGTGACAAGGTATCGCATGCCCTGCGCTAAGGCATGAACGGGGCCACGACAGCCGGTGTATTTCTTGCCGCGAGAAGTCCAGCGCGCGCGCTGCCGTCGCGTCGCATTGTCGCTCGACAACCACAGGTGTATCGGCCGAACCCCAAGTGACGTGCTAGGACCGGTGAAAATGCGTGAGATCCTGCGGCATGTGCGCCGAACCCCCGAGCGGCTGCTCCATCCCTTGCGACGGCGCAAAGCGCTCGAGGCGCTGCGCGCACGCGCGCGCCCGAAGTCGCTGCTGGTGATCTGTCACGGCAACATCTGCCGCAGTCCCGTGGCGGCCGGACTGTTGCGCCGCGCGCTCGAGGCCGACGGTATCGCCGTCGAGTCGGCAGGACTCATCGGCTTCAACCGGCCCTCGCCGCCGGAAGCACTCGCGGCCGCGGAGGCCCACGGACTCGATCTGTCGGACCACCGCTCCAGCCTGGTGACCGCGCAGCGCGCGCGCAGCGCTGATCTTATCGTCGTCATGGAAATGAGCCAGCAACGCCGGATCTGCGAGCGCTTTGGTCGCCGGCCCGGCGACATTCTGATCCTGGGCGATCTCGATCCGCTGCCCGTCGAGACGCGCACGATTCGCGACCCGGTGAATGACGACCGCGCGATGTTCGATCAGGTGTACGAGCGGATCGCGCGGTGCGTGCGCGAGCTCGTCGACATCCTTACGCCGTCCGGAGTTACATCCTCCTGAGTTTGTTGCGTCCAAGCCATAAGGCTGCAGAGTAGCCGTAGCACGCGCGCCATGGCGCGCGCGCTTTGCGGCACATCTGCTAAGCCGGGCGCTGGCCCAAACCTTGCCCCCCCCTAAGCGCGGACTCTGATGTGGATTTCATTCGACAGGGAGAGCGGTATGTCCCGACGGGCAACAGTCGCAGGGTGTATTGGAGCAATTTTGGTCGCGGCGGCATGTCGCGAACCGAGCAGTCCCATGGGACGTGCGCCCGACAGCTCGCCGCTCCCCGCATTCGCGCGCGTGGCGGTGCCATTGGCGCCAGGAAGCGGCCCGATCGCGCTCGATCAGCAAAATGGCTTGCTGAACGAGACTGGGAACTTCTACCGCAAGGGATTCAACAACACCAATCCCCACAACGGTGACGCGATTGTCGCGACCGTGTTCTGGCTGGGTACAGGTCCGAACATCGTCGACTCGGTGATCGACGTGATGACCATGCCGGGCTTCCCACGCGTGGGGAACACGTACCGGCTCGTCGACTTCACCAGCGCCGGCGGGATCTCCATGGCAACGTACGTCGCTACAAATGCGCACGGCTTTCCCGACGGGTACAACGCCCCTTCGCAAGACAGCATCCTCGCGGTCGAAGCCGATCTGTCGCAGGTCGTGAGCGGTGGCATCCTCATCTCCGCCTGGAGCGGTGTCGATGCGGTGACGGCGCAGGCGGTCGCCTCGCACAGCGCGGCGTCAGGATCCGCCGCGACTTTCACAACGGCCGACGCTGGAACCGTTCCCATCGGTGCCGGCGCGCTTGCGTACGCTGTCACACTGTCCAATGCCATGGTGGGTGCGGATCCGCCGGCAGGCTTCACGATGCTGGCGGTGCAGTCGAACGGCACCTTCAGCATGGTCGACGAATCGAACTATCTGGTCTCGCCGAACGTCAGCACCGTCGATCCGCAGTGGTTCTGGTACTTCAATCAACCCAGCACGTGGCTCGCGAGCGTCCTCACGTTGAACCCGCCGCCGCACCTCTCATACGCGGTCCAGCCGAGCACCACGCTGCCCCTGATGACGATCCAGCCGGCGGTGCAAGTGGCCGTGGTGGACGCGCTGGGCAATCGCGTGACCAGCTACAGCGGTCCGGTAACCGTTGCGATCGGTCACAACGGTGGTACAGTGCTGCCGGGGACCCTCTCGGGCACGAAGACAGTCAACGCGGTGAACGGCGTGGCTACGTTCGCTGATCTCAGCATCGATCAGCCGGGCAGTGGATACACGTTGGTGGCAACGGTGCCAGATATGTTCACTGCCACGAGCGCGCCATTCAACATCGGTGCGTTCTGATGCGCGGAACACTTCTCGGCCTGTTGCTACTGCTTGCGGCGTGCAGCGACGCGGTCAGCCCCGCGCGCCACGATCCAGGCGCGCCTCGGTTCGCGACGGTCGCGAGCACGGGTATTCGACTGGACCAGATGGTCGGAGAACTATCGGAAAGCGGTTACCATATCGCCAAGGCGTTCGCCACGAATCCGCACCTCGGTGACGCGATCGTCGCGACGTTTTTCTGGTCAGGCCCGAACACGATCGTGAGCGTGGCCGACCATCTGTGCGACGACGTTCCGCAGCCGAGCGGGTACCCGGGGACGCCGGTCGGCAACACGTACACGCTGGTCGAGTCGGTGAGCGCCGGCGGCATCTCGATGGCGACGTACGTGGCGACCAACGTGCAAAACTATCCGGACCCCAACCCGACTCCACAGACGGCACTCTGCGTCCATGCCATTTTCGCGCAGCCGGTGCCGGATGGCGGCGCGCTGCTGTCGGCTTGGAGCGGGGTGAGCTCGGCCGCAACGCTGGCGTTGGGCCAGCACCATGCGGCGGCCGGGGCGGGCACCACGACGCCGACCGTCGCCGATCCGGGATCGGTGTCGATGGGCGCCGGCTCGATGGCCTATGGCGTGTCGATGTCAAACGCGTTGGTCGGTGCCGACGCCCCGCCGGAGTTCGCGACGCTTACCGTGCAGTCGGACCAATACTTCATCGACGAAGCCAACGACCTCGTGTCGGACACCGCGCGCTCGGTTGACCCACGGTGGGGGTGGTACTTCACACAGCCGAGCACGTGGCTCGCGAGTGTCCTGGTGCTCAATCCCGCGGCGGATCATCTGGCGTTCAGCGTCCAGCCCTCGCGCACCTTGCCATTCGAAACGATTACGCCTGCGGTCCAAGTGCGCGTCGTGGACGACGCCGGTAATCCGGTGACGGGTTTCACGGGCTCGGTGACGATCGCGATCGGGCATAACGGCGGCATGCTCATGGGGGGCACGCTCTCCGGTACGAAGACCGTGACCGCGGTGAACGGCGTCGCCACGTTCAACGATCTCAGCATCGACCAGTTCGGAAACGGTTATACGCTCGTCGTCAGCTCGGCGGGCGTCGGTGGCGCCGAGAGCGCGCCGTTCAACGTTGGAGCCTTCTAAAACTCAAACTCCATGCGGAGTCTTGGAGAAAGATCATGCATAGACTGACGATCGTCCGCAGCATCGGCCTGATCACCGCGTCGCTGCTGGCGATCAGCTGCTCGGAATCGGTGGAGCCGCGCCCCTCGCGCTCCGTTCCTCCTCCGTTGTTTTCCTATTCGGCAAGCGGCAGCCAGCTGAACGTGGTGATCGGCACTCTCAACGAGAGCGGGAACAGACTGGGGAAGGGATTCGACACGGGGAATCCGCATATTGGCGATGCGATCGTCGCGACGTTTGTCTGGCAGAGCTCGACGGCGACGAACACCATCACCTCCGTGCACGACAACCTGAACGACGCGAACTTCACGCCCGTTGGCAACCCGTACACGCTCGTCGAGTTCGTCCACGCGGGCACGATTTCCATGGCGACGTACGTGGCAACCGGCGTGCACGGATTCGCCGATCCCGCCCCCTCCGGCGGGCCCCACCTCGCGGTCTTTGCCGACCTCTCCGAGTCGGTAACGGACGGCGGCGTGTTGCTGACGACATACACGGGGATCGATGACAGCTTCACCCAGGCGCTCGGTGCCCACCATTCGGCCTCGGCATCCGGCACCGGCAGTCAAGTGGTCGATCCCGGACCAATCTCGGTCACGGCCGGTGCACTCGTGTACACCGCCAGCCTCGTGCCCGTCAACGGCCTGGGAGGTCGCGCTCTGCCCGGTAACTTCGGATACATCACGACCATTTCAGATGCCAACCTGGTGCATGACGACGGGTATCTCGTGGCGAGTAGCGCCGGTTCTGTCGATGCGCAATGGAGCTACACATTCAACTCGCCGAGCAACGCGCTGGCCACTGTGATCTCCCTGAATCGGGCAGCGAATCCATCGAACCAGGCGCCGACCGCCAACTTTACGTCGAGCTGCACCACGTTAACCTGTGACTTCACGAGCACGAGCACCGATCCCGATGGCTCCGTCGCGAGCTACAATTGGAACTTCGGCGACGGCGCGATTTCGACCGCCCAAAACCCGTCGCACACCTACGCCGCGGGCGGCACGTTTACGGTGACACTCTCGGTCACGGATAATCAGGGCGCGCAGAGTGCGCCGACTTCGAAGACCGTGACGGTCGCAGGCGCGAATCAGGCGCCTACCGCGAACTTTACGTCGAGCTGCAGTGCGTTGGCCTGTAACTTCACGAGCACGAGTACCGATCCCGATGGCTCCATCGCGAGTTACAGCTGGAACTTCGGCGACGGCGCGACCTCGACCGCACAAAACCCGTCGCATGCGTACGCCGCGGCCGGCAGTTACACTGTGACTCTTACGGTGACGGACAACCAGCAGGCAGCATCCGCTCCGGCTTCCCATGCCGTTACGGTGACTGCACCGAACCAGCCGCCCACGGCCAACTTTACCTCCAGCTGCAGCGGCTTGGGCTGCAACTTCACGAGCACGAGCAGCGATCCCGACGGCTCCGTCGCGAGTTACAGTTGGACGTTCGGCGACGGCACCATATCGAACGCGCAGAATCCATCGCACACATACGCGGCCGGCGGCACCTACACGGTGACGCTGCGCGTGACCGACAACCAGGGTGCGCAGAGCACCACCACGTCGAAGTCGGTGACGGTCAGGCCGCCGAATTCCGCGCCGGTGGTGGACGCCGGTCCGGACCAGACAGTCGTGCTGGGTGTGCTGTACTCACAGACCGTGACATTCAGCGATCCGGACAATGGACCGTGGACATACACGATCAATTGGGGTGACGGGTCGAGCTCGACCGGCACCCGATCGACCGCCGGCTCGTTCTCGGTGGGGCATACGTATCTTGGGCTCAGTGTCCTTGGAACACGGACGATCACCGTGACCATCCGGGATAGCCTCGGCGCATCGGGGTCCGACACGAAGAAGCTGACGGTGGTGCTCCTCTAACTGTGGCGTGAGCGCGACGGCTGCGGCTTGAGTGCGACGAACGGCGCGGACTTCTCTCCCGCGCCGTTCGTGTATTCGGGGCACGGTGGTTGCACCCCGTGAGGCCATGCGGCACCACTTCACGATTGACGTCGAAGAATACTTCCAGGTCGCGGCGCTCGAACCCTATGTGCCCCGGTCGGATTGGGCCCGCCTGGAATCGCGGGTGGCCGGACAGATGGAGCAACTCCTCGCGTTGCTCGCCCGGCACCACGCGCGCGCGACGTGCTTCGTGGTGGGCTGGCTCGCCGATCGGCAACGGGAGCTCATTCGCACGATCGCGAAAGCGGGACATGAGATCGCCTCGCACGGCTGGGAACACGCGAAGGTCACCACGCTGAGCCCGGTGCAGTTCCGGGAATCGGTCAGGCGGTCGAAGCAGGTCCTCGAAGAAATCGCGACCACGCGGGTGGACGGCTATCGCGCCCCAAACTTCTCGATCGTGCAGGGCAGGGAATGGGCGCTCGATATCCTGATCGAGGAAGGCTACCGGTACGATTCCAGCCTCTTTCCGGTGCGACGTCCCGGTTACGGCTACCCGACCGGACGCGCTGACCCCTACTGGATCGAGCGTGCCGCCGGCCGCATCGCCGAGATTCCCCCGACCACATTGCGATGCGCGGGCATGCGGTTCCCCGCGGCCGGTGGCGCGTATTTTCGGCTGTTCCCCTACGGTCTCGTCCGCGCCGCGCTGCGACAGTGCGAGCGCCGCGGGACGCCGGGCACGTTCTATATCCATCCCTGGGAGATCGATCCCGCGCAGCCACGCCTGGCCGTCTCCTGGCTGACATCCGCGCGGCATTATGGCGGTTT
The DNA here is from genome assembly GCA_003221035.1 of Gemmatimonadota bacterium. Lineage (GTDB taxonomy): Bacteria > Gemmatimonadota > Gemmatimonadetes > Gemmatimonadales > GWC2-71-9 > 20CM-2-65-7. The sequence goes on from QHUB01000056.1 coordinate 20,391, forward strand.
GCGCCGGACGCTGCCGCGTCTCGAGCGCCTGCTGACGGAATTTCGCTTCAGGCCGATCGGCGAAACGGTCCCGGCGCTCGCGCGCGCGCACCCGAGTCGTCGGGAACCGGCCGTGCTCAAGGAGCGCTCGGCGTGATCGACGTGGTGTCACTCGACGGCCAGCGCGGCGCGTGGGACGATTTCGTCGCGCGTGCGGATGGAGGCAGCTTTTGCCATCTCGCCGCCTGGCGGGACATCCTCGCCGATGTGCTGGGGGCCGAGTGCCTCTACTG
>QHUB01000025.1 GCA_003221035.1 Gemmatimonadota bacterium
CACGATCAGCCCGTCGGAGCCATGCAGCACCACGATGTTGCCGCCGGGACCCGAGAGCATGGTCAGGTTGTCGCGCAGCTGCCGCGTCTGGATCGGGACGGCGCCGATCTGGGCGCGAAATGCCGCCAGCGGGTCCTGCGCCTGCTGCTGCAACGCTCGGCCCGCCACGCGGGGGAACAGCGCACCAGCACTCAGCGCGGCCATCGTTTGCAGCCACTCGCGGCGTGTCTTCATCATCCCTCTCACCTTTCTTCGGTTCTCTTATTCGAAAGTGAAGCGCGGCATGACCTGCTTGTGAGTCCTAGTGCTCGAGAAAAGCTACGGCACCCGATAGTGAACCGACAGCAGGTTTCCCGTTTATCGAGTGCCTTGGCTCTGGCCATGCTACCAGGATCCACAAGCAGGTCCTTCGCTCGCGGGCGCGTTGCGCCCGCTCGCTCAGGATGACATGCGTGCTCGCTTTCGAGAAAAAGAGGGAGGAGATTTGTGGCATGAAAAGATCTCTGATTCTTCTGCTCACCCTTCCCGCGCTCCTCCTCGCCCAACGCCCCGACACCCTCCTCTCGGCGCTAAAGCTTCCCGGCCAAGCCGGCTTCTCCCCGCTCGTTCCCCCGCTACCCGGTCATGCGGTGCTGCTCAAGCCCGATCGCGTGTTCGACGCCGCGAGCGAAGCGGCGCACGTCGGCTGGGTCGTGCTCGTGCAAGGCGATTCGATCGCCGCCGTCGGCCCCGCCACCTCGGTACGCGCACCCGCGGACGCCGAAACGATCGATCTCCCTGGCACGACGTTGTTGCCCGGCTTGATCGACGCGCACTCGCACGTCTTTCTGCACCCGTACAACGAAACACTCTGGAACGATCAGGTCCTGAAAGAGCCGCTGGGCTATCGCTTTGCCGAGGCGGTCGTGCACGCACGCAACACGCTCATGCAAGGTTTCACCACGCTCCGCGACCTCGGCACCGAAGGCGCGGGGTTCGAGGACGTCTCGCTCAAGCGCGCTATTAATGAAGGGCTGATCCCGGGACCGCGGCTCGAGGTGTCCACGCGCGCGATCGTGGCGACGTCGTCCTACGGGCCCGGCCCGCGCGGCTTCCGCCCCGATCTCGATCTGCCGCAGGGCGCGCAGCCCGTCAGCGGAGTGCCCGAGGTGCTGGCCGCGGTGCGCGAGCAGGCCGGCCGCGGGGCCGACTGGATCAAGGTTTACGCCGACTACGGCCGCGGGCCCCGGGGTGAGGCCGAGCCGACGTTCAGCCAGGAAGAGCTGAACGCGCTCGTGGCCGAGGCGCACTCCTCGGGGCGGCCGGTCGCCGCGCACGCGACGACGCCCGAGGGGATGCGGCGCGCGATTCTCGCGGGCGTGAACACCATCGAGCACGGCTTTGGCGGCACGGACTCGGTGTTCCGGTTGATGGCCGACCGCAAAGTCGCATATCTGCCGACCCTGACTGCCGAAGAAGCGTACGCCGAGTATTTCGATCACTACACGCGTGGCGGGGGGGCCGCGCCGACGACAGGGATGCAGCAGGCCATGCGCGCGTTTCAACTTGCGCTCAAGAATGGCGTGACGATCGGCTGCGGCTCGGACGTCGGCGTGTTCACGCACGGCACGAGCGCGCGCGAGCTCGAGTGGCTGGTGAAGGGTGGCATGCGGCCCGCGCAGGCGCTGCTCGCGGCCACCGCGGTGGATGCGAAGATCCTCGGCATGGAGTCGCAGATCGGCCGCATCGTGCCCGGACTGAAAGCTGACATCGTCGCTGTTACCGGCGATCCCACGCAGGATATTTCTGCTGTGGGGCATGTGCGGTTCGTCATGAAAAACGGCGTGATTTACCGGAGGCCCAATCCATGATCGGTCGGACGTCTGCTACGCTCTTACTTGCGTTCATGTTCCCCCTCTCCCTTGGGAGAGGGGATCAGGGGGTGAGGACCGGACCTGTTCCCGACCCGCTGCTCGCCGGCTTCTCCTGGCGCAACCTCGGCCCGTTCCGCTCGGGACGCGTGTCGGCCGTGTCGGGCGCGATCGGACAGCCCGGCACCTTCTACGCCGGCTTTCCCGTGGGCGGCGTTTGGAAAACGACGAGCGCGGGCGAGACGTGGTACCCGGTCTTCGACGCGGTGAAGGAGGCGTCATCCGTCGGCGCAATCGCAGTCGCACCGTCGAATCCCGACGTGATCTACGTCGGCATGGGCGACCTGATCACGGGCGGCGGCCCCAACGAGGGCAACGGCGTCTACAAATCCACCGACGCCGGCCGCACCTGGCAGCATGTCGGTCTCGATCAGACGAAACAGATCCCGTCGCTCCTCGTGGATCCGAAGAATCCCGACCTCGTGCTGCTCGCGGCGCAGGGCGACGTCCACAAGAAGAGCGACACGCGCGGCGTCTATCGCTCGACCGACGGCGGCCGCTCGTGGACCAAGACGCTCTACGTGGACGACTCGACCGGCGCGCAGAAGATCACGTGGGCCGATGACCAGCCCGGCGTCTTGCTCGCGACCACCGTGCGCCACTGGAATCCGCCGCCGACGGGTCCGGCGCGTTTCGTTGCTCCAGGAGGCGGGGGCGGTACAGGGTCGGCAGGGGGCGGCAGCCAAACGCATTTGTTCAAGTCGACCGACGAAGGCGTCACCTGGAAAGAAATAACCGGTGGCGGGCTGCCGCGACTCGCGGGCCGCACATCGGTCGCGGTCGCGAACAACACGAACGCGCAGCGCATGTTCTTGATCCAGAACTCGGGGCTGTATCGCTCCGACGACGGCGGCGGAACGTGGCGTCAGATGGACTCGACCGACACGCGCATCCGCAACGGCCAGGGCGGCTACAACTGCGGCGTGTACGTGGACCCCAGGAATCCCGACATTGTCTACACCGTCAACACGGCGAGCTACAAGTCCACCGACGGCGGCAACACCTTCACCGGCTTCAAGGGCGCGCCCGGCGGCGACGATCCGCAGCAGCTGTGGATCGATCCCAGCAACGGCCAGCGCATGCTGTTCGGCTACGATCAGGGCGCCATCGTGACGCTCGACGGCGGGGCGACGTGGAGCTCGTGGTACAATCAGTCGGTCGAACAGGTCTATCACATCGCCGTCGACAACTCGTGGCCGCCGTTCGTGTACGCGTCGCAGCAGGACGCCGGCGCGATCCGCACGCGGCTGCGCGGCAACCTCGGCGCGATCACGCCCATGGATTGGAATCCGGTGCCGGGCTGGGAATGGGGCAGTGAAGCGCCCGATCCCTCGAACCCGAACATCGTCTATGCGAGCGGGATCGGCGTCTTCAAGATCAGCTATCCGAGCGAGCAGTGGATCGACGTGAGCCCGCAGCTCGATCCCAACCTGCACGCCCGCAACTCGATCTCGCAGCCGCTCGCGTTCGCGCCGTGGAATCCGCGCGAGCTCGTCGCGGCGTTCCAGTTCGTGATGACGACGGTCGACGGCGGCGCGCACTGGACGAAGATCTCGCCCGACCTCGGCTATCCCAAAGACACCGTGCCCACGCCGGACAGCCTGCGCGGCAAGCCCGGACTGCTCGCGGGTGGCACGATCCAATCGATGGCGCTCTCGACTGTGAAGCGCGGCGAGATCTGGGTCGGCACGAACACCGGTCTCATCAAGCTGACGCAGGACGAAGGCAAGACCTGGACGGACGTGAGTATCCCGAATATGCCGGGCATCCCGGGCCGCGCCGACATGCTGGCCATCGAAGCGTCACACTTCGACGCGGCCGAGGCGTATGTCGTGTTCGAGCTGTATCCGGCGGGCGACTTCACGCCGTACATCTATCGCACGAAGGACTACGGCAAGACGTGGACGCCGATCACCAGCGGTTTCGCGACGGGGCAGCCGAGCGGGTCGTTCGCGCGCGTCGTACGGGAAGACCTGAAGACGCGTGGGCTGTTGTTCGCCGGCACCGAGAGCGGCATGTACGTCTCGTTCGACGACGGCGACCACTGGCAATCGCTGCAGCTCAATCTGCCGAACACGTCCTGTCGTGATCTCGTGGTCCACGGGAACGACCTGGTGCTGGGGACCTATGGTCGCGGCATCTGGGTCCTGGATGACATCTCGGCGCTGCGACAGATGATGACGGGCGCGACAGGCGAGACCCATCTCTTCGCGCCCGGCGCAGCGGTGCGTGTGCGCCGCAACGTGGGCAACGACACGCCGTTCCCCCCCGAGGTGCCGCACGCGCCGAATGCGCCGGACGGCGCGCTCGTCTATTACACGCTCGCGACCAAACCCGCGGGCCCGATCACGCTCGAGGTGTTGGACGCGGGCGGCGCAGTCGTCCGACACTTGACCAGCGCGCCGCAGGCGCCGGTGAAGGAAGCGGCGCGACCGCCCGAGCCGAACTTCTGGATCGCGCCGCCGTTCCAGCTGCCGGCCGAGGCGGGTGGCAATCGCACGAACTGGGATTTGCGGGCGGACGCGGCGCCCGCGTTCACGCACTCGTTCGAGATCAATGCGAATCCGGGACTCACGCCGGCCTCGCCCGAGGGTCCGCTCGTGCCGCCGGGCGCATACACGCTGCGGCTGACGGTGGATGGCAAAACGTATTCGCAGCCGGTCACGGTGGTGAACGATCCGCGCTCACCCGCAACGGTGGCCGACGTGCGCGCGCAGTTCGCGCTTCAGATGCGTGTCATCGCCGGGATGCAAGCGTCGTGGAATGGCTACCAGGCGGTGGCAGCCGCGCGTGCGGGGGCGACGAAGGATCTCGATTCCACGCTCGCGGCTGTGGGAGGCGATACCTCCGGGGGCGGGGGGGGCGGCTTCGGAGGATTCCGGCCGGGCGGTCCGCCACCCCCGACGTTCGTGGCGATAAACGAGACGCTGCGCCGGGCGCTGAATGGGCTCGAGACGGCCGACATCGCGCCGACGGCGGCGATGCAGGCCGAGTTTGCCGCGGCATGCAAGGATCTCGCGACCGCGGTGACCACGTTCAATGGCGTAGTGGCGCAACGTCAGCTCAAGCAGGCGCCGCTGGCGGCGCCGAAGTGCGGAGGGTAAGTGTCTCAGCGCATCGTCGTCAACGGCGTCGAGTACGACTCGCCCGCAGCCATGCCCCCGGACGTGCGAGAGCAGTACGAGCGCGCCCTGGCCGCGCTCGACCAGGTGAAACCGACTGGCGCTCACAACGTCCAGTCGGCGCCGGGCGGCGTGAAGATCAGCGTGACGACGCGTCGCGTGCAATACAACATCGACGGCAAGACCTATGACGATCCGGCGCAGCTCCCGCCCGAAATTCGCGCGAAGGTGGAGCGCGTCCTCGCCGCAGCGCCGAACGTCGATATCCGTGATCCGGGACGCACCGATGTCAGGATGATAAATGTGGAGATGGACGGATCGAAACGCCGCGGCGCTAACGTATTGCTATGGCTCGTCGCCGCCGCGATTGCCGCAGCGGTGATTGCGGTCCTCTACCGCATCTCGTCCCGCTTGTAACACACCTCCGCAATACCCTCGCAGGTCAACGAAAGACCTGCTGTTTGGAGTCGGTGGGAATTGCATTGTCTCACCCGGCCCGCAGATTGGAACCGATGCCCCACCGCCTCAGTAAGTCGCGCTACACCGCCGGCGTCCAGTGTCACAAGCTGCTCTGGTGGAAAGTGCACGATGCCAATGCGGTCGAGCTGGAACCCGACAAAGTCCTCCAGGATCGTTTCAATCAGGGCACGCAAGTTGGTGAGCTTGCGCGCACACGATTCCCCGGTGGAGTGCTGGTCGAAGGCCGGAGCGTCGATCGTACCCGCACGCTGATCGACGGCGGCGCTCCCGCGATCTTCGAAGCGAGTTTCCAGGCCGACAACACGTTCGTCGCGGTCGACATCCTGACGCCGACCGACGGCGGCTTTCATCTCACCGAAGTCAAATCGGCGTCGTCGCAGGAAGAGAAGCATCTCCCCGATGTCGCGGTGCAGATGCATGTACTAAAGGAGTCTGGAATCAAGATTACGAGCGCGACGGTGATGCATCTGAATAAAGAGTGCCACTACCCCGATCTCTCGAATCTCTTCCAGCGCACCGATGTCACCGAGGCGGTGCAGCCGCTCCTCGGCAAAGTCGGCTGGGAAATAGAGGCGCAGCTGCGGATGCTCGAAGGTCCGCTACCGGACATACCGATTGGACTGCAGTGCCACGAGCCGTACGCCTGCCCGTTCATGGAGCGCTGCTGGCCCGAAGATCCGGGTCACATCATGCGGCTCTACAACATCGGGCCCAAGAAGGGGTGCAACTTCATGCTGACCGGCGTGAACCGGATCGCGGATCTGCCCGCGGATCAGAAGCTGAATGTGACGCAGAAGCGGCAGATCAAGGCGATGCAGGAGAATCGCATCATCGTCGAGCCCGGCCTGAAGCAAGCGCTCCAGGTATTTGACTGCCGGCTCGGCTTTCTGGATTTCGAAACGATCCAGCGTGCGGTCCCGGTGTGGCCGGGTATGGCGCCGTGGGAGCAGGCGCCGGCGCAGTTCAGCTATCACGAATCGAACGGCGATGGAGGCACCTACAAGCACGCCGAGTACCTGGCGGAGGGGCCGAAGGACTGCCGGCCCGAGCTCGCCCAACGCATGGTGGATGCGACCAGGGACGCCGAGAAGGTCGCGACGTATTCGGGATTCGAGAAGACACGGATTCGCGGGCTCCAGAAGGCCGTGCCCCAGCTCAAGACGGAGCTCGAAGCGCTCGAGAGCAAGCTCGTCGATTTATTGCCTGTCGTGCGGGAGAATGTTTACCACCCCGACTTCCTCGGTAGCTTCAGTCTCAAGTATGTCCTGAACCCGCTCGTGCCGGATCTGACCTACAGCGACCTGGTGATCGTCGATGGGTTGGTGGCGAGTGTCGAGATTGCGCGGCTGCTGTTCGTGGCCGGCAAGATTCCGCGGCAAGAGCACGAGCGCGTGCGCCACGACCTGCTCAACTACTGCGAGCGCGATACCTGGGCGATGGTGAGAGTGCTGGAAAAACTGAGGAGCCTCCAATGACTCGACTGCTCAGGGTCAGTTTGGTCGGCGCTGGTCTCGCGATCAGCACGCCGGCCGATGCTCAGATCTGCGACGGCTCGGCTTCATTTGGAAGCTCGCCCGTGCAGCTGACTGCGACCGGTGGCTTCAACGCTGACGGGCATGCCTTTGGGGGCGGGCTGGAGGTAGGGGGCGCGGGCCCGTTCGCGGGAATCGGCGCCGGCAGGAGCAACTACAAGGCCGGGGGATCGTCGAGCGAGTGGGAGGTCGAGGCAGGATATCAGTTCGCGCTCAACCCCAAACGGACCGCGGAGCTGTGCCCGCTGGTGTCCTGGGGGCATTCCTCAGGCCCACATGATTTCGAGGCATTCGGCAACGGCGTTATTTATGACCTCGATCGAAACAACCTGGCGATTGGCGTGGGCATCGGTGGCATGGCCGCGTTGTCGCGGCACGTGGCATTCCTGCCGTCCGTCTCACTTTCCATGCTGACCGTCAAGAGCAAAACCACCAACCAGAACTTAAGTAGGACGACCAACACCTCCGAGACGTCGAGCGTGTTCGAGCTGGGTTTTGCATTCCTTTTCAATGACGCGTTCTCGGCCCGTCCCAGCATCCTGTTCACGACAGGGGTCGACGATAAAGTCACGACGTTCGCGATCGAAATGACGGTGAATCTCGCACGTAAACGCTCGCACTAAGGCGTGACGGTAAACGTTCTACTCGTGTCGGGTGTGAGCCCCGCGGAGCCGGCAACGAGCGTGTAACCGGTGCCCGCCTTGTCGAGGCTCAAACCGGTGAATGAGGCGATGCCGTTGACGGCGTTGACGGAGGACGTTCCCGAGAGGGTCGCGCCGCCGGGGTTCGTGCCGATGGCGATCGTCACGGCGGCGGTCGCGTCGTTGCGCACGGTGCCGGTACCATCCACGATCCCGATATCGATGCTGCCGGCAATCGGTGCATTGGCGGCCGCGTCGGAAGGTTCGGTCAGAAAGACGACTCGGATGGGTGTGTGCGCGAGCGACGACTGTGTGTCCTTGCACGCGAGCGCCGCGAGGGTCGTGAGCGCCAAGACGACGTGGAGTCTCATCGAGGGAAGTTAAGCGCGCGCCGCATCAGTCGCACCTTCTCGGCATCCTGGACACTGAAATGCACCTCGCGCACTCCCGTCCGCCGCGCGAGGTCTGCCACGTTCTGGGGCGTGACGCCGCCGCCGGGCAGGATCGCGATTCGTTCCTTCGCTTGCGTGACCAGGCGCTCGAGCCGCTCGGTCCCGTCGGCCGCGGTGCGCGCGCCGCCGGATGTCAGAACACGGTGAACGCCGAGACGAATCAGGACCTCGAGCGCGGCACCCAGGTCGACGCATTCGTCGAAGGCGCGATGAAATGTCACCGGCAGCGGCCGCGCTGCGTCGAGCAACTCACGCATTCTGCCTTCGGCGATCTGTCGCGCATTGTTCAGCTCCCCGGTCACGATCCCGTGCGCTCCCGCATTTTTCGCGCGCTGAATCTGGTGGAGGAGGGTGTCATGCTCCGCATCGGTGTAGACGAAGTCGCCGGGCCGAGGACGCGCGAGGACGAATACGGGGATGGTGAGCTTGGAACGGGATTGACGTAACAATTGGATCTCGGGCGTCGTGCCGCCGTGCGCGAGATCGGCGCACAATTCGATGCGATCGGCGCCTCCTTCCTGCGCGGCGAGCGCGGCATCTAACGACTCCACGGCCGCTTCGATTAGGATCAGTTTGTGCTCATTCGTGTAGAGGCTTCTAATATGCGTGCCGCGATCGTTTCACCGGGGAAAGCCAATTCGATGCGGGTCGCCGACGTGCCCGCGCCCGAGCCCCCGCCGGACGAATGCCTGGTGCGGGTGCTGGAGGTCGGGATTTGCGGCACCGATCGCGATATCGACGCGGGCCACTATGGAGAGGGGCCCGCGGGGTCGGAGTATTTGATTGACGGCCACGAGTCGTTGGGCGAAGTCGTCGAAGGACCACGGCACAAGGGGGAGCTCGTCGTCGCCATGGTGCGGCGACCGTGCCGGGAACGCTGCATCGCCTGTCGCACCGGTCAGGTGGATTTCTGCCGCAGCGGCAATTACGAAGAGCGCGGGATCCGGCGGCGTCACGGCTTTCTGGCCGAGTACTATGCGGAGTCGCCGGAGTATCTGATTCATGTGCCGCGCGCGCTGCGGAAGTTTGGTGTGCTGCTCGAGCCGATGTCGGTCTCGCAAAAGGCGCTGCGCCAGGTGTACGCGATTCAGCGGCGGATGCCGTGGGAGCCGAAGCGCATGCTCATCACGGGCGCCGGAAGCGTCGGGACGCTCGCTGCCTGCATCGCCCGGCTGAAAGGGCTCGAGGTCGTGATCTATTCGCGCGGCGCCGGCCGCGGGGCCGACGAGATGATTCGGCGGAAGATCGGCGCGACCTACGTCAGCGCCGATGACCACAAACTCTCCGACATTGGATTGTTCGACATCGCGCTGGATGCGACGGGCTTCAGCCCGCTCGCGTGGGGTGCGGCAGAGGTGCTCGATGTGAACGGCGTGCTCTGCATGCTGAGCGTCACGGGCGGCAAGAAGCGCATCGACATTGCGTCGGACGCGCTCAACGACAAGTTCGTGCTCGGCAATCGCCTGTTGTTCGGATCTGTGAACGCGGCGCGGGAAGATTTCGAAAACGGCGTGCGCGACTTCGCGGCACTCGAGCAGCGCTGGCCGGGGATGATGGAGCACTTTATCACGCGGCGACTGCCGCTCGCTGAGATTCGCAAAGCCCTCGACGAGCGGCCGCCCGACGATCTAAAGACGATCATCGAGCTCGGTTAGAAACCCGAGCTGCCCCTTGAGAATCTTGCCGCGCGCCTGGTCCAGGGTGAGCCACGCGGCGCGATCGACCTCGGGATACTCGCGACCGTGCAATGTGAATCTGTTGCTCACGAGGCCGGTGGGATCGCAGTCCAGCTCCACAGCCCAGGCATGCACGACTTTCCCGCTCGGCTGTTTCAGCGGCGTGAGTGGAACGAATTCTCCCTCTGCGACGAACCCGGTCTCTTCGGTGAACTCGCGTCTGGCCGCCGCGAGCGGATCTTCGCCGGGCTCGAACTCGCCTTTGGGGATGGACCAGGCGCCTTCATCTTTATGGGCCCAAAACGGACCGCCGGGGTGCACGAGAAAGACTTCGCGCACCCCGGCGTTCTTGCGATAGAGCAGCAGCCCAGCGCTTTGTTTCGCCAGCTACAGGCTCCTTACGTTCGCGCGCACTCCGTTCGCCCCGTTGCTCGCGCCACCCGCCGGCGACGTTCCGCCTGCTCCTGCCGGGCCGAGCACGAAGGTGTTGCCCGACTCCGTGACCGAGCCTCCGTGGAACGCGATGCCGATCGACGGACCGCCGCCACCACCACCGCTGTGACCGCCGTTCCCACCTTGGCCACCGTGCCCACCAGTGCCCCCGGCGCCCACGCTTGGCGCGTCGCGGGTCGCACCGAGACCGCCGGTACCGCCTGTGCCTCCAAGCGCACCGAAAGCGCCGTTGCCACCGGCGAGACCATGGGTCGTTTCGATTGTATTTCCTGTGATCTCCAGACTGGACAATACGGCGAAGATACCGAAGGAACCGACACCCCCACCACCTGCGATGCCACCGCCGCCCCCGCAGCCACCGGCGGCACCGCCGCCGCCACCATTTCCGCCGCCGGGTTGGAGGGGTTCGTTCAGACCGCCGCCGCCACCGCCGCCGCCCCCGCCACCGCCGGGTTCGCCTCTGCGGCCGTTGAACCCATCCGCCGTGAGATAGCGGTTACCGCCGACCGTGCCCAGCTCGGCGCCGCCGAGTCCGTTCGCTCCTGCTGCACCGTCGAGCCCATCGCCTCCGTTTTCGCCAGGAGCTAGCGGGCTCAACGTCCCGCCGGGACCTCCAGCTCCGCCGTCGCCGGCGGGGATGACGCCTACGAAACCCGTCTCGCCATTTCCCCCGTCGCTCCCCGGCGTTCCGCCGGTGCCGCCGGCGCCACCGATGACCGCGATGATGTTGTTACTGTTGTCGAAGCAGCCATTTGTGACTTCCGGGCCACCCTCGCCTGGAGGGAGGCTCACACCACCGGGCCCTCCGTCGTATCCGTTCAGGCCGCGGCTCCCGTCGGTGCCATTCTGGCCGTTCCGTCCACCGAATCCTTCGTTCGCGATGATGTGATTGCCTGAAATGACCACGAGGCTGTTGATCGCCAGGATGCCGTAGGCGCTGGCTCCGAAGTTGCCGTTATCGGCGTAACCGCTTGTGATGGTAAAGCCGTCGATCGTCACCGCGCCGGGCAAATTGTCGGCCATCACGCCGATCGCGCGATTGCTTCCGGCGATGGTGGAGATGAACGTTGCCGGCGCACGATTCCAGGTTGCGGGATCATAGCCGCCGTAGAGGCTCACACCAGAAACCAAGCTCACATCTTCCGTATACGTCCCAGCCGCCACATTGACTCGCTGCTTGTTGGCCGAGAACGCACGATTGAGCGCGGCCTGGATGTGTCGCATCGGTACCGCGGGGGTTCCCGGCCCGGTGTCACTGCCCGTCGGGCTGACGTAAAACGCGTCCACGGCCATGACTACTGTGATACAGCTCGGCGCACTGCCGTTGCCGGACGCATCGTTGCCCGTGACGCAGAAGAAATGTTGCCCGGTGGCCAACGCTGGCACGTGTGCACGCACCACCTCGTTTTGCTGATCGAATGCGCCGTCGTTGGCGAACATCGCGACGGATGGGCCGCTGTCGACCGAATAGCTCGCGCTCGCGATGTTGGAGCCGCCGGTAAAAGTGTCACTGACGACGGCGGTCAGATCGAACGGCGTGCCCGGAAGCGGGACCGAGGGCGTCGTCGCGACACTGGAAACAACCGGTGGCTCGCCGTCCGCGAGCGTGGCGATGAAAATCGCAAATGTGAGCTTCACGCCCGTCGCATTGTCGACCGCGCGCGCTTCGACCCGCTGCGCACCACTGTGCGCGAGGCCGAGGGTCCAACGTTCCTGCACTATGCCGTCGCGTCCGGAGATGGCGGCGCCGGCAAAGACGCTGCCGCCGCCCGCGACAACCACGAAGTTGACGATCTGTCCCTGAACCGCGCGCCCGCGGTTGTCTTCGACGCGCGCGACAATGGGCGCCGGCAGCTCGGTCCCGGGCGGGGCGGTTTGGTTGTTGCCGGAGATAACGGACAGGGATAACGGGCCGGCCGACTGCTCGGTCTCTACGGGCGCGACGCACGACGCGAGTGCGAGGAGCCCGGCAATCCGGGCGACTGAGGAGAGACGCATCTGGCCTCCAAGCCAAGCGGGAAACACCTTAAACTGCGGCTATGTTGCTCGAGTCGCTAGTTCAGACATCCGCCGCGGTAGCCGCGACATCCGGCCGGCTCGCGAAGATCAAACTGCTCGCCGATCTGCTCCAGCAGGCGAACCCTGACGAGATAGAGCTGGCGATCGCCTACTTGTCCGGCACGATCCGGCAGTCAAAGGCCGGTGTGGGGTGGGCGACTCTGAGCCAGGCACGGTCACACGTCGGCGCATCGTCACGACTGCACTTGCGCGACGTGGACGAAACGCTCGAAAAGATCTCCAAGACATCGGGCAAGGGCTCGGCATCCGAGAAGCAACGACTCCTGAGCGAGCTGTTTTCCAAGGCGACGGCCGACGAGCAGGACTTTCTGTTTCGACTGATCACGGGCGAGCTGCGCCAGGGGGCTCTCGAGGGCATCATGGTCGAAGCGCTGGCCAAGGCGCGCGATCTCCCCGCGAACCAGGTGCGGCGTGCCATGATGCTGGCCGGCAATCTGGGTGCGGTGGCGAAGGGCGACGTTTCGAGCTTCACGGTTGAGTTATTCCGGCCCATCAAACCGATGCTGTCGAAGACGGCAACGGATGTGGAGGAAGCGTTGGCCGAGCTCGGGCCAGCGTCGTTTGAGTACAAGCTCGATGGAATCCGGATTCAGGTACATAAACGCGCGAACGAGGTACGGATTTACTCGCGAACGCTGAACGAAATCACCGCGGAACTGCCTACGGTACGGGACATATCCATACGTATGGATATGTCCGAGTGTATCCTGGATGGCGAGGCGATCGTTTTGGGCGCAGACGGCCGGCCAGTCCGTTTTCAGGAGACGATGAAAGGCCTAGGCGGCGGCATCCCTTTCTTCTTTGATATCCTCTATCTGGACGGCATGTCGCTGCTCGATCAGCCGTACGTGACGCGCGCCAAGGTCCTGGCCGAGAAGATCCCCGAATCGCAACGCCCGCCGCGCCTCGTGACCGCCGACGCCAAGCAGGCACAGGATTTCTTCGATGCCGCGATTGCCGCCGGCCAGGAAGGGCTCATGGCCAAAGGTCTCGAGTCCAAGTACGAGGCGGGACGACGCGGGGGGACCTGGTTCAAGATCAAGAGAGCCAATACTCTAGACCTCGTCGTCCTGGCAGCCGAATGGGGGCATGGCCGGCGCCATGGCAAACTCTCGAACCTCCACCTCGGCGCGCGCGATCCGAACGGCGGCTTCGTAATGCTCGGCAAGACCTTCAAGGGCATGACGAACGAATTACTCGATTGGCAGACCAAGCGGGTCCTCGAGCTCGAGACTCACCGCGAAGGGATCGCGGTGTTCGTAAAGCCTGAGCTCGTGGTCGAAATCGCTTTCAACGGGTTGCAGGACAGCCCGCATTATCCCGGCGGTCTGGCGCTGCGCTTTGCTCGCGTGATACGCTATCGCGACGACAAGAAGCCCGAAGACGCCGACACCATCGAGACCGTCAGAAAGCTGCACAACGGATGACGACGACCAGGACAGTTGCGAGCGAGCTCTTGCTGATTCTTTCACTGCTTCCACCCGCGCTGCACGCCCAATTCCCGCGCAGCCAACATGGATCCGTCACCCAACAGATCCAGGCAACTCAGATCTCCATCTCATACAATCGTCCGGTCGCACGCGGCCGAGAGTTGTTCGGCGCTCTCGTCCCCTGGGGCCGGCGCTGGCATCCCGGCGCGGACTCCGCGACGACGATCTCCTTCAGCAAAGACGTCATGATCGAAGGCCATCGCCTGGCGGCTGGGCACTATTCGCTGTGGACGATCCCTGAGCAGCCGCCCAAATCGTGGACAGTGATCTTCAATCGCGGGGTCGGTGGCTGGCACACGAATTATCCCGGTGAATCTCAGGACGCGCTGCGAGTTACCGTCAGCGCTGATACCGCGTCGTACATGGAAACGCTTACGTACTATTTCCCTTTGGTCGACGCCGACTCGGCCGTGCTGCGACTGCAATGGGGAACCGTCGCTGTCCCGCTCAAAATCAAGGTGGTGCAATGACTCCGTTTCTGCTCGTGCTGGCGCTGGTCGCGCAGTCCACCGACATCGAACGCGAAGCCGCCGGCGGGATTCTGCGACAGATCGATTCGCTCGAGGCACGCCTCAAACCCACGGAAACGGCGCAGCGGCTGGTCGGACGCAAGGACGCCGCGCGCGACCGTGTGCTCGCGAACGTCGCCACACTGTGGAACGGCGAAATGCAGGGGCTGTCGGACTGGATTGGCCGCCATCCCGAAGTCGGCTGGCATGAGTTCCAGGCGTTCGACACGCTCACGGCGCTGCTCCGCAGCTACGGTTTTCAGGTGGATACCGGCGTCGCCGGAATGCCGACCGCGTTCGTCGCGCGCTGGACATCGCCCGCCGGCGCGAGCGGTCCCACACTCGGCCTCATCGCCGAGTACGACGCGCTGCGCGGGACCCAGGGTGACTTTCACGGTGATCAACACAACGCGCAAAGCCCCGTTGCGTTCGCGGCCGCGCGTGCGCTGCTGGGCTACATGACCGAGGCAAAGGTCCCGGGACGGATCATCGTCTACGGGACGCCGGCCGAGGAAGTCGATCCTCCGGCGAAAGGGATTCTCTATAAAGCGGGGATCTTCAAGGGCGCCGACATCCTGATGCGCAGCCATTCGTCCACCGAAACGCGCCGCGACCGGCCGGGCTTCGGCGTCTGCTGTCTCAACATCGACGCCGTGAAGTACACGTTCACCGGCCGCCCCGCGCATCAGCTCACGGCCTGGAACGGTCGCAACGCGCTCGAAGCCGCGGTGCAGTTCTACTCGGCGGTGGATCACCTGCGCTCGACCTGGCGTCCGGACCACCGGGTGCAGGGCGTGATTCCCGAGGGCGGCATCGCGCCGAACGTCGTCCCCGATCACACCGTGGTGGACTATTTCATTCGGTTCCCTGACGAGGTGTACCTCGAGCACATCGCGCGCATGATGGACGATGCCGCCAAGGGCGCCGCGCAGATGACCGAGACCGACGTCGCCATCACGCGCTACGGCGAGTACCGCGACGGGGTCACGGTCTCCGCACTCGAAGAGCTCTGGTTCGCCTATGCGAAGAAACTCGGCGCCCCAGGAATCCAGGAGGAGAAGGGCCGGCCTGCGGGATACGAAGAGACCGGTTGGGTGAGCCGCGAGATTCCGGGCGTGGGCGTCACCGTACGCAGCTCATCGTTTGCCAATCATACCTATGGCATGCGTGACGACACCTTTGCCGAGATCGGGCACAAGGCGTTTGTGCTGGATGCCCAGATCGAAGCCGCGGTGTTGTTCGATTTCTTGACGCATCCTGAGCTGCGGACCGCCGTGAAAGAAGAGCACCGCACGCTGGCGGGTCTCCAGGGCCAGTATCTCGCCGCACTGCGGCGGGTCTACGGTCCGGAAATCGGCGCCGACACGGCGCTGTCCAAAGCGAGTCGAGCGGACATTCGGATTCCGCAGGTCAAGCGGCCGTGAAGGTTGGGAAGACGCTCTACGTAAAGAATCGAAACGAATGGCGGCGCTGGCTCGCCAAGCACGGGAAGACGGCGACCGAGGTCTGGCTGATCTACTACAAGAAGGCGAGCGGCAAGCCGCGCATCCCGTACAACGATGCGGTGGACGAAGCGCTGTGCTTCGGCTGGATCGACAGCATTTTGAAGCCGATCGACGCGCACAAGTACACGCAGCGGTTTTCGCCCCGCAAGAGGACCAGCAAACTGTCCGACATGAATCGCGAGCGCGTGCGGCGGCTCACCAAGGCGGGTCGGATGACGAAGGCCGGCCTCGCGGCGATCGCGCACACCGGCAAGCAAGCGAAACTGCCGGCCGACATTCTGGCGCACCTGCGGCGTGATCCCGCGATCTGGAAGAACTTCCAGGGATTTTCCGCGTCGTACAAACGGATTCGAGTCGGCTGGATCGCCGCCGCGCGACACCGCCGGAATACGTTTGAGCAGCGGCTGCGCTACTTCCTGAAGATGACCAAGCTGAACAAGCGCTTTGGGATGGTGCAGTAATAACGAAAAGGCTGCCCCAATGTAGTATGGTGCGGCGACGGCCCCGCTCTCAGCTTGCTAGCCATGCTCGAGAGTCTCGCCGCCGCACTCGCGGACCGGTACACGATCGAGCGCGAGATCGGTGCCGGCGGAATGGGGACGGTCTACCTCGCGCGCGAGCTCAAGCACGACCGCCAGGTCGCGCTCAAGGTGCTGCGGCCCGAGATCGCCTCACACCTCGGCGTCGTGCGCTTCCTCAATGAGGTGAAGGTCACCGCCAAGCTCGATCACCCGCACATCCTCACGCTGATCGACTCCGGCGAAGCAGACGAATACCTCTGGTACGTGCAGCCCTACGTGCGCGGCGAATCGTTGCGCGCCAAGCTCGACCGGGAACGGCAGCTCAGCGTCGAAGAAGCGATCGCGATTGCGCGGCAGATCGCGAGCGCGCTCAATCACGCCCACCAGAAGGGCGTGATCCATCGCGACATCAAGCCCGCCAACATCCTGATCCATGAAGGCGAGGCGATGGTTGCCGATTTCGGCATCGCACTCGCCGTCACGGAAGCGTCCGACTCGCGGATGACGGCCACCGGGATCGCGATCGGGACGCCGCAATACATGAGCCCGGAGCAGGCAACCGGGGAGCGTCATCTCGACGGCCGCAGCGACCAGTACTCGCTCGCCGCCGTGCTCTACGAAATGCTGTCGGGCGTCACCCCGCACACGGCGCTGACGACGCAAGCGCTGATCGCCAAGCTCCTCACCGAGCGCCCCACGCGCGTGCGGCTGGTGCGCAACACCGTCCCGCCGAACATCGACGCCGCGGTCGCGAAGGCGCTCGAAATGACACCCGCCGACCGGTTCGCCAGCTGCGCGGAGTTCGGGTCGGCATTGCAGTACACGCCGTCGGGCGGGTTTCCGGCCGCGGAGGCGCCGCGAAAAAGCCGCGCCCTGCTGTTCGCGACGGTCGCCGGCGTGGTCGTCCTCGCGGGTGCCGGCGCGGCGCTGATGATGCGCTCTTCTGGACCAGCCGTGAGCGTCGGGCGGTCCGAGCAGATCACCGCCGATCCCGGGCTGGAAATCCAGCCGACGATCTCTCCCGACGGCAAGTTGCTCGCGTACGCGGCAGGCAGCGCGACAAAAATGCGGATCTTTGTCCGGCCCGCGGGCAGCCAGGGCGGTCGCACAATTCCGCTCTCGGACGATTCGAACGCCATCGAAACGCAGCCGCGCTGGTCCCCCGACGGCACGAAGATCCTCTATCTGACGCGCGGCGGCGCCTGGATCGCGCCCGCTCTCGGCGGCTCATCGCAGCCGCTGATCGCTCCGAGCTCCACCAGCATCGTCACAGCGGCACTCTGGTCGCCGGACGGAGCCGAGCTCGCGTTCGTGCGTGGAGATTCGCTCCTCGGTCTGCCGGTAGGTGGTGGCCCGGTCCGGAAGATCGCGATCGGAACGGACCTGCACTCGTGTACCTGGGCGCCGACCGGACGCTGGATCGCCTGCGTGTCCCAAAACAGCATCTCGGTGTTGCCGGGGCCGTTGTACGGCAACCTCGCTCCCAGCGGGATACTGCTGTTTCCCGCGTCCGGCGGAGCGGCGATTCACATCGCCGAGCCGACGGCCTACAACCAGAGTCCCGTGTTTTCCCACGACGGCAAGCAGCTCTTCTACCTCTCCAATCGCGACGGCCCGCGCGACGTCTACCTGGTGAGTCTTTCGTCGTCGGGCCAGCCGCGCGGGGCGCCTGTGCGTCTGACGACCGGGCTCAACGGGAAGACGATCTCGATCTCGAGCGATGAGAAACGTCTGGCGTACACGGTATACATCGCGCGCGCCAACGTCTGGTCGGTCCCGATCCCGGCAAATCCTCCGCCCGGTGGCGTCACCCTGACCGCCGCGAATGCCACGGCCGTGACGCGCGGGAGCCAGGTGATTCAAGGAATGCGGACGAGCCCCGACAGGCGCTGGATCGTCTACGATTCCGACCTGCGCGGTCACTCCGACCTGTACCGTGTCCCGACCGACGGGGGGGCGCCGGAGGCCGTGGTTTCGGATTCGATAGACAAGTTCGCTCCCGATCTGTCGCCCGACGGCACCACGATCGTGTTTCACTCCTTCCGCTCCGGCACGCGCGACATCGAGACGAAAACGCTGAACGGCGGACCAGTCGAGCAGGTCACGCACACGCCGGCCCAGGAGAGCTACGCGAAGTGGTCGCCGGACGGCCAGGCGATCCTGTTCTCGGATCAGAGCGGTCCCCGCAACGCGCTCCTCGTACGGCGCGGCAGCGACGGGAAGTGGTCGGCGCCCGAGGTGCTGGCGGCAGGGGCGTATCGACCCCAGTGGTCACCCGACGGAAGGACGATTTCCTACATCTCGGCGCCGCACGACGGCGATCCCGGGGTTGTCATGCTGCTGACGCTCGGTCATGGGCCCGCACGCCCACTGTTCACCGGGCCCCCACTCGTTGGCCACGCCGTCTGGGGACCGGACGGCCGCACACTCTTCCTCAAGGTTCACGACGAGCACGGCGCGACGTCATTGTGGAGTGTGAGTGCGCAGGGCGGCACGCCGCACGAGTTGGTCCGCTTTGTGGATCAGGAATGGCAGTCGGTGCGCAATGACTTCGCCACCGACGGCAAGCGGCTATTCTTTGACGTTGAGGACCGGCAGAGCGACATCTTTGTCGCGCAGTTGATCTCCCGCTAAGAGTCCCATCTCCTCGAGGAACGCGCTGCCGCCGGTCTCGCGCCCGAACCGGCGCGTGACGCGCGTGAGCGTGAGCCGTTGCCGCGCGCGCGTCATCCCGACGTAGAGGAGGCGGCGCGCCTCTTCGATCTCGTCCTGAATGTTGTTGGTCGCGGCCTGGTAGCCGGGGATCTCGTAGTCCTCGACGCCCACGATGTACACGCGCTCGAACTCGAGCCCTTTGGTGGAATGCAGCGTGAGCAGGTTGACGCGGGTCGCGCTTGCCGCCTCGTCCTCGGACGAGGACAGGGCGACGCGGTCGAGGAGCTGCGCGATCGCCGCATGCAGATCGGCCGGGCAATCTTCGATCAAGGCGCGCAACCGGGCGACGGCCGACGCGTAGCGCTGCGTGGGATCGCGCTGCGCGCGCAGGCGCGCCATCAGTTTCGGGCCGCCGAGGCGCTCGATGAGTGTCTCGAGCGTCGGTGAGTCGGCCGCGCGAGTCGCGGCGTAGAATTCGAGCGCGTCGCTGTAAGGACCGAGCGTGCGATACCGCCCGATGTCGAAAAGGAGCTGCCGCTCCGGCTCCCGGCTCCCGGCTCCCGGCTCGAGCGCCAGGGCCATCGCGAGGTAATCGAGCAGATTCGCCAGTACCGCCTTGCGCGCGCGCACGGTGCGTTGCTTCTCGAGCTCGCGATAGACATGGGTGAGGGTGAGCGCATCGTCCAACGCGTGGTGCGCCCGCCCGCAATCGATCCCGAAGCGATGCGCGAGGTCCTCCTGTGACGCGCGATCCCGCGACAGCGACCGCGCGAGAGGATAGGTGTCGTAGAAGACGAGCGCGTCGACCGCGCTAAAACCCGCCGCCAGGCGCTTCAACACCGGGATGTCGAAGTTCTGCCCATTGTGGGCGATGAGGATGTCGGTGCCTACGAACGACATGAACTGCGCGCAGACTTCGCCAAACGGCGCGGCATCGGCAACGTCTGCATCCGTGTAGCCGTGGACCGCCGTCGCTTGCGGCGAGATCGGCAGGTACGGATTGACCAGTGCATGAAAGCGCTCGACGATCTCGCCGTTCACGACGCGCACCGCGCCGATCTCTACAACTCCGCAGGTGTCGACGTCCTTGTCCGTGGTTTCGAAGTCGAACGTGACGAAACGGGCGAGCGGGGTCATGTCGCGCGAGCGGAGCAGCTGCAGAGCCTTGAATACGGTGAGAGCGTCGGCACTGACGTGCGTCGTGCGTGGTGCGTCGTGCGTGGCTTCGATTGCCACCCTTAGCAGGCCGGCCGCCGCCATCATACCGCGCAACGCGATCTCCACGCCGCCCCTCGGCTCGATCGTGATCGCCTGGTCTTTGGCCAGTTCCTCGGCCAGGCGAACGGCATCCTGGCAGGACGCGGGATCGCTCAATTCATCGTGCCGCTCTTCGAGCTTGTTGCGATAGGGCCCGGCCGTCTGAGAAAGAATCTCGTCGATGACGGCCTGGAGCCGGTCGTGCGTGCGCGGCAGGGCGCGGAGATTCTCCACCTGATAGATCAGCCGCCACAATTTCTGCGTGTCGGGATCGCCCTTCACGCGTCGCGCGGCAAGCTTGCGGATGGATTGCAAGACCGGCTCGCGCTCGTCGAACGCTGCCTGGACCTCCTGCAGAAAGTGCTCCGACAGCACGATCCGTGCGAACGCGTGCAGCGCCGCCGGATCGTCGGGACTCTGGACGATGCGGAGCGCAGCGACGACGTAGCCGATGACCTTGTCTTCGATGAGCGACTGGCCGCGAGCCAGCCGGCACGGGATGTTAGCGCGGAGCAGCTGGCCTTCGAGATATCGTCCGACGCTGTGTTTGCGGTAGAGAATGGCGGCGTCCGCCTCGTTGCCGAGATCGGCAATGAGCCATTTCGCCTCGTCGTACTCATCGCGGAACGCCTGCACCTTTACGTCATACGGAGACTCGATATCCGAGGTGAGCTGCTTGTCGAAGAGCCTCGGATTGTGTGCCAGGACGCGCCGCGCCGTCTCGAAGATCTGACGCGCGCAACGGCAGTTCTTGTCGAGGATGATGGGCGCGACGTCGTACTCGCGGCGGAAGCGCTCCAGCACCATCGGATCGGCGCCGGTCCAAGCGAAGATCGACTGTTCGTCGTCGCCAACCGCGTAAAAGTTGTCGTGCGGAGCGGCCAGCCGTTTGAGGAAATCGTATTGCACGGCGTTCACATCCTGGAATTCGTCGACCAGGAGATACTCCCACCGCGCCGGCACGTCCTCGGCGACGGGCTGCCGCAGCAGCGCCTCCGCCTTCACGATCAGATCATCGAAATCCACCATGTTGCGGTGCTCGAGCCACGTGACGTACTCCCGGTACAGCCGCGCCTCGTCCGGCGCGAGCGCGTACTGCTGGAAGCGATGGCGACCGAACCGGCTCAGCATGCCACTGCGCCGCTCTTGTGGAACGCGCAGGCGCTGCAGGATCACGTCCTGGTACTGCTCGTCGGCGATGCCGAAGCCGCGCTCGAGTCCCACCGCCTCGGGAAACTCGCGCAACAAGCCGAGACAGAAGGCGTGAATCGTTCCGCGCGTGATCACGTCGGCGCCATCACCCAGCGCCGCTTTCAGACGATCGGCAATTTCTTCCGCCGCGCGATTCGTGAACGTGACCGCGCAGATCCGTTTCGGGTCGATACCCGCAGAAACGAGATGCCGGATTCTCGAGATGAGACAAAACGTCTTGCCTGCGCCGGGACCTGCGACGACCAGCACCGGGCCCAGAGGCGCTTCGATGGCGCGACGCTGTTGAGGAAGGGGGATGAGCTCCACGCTGACCCTATGATAACAGCTAACGAATAAATAGCAGCGTCACGAGCACATAGATCGGCAGCAGCATGGAGACGCTGTACAGCATATAGCCGAAGAACGACGGCATCTTCACGCCGTTTTCTTCGGCGATTGCTTTGACCATGAAGTTGGGCGCGTTTCCGATATACGTGTTCGCGCCCATGAACACCGAGCCGGTCGCGATCGCCGCGAGGAGTTTGGCCCCGGACGGATTGACCGCGAGCGCGCCGATAAAGTTGCCGTGCGGTGCGACGCCGTAGAGCCCCGCGGCGCTCGCCGCGAACGCGAGATACGTCGGCGCGTTGTCCAGGACGCTCGACAACGCTCCCGATGCCCAGAAGAAATGCGCGGGAGTCTTGAGCGCGAAATCGGGCCGCGCGGCCCAGGCGTTGAGAATCTCGAGGAGCGGCGTCATCGTCGCGAAGATCGCGGCGAACAGAATGGCGACCTCGATGATCGGCGTGAACGTGAAGAGGTTCCTGGCGCGGCGCTCGCCCGATCCGGCGAAGAACCCCACCACTGCAAGCCCGGCAATCAGCAGGTCTCGCGCGGTCCGGTTCCAGGGATGCCCCGCCGCCGCCGCCCGGCCCGCGGCGACGATCGTGACGATGACGGCCAGCAGCACGAGCATCTCGAGCGCGCCGGTGATGCGCAGCGGCTCGTGGATCTTTACCTCTTCGTGCTGCGAGCCGGGAAGCTCTGTCTCGTCCTGATTGAGCGCCCGGACGTCCCAGGCGTAGAACATCAGCAGCAGCAGCGCGTTGATCGTGAGCCACTGCGGCCACAGTCTGAACGTCCAGTCGAACGGCACGCCCTTCAGGTATCCCAGCAGCAATGGCGGATCACCGATGGGGGTGAGCAGGCCGCCGCAGTTCGCGACGATAAAGATGAAGACGATGACGATGTGCGCGACGCGGGTGCGGCGCTTATTGGCCCGGAGCAGTGGGCGAATCAGCAGCACCGACGCGCCGGTGGTGCCGAGCAGATTCGCGAGGATTGCGCCGAGGCCCAGGATTCCGGTGTTGGCCAGCGGCGTGCCGGTCAGCGAGCCCTGGATGTGGATGCCGCCCGTGATGACGAACAGAGCGCCAATCACGACGATGAAGCCGGCGTACTCGTGAAGTTTCTCGTGCAAGAGGTCCGGAGCGTACAGGCCGAGGTACACGAGCACCGGCGCTGCGAGCAGGAGCGACACCAGCGCCTTGTTGCGATTGTGATGCCACCATGCCGGCGCCGCGAGCGGCAGGAGCGCGATCGCGAGCAGCAGCGCCACGAAGGGCAGGGCGGTGACGAGCGGAAATTCGGGTGTACGCATAGGTTCCGGGAACCATGCTGCTGCTACTGTTCGCGCTCGCGCAAGGGCCCGGGATCGAGCTGAAGCCCGGGATGGTGATCACGCAATCGGTCGTAATCGAGCCGAAAACGTACAAACTGTCCGGGCCTCCGATCCGCATTCGCGGTGACAACATCACGGTCGATTTCCGGGGCGCGGTTCTCGAGGGAATCGGTCCCGACGTCGAACCCGACCAGGCCACCGATACGGCGATTGTGATCGAGGGCGGCCGGACGATCCGCATCGAGGATGCCCGGATTCGGGGTTACAAGATCGCCATCCTCGCGCGCGGGACTCGCGGGCTCGAGCTGGTGAACAACGATCTGAGCGACAACTGGAAACCGCGGCTGTTCAGCCTGTTCGAGCACGAGAGTTTGGTCGACTGGCTGTCGTTCCATCACAACGAGAATCGGGAGTGGCTCCGGTTCGGCGCGGGCATGTATCTGGAGGACGTCAAGCACGGGCTCGTGCGCGACAACACGATCGAGCACGGCATGAACGGACTGCTGCTCGTACGGAGCGACAGTCTCATGATTCGCGACAACAACTTCTCATTCAATTCCGGTTTGGGCATTGGCCTGTACCGCTCGAGCGACGACAGCATCATCCACAACCGGCTCGACTACAACGTCCGCGGCTACAGCCAGGGCCGCTACACGCGCGGGCAGGACTCGGCCGACTTGCTGCTCTACGAGCAGAGCTCGCGCAATGTCGTGCTGTTCAATTCCATGACCCACGGCGGCGACGGGATCTTCCTGTGGGCCGGTCAGACGACGATGGATTCGGGAAAGGGCGGCGCGAACGACAACCTCTTCTACGGCAACGACGTCAGCTATTCGACCGCGAACGGTGTCGAGATCACATTCAGTCGCAACAAGGTGATCGCCAATAAGGCGTGGGGGGGAGAATACGGCGTGTGGGGCGGGTACAGCTACGAGACCGAGATCAGCGGCAACGATTTCCAGGGCAATCGCACCGGGATCGCGATCGAGCACGGCCAGGACAACACGATCGTGGGGAACCGCTTCGACCACGACTCGACCGCGATCAGCCTCTGGGCCGATTCGCTCGCGCCCTCGGATTGGGGCTATCCCAGGTATCACGACACGGGCAGCCGCGATTATCGCATTGGCCGGAATGTATTCATTGGAAATACCACGACCCTGAACGTCCGTAGTACGACCGGACTTGATACGACAATCACACCTCCCGCGCCTTCCGGCGAAGTTTCGCGCCTTATCAAAGACTCAGTCCCATCCACCGAGCTCTCGCTCGCTCCGCGCTCCTCCATCATCGTGGACGAGTGGGGTCCCTACGACTGGCGTACGCCTAGGCTGTGGTACGTCGGCCGAGACTCGACCGACTTCTCGCGGTCTCGGCTGGTGGTACTCGGCCCGCACGGCGATCGCTGGAGGCTGCTGGCGGAGCGCGGCGTCGCGCACCTCTCGCACACCGAAGGCTTTACCGGGGACACGATCGTGGTCAGCGCCGACAATCGCGCCGACTGGTCCGTCACGCTGGTGTCGCGCGGCACGCGGTTCTGGTACATCCGCTTCGCGCCGCCGATCGAGTGGAGGGTCAACTTCTTCACCTGGACCGATTCCACCAATTACTTCGAGCGCCTGCTCGGCGATTCGCTGCACGGAGAACCGGTACGGCGAATCGACTACGTGTGGTATCGGCCGCCGCCGCGTCTAAGCGCGCTGCCCCTGCGCAACTGGTCGTTGCGCGCGACGGGCACGGTCACGCTGCCGGGAGGCACCTACTCACTGCGGACGATCAGCGACGACGCGGTGCGTGCGTGGGTGGACGGCAAGCTGGTGATCGACAACTGGACGCCGCACGAATCTCAGGTCGACTACGCTCCCCTGTCATCGGGAAAGCACGACCTCCGCATCGAGTATCGGCAGGTGGACGGATGGGTCGAGCTGCGGGTCGATATCATTCGCGGATCGAGCCGGAGTACTGGATCCCCAGGGCCTCACTAGCATCCTTCACCGCCCGATGGCTGAGTGTGAGCGGCTCCGGCGTGCCATAGTCGATCGCACCTTCAAACACCACGATCGTGTGCCAGTCGCCCGAGAGGGCGGACCACCAACGCAGGCCCGCGTATCCTGCCCGCGAGAGTACCGCGGCCACGGGTTGCGTCTTCGTGACATCGCGGCTCGCGAGCACATCGGGTCGCACGTCGTGTTTCAGCAGCACGGCGGGGTCACACAGGTCGGCGAGCTTGAGGTTCTTCGGCTCACATTCGACGAGCGCCAACGTCTTGCGGGACTCGAGCAGCTCTTTCTTGTCGATCCGCTGGCCCCGGAATCGCTGCAGCTTCTCCGCGACCGCGTGCACCGCCGACTCGGCGAGATACACGACCAGCTTGCCGGCAACGTCGAAGCGTCCGGCCCCTTGCTGAGGATTGATGTAACTCGGAGAAAACGGCTCGCCCGGTTTCGCCGCCGGATCCCACGGGAACACCCGGAACGGCATTAGGCGAAGGCGCCGGCCTTTTCCGCTTCGATGGCGGCGACAACTTCGGACAGTCGTCCCTGGCGAATCACGTCGATGGGCCGGCGGTCGCCGAGGTGGGCGTTGGTGCCGCGCAGCCATTTGGCGATGGAGGGTTCCTCGAGGAAGCCTTCGAGCAGCGATACGACGGTATCCAGGCCGACCAGCTGCTCCCAGTTGCGCGCGGCCGGTGCCTCGCCGCGCTTCCAGCGCACGACGGCGCTGCGATGCACGCCGAGGCTGCGCGCGAGGTCGGCGTCGTCGGGGAACGCGACTTTGGCGACGTGATAGCGCTGTTTGATCAGCGATTTGTTGGACCGCATGCGTCTCGCCATCTGCGCAACAATATTGTTGCGCAGCGCGAGAGTCAAGCATTAGCCGCGCCGGCGGCCGGGCTGAGGCGGCGCGAGGCCCAGCGACTGGCGGATCACGCGGGAGACGGCTCCCGCCGCCGGCGGATCCAGGTTCGCGAGGACGATCACGTCATAGCCGCCCTGCAGGTCGCCTTCCATGGCGGCGTTGAGCCCGGGCGCGCCGCCCGCGATGCCGACCATCCCCGCTGCCGGCGCGTGCGCGATCGTGTGGGCCCGCAGCGCGTTGAGCAGCCGGAGCAGGTCGTGCGCGGTCGCGTAGCCGCCGCCCGCGGAGCTGCCGCGGCCCGGCAAAAAGTCGGTGTTGCGCGTTACCGGCGCCTCTTCGCCGGCCTCCGCCGCCCGTTCGCCGCCCCTCGTATACCCGATGGCGGTGTTCGGCGGGAGTGAGTCGACAAACCAGCTTCCCGTGCGCGTCATGCCCGCAGGAACGAAGATGTGCTCACGCACATAGTCGTAGTAGCTCTGGCCGGACAGTCGTTCGATCAAGAGGCCCAGCACGATGTATCCCGCATTGGAATACTGCTCGCGCGTTCCCGGCGTGAACTCGAGCGGCTCGTGCTTGATGAGATCGAAGTAATCGTTCAAGCTGCGGACGTCGTGGCGCGTCTTGCCGGGGGGCGCCGCGAAGATGTTTCCCTGGATCCCGGAGGTGTGATCGAGGATCTGCCGGATTGTGACGTTTCGTGCGGTTTCCCTATTGGGATAGTCGGGCCACGCGCGGGCCAGCGAGGAATCGATGTCGAGCGTACCCGCGGCCGCGAGCTGCGTGATCGCGATCTGGGTGAAGAACTTGTTGATCGAGCCGATGTTAAAGGCCGTTTCAAGGTCGTTCGCGCGGTGCGCTTCCCGGTCGGCCATTCCGTAAGCGCGCTCGGTCAACGGAACACCATTGCGCGCCACGAGTACGACCCCCGAGAACTGCTCACGTTTGACCAGACTGTCGACGGCAGCTTCCCAGCTCGCGGCTGCAGTTTGCGCTTGGGCCGCGATGAGGACGGCATAGATGAGTGTCATACCTCAACAGACGCGTACCGCGGCAGAAAGGTCGCTCCGCATGAAGGCCGTACCCGACAGAACCGAGGATTTTCTCGCCCAACGGCTCGACGCAGCCCGGGACCTCTATATTCTCGCCCTGGCTCTCGGCGAGCGCGGCCCCCGTCAGTTCGGCACGCTCATTCAGGAAGCGCGGCTGCATTTCATCCAGGTGATCGAGGAGGCGCGCGTGGCCGGACTGAATACGATCGATATCCAGAACACGCTGGCTTCCCACAATGTGGACCTCGCCGACACGATTCGCCCCGATCTCCGCGAGCGACTTGACGAACTGCTGCGCGCGCACGCAAATCCGAGGTAAGTGACTTCTTCCGTCATCATCGCCGGCGCCGGGCCCATCGGCCTGGCGTGCGCGATATCCGCGAAACGCCGCGGCCTCGATCCGCTCATCATCGATGCCGGCGCCATCGCCAATTCGATCGTGCGCTATCCCGTCAACATGACCTTCTTCACGACGCCGGAACGGCTCGAGATCGGCGGGCATCCGCTCGTCTGTGCCGGCGCCAAGGCGACGCGCGAAGAGGCGCTCAAATACTATCGCGGCGTCGCGCGGGTCGAAGCGCTGCGCGTAAAAACCTTCACGACGCTGATCGACAAGAACACGGTCGAGACGAGGTTTGGCCGGGAACAGATCACGTGCGAGACGCTGGTTCTTGCGACCGGCTACTTCGATCACGTGAACAAACTCAACGTTCCCGGCGAGGAGTTGCCGCATGTGCGGCACTACTTCGACGAAGCGCATCTGTCGTCGGGCCTCGACGTGGTCGTTATCGGCGGGAAGAACTCTGCGGTCGAAGCGGCGCTGCAGCTGTTTCGCGCGGGTGCGCGCACCACGATCGTGTACCGCGGGGCAACATGGCCGAAGAGCGTGAAGTACTGGCTGCGGCCCGACCTGGAGAACCGCATCAAGGCCGGTGAGATCCAGGCGCGGCTCGGCAGTCAGGTCGTCGAAGTCACGCCGCGGGACGTGCTGGTCCGCGGTGCGTTGGGCAACGAGGAGCGGATTTCGGCGGATCGCGTTTATTCACTCATCGGCTTCCATCCCGATCTCGACCTGTTCAGTCGGATCGGGATCGCCTTCGATCCCGAAACGGGACGTCCCCAGATCAACCCCGAAACGCTCGAAACTTCCGTACCCGGCGTCTTCGTAGCAGGCAGTGTGACTGCGGGCAACAAGATTTCGGAGATCTTCATCGAGAACGGCCGGTTTGACGGGGAGAAGATCTTCGGCTCGCCCGCGGAGCGCAGGCAGGCACGGGACCTATACCAAGGGATTAGAAGGGAAACCGGCGAGTAGTCCCTTCCCAATCACCACACGCGGGCTAACTTGCGACCATGTCCGAACTCCGCGCCGCGCTAGCGGACGCACTCGGCCCTTTATATCGGATTGAGCGGGAAGTACGGCCGGTTGGCGAGTACCGGCTGTTTGTTGCGACTCAATCCCAAAATGGCAGCGAGCTCCTGGTCAAGATTCTCCCGGCGGCCCTGTCGCTGGGAATCAATGATCTCCAGTTCGAGCGCGCCGTCCTGCTGGTCGCCGAGCGTCTGCGACATCCCCATCTGGTGATTCCCCGCGGCGCGGGTCGCGCGGGCGCGTTCGTGTATCACACGCGTCCGTTTGTCCCCGGCACGACGCTGCGCGCCTGGATCGGCAACAACGGCGCCATTCCGCTCGCGCGCACCGTAGAAATCCTCCGCAGCATCTTGAGTGGTCTCGAATATGCCCACAGCCTCGAGATCTTCCACGGTGAACTGAAGCCCGAGAACGTCCTGCTCTCCGACACCGGTGTCATGGTGGCCGACACGGGCATCGCCAGCGCGCTCGGTAAACCAGCGACTCCGCGGAACGACATGGCGGCCGTGCAGGCGCTCACCTACGAGATGCTCACCGGGATGAAGCCCACCCCCGGGCAAGAGCCGCTCGAGCGGACGCGTTCGCTTCCGCTCTGGCTCTCGGAATGGATGCGCTCGCGTTGGGCCGATGCCGGACGCGCGCTCGCGGGGATGCGGCCGCCGCCGCCTAGCTCCCAACCTCCTCAGCTCTTCGCCTGATCGTCGCTCTCGCAACCGCCGGCTGACCAACAGAATTCGTCAGGGCTAGCTGCGCCGCGCGAGTCGATGACTCTCACTGTCAGCGATTCCCGCAACGCGTTGGAGTGTGCATCCGTGTGTTGCCGTATGTGCTGACCAGGGGCCCAACGCGCGCTTACTTTTTTTCGAATCGCTCACCCCAAGTAGTTAACCCTGACTCATCCCAAAACCGTCTCGTCGGACGATAACCGCGCCGCGGCCACTTTTTTATTCTCAGACGGAGTTACTCCACCAACCGGAGGCTTTTCCATGTTTGCCGCACTGGCGGTGATCTTGCTCGTAGCCTGGCTGCTTGGGTTTATCGTCTTCCACGTCACCAGCGGGCTCATTCATCTGCTGCTCGTGGTCGCCCTCGTTGCCTTCATCTGGCAACTCGTTGCTGGACGACGTACCACCAGCGTATAGCCACCCATAACTGGAGCTGATCATGGCCCGAAAGAACCGCACATCGAGAATTCGCAAGAGTGCTAAGAAGGCGAAGTCCGTGTCCAAGTCCCGGAACTCGATGTAGTCAGCGGTAGTCGGGAGCTATCAAGCGGCGTGCGAAGGATGCGCGCCGCTTGATGGGCTCTTTCACCTGAAACGGAGCTGGGGGGCTGTATCACAATGCCACGCAGACGCAACGGTAGCCCGAAACAGAAGACGATCCGCGCCAAGCGCGGGAACAGTCAGTCCGCAGCCTCGAAGCAGGGAGGACGCGGGAAACGGTCGCTCCTCTCGCGTCTGAAGTTCTGGTAAGTCCAGAGCAGCGCTCCGCTCGGCGCAGGTCCCTGATACGTGGTAACCGAGCCCAGAGGCTGCTTTTGCAGCTCATACATTGCGGTCCCGGGCCAGGATTTTGTGTATCCTGGCCCGGTCTGTTTTCGTGACACTTCCCGCATGCCGTCGCGTATTGTAGCCGTCCCCTACTCGAGTACACGCGATGTTGAAGCCTGTCCTGCAGCTGGCCGCCGTGGGCGTGGTGGGTATCGTCCTCTTCAAGCTGGCCTCCGTGTTTCTGTTCCCGCTGTTCTTCCTGCTGATCAAGATCGGCTTGGTCGTCGGCTTGATCATGCTGGCGTTCTGGTTCTTCAATAAGAAGAGTCGTGGTAAGGAGGACACACCTCCGGCTTCTTCATAGTGTCAGCCGCAACACAACCGAGGCGCGCCCGGCCTGATTTCGGTCTGGCGCGCCTCGTGCTTTTCCCTCCGGTACAGGAGGGGACCATGACCAACTGGAAAGCTGTCATCATCTCGCTGGGCCTCGCCATGGGCTGGGTGATAGGGAATCCGGCGGTCGCGCGTGGACCCGCTCCCGACCCGGTGGCGGAGGCTCAGATGAAGGTCGCGCGCGTCGAGGCTCTCACCCAGCATCTACGAAGCTGCCCGAGTGACGTCGATGAGATGGAACACCTTGCGGCGCTTTACATGGCGAACGGGTCCGACGATGCCGCGATTGGTCCGCTCGCTCGAGCACTGCAGCTCGATTCACACAGGCGGAGTCTGTGGGTGATGCTGGATGCGGCACTGCGGCATCTGGATCGCCAGCGAATCTCCGATGAAGAGCTGGCGCTGCGAGCTGTTGAGTTTCGGCGGTCGCTCAACGGACGGTAGATAAAACGACGGTAGATACGGCGACATCGTTGGATCTACCGTCGTCTGCTGTATCTACCGTCGTCGTCTATTGATCCACCCACGTACTCCGCACGTCATACGTCACGTCATACACGAGCTGATTGATCAGCCGGCCATAGGCGTCGTTGGGGTCCTTCGCGGAGAACGACGCCATCCCGCCGCTGATCGACAGGCCGCCCACTTCCTCGGTCGACGCCGAGCTCCTGCGCCACAGGATGCCGCCGGTGCGCGTGTTCACGAGCCATACCGACAGCTCCACGGTCACGGTCGCGCGCACCACCGGCGAGAGCGAGGCTGTCAGGCCGCCGTGCGGCTTTACATTCGAAATCTTGAGATGGCCGAAGAACGCGACGGGGCAACCGTCCGAGTCGGCGCCGCCGGCGAATACACGGCTCGAATCCGCCGACGTGAATTCGCGCATCTCGATCCCGCTCTGCGCGGCGAGGACATACTCCTCGAAGCGATGCGTCGCGAATTCGTGGAGGTTGCCCTTGGCGTTCTCCACCGAGAACTCGAACAAGCCGATATTGCGATGCGGGGCGAGATTCAGGTTTGGCGGTAGCAGCACGCGCTGGTGTGCTGGGCTGTGCCCGCCGCCGCAGCCGAAGATGGCGAGGACGATGCAGAAGCAGATGGCGACTCGCAGGACGCGCATGGGACCTCCAGGCCTCGAGGGCTCGGGGGGTGGGGGGGTCCAACATAATGAATGGCGGTCCGGCGGTGGGAATCCAGGTCACACCCAAGCGGCAAACAGCGCGTAAAGGCGCGGCAGGTGCGATGTTAGGGCGTTTGCTCTCGCGCTGGTCGAGGTACCGTCTCGCCGCTGGGCCACCGTTCCGTGGGCACGACAGCCGGGACCGGCTGAGCGCGAATGTACGCGATCACCATCCAAATGGCGCCGGGAGACATCACCCCGCCGTACGCCGGCATCCCGCGCGGTCGTCCATAAAAGATCGACTGATACAGCGCGCCGTCGGTCCCGCCATACCGCCAGCGACCGTCCACGAGACTCGGACCCACCCAACCGAGCGCACCGCCGCCGTGACAGCCGTCGCAGTTCATCGCGCTGAAAACCTTCGAGCCGTCCGACGCATTTGTGGAGTCAGCCGACAGCGGACTCTTGATCTCGACGGCGGGAGGCAGATTGCCGCCCGCGGCGACGTGGTCGGGATAGCGGACCGATGGCGGCGTGCTGCGGCCACCGGACTCGGAACCACGGCACGCCGCAACCAATATCAGCACCACGCACGACGCACGACGCACGACGCACGGTCTCATGCGCACGACGCACGGTGTCACAGGCCAAAGATCCAGACGATGCCACCCTGACTCGTGTGCCGCGCCAGCTCGGGCGCGAAGTCAGCGGGTGGGCGAACGTCGGCGGGATCGTCGGAGCGCACGTCGCCAGACAGCAGGAACCAGTCGCCACCGATGCCGGCGTAAACCGCGATGTACTGCTTGCCGTCCGGGCCGCGGAACGAAATCGGCGCGCCGACCACGCCCGACCCGACCTTGAATTTCCAGAGCTCTTTGCCGGTCCGCGCGTTGGCTGCCTTGAACCAGCCATCGAGCGTGCCGTAGAAGACGACGTCGCCGGCGGTGACGACGCTGCCGCTCCAGACTGGGAATTTTTCTTTTATGCCCCAGACTTTGTGGCCGCGCGCCGCGTCCCATGCGATGAACTCTCCCATGTAGCCGCCGGGCCCTGCCATGTAGGGCGTCGTCGCGCCGATGTATGGCGTGCCGGGAATCCGTGTCACCGGTGCCGCTTCGAAATTCATGCAGAGATTGTTCGTGGCTGTATAGAATAGCCCGGTGTGCGGAGAGTATGCGCTCGGCGACGCCGGGCTCTTGCCGCCCTCGAGGCTCGGGCAGATCCCTTTGACGTTGCCGCGCGACGCGCCCGTCGTCTTGGTCGTATCGAGGATCGGCAGTCCGGTCTTCTTGTTGATGCCCTTCGCCCACGTCACGTTCGCGAACGGCTCGGCCACCAGCAGCTCGCCGGTCGCACGGTCGAGTGTGTACGCAAAGCCGTTCTTGTCGAAATGCACGAGCACGTGCCGCATGCGTCCCCCCACCACCAGATCGGTGAGGATCATCTCGGCGTTCGAGTCATAATCCCAGCTGTCATGCGGCGTGAACTGGTACGCCCAGACCAGCGTGCCGTCGCCAGGCCGACGCGCGAGAACGCTGTTGGTCCATTTGTTTTCGCCGGGACGCTGCTCGGTGTTGTAAGGACCGGGATTGCCCGTGCCGAAATAAATGAGATCGATTTGCGGGTCGTAGGAAATCCAGCCCCACACCGGCGCCCCCCCGCGGCGCCAGGAATCGCCCTGCCACGTCGAGACGCCGATGTTGGGTTCGCCCGTGTACCACCCGACACCCGGGCGCGCGAGCATCAGCGAATCGGGCCCCATGTTGTGCGCGGTCCACAAAATCTTGCCGGTGGCCAGATCGAGCCCCTTGACCCATCCGTAAATCCCGAATTCGCCGCCCGACGGTCCCACGATGACGCGATTGCCGGCGACGAAGGGAGCCATCGGAGTGGTCTCGCCCTGTCCCAGGTCGCCGATCTGCGTCTTCCATAATTCGCGGCCGTCCCTGGCATCGACCGCGACGGTGTGCCCGTCGAGCAGGTTGTAGATGATCTTGCCGTCGGCATACACCGCGCCGCGGCTGATCGCGTCGCAACACGCGATGCCGAGCGCCGCAGGATTCACCTCGGGCCGATACTTCCATTTGAGCGGGTAGCCTTCGCGAGTCAGGTCGAAGGCGTAGAGAACGTTGGGGAAGGGCGTGACGACGTACATCGTGCTGCCCACGACGAGCGGCTGACCTTCGTGGCCGCCGAGCACGCCGGTCGAAAAGCTCCAGACCGGCTTGAGCCGCGCGGCATTGGCGAGGGTGACCTGCGCCAGGCCGCTGTAGCGCGTCGCGGCGTAGTTCTTCGCCGGCATCGTCCACTGGCCGTCATCGGTTTGGGGACTGCCTTGAAGGAGCGCGAGGGCGAACAGGAAGGCTCCGGTCATCGGACCACGAGGGCGAGAGGCACTTTGCGCAATCCTTTCCATGCGTTCGTAATACCCGTCGAGTCCGAGATGGCCAGTTGGCGTCGCTCACGAGAAGCGTTGTACGAGCAGGACTTGCACGAACTTAACCTACGGCTCGTCCGCGCCCGGCAGCAATGTGATCAGCATGAGAAACCTCCAACAGAGGGTTACGCCACTACCGCTGCTCGACCGCTGTGCTCACATTGACGCCATGCACATCGCGCTCCTGTTGGCACTGAGTCTGACCACTCCGCTCGATACCGCCACATTCGCGGGCGGCTGCTTCTGGACGATGGAACACGCGTATGACGACCTGCCGGGCGTGATCTCGGCGACGTCCGGATTCATGGGAGGCACGAGCAAGAACCCGACCTATATGCAGGTGGTGCAAGGGAACACGGGACATCTCGAGTCGGTCCAGGTCGTGTACGATCCTGCCAAGGTCAGCTACGAAACGCTGCTGTGGACGTTCTGGCACAACATCGATCCGTTCCAGGCCGACGGCCAGGCGTGTGACACCGGCCCGAACTACCACACGGCCGTCTTCGTGCGCAATGCCGAGCAGCGCCGTGCGGCCAGCGCCTCACGCCAGCAAATCGGCGAGCGCTTCCATCGGGACGTCGCGGCGCAGATTCTGACGGCCGGCCCGTTCTACGCCGCGGAAGAGTACCACCAGGACTACGCCAAGAAAAATCCCGAGCATTACGGGATGTACCGCGCCGGCTGCGGCCGCGACCGGCGGCTGCGCGCGATCTGGGGCGATGAAGCGGGAGTGGCAAAAGTGAGTATGGGAGGGAACTACATCGTGAAGCCGAGACCGAGCGACACCGACCTGCGGCGCGCGTTGACGCCGTTGCAGTACGAAGTCACGCAGCACGAAGGGACCGAGCGCCCCTTCCAGAACGAGTTCTGGGACAATCATCAGGACGGGATCTACGTGGACGTCGTGTCCGGCGAGCCGCTGTTCAGTTCCACCGACAAGTACGATTCGCATACGGGCTGGCCCAGCTTCACGCGGCCGCTCGATCCGAGCAACGTCCAGGAGAAGACCGATCGTTCGCTGTTCATGGAGCGCACCGAGGTGCGTTCCGCCCATGCGAACTCTCACCTCGGCCATGTCTTCAACGATGGTCCGAGGCCGACAGGCCTGCGCTACTGTATCAACTCAGCGGCGTTGCGGTTTATTCCGGTGGATTCGTTGGAAGCAGAGGGATACGGGCAGTATCTGAGGCTATTCAAAAAATGACGTATGGGCGCAGCATGCTGCGCCCTTAAAATGGTATAAGGGGCGCAGCGTGCTGCGCCCCTACCGTTTTTGACGTTCCAGCAGGCCTACGGCGCGATGCAGACGCTCGATCGCGGCGCCCAAGTCTTCGGTCGGTCCCGTTGACAGCTCCCCCGCCAGGGCCACTTCCCTGAGCAGCTGGAGGGCATTCCGGACATGCTCGACGGGCCGTTCGGCGTTGGGTAACCGCAGCGAGCGACCCCGGCGATCGAGCGTACTGCGGCGCTCAGCCCCGCGGCGGCGATCCACCACGTGCCGCCGTTCTTCGGTCACGTCCATGACCACGCGCCGACGTTGTTCTGACCGGCGATCATTGCCTGCACGGCGGTCAGACCACAACCTGGTCGATGTCACTTTGGAAGCCTCGACGGAGTGCCACTAGGGGTCCCAAGGGCGGGCCCAAAGTATCACGAAACCAACCTTTTGTCGAATCGTACCATCAAAAGAACAGCCCAGAGTGAAGGAAGATCTCATGACGCCGTTAGCGCCGATAACTGCCGTCGTTTTGGCGTTGCAGACAGCCGCCCTCCCCGCCTCCTCACAGGCGCCGACCGCGTCCGACGCGAGGACTGCGGTGGCGCACCTTGCGGCGTCCCCCCCCATCATTGATGGCAAGGATCAGGACGAGGTGTGGCGGACGACCTCTGTAATTCGGGACTTTCGTCAGTTCCAGCCTCGGGAAGGCGGGGAGCCCAGCATGCCGACCGAGGCTCGGGTGGCCTACGACGCCCACAACTTCTATGTGTTCGTGCGCGCCTTCGACGCGCATCCCGACAGCATCAAGAAGATCCTTGCCCGCCGCGACAATCGCGTCTGCTGCGACCAGATCAAGATCGTCATCGACTCCTACCACGACCGCCGCACGGGCTTCGAGTTCGCGGTGAATCCGGCAGGGGTAAAGCGTGACTACGCGATCTACGGCGACGGGGATCAGGAGGACGATGCCTGGGATGCGGTGTGGGAGGTTGCAACGGAGGTCGACTCGCTCGGCTGGACCGCGGAATTCCGGATTCCGCTGTCTCAGCTCCGTTACGCGCATGCGCCGACCAACACGTTCGGCTTTGCGATCTGGCGCGACATCGACCGGCACGGCGCCGAGCGCGTGGGTTGGCCGCTGTACCGCACGTCGGTGCGCGGGTTTTCATCGCAGCTTGGGGACCTGGTAGGCCTGGATGGATTGGAGGCGCCGCGCCGTCTCGAGGTGGCTCCCTACGTGCTGGCGAAAAACGTCCCGGCTCCGGAGTTCACCCGCGATCAGCAATACGACGCCGGCGCCGACATCAAGTACGGCATCACGTCGAACATCACGCTGGACGCGACGATCAATCCGGATTTCGGCCAGGTCGAAGCCGACCCGTCGGTCGTGAATCTCACGTCGTTTGAGACGTTCTATCAGGAGCGGCGTCCCTTCTTTGTCGAAGGGACCGGGATTTTCAGCTTCCCCGTCAACTGCAACGTGGTGAATTGCAGCGGCGAAGGGCTGTTCTACTCACGCCGCATCGGCCACGATCCCGCGGGTATCATCGGCGCTGCCAAGATCACGGGCCGCCTTCCGGGCGGTCTCACGCTCGGCGCGGTCGAAAGCGTGACGCAGCGCGCGGCGGGCGACAGCGACGTCACCATCGAGCCCGTGTCGAACTATGCCGTGGTGCGGCTGAACCAGGATTACCGCAAGGGCCAGAGCGCGATCGGATTCATGGGCACCGCGGTCAATCGCAATGTCGATCAGTTTACGGACGGCTATCTGCGGCGGTCCGCGTACGTGGGGGCGATGAATTTCCGGCACCGCTTCCACAACGGCGGCTACGAGGTATCGGGGTCGCTCGATTTCAGCACGGTCAACGGCACACCGGCAGCGATCGCCGGCACGCAGACGTCGTCCACGCACAACTATCAGCGTCCGGACGACAACGTGCAATACGACCCGACGCGCACGTCGCTCAACGGCCACGCCGAAGAGTTGTTGTTCACAAAGCAGAACGGCTTCATCAACTTCCAGACCAGCTATCAGAGGCGCTCGCCGGGCTTCGAAATCAACGACCTCGGCTTCTTGCTTCAGGCCGATCAGCAGGGCTGGAACAACTGGGCATCGATGAACTGGCGGAAGCCGACCAAGCTGTTCCAGCGGGCGTTCTGGAACTTCAACTGGTGGCAGTACTGGACGATGGAGCGGCTGCCGACCGACCGCGGGTTCAACACCAACGCGCATGTGCAGCTGCGCAACCAGTGGTTCATCCACGCCGGCGGAACGATCGGGAACCTGGGCGATGTGTACTGTGATCGCTGCGCGCGCGGCGGTCCGGCAGTGCGGCGCGACCAGTTCGTCTCGCCGTGGTTCGGCTTCGGCGGTGATTCGCGCAACGCGATCACGCCGTTCGTCTTCTTCAATTTCTTCCGTGGCGACCTCGGGCGCTCGTCGTCCGTCAACATCAATCCGGAAATCGATGTGCGGATCGGCTCACAGCTGAGCAGCTCGGTCAGTATGAACGCCACGCATCGGATCAATGCCACGCAGGACCTGAATCCGCAGACGGACTCACTCGGTACGCACTATCTGTTCGCGCATCTCGATCAAAAGGAAGTCTCCATGTCGTTCCGCGTGGACTACACGGTCACGCCGACGCTCACCGTCCAGGCATACGGGCAGCCATTCGTGAGCAAGGGGCACTGGTCGGACGTGCGGGAGTTGTCCAGTGATCCGCGCGCACCCGCGTACGACGACCGCTTCCAGCCCTACACCGGCACGGGGCCCGGCGACTTCAACCAGAAGTTCTTCAATTCCAACCTGGTGATACGCTGGGAGTATCGCCCCGGCTCGACGCTCTTCGTGGTGTGGAGCCAGGGACGCGACGACTTCGAACCCACGACGGGGACCCGCACGATCTCCGGAGATTTCGGCAGGCTGTTCGACACACCGCCGCACAACACGTTCCTGGTGAAGGCTTCGTACTGGCTGAACCGCTAAGCAGCTCGGATTCCTAACTCGTCGATATGGAGCAGGAGGTCTGCCGGGTCTTCATAGACCCGGTAGGCCCCGGCGCGCTCCAGCTCTTCCTGACCATAGCCTCCCGACAAGAGACCGACGCCCAGAGCTCGGGCGCGCCGCGCGGCCAGCAGATCCCAGACGCTGTCACCGACGGCGATCGCCGATTCAATCGACACGCCGAGGCGCGCGGCGGCGGCGATCCAGAGATCCGGGTCGGGCTTGGCGTGTTCGACGTCGTCGCGGCTGATGATCGGCACGCCGTCCGGCGGCTCGACGAGCTTGAGCAGCGGCTGCGCGCTGATCCGCGCGCCACTCGTCGCAATTGCCCACGGCACCTTCAGTTTTGTCAGATGCTGCATGAGCTCTTTCGCGCCGGGGAGCAGGCGCACATCGCGCATCTGCGCCTTGAAGAGCCGGGCGTGGGCCTGTTTCACTTGCCGTGCCTGCTTTTCGCTCAGCTCCCGGCCCGTTTCGCGCGCCAGGCTCTCGGCCAGCAGCCCTCCGCTCATGCCGATGCGCCGGTGGATGCGCCACACCGACAGCTTGATGCCGCCCAGCTCCAGCGCTTTGCGCCACGCGATTGCGTGCTGGTACACGCTGTCGGTCAGCGTACCGTCGAGGTCGAGCAGCAGGGCGGGACGCTCGGTCACAACTGATGATCCTCCGCGCGCGACGGCCGGTAGACCATGGCGGTGAGGGTGCCAAGCACCAGCATCGTGAATAGATCGAACCCGAGCTGCCTGAGCGTCAGACTGAATGGCCAGGGCTGCTCGGCGAACCACAGTAGATACATCGGAACGGGCCCAAAGAGCCACGCGAGCACGCCGAAGCGCAGCCCCTGCGGAATCTCTTCGCCGGGAAGTGGGCGAACCCAGCGTCCGAACAGGGCCACGAAGGCCACCGACATCGCGAGGTGGGCCAGCGGCAGGAACAGCACCATCCAGGGGGAACCGGCGCCGGGCCCACCTTCGCGCTGCATCGGCCGCAGCAACGTTCCGTAAAACGGCTGGTAGGCGGGGCCGAGGATGAATCCGTGGATCACGATGGCGAACACCTGCGAAACTACGAAGACCATGACGACGGTGAGTGCAAACTGTTTCGAATTCATCGGAAGCCTCCTGAAGAAGACGCAAAACTACGAGCCGGGAAGCTTCGGCGCTCCCCGGCTCTTGATCGCTGAACGTCTCAGGCCGCAGCTACTTTTTGACGGCCATCACCGCCGCGTAGGCATCGACAAATCCGGCCCCTACTTCCCACTGGGCGTACCCAGGCAAGGGCTTCGCGGTCGCGATGATCGTGTTGATGATCTGCTCCGGCTTGAGCTTGCCGCCGGCCGCTTCCTGCATCAGGGCGACGACGCCGGCGATGTGCGGTGACGCCATCGACGTACCCGAGGCGCACGTGTAGAACGGATCGTTGGTCAGACTAATGTTGCAGATCCGCGCGTCGTGATTCGCGTCGTCGGCATTGAGCACCGATCCCGTCAGCGCGCGCGTCGACACGATATGGACGCCCGGCGCCGTGATGTCGGGATGATACAGAGGATCACCCGGGATCCCGCGCGACGAAAAATCGGCCAACACATGCGCCCGCGGCTCGTGGTTCGTGGGCACGAGGGGGTTGGACCCGTCATCGAGCATGCAGTGCGATTCGGAGTTTGTCGGATCGACGACGCCGATCTTACAGCCGGCCGCCACGCTGATGACCCAGGGGGCTACGCTGTAGGGATTTACCGTATTCTGCGCCGGGCCGTCGTTGCCCGCAGCGAACACGACGGTGATGCCCCGGCTCGTGACTTTCTTCGTGGCTTCGTTGATCGGGTCCTTGGGATCGAATGTGCCCGTGGTGCCCCAGGAGTTGTTGACGACCTTGATGTTGTACTGCTGCTGATGGTCGAGGATGTAGTCGAAGCCGGCGAGCGCCCAGAAGATGAACAGGACATCGCCCGTCCCGATTCCGATCAGGTTCGCACCGGGCGCCACGCCCGTGTAATAACCGTTCGACGATGTGCCCCGTGCCCCCACGATGCCGGCGACGTGTGTGCCGTGGCCCACCGACGTCTCGGAATTGGGGAGATTCTCAACGACCAGCGTCGCACCCTTGCGAATCGGCTTGGGCGCATCTTTACTGAACGTGAACAGGTCGTTCGTGTTGGCCAGCACCTTCACGTTTTGCACCGTGTACTGCGGATAGGCGACGTCGGCGTTATACGCCCCATCGATCCCGCTGTCGAGGATCGCCACGCCGATTCCCTTGCCGGTGATCCCGGCGACGTGCACGGCATCCGCCCGGATCGCAGGCACGCTCTCGTGGAGCATGTAGTAGTCGAGCTGCTTGTTCGCGTAGATCCCCTCGAGGCCGGGCAGCGTGGAAATGCTCAGCAGCTGGCCGGGCGTGGCGAGCGCCGCCACCATCGAGAAGTTGTTGAACTGCACGACACCAGCGCCGGTACTCAGAATCCCGTTCGTCACCGCGTCCTGCGTCGTCTGGGCTTCGTCGAAGTTGACGATGTAGATCGCGGCATCCGTGGGAACGGCATCGGCGGTGATCGACGTGGGAGAGCGTTGCTCGCAGGCCACGAGCGCCAGGGCCGCGCCTGCTGCGATAAGCCACCGGGTCATGAGAGTCCTCGGAGGTCAGGGGTGCTCCGAGAAGGGAGCAAAGCCGATGCCCCGCTAACTCCTGAAAGCACAACGGCCGCCCATAACGGGGCGGCCGTTGGGTGTGGTGGTCGTGCTACAGTTATTCCGGCTCCATCCGCTCCAGCGCGTACCGTAGTCGCAATACCGCCGTGTCGAGCAGGCGGCGCGAGTCGTCGCGCAACGCGCCTTGATCGGCCAGCTGTGTCAACAGCTCGAGGACGGCGTGGATCTGCGCCGTCGCCGACTCCACGATCATCCGGCGATCGAGCCCGCTCCGGCGCTCGATGGTTACCGGGACGTCCTTCACGCGCCGGTCCCCGCTCCGCCTGCGATTCGCAACGGTCATGGGAGCACCTCCCAGGTGCGTTCGCTGTTCAGCAGTGCGTCCAGGTCTCCGCCCTTTACTCCCTGTGCGGCGCCGGGTTGAGCATAGACGTCGTGCTCGTACGACGCGGCCGGGTTGCAATACAGCACG
This sequence comes from Gemmatimonadota bacterium, assembly GCA_003221035.1. Classification (GTDB taxonomy): domain Bacteria; phylum Gemmatimonadota; class Gemmatimonadetes; order Gemmatimonadales; family GWC2-71-9; genus 20CM-2-65-7. The sequence goes on from QHUB01000025.1 coordinate 41,224, forward strand.
CCCATCGCCGTCGGGAACGGCGGCTCCAGCGTGGCGAGCAGCTGAGCCAAGGGGCGATTGGTTTCGTCGTGCACCAGGATGTCGGCCGCAGTCGCGTCCACTACCTCGAGCGTCAATGAGCCCGGCTTCAGCCGCAGCGCCTTCTCCTTGTTCTTGCCGAACACCAGCGGCTTGCCGTGCTCGACCAGGACCTGCGCGTCGGCCGCGAACTCCTTGCCCGTGATATGCTCGAACACCGCGTCGTTGAACACGACGCAATTCTGCAGAATCTCCAGGAACGACGCGCCGCGGTGCGCGTGCGCGCGCTTCAACACCGCGATCAGATGCGCCTGCAACGTGTCGATGGAGCGCGCGACGAATCGGGCGCCCGCACCCAACGCAAAGGCGCATGCCGAGACCGGATTTTCGATCGAGCCCAGGGGCGTCGAAGGTGAGCGCGTGCCACGGCGCGACGTCGGCGAGTACTGGCCTTTGGTGAGGCCGTAAATCTCATTGTTGAAGAGCACGATGTTCAGGTCGACATTGCGACGCAGCACGTGCAGCATGTGATTGCCGCCGATCGACAGGCCGTCGCCGTCGCCGGTCATCACCCACACGTCCAGATCTGGATTCGCGAGCTTGATCCCCGTGGCGATCGCCGGGGCGCGGCCGTGCACGGTGTGGAAGCCGTACGTCGACATATAGTAAGGAAAGCGCGCGGCGCAGCCGATCCCGCTGACGAACACCGTGCGCTCGCGCGAAAGTCCCATGTCGGCGCAGGCTTTCTGCACCGCCTTGAGAATCGCGTAGTCGCCGCAGCCCGGACACCAACGGACCTCCTGGTCCGAGGCGTAGTCTTTGGGCGCGAGCTGGGCGTCGGTGATCGTGGTGACGGTCATGAGAGCTTCCTGATCGCCTGTGCGATGTCGGTCACTCGGAACGGCTTGCCCGTCACTTTGGGCAGCGACTCCGCCGGCAGCAGATACTCCGCGCGCAGCAGCCGCACGAGCTGGCCGTTGTTCATTTCCGGCACGAGCACGCGACCGTAGCGCTTCAGCAAGTCGCCGAGATTGCGCGGGAACGGGCTGAGATACCGGATGTGAATGTGGGCGACGTCGCGACCTTCGTCTCGCGCGATCTGCACGGCGCGATGAATCGCACCGAACGTCGACCCCCAGCCGACGACGGCGAGCTTCCCGTGGTCTTCGCCGAGCGCGACGGCCTGCTCCGGGATATCGCGCGCGACTCCCGCGATCTTGTCGGCGCGCGCCTTGGTCATCCTGGCGTGGTTGTCAGGATCGTACGAGATGTGGCCCGAATCATAGTCGCGCTCGAGACCGCCAATGCGATGCTCGAGCGTGGGTGTGCCGGGCTTCACCCACGGCCTGGCCAGCGTCTCCGGATCGCGCAGGAACGGCTGGAATCCTTCCGGATCGGTCCGATAGGTCACCGGAAAGCGCGGCAGATCGGCCTCACGCGGAATCCGCCACGGCTGCGCCGCGTGCGCGAGATAGCCATCACTCAACACCATTACCGGGGTCATGTACTTGGTGGCGATGCGAACCGCTTCGATCGCGATATCGAAACAGTCCGCCGTGGTCATGGGGGCGAGCACGACGAGCGGCGCGTCGGCGTTGCGGCCGTGGACCGCCTGCAGCAGATCCGACTGCTCCGCCTTGGTCGGCATGCCCGTGGACGGACCCGCCCGCTGCGAATCGATCACGACGAGCGGCAGCTCGGTGGCGATCGCCAGGCCGAGCATCTCCGTCTTGAGCGCAATGCCGGGGCCGGAGCTCGACGTCACGCCGAGCGCGCCGGCATAGGACGCGCCCAGTGCCGCGCCGGCGGCCGCGATCTCATCCTCAGCCTGGAACGTGACGACGCCATAGGCGCGCAGGTTCGCGAGCGTATGCAGCAAGGCGGAAGCCGGTGTGATCGGATAGCCCGCGAACACGAGCTTCTCGACCCCAGAGGCGCGCAGTCCGGCGACCAATCCCCAGGCCAGTCCTTCGGTGCCGGTGATGGTGCGGTAACGGCCCGGGCGCACGTCCGCCTTCGGTACCGTATAGCCGACCAGGTGCTCGGTCATTTCCGCGGTTTCGCCGAATGCGTGGCCCGCATTCAGCGCCGCGATGTTCGCCTCGGCGATGAGCGGCTTCTTGGCGAATTTCTTCTTGAGCCACTCGACGGACGCGGTGCGCTCGTAGCCGTACATCCAGAGCAGCAAGCCGAGCGCCCACATATTCCGGCAGAGGTGCGCCTCGCGGGATGACAGGCCGTGCGGCTTCACGGCGTCGGCGGTCAACTTGGTGATGTCGAACTTCAAGACCTGATAGCGCGCAAGCGAGTCGTCTTCGAGCGGGCTCCTGGTGTAGCCGGCCTTGGTCAGATTGCGCTCCGTGAAGGCCGCGGTATCGACAATCACCGTCCCGCCGACCAGCAGGTCGTTCAGCTCGACGGTGAGTGCGGCAGGATTCATCGCGACGAGCACATCCACCGCGTCGCCCGGAGTCATGACGTCGCCGCCGCCGAAATGAATCTGGAACGCCGAGACGCCGAACGTCGTGCCGGTCGGCGCGCGGATTTCCGCGGGGAAATCCGGGAACGTGGAGAAGTCGCTGCCGGCGAGTGCGGTCTCGAGTGTGAACTGGCTGCCGGTGACCTGCATGCCGTCGCCGGAATCACCGGCGAACCGGATCACAACCGAGTCGCGGGATTCGCGTTGGGGAGGGCGGACGACCGTAGACGTCATGTCGGTAATCTATACGACGTTTCGGAGGACGAACCACACATTGGCGGGGCGTTCGGCAAGCCGCCGCATATACCAGGCGAACCAGGCACTCCCGTAGCTGACCAGAACCCGGACTTCCGCTCCCATCGCGGCGAGCTTGCGCTGCTCCTGCGCGCGGATCCCATAGAGCATATGAAATTCGTAAGAAGACGGATCGACCCGCTGACCCACCGCCGCCTTTCGAATGAACTCGATGATCGCCAGATCGTGGGTGCCGAAGACCGGTTTGGCGCGCTGCCGGGCCGCCTCCGCCAGCAGCCGCTTGGCGAGCTGCCGGTAGTTCTCATCCACGTCGGATTTCTTGGGGAACGCGAGATTGGCCGGCTCGTTGTACGCGCCCTTGACGAGCCGGATCGCCGGGGAGATTGCGAGCAGGGCCTCGAGATCCTTCGCGGTGCGGTGCAGGTAAGCCTGAAGGCAGACGCCGACGTTCGGCCACTCAGTCTTGGCCCGGCGATATACCTCGAGCGTGGCGTCGACGTACCGCGACTCCTCCATGTCGATCCACAAAAACGAGCGCGCCTGGTCGGCGCGAGCAGCGAGCTTGAGCACGTCTTGTATGCATCCCTCCTGGCTCGCGTCGAGGCCGAGGTGGGTGAGCTTGACCGAGACGTGCGCGGGCAGCTTGCGGCGTTGAATCTTTTCGTAGACACCGAGGTAATGATCGCGGACCGCCGCGGCCTCGGCACGATTCGTGACCTGCTCGCCCAACTCGGTGAGCACGGTCCCGAGGCCGGCTTTGGCAAATTGGCCCGTGGCTTCCAGCGCCTCGTCGAGCGACTCGCCCGGCATGAAGCGCTTGACGGCGCGCTGGAAGAAGCGGCGCTCGCGCAGCTGGCGGGCGAGCCATTCGCTGCGGGAGGCTTTGAGGAGGAGTGAGCGTGCGAATCCCATGCAGAGATAGTGTAGTGTATCGTTATTTCATGCCAGCGCACCGTGTCCCGCTGATCGGGCTCGCACTCGTTGCGGCCTGCGCCCACCCACGGCTCAGCCCGAACACCGGCGGGGCAGGCGTCGCCGGAGTCCGCGAAGCGCCCGACGAGAGCTGCCTGCTTTCCACCGGCAACGTCTCGAGTCACGCCACGACGATCACCATCGGATTGACCGACTCTGTGGACCCGCGGCACGCGCCGGTCCCGCGCAACGACGCCGAGCGTCTGGTATTCCGGCATTTGTACGAGCGGCCGATCCGGATCGACTGCGACAATCATCCGCGTGCCGAGCTCGCCGATAAGTGGGACAAGGAGGACGATGGCCGTCGCTGGACGCTCCGGTTGCGCGACGCTGCGCAGTTCTGGGACGGCGTGCCTCTCACCGCGCAGGACGTCGTGTTCGGCAAAGGCGGCGCCGGCTTCACGCTGGGCGCGCCGGAGACTCGCGTCGTCGCCGTGTCCCTCGCCAAGGCGCAGGGCGACGTGCCGGCCGTCCTGGGCGATCCCGGGCTCGCCATCACCCGGCCGGCGCCCGACTCGAGCTGGCCGATCGGCACCGGCACCTACTGGGCCACGAGCGCCACGACGACAGCGCAGCAAATCCGCGCGCACACCTCCCGCGGGGACACCATCGTCTTCAAGTTCGCGCCGACCGGCGACCCGCGCGATCTCCTCGACGCGGGGGTCGATCTGCTTCTCACGCGCGACCGCGCGCTCCGCGACTACGCGGCGACGTTGCCCAATCACACCGTCGTCGCGCTGCCGTGGGACCGCACCTACGTCTACGTCACCGCCGAAGCCGGCGGGACGCGGTTCGACGGATTGGAGCAATCGGTGCGCGCCGAGGCGCGACGCGCCGAGGGCGGTTTCTGGTGGCTCGATCTCAAGCCCTGTGGTATCGGCACGAAGACTGCGAGCTCGCCGCCGGCGTCCACGGGTCAGAAGCGTATCCTGTATACGCGAACCGATCCCACCGCCCGAGAGCTGGCGGGTCGCCTGGCCGCCTTGACTCACGGAGTGGCCACCGGCCGCTCGCCGGACGACTTCAGCAACGCGCTCGATGCCGGGCGGGATTGGGGCTACGTGGTCGCGCTCCCGCGCGTCGCCCCCGATGTATGTCGAGCGGCAAAAGACCTGTTGCCGTCCTGGCCTGCCACGTTCACGGCGCTCGTCGATACGCGGGCCACCGCCATCGTGCGCCGCGGAGTCGCGCGGTGGGTGGTAGATCAGGATGGGACCGTCCATCTCTTGCCCGAGTAGCGCGTGAAATTCCGCACGCGCCTCCTCATCTCGTTTGGGGTGGTGGTGCTGATCCCACTGCTCGTCTTCGGTCTGGGCATCCGCTGGGAAATGGCGCGTCGCGTCACCGGCGAGGACCAACGCCGGGTGAGGGCGCTGGCGGGCGTCATCAATGCCGACATCGCGCGTGAGGACGACCGAATTCGCGGGCGGCTGGCCGCCTTGAAACGCGCGCTCGACGACGACTACAAGTTCCGCGGCGTCGTCGTCCGCGGCGACGACCGGGGCTACGCCCTGGATTACGCGGGCAACGCGATGCGCGTGGCCGGCCTCGATTTCCTGCAGATCCAGGACGATGAGGGTCGCATCGTGTCGTCCGGCCATTTCCGCAATGAATTCGACCGCCTGGGGCCTGCGCTTCCCGGCGCGGGGCCGGTTCTCGTTCGTGCCGCCACCGCGGAGGGATCGTTCCTTGCGCTCGTCTCGAGCGACACCATGAGCATCGGCGTCCGCCGCTTCCGGCTCCTCGGCGGCGTCGCCGTCGACTCCCAGTTTCTCGCGCGGCTGGCGCGCGATCCGGAGCTCGGCGTCAGGCTGTCACTGCCGAACGACACATCCAACGCCGATTCCGGCAAGATCGTCGTCGGCCCACCGACGACGTTGCCCTACGTGGATGCGGTCGACGGGCCGGGGCGGGTCGAGCAGGCGCGGATCGTGGTGACGCGCTCCTCCGCTCTGCTGACAGCGCTGCAGCGCAACGTCAACCTGTGGTTCGCCGCCGCCGTGCTGATTGCCGCGCTGGCCGCGCTCCTCTTGGCCGGCTGGCTCTCGACCCGCATCAGCGAGCCCGTCGAAGCGCGCATCGGAGACATGGAACGCCGGATCGCGATCGGTGATCTCGCGCGCCAGGTGAATCACGACGTGAAGAACGGGCTCGCGCCGCTGCGCAACGTGTTCCGCCATCTCACGCAAGTGGCTCGCGACAAGCCCGCCGAACTGCCCCAGGTATTTACGGCGCGCCAGGGGACGGTAGAATCGAGCATCGATTACCTCGAGACGCTCGCGGCCAATTACGCCAAGCTGTCGCCTGCGCCCGAGCGTAAAGCCACCGATGTGAACGCGGTCGTGCGTGAGACAATCGGCGGCTCGACTCTCGTCAAAGCGAGGCTCGGCGAAGGGCTGCCGCCCGTCTCGGCCGACGCGCTCGTCCTGCGACGGATCATCGAGAACCTGGTGAGCAACGCAGTCGACAGCATCGACGGCAAGAGCGGCTCGGTCACGGTCACAACGGAGAAGGGACGCGGGCTGGTGCGGATCGCCGTGAGCGACACGGGACGGGGAATGACCAAAGCGGAGCTGGATAAAGCATTTGACGACTTCTACACAACCAAGGCCGGCGGTACTGGTCTCGGGCTGTCAATCGTGAGGCGGCTGGTACTGGATTCAAATGGCTCGCTGAAGGTGGAAACCGAGCCCGGGGAAGGATCTACGTTCATCGTCGAGATCCCGGCGCAGTGACTCTCGTCCTGATCGTCGACGACGTCCCGGCCATGGCGGAGCAGTATGCCTACGACTTAAAACGGCTGCGGGGATACGAGACGCTCATTGCGAAGAGCGGCCGCACGGCGTTGGAGAGCCTCACCCGGGACTCCATCGATTGCGTCATCCTCGATCTCGAAATGCCGGGCATGGACGGTTTCGAGGTCCTGCGCTCGGTCGAACGCCTCGGTCTGCGCGTGCCCATCATCGTCTATACCGGGACCGGCAATTACGATCGCTGCGTCGAGGCGATACGACTGGGTGCGTACAGCTTCATCGACAAGGCGGAGCCGATGGAGCGCGTCGCACAGGAGGTCGAGAATGCGATCGAACGGCGCCGGCTGAGCGCTGAGGTCACGTCGCTGCGCCGTGGCTTTGGTCTGGAGACGCCGCTCATCGGAACGAGCCCCGCGCTGAGCAAGCTCAAAGAAGCGATCGTCCGCGTAGCCCCGGTGCCAAGCGCGGCCTTGATCGTCGGCGAAAGCGGCACGGGCAAAGAACTGGTCGCGCGCGAGCTGCACCGGCTTGGCGCGAATCCCAGGGGGCCGTTCGTCGCGCTCAACAGCGCGGCGCTGCCGCACGAGCTCGTCGAAAGCGAGTTGTTCGGGCACGAGCGCGGCGCCTTCACCGGCGCCACCGCGACGCGCAAGGGCGCGTTCGAAGCGGCGAGCGGCGGCACGCTGTTCCTCGACGAAATCGGCGATCTGCCGGCCAACGCGCAGGCCAAGATGCTGCGGGTGCTCGAGGAGCGGAAAGTCACCCGGATCGGCGCGAGCAAGACGATCGACGTGAATGCGCGCGTGGTCGCGGCGACGCATCGCGATCTCGAGAAGGAAGTCGCCGAGGGCCGCTTCCGCGAGGATCTGTTCTATCGACTCAATGTGCACGTGCTCCGCGTGCCGCCGCTGCGAGATCGGCTGTCGGATGTCCCGGTGCTGGTGGAACATCTCGTCGCAGCGACGTGCGAGCGATTTGGCATGAAACCCAAGACAGTCGCGCCCGCCGCAGTGGAGGCGCTGATGGCCTACGACTGGCGGCGCAACAACATCCGCGAGCTGCGCAATGTCGTGGAGCGCATGCTGATCGCGAGCGATGGCGATGAACTGACCGCGAAAGCGGTACCAGCCGAAGTCCGACGCACGGCGCACGACGCACCACGCACGTCGTCAGCGGAACCACGCACGTTTGAGGAACAGAAGCAGGAAGCCGAGCGCCAGATCGTGATTCAGGCGTTGGAGCGCAACGCGTGGCATGTCACCAGGACGGCGAAGGAGCTCGGGCTCGCGGATCACGCCAGCTTGCTGAAAGTCATGCGGCGGCTTGGTGTCCAGCGCGACACGAAAGCCTCCGAGTAGACGAGTCTCCAGAAACACAACGGTCAGATCACGGTCTTGTAGGACAAGCACTTACCACGTGGTGCGGCACATGCTTTTCCGGTGAGCGAACCCGCTCCCGGAGGAGCCATGTCGTATCAATTCGAGCTGGACCGTTCCAACCGTACGCTGCGATTCCCGGTCATTCTGATGGCCATGCTGGTCGTCACCGCGTTCGTCGCGTACGCCTTCGCCGCCTGTGGCGAGCGCCATCCCGACCAGGCGCGCGCGAGTGAGCCCCCTACGGGCTCGGAGCCGGCGCGCAATGTTCCCGTCAGCAATGCCGGCAGCTCGACCACGACGCCGGCGCTCGTCATCAGCGGCCCGGTGACGTTCAAAATCGCGGATTCCGCGTACCGCGAGCGGCGGTACGATGACGCGACGACGCTCTTCAAGGCCTACACCGAGAGCCGCCCGAACACCGGCTGGGGCTTCTACATGCTCGGCCTGTCGGCGTGGAAGTCCGGCGATCGCGCGCAGGCCGAAAGCGCGTTCGTGCGGGCGCTCACGCTCGATTCAACGCATGTGAAGAGTCATTTGAATCTGAGCCGAGTGCTGCTCGAGGACGGGCAGCCCGACAGCGCGCTCGAACACATCGAGCGGGCGATCGCGCTCGACTCCACGTCGAGCGAGCCGCTGCGCCTGCAGGGGCGCGCGTTCGAAGCGCTGGGAAAGACTGACGACGCGATCGTCGCCTATCAGCGCGCAATCGCGAAGAACGACAGCGACACATGGGCGATGAACAATCTTGGCGTGCTGTACATCCAGGTGCAGCGCTTCGAGGATGCGATCGGCGCGCTGGCGCGTGCCAACGAGATCGAGGACAGCGTCGCGGCATTCCGCAACAACCTCGGCATGGCGCTCGAATTGACCGGCCACTTCGATCAGGCGGTCGAGCAGTATCGTGCCGCGCTGGCGATCGAGGGAACCTACGGGAAGGCGGTGTCCAACCTGCAGCGCGTAGAGCAGGTGAAGCAGGATCCGTCAATCACCCAGGTCGATCTGACGGAGCGGTCGAAACAGTTTCAGGATCAGATTCCGAAGTGGTGAAAAGAGGTAGGGGCGCAGCCTGCTGCGTCCCTACCTAATTATCCTGGGCGAGCCGCCTCAAGAACCGGTTGAGGCGGCTTTCGCTGCTGTGCGGATCTTCGCCGATGTAATCGGCGCGAGTCTCGGCCAACGCCGCATGCAGCTCGATGCGCGCTTCGGCTGCGCGCGCGAACAGCGATGCTTCTTCTGGCGCCTTGGCTTCGAGCAGGTCCGCGGCGAGCGCGAGCATGCGACCCGCGAATGTCACGTAGGCGCGCACCATGCCGCCACCCGTGCCACCGCGCTCGACCCATTCGGGGAAACAGCCCGACCACCACAGCGCGAGTGCCGCCGAGTCCGCGGCGGCCTCTGCCTGCGCAACGGTGCCCTGCGGCAGCCCGCTGACGTAGTGCCACCACTCGGCCATGCCGTTCTCGCCCTGCGCCACCCTGTGCTGCGACTGTGACTCGGCAAAGACAACGGGGAGTGTGGCCGCATAATCGGCGAGCAGGATGTCCGTCACACCGCGATTGCGGAGCTCGGCGCGGATCGGGACGTACCAGAGCAGTGTCAGGGGCAGGGGAGCGGGCGCGCCGCCGCGGCCCAGGACCGCTTCGAGCGCGGCGGGGGAATCGAGGACCGTATCCACAGCGCCGGCCTGCAGCGCTTGATCGGCCTCGCGTCCTTCGGAGACATCCATCCGCGCGATCTCGTGGACCAGACAAGCGAGGTCGCCGCGGGTCAGCTGGCGATGGATCATGGGCCTGATCATGCTTCCCTCCCTTACGGCGACTTAGAGGCAAGCTTGGTGCCGTTCATCTATCCGACGGATGTGCAACGCCTTACGCTGGAAACCCTCCACCACAGTGTTGCCGCCAGGCTACGGAAAGCTGCAATTCGACGCGGAATTGCGTTGTGAGACTGCTCACGGTAGTAAACGGCCTCTTGTCAGGCAAGCTGATAGCACTCGGGGCCTTGGAGTGCTAAGGCTCCAGGTTTAAGTTCCCGCTCCCATGAAAGCCACAGACATTCGCAAAGGTCACGTCCTCATGATCGACGGCCAGCCGTGCCGCGTGATGGACTTCACTCACCGGACGCCCGGCAACCTGCGCGCGTTTGTGCAGGTACGGTTCCGGAATCTCGTCACCGGCAACACCTTCGATCAGCGCCTCGCCGCGACGGACTTCCTGAATGAAGCGCGTCTCGACACCAAAGAGATGCAGGTGCTCTATCAGGATCAGGGTGGCGTGCACGTCATGGATCAGCAGACCTACGAGCAGTTCACGCTCGATGAGCGCGCGGTCGGCGACGACACGCCGTGGCTGCAGCCGGAGATGGTCGTGCAGGTCGAATGGCTCGAGGGCCGGCCGATCGCGATCGAGCTGCCGTCGGTGATCGAGCTGAAGGTGGTCGAGACGTCGCCCGTCATGAAGACCGCGACCAAGACCGCGAGCACCAAGCCCGCGAAGCTGTCGAACGGCGTGACGGTACAGGTGCCGGAGTTCATCTCGCCGGGGGAAAAGGTGAGGGTGGACCCGAGATCAGGGCAGTACTTGGAGCGGGCGAGGTAGGGAGATGGGAGAAGGGAGACCCTTCTCCCTTATTTGCTCAGCTCACCGTATCTGTGGCATGTCACCAGGTGGTCGTTGACCATTCCTACTGCCTGCATGAACGCATAGACGATCGTCGGTCCCACAAAACGGAAGCCCCGCTCCACGAGCGCCTTACTCATCGCGGCCGATTCCCTGGTCTCGGCGGGAAGGCGCTTCAGCGTTTTCCAGGCGTTCACTTTCGTCTTGCCGCCGACGAACTGCCACAGGAACTCGTCGAATGATTCTCCGCCCTCTTGTATTTTCAGAAATGCGCGCGCGTTGCCGACCGCCGATTTGATTTTCTGCTTGTTGCGCACGATGCCGGGATCGCGCAGGAGCCTGGCGATCCGCTTTGCGTCGTAGCGCGCCATCTTCTCGGGATCGAAGCCGTCGAATGCCTTGAGGAAGGCGTCGCGTTTGCGGAGGATGATGGCCCAGGACAATCCCGCCTGGAATCCATCCAGCACGAGCTTGCCGAAGAGCTGTTTGTCGTTGTGAACCGGGACACCCCACTCGAGGTCGTGGTACGCGGTCATCTGCGGATCGTCGCCGGTAGGCCAGCAGCGTCTGTTCATGAGCTGAAAATAGCACGCCCCGCATCCTGGCGAGATGCGGGGCGTTGTGGACGATTCGTAACCCTCGTCAGCGGCTCGCCGAGCGGTCCTCGGCGGTTAGCTGGGCCTCTCTGGCCACCTGCTTCGAGGCGCCTTCCATGATGATGACCAGGAACTTCGAGCTGCGCCAGAAATCGGCCGGCGACGTGATGGTCAGCGTCGACGTGCCCGAGTACTTCCCGCCATCCCGCTGCTCCTCGATGTAGTCGAGATCCTGCAGCGATGCGACCTTGTACGACGCGCTCGCGACCGGCAGAGGAATCTGCGTGACTTTCCGCGTGTCGATCGCCGTGAACAGGCTCGGGTCCAGATTGCGCGCCGGCTGGAGCGTCTTGCCGGTCCGCCACAGCACGAAGAGCACCCGGCCGCCGCCCTGCTCGGTCAGGATGCCTTTCTTCTTCAGCTGATCGCGCGTGCCGATCACGTAGTAGCCCGTCGCGAGGCTGTCATGCAAGGCGACGTTCTCTTCGGTCAACGCAGTCACGCGATCGGTGAGCAGATCGATCGTGGTCTTCTGCGAAGCGACCACCGCCTGGAGGTTCCCGACGGTCGAGTCGTAAGCGGCCCGCAGGCTGTCCGACAGCGCGCTCAGATTCTTGACCTTCTCGCGGCTCTGGCTCAGCGCGCTTTCCGTCTCGCGGACGCGCGCCACGACGTAGCGCAGCTTGGCGATCAGCGTGTCGTTCGAGGCGGTAATCGGACTTTCGCTCGACACATGCAGCCGGTCGTTGCGGATCTTCGCCTTGGCGAGCTCGACGTTGACGTCACTGATGAGGCGCGAGCTGATCGCGACTTCCTGCATCAGGCTGTCCTTCTGGGCGTTGACCTGCTCCAGGTCGGCCAGCTTGCGTTCCGTCTCCGCCGAAGTTCCGCAGGCGGCGAGGCCAAACGCGAGCGCCGCGAATGTGTACGTAAGCTTTCTCATTGCAACGACTCCCCGATCAAGTAGAGTGAGACTAGTTTTGCCGCCCATGCTGCGGCTGCACGTCGGTACGTCCGGCTACAACTTCCCTGAATGGCGGGGAAGCTTCTATCCGCCCAAGCTGGCGAGCGCGAAGTGGCTCGCCTACTACGCTCAACAATTGGGCACCGTCGAGATCAATTACACGTTTTATCGCATGCCCAGCGCGAAGACGGTCGCCGGCTGGGATGCGGCGACGCCGGAGGGCTTCAATTTCGTTCTCAAAGCGCCGCAGCGCATCACCCACATCGCGCGCCTCAAGAACATCGACGACTCAGTCCGGTTCTTCGTCGAAACCATTCGCAAGCTTAATGCCAAACTGGGCGCGGTATTATTTCAATTACCCCCCAATTTTAAGAAAGACCTCGCCCGGCTCAGTGATCTACTCACCCAATTTCCGCCGGATGTCCGCGCGGCGTGTGAGTTCCGTCACGCATCGTGGTGGTCAGACGACGTCTATGAGCTGCTGCGAAGCACGAACACGGCATTATGTGTCGCGGATACCGAGGAAGGGACGACGCCGCTCGTGGCAACCGCGGACTTCGGCTATGTGCGGTTGCGCGACACGGGCTACTCGGAGGGCGAGCTAAGGGATTGGCTGGGGAAACTCCACGACATCGGACGAGGCTGGACCGACGCCTTTGTCTTCTTCAAACACGAAGAGCAGGGCGTCGGTCCGAAGCTCGCGGCTCAGCTGGCAGCCATCGCGGCGGCGGTGGTTTAGCGGCCTCCCGCGACCTTCCGGCGCTTCGCCGGCCTCGCCGGCTTCGCTTCCGGCTTCTCCTTTTGGCCTCCGAGGCTCTGCCTCAGCGCCTGCATGAGATCGAGCACCTTGGCCTTCGGCGCCTCTTCCGGCTCCTCCGTGATCTGCTTGCCTTCGACCTTGCGCTCGATTTGCTCCATGATCCGCTCGCGCACGTTGTCCTTGTACTTCTCCGGGTGGAATTCCTCAGTCGCCGCCTGGTCGATCAACTTCACCGCGAGATCGAGCTCCGGCTTCTTCACTTCGGTCTTGGGCACCGGGACTTCGGCGATCGAGCGGATTTCGTCGGCGTAGCGGAGCTGCTCCATCACGAGCCGGCCGTCCACGGGACGGACCATGATGAGATACTGCTTGCCGCGCGCGGCGTACTGGCCGATCGCCACACGCTTCGTTTGCTCGAGCGCTTCGGCCAGCAGCTTGTACGCGCGCTCGCCGCCCTTGTCCGGGCCGAGGTAGTACGTGCGGTCCAGCCAGATCCGATCCACCTGCTCGGCGGGCAGGAACTCCACGATGTCGATCGCCCCGGTGGCTTTCTCTTCCAGTGCTTTGATTTCCTCGGGCGTGAACGTGACGTATTGGCCCTTCTGGAATTCGTAGCCCTTGATCGTGTCGGAGCGCTCGACCTTCTCACCGTCCTTGGAGCAGACGTATTGCTGCTTCAGGCGGGCTCCATCCTTCTTATGCAGCATGTTGAACGAGACAGCGGCCTTCGACTCGCCGGCAGCGAAGAGCTGCACGGGCACGGACACGAGGCCGAACGAAACCGTGGCGGAACCGATGGAATGGGCGGCCATATCATTATGATACGTCGATAGTTCCGACCTTGTCTAGCGCTGCATAACGCGACGGGGTAACTCCTAGAACTCCCGTGACTAACCCGACTTCGTCATCACCGTCTGTTGCGACCTGCCTCCGCTGTGGCACGCAGTACAATCCCGCGGCAGGCGGCGACGCCCTGCTGTGCGTCGAGTGCCTGGCAGCTCAGCCGCGCGTGAACATGACCATGGTGCTCATCGCGATCAATGTCCTCGTCTTTGTTGCCATGGCCGCGAGCGGCGTATCGCCCATGGAGCCCACGTCACTCGAGCTGCTGAAGTGGGGCGCGAGCTTCGGACCGCACGAGCTGAGCAATGAATGGTGGAGACTGTTCACGGCGATGTTCGTACACATCGGCCTGCTGCACATCGGCCTCAACATGTATTGCCTATGGAGTCTCGGACCGCTCGCCGAGCGCGTCTTTGGGCCGTGGCGGTTTTTGGCGCTCTATCTGGTGAGTGGTGTCGCCGGAAATGTCGCGAGCGTCGGACTTCATCCCATGATTGTGGCGGCGGGCGCATCGGGCGCGATCTTCGGCGTGGCGGGGGCGCTCTTGCCCGTGCTTCACCTCCGCAACATTCCGGCGATCGTGAACTTGCGTGGCCGTCGCGGGCGGCTCGGGATCGGCGGCTTCATTGTCTACAATCTCATGTACGGCTTTGCCAGCACCGGCATCGACAACGCCGCACACATCGGCGGACTGCTGATCGGGTTCATAATCGGATATGCGGCGCCCGTCGCGCGGTCGCATACCGGTCGAGAAGCTGAGTGGCGTACGCGAGGCGTGCTGATCGCCGTCGCAATCTTTCTCACAGCGACGTTCGTCGGTGTACGGCGCTGGCGGCATGGTTATGCGGAGATGGATCTTGGCCGGCGCGCGTTGATCACGGGCCATACCGAGGATGGAATCGCCCGCCTCGTGCGCGTGATACACGACGATCCGGACAACGAGCAAGCGCACTACTGGTTGGGTGCTGGATACATGGACCGTCATATGTACCAAAACGCGATCGAGGAATTCGAGACGGTGCTGCGCCTGAGGCCCGAATCGAAAGATGTCTTTGTACTTGCGAGTCTTGGCGCCGCATACCTCGACACCGATCGCGCCGAGCAGGCCATCGCGCCTCTCGAAAAGGCAGTACAGATCCAACCTGACTCGGCACGCAACCATTACAATCTCGGGCTCGCATACCTTCGCACACGGAATTTCAGGGCCGCGCTTGGCTCGTTTCAGCAGGCAATCGAGCTCAGACCTGACGATGCGATTGCCCTGTTGCAACACGGCTACGCCTATCAGCAGTTAGGAATTCCGGACAGCGCTCGCATTGATTATGCGCGCGTCTTGAGCCGGCCCAGCGGCACAATCAGTGACGACACGCGTGCCAAGGCGCAGAACCTCATAGCCGGTTTGCCGGGTATCTCAAAGACGCATTGATGCCAAAATCCAAATCGTCATCATCCTCCGACTCTCTCGCGAAGTATCGTGCGAAACGAGCGTTCGATAGCACGCCCGAGCCGGGCGGGCTCGTCCCCAAGGCCGGGCCCAAGCAGGGCGGCTTGCTGATTGTGCATATGCACGATGCGACGCGCCTGCACTGGGATCTGCGGCTGGAGATGGACGGGGTGCTCAAATCCTGGGCCGTTCCCAAAGGACCGTCCGCCAACCCGGCGGACAAGCGCCTGGCCGTCAAAGTCGAGGACCACCCGCTCGAGTACGGCGACTTCGAAGGCATCATTCCCGAGGGCAACTACGGGGCCGGCACCGTTGTCGTGTGGGATCGCGGGATCTGGGAGCCGCTTGAAGAGCCGCACGAAGGACTCGAGAAAGGCAAACTCCTCTTCAACCTGAAAGGCTACAAGCTCCACGGCCGCTGGACGCTCATCAAGCTCAAGAAGACCGAGAAGGAATGGTTGCTGATCAAGGAGCGGGACGAGTACGTCTCGACCGAGCCGTATTCGAACGAATCGGTGCTCTCCGGCTTGACCAACGACGAGCTCGAGAACGCGAAGCAGCGCGCGGAGCCGGTCAAGAAGGAGCTCGAGAAGCTGGGCGCGCCGAAACGCGCGTTGCGCGTCGAAGATACCGAGCTGATGCTCGCCGAGACGCGCGAAGGTCCATTCTCGAGAGACGGGTGGCTGTTTGAAGTGAAGCTCGACGGCTATCGCATGCGCGCGGCGTGCCAGAATGGCGAGCCGATTCTGTATTCGCGCAAAGGGCTCGACTACACCGAGTCGTTTCCGGAAATCGCGCGCGCGGTCAAGGCGATTCCGTTCGAGGGTGTCATTCTCGACGGCGAGCTGGTCGTCACGAACGCCTCGGGCCACCCCAGCTTCAACATGCTCCAGGCGCGCGCGAAGCTCGGCGCGCGGGAAGCGAAACGCGCCGCGATCGAGTCGCCGGCGACGCTGTATGTGTTCGATCTG
This sequence comes from Gemmatimonadota bacterium, assembly GCA_003221035.1. Taxonomy (GTDB): domain Bacteria; phylum Gemmatimonadota; class Gemmatimonadetes; order Gemmatimonadales; family GWC2-71-9; genus 20CM-2-65-7. The sequence continues at coordinate 57,276 of QHUB01000025.1, forward strand.
CTCGCGTTCGCCGGCTACGATCTCCGCAAGCTGCCGCTCATCAAGCGCAAGGAAATCCTGCGGCAAGTGCTTCCCCAAACCGGACCGCTCCGGTACTCGGAGCATTTCGAGAAGAATGGTGAGGCGCTGTACGAGCAGGTGATGAAGCTCGGGCTCGAAGGAGTCATGGCCAAGAAGGCGGACAGTCCGTATCGGAACGGCCGCTCCGGCGACTGGCTGAAGATCCGCGCCGACCGGATCGATGACTTTGTGGTCGTCGGCTTCACGAAGCCCAAAGGCGCGCGCGGCGGGTTCGGCTCACTCCACGTCGGCGCATATCAGGGCGGCACGTTGATCTACTGCGGCCGCGCGGGCTCCGGATTCACCGGCGATCAGCTCGATGAAGTCAGCGCACAGCTCCAGTCACTCGTTCGCAAGACGCCGCCGTGCGAGCCGCCGCCTCACGGTGCGCTGCCCAAGGGCCCAGATCATACCTGGGTGGAGCCGAGACTCGTGTGTGATGTGCGGTATAAGGAGATGACGAAGGACGGACTCTTGAGGCAGTCGGTGTTTCTGCGCTTTCGAGATGATAAGAAAGCGGAGGACGTCGTCATGCCTGGTGAGAAGGGAGACGGGAGAAGGAACAAGGATGATGCAGTGCCGCAACGTACATCTCCCCGCCCCCCTCTCCCAAGGGAAGTAAAGTTCTCGAACCTCGACAAGGTCTTCTGGCCAGAGGAGAAATACACCAAGGGCGACCTGATCGAGTACTACCGTTCGATGGCGCCCTGGCTGCTGCCGTATCTGAAGGAACGTCCCGTCGTACTGACCCGCTATCCCGACGGCATCAACGGCAAGTCGTTCTATCAAAAAGACGCGCCCGGGTTCGTTCCCGACTGGATTCAGACGATTCCGATCTGGAGCGAGGATACGCAACGCGACATCCAGTACTTCGTCGCGAACGACGTCGAGACGCTCGTCTACCTGGTGAACCTCGGTACGATCCCGCTGCACATCTGGCACAGCCGTATCGATGACCTCACGCGTCCCGACTGGTGCCTCATCGATCTGGATCCGAAAGAGGCGCCCTTCGCGCATGTGATCATGCTGGCGAAGACCATGCGCGAGCTGTGCGAGCAGGTCGAGATGCCGGCTGTCATCAAGACGACGGGAAAGTCGGGGCTGCATATCATGCTCCCGCTCGGCCGCCAGATGAACTACGACCAATCCCTTCAGTTCGCGATGTTGTTCGCTCGGCTGGTGACGGATCGCCACCCTGATATCGCGACGACACAGCGGACGATCAGCAAGCGCGAGGGCAAGGTCTATGTCGACGCGTTTCAGAATCGCGCCGGTCAGTTAATGGTGTCGGCATACAGTGTGCGTCCCAGCCCCGGCGCGCCGGTTTCGATGCCCATCGCGTGGGACGAGCTCAACGGCAAGCTCCACAACAGCAACTGGACGATCAAGAACGCACTCAAGAGGATGGAAAAGTTGGGCGCCGATCCTGTCGTCCAAGTCCTCGAGCAGAAGCCCAAGTTGATGGGCGTGCTCGAACGCCTGAACAGGCTGCTTGGCGAAGACTGACGCGCAGGCCGTATACGCGTTCGCGCATGGAGCCGGCGCGGGGATGAATCATCCGTTCATGCAACGTGCGGCGGAAGCGCTGGAGGCCCGCGGAATCGCCGCCTACCGGTTCAACTTTCCGTACATGGAAGCGCAGAAGAGCCGTCCCGATTCACCGGCGGTGGCGGAAGAAGCGGTGCGGAAGGCCGTCGCCGAGGCCGCTCGCCATCATCCGGGATTGCCGATCCTCGCGGGCGGGAAGTCGTTTGGCGGGCGGATGACCTCGCAGGCCCAGGCCGCGCAGCCAATGCCCGGCGTGCGCGGTCTCGTGTTCTTCGGCTTTCCGCTCCACCCGCCGGGCAAGGCAGGAAAAAGCCGCGCGGATCATTTGATGTCTGTTGACGTACCGATGCTATTCCTGCAGGGCACCCGCGATGAGTTCGCGCAACTCGAGCTGCTCCGGGAGGTGGTGGATGGGCTGGGCGAGCGGGCGACGTTGCATCTGCTCGAGGAGGGTGATCACTCGTTCAAAGTTCCCAAGAAACGCACGGGAAAGACGGAAGCAGACGTCATGGACGAGTTGGCGGATACCATTCAGCAATGGGCGAAACAATGCCGAATTATTGGCTAGTCAAAACCGAGCCGAGCTCGTACAGCTACGATGACATGGCTCGCGAAGAAACCGCGGTGTGGGATGGCGTGAAGAACCCGGTCGCGATCCGCAATCTCCGGGCGATGCATCCCGGGGATCAGGTACTGGTCTACCACACCGGGGATGAAAAGGCGGTGGTGGGTTGGGCGACGGTGGTGTCGTCGCCCTATCCCGATCCCAAGAACAAAGACTCGAAACTGTTCGTGATCGATCTCAAGGCGCATCGCCGCCTGCCGCAGCCGGTGACGCTGGCCCAGATCAAGGCCGACAAGACGTTTGCCGATCTGCCGATTGTGCGACAGGGGCGCCTGTCCGTGAGTCCCGTGACGGCGCCCCAGTGGAAACGCGTGCTGCAGCTCGCCGGCGCGAACGACTAGCGCTTCGGCTTTTTGCTCAGCTTGCGCGCGCGATTCTCGGCGCGCGCCGACGCAATACCCGCTGCGACGCCCGCGACGATCGCGGCTCGACCGACGGCCCTGAGCACCTTGCCGGTCCGGCGCAGCGCCGCCTTCACCCGCATCCGTCGCTGCTCCGTCTCGGCGCGTTTCTGTGCTTCCGCGAGCAACTTGTCGGCCTCGCGAGCCGCCGTCTCGGCCCACTTCCGAGCCGTCTTGGCAGCTTTGATCGCCGCCTTCTTGAAGCGCTCTCCGCGTGAAGCCATTTTCAGTGCCTCCTCAGGACTGTAGTCGCTACTGATACGCCAATGCAATTCGTTCGAGCCGAGCCTCGATCTCCGGCTCAGGCAGCCAGCGGCCGTTGACCATTACACCAGCCCGCTGCCCGACGTTCGCAAGATCACTCAAAGGATTGCCGTTCAAAAGGAGGAGATCCGCGCGCCGACCTACTGCCACACTCCCAAACTCTTGCTCGGCACCAAAATAGCGCGCCGCGTCCCATGTTGCTGCACGGAGAATCTGCTGCGTGCTAAGTCCCGCCGCCGCCATACTGCGCATCTCACGGACCATCGAGAATCCCGGCACACTGTAAAGCCGGGGCGAATCCGTTCCGACGGCGATCGAGCAGCCCGCGGTCTGGAGCGCTCTCAGAATCCGCCGGCGCAACGCCAGCGTGGCGAGCCGCTCTCGAGGCGGGGGCGCCGAGCCGCGCAGCTGCGCCAACTGCTCCGCCCAGTTCGTCCGCCAGGCCGGCGGGACGTAACGCAGCTCCGACCGAGCGGCGAGTGATGCGGAGTCTTCTGTGCCGAGGAAAGTCTCCCAGAGCGCCATGGTCGGCACAGTCCGCGCATGCGCGGCACACGTCGCCGCGACGACCTGCGCGATCCGGCGATCATCTGCCGAGTCGGGGCCGCCCGCTGTTTCGACATAGTTGTCGAGCTGATCGATCGACGCCTGGCCGGACTCGAGCGCGTGGTAGACGCCGACCGAATCGGGCACGTGGCCCGCGAACCGCATGCCCAGTCGCTTCGCGGTCGCGACGATCGTGTCATAAGTCTCGCGAGTCAGTCCTTCATGAATCTCGAGATGGTCGAAGCCGGCAGCCTGCTGCTCTTCGACGAGCCGGCGGCCGATCTGCGGCGTGGGCGCCGCATTGCCCGTGAGTGGCGGGCCTGGCACCCACAGTCTTGGTCCCAACAGCTCGCCGCGGGCGATGCGCGCTTTCAGCTCGAGATGCGCGAGCGCTCCCTGCATGCCGCGCACTGTCGTCACACCATTCGCGACATAAAGGAAAAGGACGTTCTCGGTCAGCTCGGATCCCGCACCGGGATTGGGCAGGTGGCCGAGCATCTCGCCCAGACCGGGCATGAGATACTTGCCGCGGCCGTCGATGACCGTGGCCTCCGCCGCGAGGTGCATCTGCGCCACCGGCCCGATCGTGGCGATGCGATTGCCACGCACCACGACGGTCTGATGGTCGAGGACGCCATCCCGGTTCATCGGTATGACATGCACGTCGACGAAGGCGACGACGGGTTCTTGCGATGGCCTCGGGAGAACCGACCCTTGGAGAGCGAGCGCCGCTAGGGCGATACTGACGATCGTCATGATCGCGCGTACGGTCTCGCAATTTACGCGCCATTCACGGCCCGCTGCGCGCCGCCGAGTTTGAGCCGACGCGTCACGAACCACACGACGCCGGCGATCAATCCGAGCGGAAGAATCACGCCGAGCGATTGCACGAGCACCGACAAGAAGACGACGAAATTCCGCCACGCTTGCTTGAACGCCTCGCCCATCACGCTCTTGCCGGCGTCACCGACCACCGGGACCGGCTCGTGCACTGTGATGCTCAGCGTACTCATGGCGGTATGTGCCTGGAGGTAGCGGATCCGACCTTCGTAGCGCTCGATCTCTTCGCGAACCTGCGCGAGTGCTTGTTCGACATCCAGGACGTCTTTGAGTTTGCCGGTCCGCGTGGCAAGCAGGCCGATCAGGCGCTGTTCGAGTCTCCGGGCATTGTCCATTCGTGCCTGGACGTCCACAAATTCCTCGCCCACATCCTCGGCGTTCACGTTCACGGCCTCGACCTGGCCAATCGGCTTCAGCCCCGCCAAGACGTCGTTGAAGCGAGCGGCAGGGATTTTCACTTCGACAAACGCTTTCCGGTACTGGTTTTTGCCGGCTTCGATTCCGGTTCCACCCACATAACCGCCGAGTCGCGTAGCCAGCGCGTTCAATTGCGCGACTGCAGGCTCCAGGGAATCGACTTCCACCGTCGCCGTGGCCGTGCGGATGATCATGTTGGTGACCGTGACGTCGAACAGGGTTGGCGTCGGCAGCTCCGGGACAGCGGTGACCGCGACTTCGTCGTAGCCCTCGCGTACCGCCTGCGCGGCGCGTTCGTGTTGGACTGGGCCCGCCCCAGAGGAATCGGATGAGGCCCTGCGCGCCGCGGTATCGCAGGCAAGCACCGCCAGACAAAGGAGGAGAAGCGACCGTCTCATGGTAATGCTCCGGTGGGAGGTGTCCCAAAGAGACGGCGCTGACATGGCTCGTTGCACACGCCTGCGTGACGATTGAATGACAATTGAAGCTCAGAATCCACACCGTTCGTACATTTCACGTATGGACGCTCCCGTAGCCGTTCGACTCGCCAAGCTCAAGCGCGAAGCGGAGAAAGAGTGGCGAAAGAAATGGCGGCAGAAGCTGGGCAAAGCGGCTCCCTCCAGCGCTGCCGAATGGCGCGCCCTTGGCGGCGCTGCGATTGGGGCGGTCCTCAAGATCATCCTCATCATCGCGCTGCCGTTTGCCGTGCTGGTTCGCGGGTCTGTGTTCTTCTATGAGAATGGCGGGACGCCGGTGTGGCTCGCCGTTCTGACGGCAGCGATCCTGACGGGTGGGGTGGTCACGGCGTACGCTGTCTGGCTCGCCAGGAAGCTGATGCGGCGAGGCGTTCGCGGGGGCCGGGCGCTCGTGCTTCCGGTGGCCAAGTGGGTGGCGCTGCCGCTGGTGGTGTTCTACTGCGGCGATTCGTTACTCTATCTCGCGAGCGTCAACGCCAAGTCCGAGCCGGTGCGCGCCTATTACCGGTCGGTTCATCCGTTGTTACGCCTCGCGCTCTCGACCGCGATTCTGGCCGATCGCGACATCCTCATCACCGACACCGGCCGGCTCCCCGAGGACTACAGCCGCATGGGACTTCCGGTGAACAATCGCACGCGCCACTACATGCAGGCGGATGGGTGGATTCATGCGGTCGATCTGCGGACCACAGGACGGGGCGTCATCAAGAATCGTAGCCTGCAGCTCTACTTCTGGCTGATGGGATTCGAGACCCGGCGCCACGTGGGTACCGCCGACCATCTCCATGTCGAGCTGAATTAGGCAAACAGCTCTTGGAGCTCGGCGAACGGGATTCCGTACGCCTCGAGCGTTCCGTAGGTGCCTTTGTCCCGCCACTCCCGCGCCATCCGGCGCGCCAACCCCAACGTCGCGCGCATCGGTCCCGAGCCGAACGTCACGCGGCGCACGCCAAGCGCGGCGAACTCCTTGAGCGTCGGTCCGTTGGGTGTGCCGAGGATGTTGAGGGGCGCGTCGATCCGCTCGACGAGCCGTTCGATGGTGTCGCGGTCGGCGACGAAGGGTACGAACACCGAATCGGCGCCGGCGTCGTGGAAGGCGTTGCCGCGCCGTACCGCCTCTTCCAGTCGCTTGTCGCGCGGAAGCTCCGCCGCTTCAAACGCGTCTGTCCGCGCATTGAGGACCAGCGGCACGCCCGCGGCGTCGGCCGCCGAGCGTGCAGCCGCGACGCGCGCGACCGCGAGAGAAAAATCGATCAGATGCTTGCCTTCTATCCGATCCTCGAGGTTCATCCCCACCGCCCCGGCGTCGATGGTGCGGCTCGCGGTCTCGGACACCGCCTTGGGGGGCAGTCCATATCCCGCCTCCATGTCGGCCGTGACGGGGACCGAGATGCGGCGCGTGATGCGCGCGACCGCCGCCAGCATCTCATCGCGGCTGATGCGCTCGCCGTCGGGGTAGCCGAGACTGAAGGCGATGCCGGCACTGGTCGTGGCGAGAGCAGGGAAGCCCGCTTCGACAAAGATCCGCGCGCTGCCCGCGTCCCAGGCGTTGGGCAGAACCAGCATGGGGCCTTGGACTTGAAGCTGACGGAGGAGCTCGGCTTTCTCGTTCATGGCCGGGTATCTTATCTGCTCACCGAACGGAGTCAAAGCCGTGCTGCTTGCGGTCCTCGCGTTACAAGCCGCGTGCGTTTCTCAGGCGGCGAAGCTCCCCCGCGATGCGCGGTTTGATGCCGCGCGCGCCCGCGCGCACGCGATCGCGTGTGAGAAACTGGTCCCCAACATCCCGGGCTTCGCGCTGGCCGTCGCAGTCGATGGCAAGATCGTTTGGTCAGAGGCCTTCGGTTATTCGGATCTCGCGGCCAAGCAGCGAACCACACCGGCCACGCAGTTCCGCATCGGCAGCGTTTCGAAGCCGCTCACTGCCGATGCGGTCGCACAGCTCTATCAAAGCTGCAAACTCGACCTCGATGCTCCCGTGCAGCGCTATGTGCCGACCTTCCCCGACAAAGGGACGCCGATTACGACCCGCCTGCTGGGGGGCCATCTGGCGGGCATCCGCCACTACAACGGCAGCGAGTTTCTGCTGGATCAGCATTACGCCACGGTGACATCCGGACTCGCGATCTTCGCGAACGATTCGCTGGTCGCGACACCCGGGACACGGTTTTCCTATTCGAGTTATGGATTCAATCTGATCGGCGCGGCTGTGGAGGGTGCATCGGGAGAGCCGTTCCTGACATATATGAGCCGGCACGTATTTCGGCCGCTTCACATGATGAGCACCGCTCCGGACAAGAACGACAGCCTCATTCCCAACCGAACGCGGTTTTACGATCGCGACTCGCTCGGCAGCTTCGTGCTTTCACCGCAGGTGGACAACAGCTACAAATGGGCGGGCGGGGGATTTCTTTCCACCGCCGAGGACCTGGTGCGATTCGGATCGGCGCACCTGCAAGCCGGCTGGCTGAAGGCCGCGACACTCGAGCTGCTGTTCACTTCGCAGCACACCACGTCCGGGGAGGCGACAGGATATGGCATCGGCTGGTTCCTGGCACCCGATTCGTTGGGGCACCGCACGGCTTACCACGGCGGCGGCTCGGTCGGGGGAACGACGATGTTCGGAATCGACCGCGACTCGCACGTCGTTATCGCGCTCGTGACGAACTTGACCGACGCACAGCTGGGGGCGGGCCGGGAGATCCGCCTCGTCTTCGACTCAGCGGCGACGAAGGCGCTCAGACCTCGAGGGACGACGCCTACCTCGCCAGCCGATAGCCTGTCTTGCGGACGGTGAGAATGTGCCGCGGGTTGGCGGGGTCGCGCTCGAGCTTGCGCCGCAGCTCGGCCACGTGCGTGTCCACGGTCCGGCTCATCACCTCGGCACTGTAGCCCCAGACCTCGGTCAACAGCTCCGTGCGGGTGATGCACGCGCCGTCCCGACGAATGAGCGCGAGGAGCAGGTCGTATTCCTTGGGCGTCAGTGACACCGGCGCCCCCTCCCGCAGCACCGTCCGCGAGGGTGTCAGGATTTCGATCTCGCCGAACTTCTCAAATGGTGGCGGCGGCGGCCCGCCATTCTTCTTCGGGGCCAGGACGCGGCGGAGCAGCGCTTCGATGCGCGCCAGCAGCTCGAGCACGCCGAACGGCTTCGTGACGTAGTCATCAGCGCCCAGTCGGAGGCCCCGGACCTTGTCCGCTTCTTCACCGCGTGCGGTGAGGATCAGCACCGGCATGCCGTGGCCTTCTTCCCGCAACGCGCGTAGAACGCGGAAGCCATCCATGCCGGGCAGCATCAGGTCGAGCACGACGAGATCCGGATTCGGCGTCGCACGCGCGCGCGATAAGCCGCGCGTGCCGTCCTTCGCGACCTCCACTTCGTATCCTTCGATCTCGAGGTTGTTGCGCAACCCGTATGCCAAATCGGGATTGTCCTCGATCACGAGGATCCGCTTTGGTCCAGCGGCGGGAGCGATCATGCGGGCAGCTCGATGACGACGCGCGTACCGGCGATCTCCGTGCCGTCGTCGATCCAGGTGCGGCCGTGATGGAGCGTCGCCAGCTCCCGCACGACGGCGAGGCCGATGCCGCTGCCTGCGACCGATGATTCGCGGTCGCGCTCCAGGCGCCAGAACCGCTCCCAGACGTGTTCGCGATCGGCGCGCGGGATCCCGGGGCCGCCGTCGGCGACCCACAACCGGGCGACGCCGTTGTCCCGCGTCGCGCCGATGCGGACTTCCTGGCCTGCGGGCCCGTACTTCACCGCGTTGTCGAGCAGATTGAGCAGCATCTGTCGTACCGCGCCGGGATCGGCGGGGACGACGAGGCCATCTTGCACGGCCGCGGAGAGTCTGACGCCCCGTGCGGCCGCGAGCGGCGTAAAGCCGTCGATCACTTCCTGCACGAGCGGCCCCAGCGCCGTGGGCTCCGGCGTGATGTGTGTGGTCTGGCGCTCGGAGCGCGAGAAATGCAGCAGGTTCTCGACCAGGTGCGTCAGGCGGCGCGCTTCCTGGTCGATAATGGCGAGCGAGCGCGTGCGTTCCTCATCCGAGCGTACGCGGCCGAGGGTCAACGTTTCGGAGAACATCCGAATCTGCGCGAGCGGCGTGCGCAATTCATGCGACACGCCGGAGATGAAATCGGTGCGTAGCCGCGTGAGCTGCGACTCGCGGCGCAGCTGCAGCAGCGCCGTCCCGATCAGCGCCGCGGTCAGTCCCAGCAGGCCGAGAATGAGCGGCAGGCGGGACCTGGGGAGCCCGCCGATGATGAGTCGACTCGCCATTGCCTCGCGCAACGACACCTGCGCGTAGAGATCGCCCAGGTCGGTGCCGATCGTGTCGCGGGCGGTATAGGCTGACGTGTATTGCAACGGCGTTCGGTAGATCTCGACGCCGTAGCGGTCGGTGATGATGAACGATCCCATCGAGTCGATCTGGACGCCGCCGGTGAGGGGCCGCGGCAGCAGCGCGAACTTCTGGGTGTCAGTCGCCTGGACCACCAGCGGGCCGAGTGCGGCCGGCTTCATCTCAAATCCCAGGGCGGTCCGGAGCACGCCGTCGCGATCGCGCAGAATAGTATAGCCGACGTAGCGCCGGTCTCCCTCCGGCTGCCCGAGCACGGTCCCCATGTGCCACGACGTGTCGTACACGGTGCGCGCGTGCACTGGCAGCGTGTCCACGAGCCACTGCCGCACCGAAACCGGAAGTTTTTCCCCCGTGGTCTGCAGATCTTTCGTCATCAAGTCCATGCGGAACGTGAACCGGATCGCCGGCACCACCGACAGCTCGTGCTCCATCATATCGACATGGACATCGCGCGGCCGTGGTGGAGGCGCGTGGGGTGCCATCTCGTACGCATGCTGCAGCGCGGTGAGCGGCGGATTCACGGCCCAGTACACGTATGTCGCGGATTGTCTTGCCACGCGCGACGCAGCGAGCCGCGCGTAATCGCGCAGCACGCGATCGGCCTGCGCGCGATAATTGCCCGCCATTTGATAGGCCTGGATCGCCAGCGCGACCGCGAGGCCGAACACGAGGACCAGCAGGACCGCGACGACCGCGGCTCGTCGCACCCGGAAACGACTCATGGATTGAAGATTTCCTCCCGAACTCGTACTCGGCAACTCACACGCGACGGCTGGACGGTTCCCTGACAAAGCTCATACGAGCCGATAATCTTTGTCGACCCGAATACCCCTACATTTACCGGCGAGGAAACGAGAAGTAGGTCGTGGCGCAAGTGTCGACGGCCACTTTCGCCCGATCTCACCGACCCGGAGACCAGCAATGGCTCCGGGTTTGGTTTTTCAATGGCTAGAAGAAGACGTTCCCGCCGCCACCTTCGAACCGCGGGTTGACGATGTTTGCGAACTTCGAGCCGAAGGTATAGCTGAGGCTGAAGTACCCGAAGTAGCGATACGAGGTCTCGAGCTGCCGGCGCCGCAGCAGCACCTCCTGCTCGGTCGCGCCTTCCTTTGAGATGAAGAGTTGGTCGTGAATCAAAGCGACGCTTCCGAAGAACTGCAGCGACAATCCCTTGAAGATCCGGAATTGGCCGTTCCCGAAGATGGTCAGCCGGTTCTTGGTGAAATCGTGCAGGTAATTGCCACCTTCAAGGGCAACGCCGGTCGATCCCCATGGCTGCTTGACACTCAACGAAACATTGAGACTCTGGTAAAAGCGGGTCTCCTCGATCTGGTTGTAGATGGTTGTATCGTTGTACCGATACGCCGTCGGGCCGATCTGGTAGCGGAACGTCAGGAGTTCGCGAGTGGACTGCGAATAGGGGACAACGTCGTACTCGACGGCGGGGGCCACTCCCACGACGAGCTCTTGGTTGAGATACGTCGAGGAGGACACGAATACCCGGCCACCCGCGGACCAGTGGGCCCCCACACTTCGCACGATCAACGAATTCGCGTCATACCCACGCGTGATCGTGCGGGTTGACGCTTCGATCGGTGCGCCGGTAGAGTCGTAGGAGCTGACGTAGGTATAGTCGCTTTGACTATAGGTCGAATTCAAGGAGAATCTGATCTTCCACTGCTCCGTGATGCGGTCGGCCGACAGCGACCCCCACCAGTTCTGATACTTGAACGTCTTCTCGCCATTGAGATTCAGATTGGCATCCGCTCGGAACACCCAGTAGTTCCACGGATCGCGCACCTGCGCCGCCGCTTGCGCCGGCGCCGCGTATGAGAGCTGCAACAGACGCGCAACCGGAGTTCGCGCGGCGAACCGCACCAAACCCAGTCGCATCGTCTGCGCAAGACCGCGACGGATGTCATCCTCTGTATCATCCGCCTTGGAATTCCACCGCAGGGTGTCCGCCTCACCCGCAAACCGCTCCAGGCCAATAAAGCCGAGCGTGTATTCCCGCCCCCCACCCGTGCTCTGCGTGGTGATCAACACGTGAACCTGCGCGTACTGCCGGTCCCGCACCCAGTTCACGAACGTGATTTCTGTGTGGTAGTAGTCGAAATCGCAGAAGGTGTCGGGGCAATCGAGAAACACCCGCGCGGCGGAGTCCTGCACGGTGCGGGTGCTGTCCTGTGCCGCGAGCGGTGAAAACGCGAAGGCACATGCAGCGGCTGCCAAGCCAACCCGCATGTGCCTTGCTCCAGTCGAGAGATCCTAGGTCAACGATTCGACATTGCCGGCACGACCCTCATTTTACCAAGCATCTCCGCGATTCGTTCCGCAACGATGCCCAACGCACAACCAATCAGCAGGGGCACCGCCGCCTTGATTCCGGCAGTCAACGTGGCCACGCCTATCTTGAGCCCGAGAATCGTAGCCGCACCCGCAATTGCCCCGGTCGTATAGCCGAGCAGCGGATGGAACCGCGTCTGGTACACCATGCCGAATACCGCGACGCCGAGCGCGAGCGCGCTCATGATGCCTGGACGGCCGGGGTCGAGCGCGTTCGCGAGCGCCACATAGATCAGCGCCCAGACGACGCCCGAGACAGTGCTCGTCGCAGACTTTTGCAGTCCCGACATGCCGCCGCCAGCCCCCACGAAACAGGCGAGACCAACGTACACCGGCCACAGCTCGAACTTCACCTTGGCGAGGTGGGAAATCGCGGCCCACACGGCCGCAACGATCGCCAGACTCAAGGCTTTGGTGGTTGAAGCGCTCATCGGTTGGGCCTCCTCCGAGAAAAGGGAGAATGCGGCGCCAACATAATGAACGGGTAGTGCGGGGTGCAACGCTCCAGGACTAAACACGTTGAATTACATAGGCTTCCATCGCGTAGTACTCGGCCAATCCCAGCCGGTCGGCCCGGGCCGCGGTCTCCAGATTTCGGGCCTCCACCCGCTGCCAAAACTCGCGCTCGTCATAGCCCGGGAACGGCGCGGTGTCCTTTTGCGACTGATGACGGAAGATCGAGAGAATCTTTGCCTGGAGCTCGTCTTGCGAGAGCGGCACGAGCACGTCCGCATCGGTCAGCGACCACTCCTGCCAGGCACCGCGATAGAGCCAGACCTCCGGCTTCTGTTCCTTGTAGCGTGCCAGCGCTCCTTCGACCGCGGCTTTGCACGTGCGGTGGGTCCCATGCGGATCGGACAGGTCGCCGGCGACGAACACGAGATCGGGCTTTGTCTCCTCGAACAACTTCAGTACGATCGCGATGTCGGCATCGGAGAGAGGCCGCTTGCGCACCTCCCCCGTTTGATAGAACGGCAGGTCGAGGAACCGTGCCGCACTCGCGGGAATGCCAACCGCGGCGAGCGCCGCAATCGCCTCCGATTCACGAATGAATTTCTTCAGGTTCTGGACGACCGGAATGTCGATGTCGCCGGGCGCCTTCTGCTCCATGCCGGCATTCACCGTGGCACGCGCGCGCTTCACCACCGTCCCGTCGAGCCCGAGCGATGTCGCCGCGCGCTCGACGAAGTCGAGATGACGCGTCACGTCGTGATCGAACACGGCGATGTTTCCGCTCGTCATGTAGGCGACGACGATCTGGTTCTCGTTCTCCCAGAGCTTACGCAGAATTCCACCCATCGAGATGACGTCGTCATCGGGATGGGGTGAGAACACGAGCACGCGCTCATGCGCGGGGAGTTTGGCGCGGCCGCGAATCTTGTCGCGCAGTCGATTGAACACCTGGCCGTTGATCGGCCCGGCTGCCCCCGCGCGCGCGAGCAGCGGGCTGAGCTGATTTTCGGCGTAGTCCTTGGCCGACAGTTTCAGCACCGCCTTGCTGGTGCGCTCGGCGAGCCAGACGACGGCGCGTTCGATATTCGCCGGCGTCCAATCGACGCCGCCCTGGAGCACCCAGGGCGTCTTGATGCGGGTCAGCTCGGCCGCGGCGGCCAGGTCGAGGTAGACCGTCACGCTCGGATGCCGCTGCAGGAACGTCGCGGCGACGTCGGTCGAGATCTCGCCCTCGACCGCGCGGGCGACGATGCCCGACTTGTGCTCGCCCGTCGCCAGCAGCGCGACTTCCTTGGCATCGAGAATCGTCGCGACGCCCATGGTGACCGCTTCGCGCGGCACGTTGTCGATGCCAAAGAAATCCGCCGCGGCGTCTTTGCGCGTCAGCGTATCGAGCGTGACGATCCGCGTGCGCGACGTCGCGTCGGACCCGGGCTCGTTGAATCCGACGTGACCCGTCTTGCCGATGCCGAGCAGCTGGAAGTCGATCCCGCCGGCGGCGCGGCTCGCCTCCTCGTACTCGGCGCAGGCCTCCACTACGCGCTCGCGCGGCGTGACTCCCGCAGGGATGTGGACGTTCTCCTTCGCGATGTTCACATGCGCGAAGAAGTTCTCCCACATGTAACGGTGGTAGCTGTGCGGGCTGTCCGGCGCCATCGGGTAGTACTCGTCCAGATTGAACGTGATGACGCGCGAAAAATCGACGTCGCCCGCCTGATGGCGGCGGATCAGCTCTTCGTAGACACCGAGAGGCGTGCTGCCGGTCGCGAGACCGAGCACGACCCGGCCCTTCGCCCGTGTCTCGCGTTGAATGACTTCGATGATGCGCTCGGCCACCGCGATCGCGAGGTCCGAGTGCTCGGGGAAGACGACCGTACGCAGCCGCTCGCGCTCACGCGAGCCTTCGATGGTAACGGGGTGCGCGCCTGCGCGATGAGCGGCAGCCTTGGCCACTACACCTTCACTTCGATGGTCGCGCCCCGCTTATACCGCACGTACAGCCACGCCATGGGGACGATCAACATGCCGGCGGCGATGATGGTGAGCGCCAGCAAAACGGCCGACAGCAAGACGGCCTGCTGGGACGCCTGCGCGGCATGGAACATGGCCGAATCCTGCCTTGCGAGCAGCACGATCATCGCCTGACGCGCGTCCGTGCCGGCGGCCGGCGCCGTGCTGGTGAGCCCGCCCAGGACGGTGTGCACGAGGTCGCGCTCGCGTTCATTCGGCAGGGAATTGGCCAGGTCGGCGAGCTGCACCCGCAGCATCCTGCCGAGACTGTCGCGCTGGGCTACGGCTTCGACCCGATGAAAACCCGGGTCCGTGCTGGTGGCCATCTCGCGCCAGACCTCGAGCCCGGCGCTGTAGCGATGCAGCGTCTCGGAGGTATGAGCGCCACGCCGAACGGTGTGGGCGGCATCCCGCAGCGAGAAGATCAGCCAGACCCCGATCACGAGCGCGAGCGCGAGGGTGACCGCGCTGATCGTGACCGCGATACCGGGCCTGATGAAAGTATAGTCCTTCATCGCGATAGCGAAGGACGAACGGCCGGCGGAAGGCCGATTTGCGAAACCAGAAGGAGCATTCGTCATGGGGCAGACGCTAGTCTCCGCTTGACGACGCTGCAAGGGGGAGCAATTTGTACATGCGCCCCCCCGCCCCCCACTCGACGCCCGATCTTCGGGCTGCCGCTGGAGGACCGTTGAGCGCTGTCGTGTTTCGTGGTGACGAAGGCGAAGTTCTCCGCCAGGCGAGTTCCGTGGTGGGGCGTCCGGTCGTGCTGTGGGAAGTGATCGGGCCGCATCACGCAGTCCCGCGCGCCAGCAGCGGTCCCGATGTCGGCGTTCGCCCTCCCGGTTTTGATCTCGATGCCATTCTGCAGCGGTGGAGCATTCCGGTCGCCATTGGCTCGCGTTGGATCACCGCCCCGGGCGATGGTCCCGACTCGTGGGTGGTGGCGCCCGTGCGCGCGCGTCCTCCAGCGCCACCGCCAGGTGGGCGCGAGCGGCGCAGTCGCGCACGCATGACGCTCGAGCTCGCGGGGCTGGTCCTTGGCTTGATCGAAACGTCAATGGCGGTATCCACGGCCAGCGCCGGCGTGGACCCCGCCAGGCTGCCGGAGGCCATGCTCGCGCATCAGGTCAACAATCCGCTCACCGCGGCGCGCGCAGCGCTGCAGCTCTCGATGGAATCGATCGGACGTTGGATCGATCTGGCGGCAGATCGCCGGCTCGCGTTGCTCGACGATCTCGGTCAGGTACTCGAGGACCTGGACCGGACGGCCGAAATGCTGCGTGCCATGAAGGAGAGCGCGAGGTCCGGCTCGCTCACGGCACGGGCTGACCGTGGCGGCCGCTTCGATGCCGTGCGCGTCGTCCGCTCCTGTCTCACGCTCGAGCGGCGGCTGCTGCGCGACCGCGGCATCGATCTCGAATTCACGACCGCGCTCGAATCGCTGTACTTGAAGGGCGATTCCAATGTGTTGTTCGACATGCTCGTGAGCATCGTGCGCACCGCCGCCGATCCCAGCGGCGCGGGCGGCGCGGGCGGCACGGGCGGGGCGGGCGGGGCGGGCGGGGCGGCGACATCTGTGCGCGTCCAGATGGAGCAGAAGGGCAAGGAGCTCGAGCTCATCGTCCGCGGCGGACGCGCACTTGCCGATCTCACGAAAGTGCGCAGTGTCACTGAAGCGGCGTTCGGCGGGACCGTGAAGGTCGAGTCGGCGGCCGGTCCCGGCGGCAGCACGGCGCTGACGCTTGCGCTGCCATTGCCGCCGCAGCGCGAAGCCGACCGGCATCCTACTCCTTAAGCAGCGCCTGCAGATCCAAGGCCCTCGTGTCCATCCGGATCGCGCCATCCGGGCCTCGCGGCCATTCGCCTTCCGGCCGGTCGCGATATAGCTCGATCCCGTTCCCGTCCGGATCCCGCAGATAGATCGCCTCGCTCACGCCATGATCGGAGGCCCCCTCGAGCGGGACGCCCGCGTCGAGCACGCGGCGCACGGTGGCGGCGAGTGCGGCGCGATCCGGGAACAGGACAGCGAAATGATATAGGCCCGTAGTACCGGGAGCCGGCTGCGGCGCGCCGCGGCCGGCCCATGTGTTCAGCCCGATGTGGTGATGGTAGCCGCCGGCCGAGACGAAAACGGCGTCGCGCCCGTACTGGGCCGTAACTTCGAAGCCGAGGACGTCGCGGTAGAAGGCGAGCGAGCGGTCCAGGTCGCTGACCGTCAAGTGCACGTGGCCGATGCGGGTACGAGGATCGATGGTCATTGCGTCTCCAGAACACGCCGAGGTTCCCCGGTTACATTTCCGGGCATGAACTCAGCCAAAATTCCTACCCCGATCAACGAGCCCGTCCTTTCTTATGTCCCCGGGTCGCGGGAGCGGAGCGAGCTCAAACAGGCCATCAAGGACTTGAGCGGTCGCCAGATCGAAATCCCGATCGTCATCGGCGGCAAAGAGATCCGGACCGGTAAGACGGTGGACGCGGTGATGCCGCACTGTCATCGCCACGTGCTCGCCAAGGTTCACCAGGCCGGCCCGGAAGAAGTCAACGCGGCGATCAAGGCCGCCCGTGACGCGTGGCGCGACTGGTCGAACTGGAGCCTGGCCGATCGCGCGGGCGTGTTCCTGAAGGCGGCGGATCTGCTCGCGACGCGCTGGCGCGCGATGCTGAATGCCGCCACGATGCTGGGCCAGAGCAAGACGGCCTTCCAGGCCGAGATCGACTCCGCGTGCGAAATCATCGATTTCTGGCGGTTCAACACGCATTACGCCGAACAGCTCCAGACCGTGCAGCCGATTTCCTCGCCGGGCATATGGAACGCCCTCGAGTATCGCGCGCTCGAAGGGTTTGTCTATGCGATCTCTCCCTTCAACTTCACGGCGATCGGCGCGAACCTGTCCAGCGCGCCGGCGATCATGGGCTGCACGGTGGTGTGGAAGCCCGCGGCTACGGCTGCGTATTCGAACTATCTGCTGTTTCGCCTGATGCAGGAAGCTGGGCTTCCCCCGGGCGTGATCAACTTTGTGCCCGGTCCCGCGACCGCTATCAGTGAGCGGCTCATCGCCGATCGGCACCTCGGCGGCATTCACTTCACTGGGTCGACCGAAGTATTTCAGGCGCTGTGGCAGCAGGTCGCGAACAATCTCAAGAATTACGCCGACTATCCGCGGCTCGTGGGCGAGACGGGCGGCAAGGACTTCATCGTCGCGCACCCGAGCGCCGACGTGGACGCGCTGGCGACGGGTATCGTGCGCGGCGCGTACGAATATCAAGGGCAGAAATGCAGTGCCGCGTCGCGCGCCTACGTCCCCGCGTCGATCTGGCCGAAGCTGCAGGAGCGCGTGCTCAGCATGCTCCAGGATGCGCGCGTCGGCGACCCGGCCGATTTCCGCAACTTCATGGGCGCGGTGATCGACAAGAAGGCATTCGACAAGATCAAGAATTACATCGACCAGGCGAAGACCGACCCCAAGACCAAGATCCTGTCGGGCGGGGAATGCGATGACACGGACGGCTACTTCGTCCATCCCACGCTGATTCAGGTCGAGGATCCGATGTACCGGACGATGTGCGAGGAGATCTTCGGGCCCGTGCTGACGTTGTACGTCTATCCGGACAAACAGTGGAAGGAGACGCTCGATCTCGTGGACCGCACGTCGCCCTACGCGCTCACGGGCGCCGTGTTTGCCCAGGACCGTACCGCGCTCAACGAGGCGGACGCCGTGCTGCGCTACGCCGCGGGGAATTTCTATCGGAACGACAAGCCGACGGGGGCGGTGGTAGGCCAGCAACCGTTCGGCGGCGGCCGCGCCAGCGGGACCAACGACAAGGCGGGCAGCATGCTGAACCTGATCCGCTGGACGAGCGCCCGGGCGGTGAAGGAGAACTTCGTCCCTCCGCGGGACCCGTGGTATCCGTTCATGGCGGAGGCTTGAAGGTCCCGATACTGGTTTGGGCGCTCGCGGCAGCTTTCCTCCTGCTGGTCGCATCGCTCTTGATCGGCGCGTTCAGCAAGCCTGACTTCCCGCCCTACGAGCTCGGCGCGCATCCGGACGGCACGTACACGCTCGATGCTTCGAGCGGCGACCAGTGGGCGTGGTGGCGGGAGATTGGGTTCCGTCGAAACCATGTCATCACACCGATAGGAGCCGGCGCGCTCGATCTCGGCCCAGTCGCCTTCGATTCCGTGCGCCAGGTTCCCGCGAACGGGTACGTCGCCACGACTTTCAGCTCCGACACTACCAACGACGCGATCGGCAAGTGGTACGACTACAGCATGTGGTCGCACCTGCTGACGTCCAGGCATCACGTCTATGCGATCAGGACTCCCGCAGGAGAATTCGCGAAGCTGGAAATCATCGCGTACTACTGTCGGCAGGTGGGTGCTGCGTGCTATACGGTCAGGTATGAAACGGCACGCCCCCGGGTGTGAAGCACCGGGGGCGTGCGGTAAATTAGACGGACCGCGGGAGCTTACTTGGCGGGCGGCAGGATCTTGAACATTCCGGTCCCGCACACGGGACAGACACCCTTCAGCGCGGGGCGGCCGTTGGCCATCTTCACCTGCTGGGCATTCGAGATCTTCCGCTTCGCCTTACACTTCACGCAGTAACCTTCATCCGCGGCCATCGGGGCCTTTCCCTTTGCCATGGTCGGTCGCTCCTCCAGTTCAGGGGCACGGGGTACGGGGGGAACGGGGTAGCTCCAAGCGCCTGACAACATAATAGGGTGGCGCTAGGCCGTGGTGATCGAGCCGTCCTGAAACCCGTTGCGTTTGTGCGTTCCGTCACAGAACGGTTTGGTCGCCGAGCCCCCACATCTGCACAGGACAACGACTTCCGCCGGTTTGCCGTCTTTCCGCGGTGGAGGGGTCAATTCCCGTCCATCCGGTGTCACAATCCGCACCGGACCCGCAATGATGAGCGGACCGTTCGCTTTCGGAGTTATGGTCACGTGGGTCATGCCGGCCAATATAGCGGCACGGTTCTCCCGGGGACGGGGTATTTCCGGCGTGCGTCGTTCGATGTCGACTTCTGTCGCATTCGCCATCTGCACGGTCGCCGTCTGCGCATGTCTCGGCGAGCGTCGGCCCTTCACCAACCGCATGGCACAATCGGGAACGAGTTATCTCGCGCGTGCGGCGGCGCAACCGGTGCGTTGGCAACCGTGGGGCCGCGACGCCTTCGGCCTCGCCGCCAGGCTCGATCGTCCAATTCTCCTGTACATCGGCAGCGACGGATGCCGGTGGTGCGCGGAAACCGATCGCGCGATCTACACGGATCCCGAGATCGGCGCGCTCGTCAACTCCTATTTCGTGCCCGTGCGCGTCGATCGCGACGAGCGGCCGGATGTCGCGCAGCGCTATCAGTCGGCCGTGGAGCATCTCGCGGGACTGCGCGGCTGGCCGCTCACGGTTTTCCTCACGGCCGACGGCTCGGCGTTCCTCGGCGGCACCTACTTCCCGGCGGATGACCCGGTCACGGGCCGTGGTTTGAAGCAGCTGCTCCCCGCGGTGGCGAAGAGCTATCGCGATCAGCGTTCGTCCATCGAACAGCAGGCTGCGCTGGTCCGCCAGCTCGAAATGTCCGCTGGGGGAGGCGGGGCCGGGGGCGGCGCTGAGTCGCATGGCGTGCTGCGGCCCGCGTTCGTCCGCGAAGGGATCGCATCCGTAAGGCGCGAGCTCGATGCCGCCATGCGGAGCCGCGCGGCGCGCGGCAGTGTCATGCACGCCGAAGCCGTAGTCCTGTTGCTCGCAGGAGATTCCACGGCGCGCAGGTCGGCACGCAACGCGCTGGATTTGATGCTCGACAGCACCGCCGGCATCCTCGCGGAGGATCCACCACGCCTGGTCCGCGCCGCCCTCGCGCGCAGTCTGGCGAACGCGTGGGGGGTTACCGGCGAGCCGCGCTATCGCGAGATCGGTGTCGCCGTGGTGCGCACGTTGCTCGACAGCCTGCCGCCCGGCGACGTGCTTGCGCGCGATGTGATCTTTGCAGATCAGGAGGCCTTTCTCATCGAGCATCTGCTACTTGCGGCGGGAACACTTGGGGACACTGCGTCCGCGCGGCGCGCGCGCCTCGCCCTCGATGTCCTGCTGCAGCGGACCTACGCGCAGGGCTGGGGCGTGCGGCATGCGATTGGCGGCACGACACCGCTCGGCCTGCTGCAGGATCAGGTGCAGGTCGCCGCTGCCTGCGTCGCAGCCTATCGCCTCAGTGACAACCAGCACTACCTGGATGTCGCGCTCGATCTCGTCGCTCTTGTCGATCGCAGCTATTCCGATTCGGTCGGCGGTTACTTTGACCTCGCCGCGACGAGCCCTGGAGGAGCAGCAGCGCCGCCCGGCGACCGGACCACGCATGTGTTCGACGACGTCCTCCCCGGCCCGAACGCCCAGGCGGCACTCGTGTTGGCGAATCTCGCGGGCGTGACCGGCGATCTCTCATACCGTCGCCGTGCCCGCACGACACTCGAGGCATTCGCCGGAGCCATGGGCGGCGCCGGCGTACGCTCGACGACATTCCTGGCGGCCGCCCGCGAAACGCTGCAAATACCGTGACGAACCCGGTGGCAGGGGGGTCACTCTTTTGGTGAACGACGGGGCCCCGGATGTCGAAGTAGTCGCCCGGGTCTTGGGCGGCGATGGGGAAGCGTTTGGGATTCTCATCCGGCGATATGAGCCGGGTTTGCTCCGCTTTGCGACCCGCATGCTCGGGAATCCCGATGCGGCGGCCGACGCGGTTGCCGAGAGTCTCGTGCGCGCCTATCGGCATTTGGCACAGTGCCGCGATCCGGCGCGGCTGCGCAGCTGGCTGTACCGAATCACGGGTAACCGCTGCCGCAGCCATCTCGCCCGTCGGCACACGAACGACATCCCGCTGAGCGAAGCGCCGGCGCCGGCGCTCGCGGACAACACGGATGCGTGGGCGACGCTGGAACGCAGCGAGCAGATGGCCCTGGTAGAGCGGGCGCTCTCGGCGCTACCGGCGGAAAAGCGCGAGGCGTTCGTGCTGAAACATGTGGAGGGCATGAGCTACGAGGAGATGGCGGCAGTGACCGGCGCGCGCATCCCCACGCTCAAGATGCGTGTGCATCGCGCCCGCGAAGCCTTGTTGGTGGCACTGGAGGAGGTGGTACGATGAGCCCAATTGATCCTCGGTTGCAGGAGGCGCTCGATGGAGAGCGCGACCCCGGCACGTTGCCGGCGGATCTGCGGGAGGCATACGACCGCCTGACCGGCGCGGCCCAGTTACTCGCGGGGGCGCCGCGTTTGAGCGTCTCCGCGCGCGTGATGGCACAGATCCGCAAGGCGCCTCATCCGCAACCCGGTGAGAGCTCAACGCAGCGCGCGTTGCGCTGGCTGGGACGGCCGCGGGCGGTGACGGTGCGACTGCGTCCCATGTGGACCCTGGCGCTGGCTGCCGGGCTGACGGCGGTTCTCCTGCTACCCTTCCAGAACGGATCAACGCCGCAACCCGGCAATGCCGAAGGTGTGGCGCAGTTCGTCGGTCACTTTCCGGGGGCACGCTCCGTCGAAGTCGTCGGCTCCTTCAACGACTGGAGCCGCGGCATGCTGCATCTGAACGACGACGACGGTGACGGCATCTGGCACGGCGCGGCCGTGCTGCCGGCCGGACAGCATGAGTACATGTTCGTGGTCGACGGCGAGCGCTGGGTGCCCGATCCGCTGGCAGGCCGCTACGTCGATGACGGATTTGGCGCGGGACAGCAGAACTCGCTGCTGATCGTACGGCCCGCGACCGCGGAGCCGTGACGTTGCGTCGCGCAACCGCGCTGGCGCTGGCCATGGCGTTGGCGGTGCCCCTTCCGCTCGGCGCCCAAACAACCGGGTCCACGCGTCTTGTCGGCCGTGTCCCGCCGGCCGCGCAGCCGGCGATCGATTCGATTATCGCTATCGCAGTCGCGGAGAGCCTGCCGACCGAGCCGCTGATTCAAAAGACGCTCGAAGGCAGCGCGAAGAACGTTCCTCCCGACAGGCTCGTGAGCGGCGTCCGACGCGGGCTGCTGCAATTGCGCGCGGCGCATCTGATCGTGGCCGAAGCGCTGCCCGGTCAGCCGGTGCCGGATGCCCATGTCGTCGCCGTGGCGGCGGCGCTTGCGCGGGGCGTGCCGGAGCCGATCGTGACGCGCCTTGTCACACTCGCTCCGACCGAGGCGCCCGGGCCCGCCCTCCATGCCGTGGCGGACCTCATCGCGCATCATTTCAATCCCGATTCAGCCGTGGATTTGCTGGTGGAGGCGCACAATAAGGGTTTGCGGGGAATGCGGTTGCTCGATGTCGCAGTCGCCGCGGATCACTACCTGCAACGGGGTGGAGGCCGAACCCCCGCGGAAGCGCTCGCGCACGTTCGGGCAATGCTGCCGAATGTCCCGCCTGCTGAGGCGGTGACGCGGCATGGAACGAACGGGTCGTAAGGGCGACCTTAACCCGAGGCTCTATGCTTCTCGCAGCGCTACTTCTTAGCAGTCTTGCTGTTCAACAGCCGGCGCAGCAGCCGGCCGCGGCTCCGAAGCCGAAGGCCAATGCCGCGCAGCAGGTCCCGTCCGACACGGCCAAGGCCAAGTCGACGTCGACCGCGCATCATTCGAAGCATTCGTCGAAGAGCAAGTCGAAGCCCGCTTCCACCTCGACGAGCGCCCCACGCGACACGACCAAGAAGCCGTAACTAGGACGTGTAGTCGGAGTTGATCCGGACGTAGTCCGGAGATAAGTCGCAGGTCCAGACCACCGCCTCCGATCGACCGAGTCCAAGGTCGAGCCGGAGGCGGATGGTTTTCTGCTCGAAAATGGCGCGAGCCTGTTGGGCGTCTGCGAGCGCCGTGGCGCCGCCGCTCGCCAATGTCAGCCAACCGGCGCCATTCGCCGTTGCGGCCTGGAGCGTGATGCGCTCCGGCGTGAGCGCGACCCCGGCAACGCCGGCCGCCGCGAGCACGCGCCCCCAGTTCGGATCGCCGCCGTAGATCGCGGTCTTCACGAGCGTCGAGCGCGCGATCGCGCGGCCCACCTCGCGGGCGTGCGTCTCGGTCTGCGCGCCCACCACCTGGATCTCGAGCCGTTTGGTCGCGCCCTCACCGTCTTCGACGATCGCGAGCGCCAGGGTGCGCGCCACCGCGGTCGCCGCCTCCTCGAACACCTTCCAGAGTGCGCCGTCGCGGGAGGGATCGACGCCGGCGTGGCCATTCGCGAGGAAGAGCGCCGTGTCGTTCGTGCTCGTGTCGCCGTCCACAGAGATCGCGTTGAAGGTCCGGTCCACCACGCGCTTCCAGAAGGGACGCAGCGTGTTGGGGTCGGACACGGCGTCGGTCGTGATCACCGCGAGCAGGGTCGCCATGTCGGGATGGATCATCCCCGCACCTTTGGCCATGCCGCCGATGGTGATCGGAGCGCCGCCGCCGGGCATTTCGAGCCGCACCGCGCAGTGCTTGGGTCGCGTGTCGGTCGTCATGATGGCCTTCGCGGCCTCTGGCCCGCCGTCGGCGGAGAGCTTGGCGGCTGCGGCGCGCAGACCTGCTTCGACTTTATCCACTGGGAGCGGCACGCCGATCACTCCGGTGGAGAGAACCAGCGCCGTATGCGGCGGCAGCCCGGCTGCCTCTTCGGCGGCACGCGCCATCGCGCGAGCGGCTTCGAGCCCGGCCGGGCCGGTGCAGGCATTGGCGACGCGGGAATTCATGGCGACGGCGCGGACGCGTCCCGGGCGGTCGCTCAAAAATTGCGCGTCGTAGATGACGGGCGCCGCGCGCAGCGCGTTCTTGGTGAACACCCCGGCGGTCGCGCAGCTCGCGGCGCTGACGAGCAGCGCGACGTCGAGTGCGCCGTCCGCTTTCAGGCCGGCGTGCGCCGCGGCGGCGGTGAAACCGCCCGGCGAAGTCGCCGAGCCGCCGTCAATCGAGGAAAATCCCGAGGACATGATCGCTTGTGTAACAGTGCTCGGTTTCGTATCATAGCACAACCTTCCCGGGGGGACCCGTTCGATGTCGGACCAGTTCCTCAGTTCCGACGAATACGACGAACGAGCACATCAGCTTTACAACGAAGGACAATACGACGAGGCCATAGAGACGCTGCGCGAGGGCCTGGGGTTGTATCCCCACGCCGTCGAGCTGCACGTCGGTATGGGCTACGCGCGACTCGCGCGCGAGGAGTACGCGTGGGCGCGGCGCTCGTTCGAAGAAGCGCGCGGCTTCGATCCCGATCACGAAGACACGCTCGCCGGTCTGGGCGAAGTGCTGCTCAAGTTCGGCGACCGCGCGGGCGCGTTGGCCTGCTTCGACCGCGTGCTTGCGCTCGGCTTCCAGGATGACCACGACCTGATGTTGCAGATCGGGCGCGCGTTGTTTCGGGAGGGCGTGCTCGATCAGGCGCGGCGGTTCTTCGAGGGCGCGCTGCGCGCGCATCCCGATTCCGCCGACGCGGCCGCGTGCGTCGGCTACGCCGCGCACCGCCTCGCCGACGAGGGCGGCAGCCTGCACTGGCTGCGTCGCGCGCTCGAGCTCGACCCGAGCCTGGGCGAAGCGCGCATTTATCTCGCGAACCTCTTGTACGACCGCGGCGAATATGAAGCGGCGCTGTTTCATCTCGAGCGCACCGGACCCGAAGAGCATTATGACGCCCTCGCGATCTGGCGCCTAGTCGAGCTGAAGAAGACCGTCTACCGCCTGCCCGAGGACGATCCCGAGCTCGTGCCGTGGAACGAGCGGTTGAACGAGCTCTCGGGCGATGCAGCGCCCGAAGACCTCCTGCTCTCGGAGATCGAAGCGATGGGGCCCGACGGCCAGATCCGCGATCCACGCCAGCTGGAGCTGTTCGGCACGTTGCTCACGGAACTGCAGGGGATGAAGAAGAACTTCGAGGTGCACCGCGTGAGCACGGTGTCGGGCGCCACCTACGTCGGCACCTGGGAAGAGATCGTGCGGCAGATGAAGGACGATGCCGCCGAGTGGGTCGCCGGCTCGCTCGAGGAGTACATGGAAGCCAGCGCGAAGCGCTGGCGGAAACAGACGGGCATCGCGATACCGGCGACCGATCCGGAGAGCTTTCTGCGCGCCGGCGCGGACGCCGGCGTCCTGAGAATCCTGCACTAAGTCGGGCTGTGCTTGAAGCGGACGGCGACGGACAGCGGCCCGTCGCCGAGCGCGACGAGCGTCACCGCGCCCGCCAGCAGCAGGGCTTCCAACTCGAAATTTCCGTGGTTGGGGAGCTTCACGGCCAGAATCGCGACCACCATTTCCAGCGCCATGGCCGCCGCCCATGCGCGCGTCAAGATGCCGAGCAGCACGCACAGCGCGCCGATGGTTTCAATCGTGATGACGATGATGGCGATGACGCTCGCGAACGGAATGCCGAGGCCGGCGAGCATGTGGGCCGTAACGCCGATGCCCCGCTCGAATTTCCCGATTCCGTGAATGAGAAATACGCCACCGACCGCCAGTCGCATGAAGAAGGCTGCGTAGGGCGTCAGTGCATTCACGCTTCCTCCGTCAGAACATGGACATCGCGAGGAACGACCGCAGATTGTCGTTCGTCACGCGCAGCCGGGCGGACAGGAGCCGCACGACCGACCAGAGTACCTTGTAGGCGACGTCGCGGTTGAAGTCGAGGAGCAGCTCGAAATCGGAGCGGGAAATGGTGATCAAGGTGCAGGTCGTGTTGGCGATGGCGTCAGTGGACCGCTCGGACCGGTCGAAGATCGACATTTCGCCGAAGCACGCGCCGGGTTTCAGGACCGCGAGCGCCTCTTCGCCGGAGCCGGGGATGGTCCGTGAGATCCGGACCTCGCCTTCCGAGATCAGAAACAGCCGGTTGCCCGGCTCGCCTTCCTTGAAGACGTACTGGCCGACCGTGAACTTCTGTTCCCGGCAGACTTCGGCGACCCGGGCCAGCTCGCCCTCGTCGAGATCCTGGAAGATGGCGGCTTGTTTGAGCAGCTTGACGTCCACGAACGCTAAGGTAGGGTGAAACCCCGTTTTGCGGTAGCCGATGCGCTCACGGCGCTGCGATTCCCGCTCGCCGTGCTGTTTCCGATCGTGCATTCGGCCGGCTGGCGGCTGGTGATCGTGGCAGTCGCGGCGGCCAGCGATCTGGGCGACGGGATGCTGGCGCGCCGCTTCGGTTCGTCTCGCGCCGGAGCGGTGCTGGATCCCATCGCCGACAAATTCTTCATGGCGGTCACGTTCGTGACGGTGGCACGTCGCGGGCTGCTCGATTGGTACGAGCTGGTCGGCGTGCTGCTGCGGGACATCCTGGCGGTGCTGGGCTTCGTGTTCACCTGGCTGCTGCGGCGCCCGGTGGCCCTCCCGGCGCGCGCCGGCGGCAAAGCCGTGACGATCGCGCAGTTGTTGACCTTGGTGGCGGCGATTACGGATTGGGCCTACACTCGCCATCTGGCATGGGCCACCGCGGCCATGGCCGTGTATGCAATCTGGGATTACGGCCGTACGGCGGCCAGGAAAACCAGAGCGGACGCGACGGAGGGTGGGGGAACGGGGATGCGAATCGTGCTCGTGACACTCGCGAGTGTGCTGTGCGGCCTCACAGCGGCGCCACTCGTCGCGCAGCAGTTCCCGCCGCCGCGCAACGCGGCGCACTCCGGTACGCGCATTGGGTTGCTCGGATTCGGCGTCCGGGCCGGCATCGACTTTCACGCACCTTCGCAGCTGGTCCTGGGCGGCACACTCGATCTGGGCGACCTGTTTTCGAATCGGATCCGGTTGCGGCCGTCCGCAGAGCTCGGCGTGTTCAACGGCGCAGATACCTTCGTCGGAAACTTCGAAGCGCTGTGGCGGTTCACGGCCGACGAGAACGTGGCGACGCCCTACCTCGGGGGCGGCCTGGGGGTCGCTGGGCGGAACGGGTGCGGCTCCGACCCGCAGTGTCCGGATCTCTGGGTAAATGCCGTCTTCGGATTCGAGCTGCGGTATCGCTCCACCTTCAACTGGCTGATCGAGTATCACGGGATGGATCTCCTGCGTCACAACCGCATCTACATCGGCCTCACCACGCGGCGGGGCAATTAGATGGCGCCCCCGCCCCCCCGCCCCCGCATGGCGGAAGTCTCGATGCGCTGGTTGCGCGACCTGCAGTTCGAGGGGAGCGGATCGGGACGCCCCGCGGTGCTGGTGGACGGCGACGGTAAGGTCGCCACCTCGCCCGTGGAGTTGTTGCTCCTCTCGGCCGCCACCTGCACGGCGTCCGACATCGTGATCATCCTGCAGAAGCAGCGCGTGAAGCTCGAGTCACTCGACATCTCGGTGCGCGGCACCCGCCGCGAAACGGAGCCGCGCCGTTACACCGCGATCGCGTTTCACGTCGCCGTCCGCGGCGACGGTGCGGACGAGGTGAAAGTGCGGCGCGCCATCGATCTCTCGCTCGAGAAGTACTGCTCGGTGGTCGCGTCACTCGCGCCCGACATCGCGCTCAGCTACGGCGTGGCCATTGGCTAGCTTGCTGCTCGTCCTGCCGCTGCTGGTCCTCCAAACACAGACACTGACGGTGAACGAAGCAAGCCTGGGCGGGGCAATCGTGTTCTTGGACCATCCGTTTACAGGTGCGGAGCTCGGTTTGGCGCACCGCCCCAACAGCGAAAGCCGCATCGCGCTCGCCGTGGCGGGTGGCGCGACCAACGGAGATCCGGCGCTGCGCGCGCAGCTCACCGTCCAACTCCTCATCAACTCGTTCGCGCGCTCGGGAGCGGGAGTCTATGCGGGGCTGGGCGCCGCCTATGCCGGGCAGCAGGGTGTGCCGGGGCAGGGGTTCCTCGCGGTGTTAGTAGGGGTCGAAGCAGCTCCGGGGCGGCGCAAAGGCTGGTATGTCGAGCTGGGGTTCTGCGGTGGCCTGCGCGCGGCGCTTGGACTGCGGTTACGAAAATTCCCGCCGTGGTGGGGCGCTACCTAGCAACAAAAAGGGCGCCCCTGGAGAGAGGCGCCCCCCGCGTACTCGAGCGGTAAGGTCAGACGTTGACGCCGACGGGTGAGGTGCGCGCGACAACGGGACGGCAGTAACGCTCGCCCAGTAAACGCAGTTCGTTCAACTCAGTCTCAGTCAGGTCGCTAAAACGATCCTCGAGATACAGCAGCGTGTCGTCGAACCATTCCTTCTGATGCTCAGGCGAGGCCTCCAGCACTCCGCAGCGGAGGATATGCGAGAACAATTCGTCGCGCGCCTGTTCGAAGCTTGTGGGGATCGCGATTTTCCGGGGCTCACCACGCTTTTTGGCCATGCAGGGGATTTCCTTTCGGATTCGACTTCGTGAAAACGCGCCGCAAGATAATGGGTTGTGTGGTATAATGCCACATCAGGAACGCAGGTTCCCGCGTTCCGGGAGGACGTGATGAGTGAAGAGGTGTACGGACCCGAGCGAGCGCAACGGCTGGTTACGTTGCTCAGGGTATTAGCCGAGCGCATCCAGGAGCTCGACCGGACCGGCCGGCTGCTCGATGCGGCGCCGGAGCTGCAAAAACTGTTGGGCAATGCGCGCAGTGAGCTTTTTCATTACGAAGTCCGCAGCACCTACGATACGCCCGAAGTCGCCGAAAGTCGGCGTATCGTGGAAGAGGCACTCGGCGACAGCGAATTGTCGCTCGACGATCCGGACGATGACGAGCCCTGGCGAGGCGGAGGAAAATCCAAGGCATGAATCGATTCTACGTGGTGCTGGCGGTCGTCGCGATTGTGTTGGGCGTCGTCGTGTTCGCGTTGCTGCGCACCGGCGGCGGGGGCGCATCCGCCGCGGCGGCCGGGACACCGCCCACTGTCGCCGACGACGGCTTCCGCGGCTACACGCTGGGACCGGGCACGGCACGCGTGGAGATCACGGAGTACCTGGATTTCGAGTGCCCCGTGTGCGCGTCGTTTGCGACCATTCAGATGCCGACCATCACAGAGCAGCTGATCAACACCGGCAAGGTGCGCTGGCGCTTCCGCGATTATCCGCTCCCGATTCACAAGTACTCGCGCTTCGCCGCGCACGCCGCGCAATGCGCCGGAGCGCAGGGCCGCTACTTCGAGATGCAGGACCAGTTGTTCGAACACCACCAGTGGGCGCAGACAGGTCGAGACCCCTCGGGCCTGTTCCGGGACCTCGCGCAGACGGCGGGCGTCAACCTCACGGCCTACGATGCGTGCATGAAAGAGGGGAAGTACGCGCAGCGCATCGAGTACAGCCGCCAGGAAGGTGATTCGCTGCGGGTGGACGGCACTCCCACGTTTTTCGTGAACGGCCGCAAGCTGGAGTTCCGCCGTTTGCCCGGCTCCGATGACTTCAAGGTCATCGTCGACAGCGTCATCGCACACGCACCGCCTCCGCAGCCGACGGAGATGCAGCGACAGCACCAGCACCCCGCGCCTTGATGCGGTACCGCCAGGCGATCGCGCTGCTCGCGCTCGTCGGCTGCTTCGTCGCGCTGTACCTCTGGCTGCACGCGCTCGGCTACGGCGGCGCGATCAAATGCGGAGCCTCGGGCGGGTGCGAAGCGGTGCAAACCAGCCCGTGGGCCGTGTTCCTCGGCCTGCCGGTCGCGTTCTTCGGTGTGGCGGGGTATTTCACGCTGCTGGTAGTCGCAGTCGCCGCGCTGCGGCCCGCGGCGCTGGCGCAGCGCGGCTGGAACACCGTACTCGCGCTGCTCGCGAGCATCGGCTTCCTCTTCACCGGCTATTTGACCTATCTGGAGTTTTTCGTCATCCACGCCCTCTGCCGCTGGTGCGTGGGCAGCGCGGTCATCATGACGGCGATTTGGATCGTTGCGGTGCTGTCGGTCAGGTCTCCTGTGCTTCGTACTGATCGCGGAGCTTCGCAACCACCGCCGGATCCGCAAGCGTAGTCGTATCGCCCAGCGCTCGTCCCTCGGCGATGTCCTTCAATAGGCGGCGCATGATCTTGCCGCTGCGCGTCTTCGGCAGATCGGCTGAAAAGAGAATGTCGTCGGGTTTGGCGAGCGCGCCGATTTTTCTCGAGACGTGATTCTTCAGCTCTTCGCGCAGCGCATCGGTCCCTTGCCTTCCCTCCTTGAGGGTTACGAACGCCGCAAGTGCCTGCCCCTTGAGCTCGTGCGCGCGCCCCACGACCGCGGCCTCCGCGACCGCCGCGTGGTCCACGAGGGCGCTCTCCACTTCCATGGTGCCGATGCGGTGGCCGGCGACATTGAGGACGTCGTCCACGCGGCCCAGGATCCAGTAGTAGCCGTCATCGTCACGCTTCGCGCCGTCGCCCGGAAAATAGGTGTTCTTCCATTTGCTCCAGTAGACCTGTTGGTAGCGCTCGTCGTCGCCCCAGATGGTGCGGAGCATGCCCGGCCACGGCTTCGTGATCGCGAGATAGCCGCCGCCGACTTTCACTTCCGTTCCGTCGCCATCGAGCAAGGCGGCCTCGATTCCCGGGAAGGGAATCGTCGCCGAGCCCGGCTTCGTGGCCGTCACACCGGGAAGCGGTGTGATCATGATCCCGCCCGTCTCGGTCTGCCACCACGTATCGACGATGGGGCAACGGCCGCCGCCGATGTTTTCCTGATACCACATCCACGCCTCGGGATTGATCGGCTCTCCCACGGAGCCGAGCAGCCGGAGCTTTTTCAGGTTGTGCCGGGCAGGTAGCTCGGTGCCCCATTTCATGAACGCGCGAATCGCGGTGGGTGCGGTGTAGAAGACGGTGACACCATGTTTCTCGCAGATCGACCAGAACCGGTCCTTCCCGGGATGATCGGGCGCACCTTCGTACATCACTTCGGTAACGCCAAGCGCCAGCGGGCCATATACGACGTAGGAATGGCCCGTCACCCACCCTACGTCCGCGGTGCACCAGAACACGTCCGAGTCCTTGAGGTCGAAGACCCACTTGGTCGTCGCGTACACATGCGTCAGGTAGCCGCCCGTAGTGTGCAAAATCCCCTTGGGTTTGCCGGTCGTCCCCGACGTGTACAGGATGTAGAGCGGATCTTCCGCGTCCATCGCTTCGGGCGGGCAGTCCGTCGCGGCCCGCGCCATCAGCTCCGACCACCAGAGATCTCGCCCCGTCTTGAACGTCACGGTCTGTCCCGTGCGCCGCAGTATGATGGAGTGCTCGATGCTGGGCGTAGCCTGGAGCGCTTCGTCGGCGTTCTGTTTGAGCGGCACGATCGCCCCGCGGCGATAGCCGCCGTCCGCGGTGACGAGCAGCTTCGCGCCGGCGTCGTTGATCCGGTCGCGCAGCGATTCGGCGGAGAAGCCACCGAACACGACGGTGTGTACGGCGCCGATGCGCGCACAGGCCAGCATCGCGACGGCGACCTCGGGGACCATCGGCAGATAGATCGCGACGCGATCGCCGCGCTTGATGCCGAGCCCCTTCAGGACGTTGGCGAACTTGTTGACGTCCGCGTGCAACTCTGCATAGGTGATGCGTCTCACCTCACCGGGCGGCTCACCTTCCCATATCAATGCGACGCGGCCGCCCCGGCCGGCGCGGACGTGCCGGTCGAGACAATTGACGGACGCGTTGAGCTTGCCGCCCAGGAACCACTTGGCGTGGGGAGGCTTCCATTCGAGCACGCGGTCGAAGGGACGGCTCCATTCCAGTTGCCTGGCCCAGTCGGCCCAGTAACCTTCCGGGTCCCGCCGCGCGCGCTCGTAGACGGTGTTGTCACGGACATGAGCGTCAGCGTGGAAGGCTTCGGGCGGGGCAAAGCGCCGCTGTTCGTCGAGGAGAGTTTCAATTCGGTCAGTCGCCATGATTCGGGATATTAAGGAAGAGGGGGACTCTAGCAAGTTGCACCGCGCCGCTCGCTATGCGGCAACGCAGCGGGGTGAGCGGGCTCACCGGTTTTTGACAACCGCTTGATGCGGCGCGGCTTAGATCATCTGGCACTGGAGTGGCATACACCGGAGCGGGAGGAAATATGTCACTACCTGTGGAGCGCATACTGATGTCCACGCGTCCGATGGAGAAGACGCTGGCCGCGCCTGAGCGGCTCGACCTCGATTCCCGCACGGCGTTTCGCCGCGCGGCGGGAGAGGTGCTGGACCTTCTTGCCGCGGGGACCAGCGGAGGCGGGGGCCGGCTGGTGATCGACCTGTCGGGGACGCGGTCGGTGGACAGCGCGGGTCTTGGTGCGTTGATGCTGATCCAGCGGAAGGCCGCCGAGCGCCGCCAGACGGTGTGCCTGCGCGGTGCGAATGAAGAGCTGCGATTTCTCCTCGTGCTCACCAAGCTCGACGACCTGTTCGAATTGGAGACTGGCGTTTCGTGACGTAAATTGGCGGCGATGCCGCCGCGCAAGGTCCTCTTCGTCGAAGACGAAGCCGCATTGCAATACTCCTACGAGCGGTTCTTCGAAGGCAAATACACCATGGCCTACGCGCCGAGCGGTGCGGAGGCCATGCGGCAACTGAGCGATTTCAACCCCGATGTCCTCGTGCTCGACATGCGCCTTCCCGATACCGACGGTATCGAGCTGCTGCAGCGCATCCGCGAGACCCGGCCCACGTTGCCGGTCGTCGTGACGACGGCGTACGTGAGCATGGAGCCGCTGATGAACGTGCTGGACCTGGGGCACAGCCGTTATCTCGTCAAGCCATACGAATTGAGCGAGCTCGCCGCCGCGATCGATGCTGCGGGCTGAAGGCCTCAGTCATCGCTTCGGCGCAATCCGGGCCCTCGATGATGTCTCGTTCAGCGTACAGCCCGGCCAGACTCTCGCCGTCTTCGGCCCCAACGGCGCCGGCAAGACGACCCTCCTCAGGGTTCTCGCGGGACTGATTCAGCCGCAGCGCGGCCGTGCCGATGTGGTCGGCGGACGGCGGGCGATCGGCTGGATCGGACATCAACCGCAGCTGTATGCGCAGCTCACGGTGCGTGAGAATCTCGGGTTCTGGGCGTCGCTCTACGACGTCGCCCCTCCAGCGGAACTGATCGCGCGCTTGGGACTCGAGGCGCACGTGGATCGCCCCGTGCGCGCGCTCTCGCGCGGGCTCGTGCAGCGCGTCGCTATCGCGCGCGCGCTCGTGCACGATCCAACCGTGCTGCTGCTCGACGAGCCGTTCACCGGACTCGATCGAGTCGCCGCGGAAGCGTTGAGCCGGCTGCTGGGCCGGCATGCCGCGGCGGGCCGCGCGAGCGTCCTGGTCACCCACAACGTCGAAGAAGGCACGGGCCTCGCGACCGACGTGGCGTTCATGCGCGCGGGCCGGTTCGTGCATTTCGCGCCGCGTGCCGGCCGCGGCGCCGCGCAGGTGGCCGAGGAGTATCGCAATGCGATCGCCTGAGCTGCTGCGCCACGCATGGGCGGTCGCCTCCAAGGATCTGCTCGTGGAGCTGCGATCGCGCACGGCGATCGTGTCCGTCGCGACGTTCGTCGTCCTCGTGCTGATGGTGTTCAATTTCGGGCGCGACCAGACGGCCGTTTCCAACGTCGACCTGGCGCCCAGCATCTTATGGGTGACCTTCACCTTCGCCGCGATTCTGGCTCTCAACCGGGCGTTTCAGATCGAGCTCGAAAACCAGGCACTCGACGGCTTGCTGCTCGCGCCCATCGACCGCGGCAGCATTTACCTCGGCAAGCTGATCGCGAATCTCATTTTCGTGGCGACGATCGAAGTGATCGGACTGCCGCTGATTGCGCTGTTCTTCAACGTGCGGGTATTGGTGGCGCCCCTGGTCATGGTCATCGCGCTGGCCACGGTTGGATTCGTGGCGGTGGGCACGCTGTTCAGCGCCATGACGGTGCGCACGCGGTTTGCGGAGCTGCTCCTGCCCGTCCTGCTTCTGCCATTCATGATTCTGCCGCTGCGCTGGGCCGCCCTGGCCACGGGACTCCTGCTGGCGGGACGTCCCTTGAGCGAGGTCCAAGGGTGGCTTAACATGCTGGCCGTCTATGATGTGGTCTTCGTCGTGCTCGCCATTCTGCTGTTCCCCGCGACGGTGAACGAATGACGCACCTCCGCGTGGGACGGTGGATTACGGCCGTCGCGCTGCTGCTGTTGGCGGGCGTGTACGTCCGCGCGCTCGCATATACGCCGGTCGAGGCGTCGCAGGGGTTCGCGCAGAAGATTTTCTACCTGCACGTCCCGGCCGCGATCTGGGCCGAAACGGCGATGATCTTCGTCGGCCTCGCGAGCATTGTCTATCTCTTCACCAAGGACCCGCGGCTCGACCGGTTCGCCGCATCGTCGGCCGAAGTGGGCACGGTCTTCTGCGCCATTGTGCTGACCACCGGACCCATTTGGGGGAAACCGATCTGGGGAACGTGGTGGTCGTGGGACGCGCGCCTCACCTTCACGCTCTTCCTGTTCCTGCTCTATGTCGGCTACCTGCTCCTGCGCAGCGCGGTGCCGGATCCGGGCGCGCGCGCGCGGTTCGCCGCGGTACTCGGCATCTGCGGAATGTGCGAGGTGCCGTTCATTCATCTCAGCGTGTACATGTTTCCCACGCTGCACCCCATGCCCATCGTGCTACAGCCCGGCCGCCCGAAGCTGCCCGGCAGCATGCTGACGACATGGCTGTTCTCGTTGGGCGTCTTCACGCTGCTGTACGTGGGATTTGTCGTGCAGCGCTACGCAGTGAGTTACCTGCGGGAACAGCTCGAAGTGACTGAACAATGACGACTCAGGGACCGCCCCCGAACAGCGGCTACATGATCGCGGCCTACATCCTGGTAGGCGTGATTCTCATCGGCTACACGCTCTCACTGTACCTGCGCGCGCGCCGCAGCCTTCGCCCGTAGCTCCGCGCGGGCTTCGGGCAGGCGGCTGTGGCCGTCCGGTACCTGCGTCGCCCACAAATTCAACGCGTCATCCGCGGCACTGTGATCGCCGGCGTCGTACAGCGCCTGCGCGTTGTGCCAGAGCGCGGTAGCGCCGCCGCCCGCGGCATAGGCACGCGCAAACCGCGCGGAGGCATCGGCAAATCGTCCCATGCGGGTGTACAGCGTGCCGGCCGCCATCGCGGCATCGGCCCGCTCCTCGAGCGCCAGGGCCTGTTCGAACGCGCCGAGGGCTTCATCCTGCCGGAAGACCATCTGAAGGGCTTCGCCCAGCAACATCCAGGCGTCGGCGTGATCGGGAAAGCGGATGCTGGCCTCGCGCGCTGCTGCGACCGCGCCCCAGCGATCGTCGATCGCGCGTGAGAGATGGACGAGCGCTGGATACGTATCGGCAAAGCCCGGCGCGAACTTGCAGCCGAGCCGGAGCCAGCCGAGCGCCCGGCGCGGGGCCACGCGCTGCGCAGCGGCGGCGCGGCGCACGCAGAACCGGGCCAGCGCGGCGCGGAGTGAGCGGAGCATTGCTTGATAATGGGTGGGGCCACGGTGAGATTGCAACGGCGCATGGGAGGATCTTTACAGGGGCGCCGCATCGTCGTGACGCGTGCGCGTGAACAAGCCGGCGATCTCGTCCGGGCGCTGGAAGACCGCGGCGCGGTCGCGGTGCTCGCGCCCGTTATCCGCATTCAACCGCTGGAAAATCTCGGCGGTCTTCGCGCCGCGCTCACCGGTCTTTCCGCGTATCGCTGGGTCGTCTTCACGAGCCAGAATGCCGTACAGGTCGTCTTCGACCGTCTGGTCGCGTGGGGCCTGACGCCGCACGTCTTTACCGCTACCAAGGTCGCCGCCATTGGGACTGCGACTGCGGACGCGCTCACCGTGAAGGGCGTCGTGCCGGCGCTCGTTCCTCCTGAGTTTGTTGCCGAGTCGCTGGCCGAGACGCTGATCCAGGACAGCGGCGGCTCACTGGTCGGGGCCCGGGTGCTCATCCCGACCGCCGAGGACGCCCGCGAAGTCCTCCCGGCGGTGTTGCGGCGGCATGGCGCGGACGTCCAGGCCATTGCGGTCTATCGGACTGTGCCGGTCCAAACCGATCTCAGCCGTCTCGCGAGCGAGATCACGCTCGGCCGCATCGACGCCGTCACGTTCACGTCGTCCTCCACAGTGCGCTCGTTCCTGGATCTGGTGGGCCGCCCCGCCGCGACGTCCGGCCGGTTCGTGGCGGCGACGATCGGACCGGTCACCGCCGGCACCGCCCGCGAGCTCGGTTTTCGCGAGGTCATCGAGGCCGAGCCGCACACGGTGCCGGGGCTGATTGACTCGCTCGCGCGGCGCTTCGCGTGAAGATCGGCACGCGCGGGAGTCAGCTGGCTCGCTGGCAGGCGGAATGGGTGCGCGGCAGGCTCGCTGAACACGGCGTGCGCGCCGAGCTCGTCGTCATCAAGACGCAGGGGGATGCGGAAATCGATCGCCCCCTGCATGAGCTGGAAGGGACGGGGTTCTTTACGAAGGAGATCGAAGACGCGCTGCTCGATGGGCGGATCGACGTCGCCGTCCACTCGCTC
Organism: Gemmatimonadota bacterium; assembly: GCA_003221035.1. Taxonomy (GTDB): domain Bacteria; phylum Gemmatimonadota; class Gemmatimonadetes; order Gemmatimonadales; family GWC2-71-9; genus 20CM-2-65-7. The sequence goes on from QHUB01000025.1 coordinate 93,936, forward strand.
AAGGATCTACCGACGGAGCTACCGCCCGGTCTTGGCCTTGGAGCAATCCCGCCTCGCCACGATCCGCGTGAAGCGCTCGTCAATGGAAAGTCTCTGCAGACGCTGCCGCAGGGCACGCGTGTCGGCACGTCGAGCTTGCGGCGTGTCGCCCAGGTGCGCTTCCTGCGACCCGATCTGGAAGTCGTACCGCTGCGCGGCAACGTCCCGACCCGCATCCGAAAAGTCGAAGGCCGCGAAGGTCTCGATGCGGCACTGCTCGCGATCGCCGGCCTCGAGCGATTGGGCCTGGGCGGTAAGGGCGCGCTCCTCGATCCATTCGACGTCATGCCTGCACCGGGTCAAGGGGCGCTGGGTATCGAGATCCGCGCAGACGATCACGCGACTCGGAAGGCGCTGGAGCCACTCCACGATCGTGACAGTGCGGCGGCGGTGACGGCAGAACGAGCCCTGCTCGCGGCGCTTGGAGGCGGTTGTCAGGCTCCGGTTGCGGCCTATGTCGGGAGCCGGGAGCCGGGAGCCGGGAGCCGGCTGTACGGGCGCGTCACCGATCGGGACGGAGCGGTACAACTCACCGCCTCTGCTGAATTGGATTTCAAGAAGCCCGAAGCCGCAGGCGAAGCGGTCGCGCGCTTGCTCGAAGGTGAAGGCGCCGCGAGCTTACTCGCCCGATGAGCTCAGCGCAGTTTCCGATTCGCCGCATGCGGCGGCTGCGCCGTACGGCCGCCCTCCGCCGCCTGGTGGCGGAGACGCACATCGCGCCGTCGCAGCTCATTTGGCCGCTGTTCGTGATGCATGGCGAAGGAGCGCGCCGCCCCATCGCCGCGCTTCCGGGTGTGTCACAACTCTCAGTCGATGAGCTGGTGAAGGACGCCGAGCGCGCCGCGTCACTGGGGCTGGGCGGCATCATCCTGTTCGGCATTCCGGCGACCAAGGATGCGACCGGGTCGGAAGCGTACGACGATCAGGGCATCGTGCAGCAGGCAATTCGCGCCGTCAAACGTGCCGTACCGCAGCTGCTCGTGGTGGGCGACGTATGCCTGTGCGAATACACCGATCATGGCCACTGCGGCGTGATTCGAGACGGCGACGTCGACAACGACTCGTCCGTCTACCTGCTCGGCAAAGTTGCCGTCATGCAGGCGCGCGCCGGCGTGGACCTCGTGGCGCCGAGCGACATGATGGACGGCCGCGTCGCGGGGATTCGGAAGGCCCTGGATGCGGGCGGCTTCGCGCACGTGCCGATCATGTCGTACGCCGCCAAGTTCGCGTCGGCGTTCTACGGGCCGTTTCGCGAAGCCGCGGGATCGACGCCGCAATTCGGCGACCGCCAGTCATACCAGATGGCCGTGCCCAACGGCGACGAGGCGATGAAGGAGCTGCAGCTCGATCTCGATGAAGGTGCGGACATTGTCATGGTGAAGCCGGCGGGTCCGTGCCTCGACCTGATACATCGAGCCAGGCAGCGCTTTGGCGCGCCGCTCGGCGCGTATCAGGTGAGCGGTGAGTACGCGATGATCAAGGCCGCAGCGGAGCGGGGCATGCTGGATGAGACGAAAGCGATGTGGGAGTCGGTGACGGCGATTCGCAGGGCCGGCGCGGATATCATCCTGACGTATTTTGCGCCAATACTAGCGGAAGAGTTGTGAGCCGTCGGGTTGTATTTTGGTCCGTGCGCTGAAGCGCCGGCTCGGCAAAGACGCACGCCCTGAAAGGGCGTCCTTCAGGACGCGTGCAGTGGCCGAGCCGGCCCTTTAGGGCACGGAAAACGAGCGCCCCCTCGCTCCACTGGTCATCTCAAATCGGTCGCACTCGGCGGCAGCAGCAGATATCTCCAGACCCCCGCCGCCGCCGCGGCGCCAAGCAACGGTCCGATCCAGTAGATCGCCTGCGCGTGCCAATCCCACGACACGAGCGCGGGTCCGAACGCGCGCGCCGGGTTCATCACCGCGCCCGTGAGCGCGGCACCGCCGCCCAGCGCGCAGACCAGCACGACGAGACCGATCGCGAACCCGCCCACGCGCTGCGCCTGCGGATTGACGCACGTGCCGTAGACGGCGCTCACGAGGAAGAACGTGAACAGCGCCTCCAGCGTAATGGGCGCGAAGATCGTCAGCATGCTGCCGGAGATCTGCGGCGTCCCCAGCGAAGTCATGCGTGCCGGCGCCGCGGGGAATGTGGCTTTGAGCAGCAATGCGGCGACAACCGCGCCCAGCAGCTGCGCGAGTACGTATTTGCCGAGGGTAATCGCGTCGATCTGTTTGCCGATCCAGAGCGCGAAGCTGACGGCGGGATTGATGTGGCCGCCCGAGATGGGCATCATGATCGTGACGATGACGGCGAGTCCAATGCCGTGCGTCAACGCGACCGCCAGACCGGCGGCGCCGCCCTGGTTCACGATCGAGCTGCCCGCCCCGACCAGAACGAACAACAAGGTGCCGATGAATTCCGCGACGGGAGCCCGGAGCATCCGGTAATTCACGTGTGACCTCGCGTTGGAAGCCCGGCCAATCTATCGGGCGTCGCTATGGGGCCGCAACACCAGCGCGGCGTTGATTCCTCCAAATCCAAACGAGTTGGAAACCACGGCCGCCGGCGGGGGCGCCGCGGTCTGGCCTTCGTTGCGCAGGCAGTTCAGGTCGCATTGTGGATCGGGCTGCTCGAGGTTTACGGTGGGCGGCAGCCAGCCGCGCGCCAGCGCCAGCGCGCAGATCGCCGCCTCGATGGCGCCGCTCGCGCCCAGCGCGTGGCCGTAATAGCCCTTGGTTCCACTGATGCTCAAGCGGTAGGCGTGCTCGCCGAACACCTGCTTGATGGCAGCCGTCTCCGTGGGATCGTTGAGCGGTGTAGACGACCCGTGCGCGTTGATGTACCCGACGTCGCTCGGCGACACGTCGCCGTCGGCGAGCGCGAGCTGCATCGCGCGCGCCGCCTGCCGTCCGTCGGGCCGTGGCGCCGTCATGTGATAGGCGTCGTTGGTGTAGGCGTGGCCGACGACTTCCGCGTAGATCCTGGCCCCCCGCGCGAGCGCGCGGCTCCGCTCCTCGAGCACGAGCACGGCGGCGCCCTCACCCATGACGAAGCCGTCCCGCTGCGCGTCGAACGGCCGCGACGCGCGCGCGGGATCGTCGTTGCGCGCGCTCATGGCGCGGATGATGCTGAAGGCCGCGAACGTGAGCGGCGCGAGCGGGGCCTCGGCGCCGCCGGCGAGCATCATGTCCGCGCGCCCGTCGCGCACGGCATGGAACGCCTCGCCGACGGCGATCGTCCCGGAGGCACAGCTCATCGCGTTGGTGGCGTTGGGTCCCGTGAAGCCGAACTCGATCGCGATGTTGCAGCTCGCGGCGCCGCAAAACACCGCCAGCGCGAGCGACGGATCGAGCCCGCGCGGACCGTGCGCGAGAAAACGTGGCACCTGCGACTCGGCGAACGAGACACCGCCCAGCGCCGATCCCATCATTGCCCCGACCCGATCGGGATCTTCCTTCTTGGGCGCGATCTCGGCGTCCGCCAACGCGAGCCCGGCGCTCGTCACCGCGAGTTGCGAGAACCGGTCCAGCCGCTTCGCGCGCTTGGCATCGAGATGATCCTGCGGCCGGAAATCGGGGATTTCCGCGGCCATGTGGCTGCGAAACGGCGTGGGATCGAAGCGCGTGACGGTGCGGACGGCGGAGGTGCGCGCCCGTAATCCCGTCCACAAGCCGTCGGCGGCGGTTCCGATCGGCGTGACCGCACCCACACCTGTAATCACGACCCGACGAAAATCTCTCATGTGCCCTCCGCGGCTTTCTTGATGCCGGCCAGGGTTCGCGATGCGATTCCGTGAATGAAGACAGGGCCGATGACGAGCTCCGCCGCCAGTTTCCCGATCAGCGGCCACGTCGGCCCTTTCCACGTATGAACGATCTCGACATCTACACCGGCAGACCCTTCACCGTCCTCCACCATCGTCCACACCACGTCCATGCCGGTTGTTACCCCTTGCACATGGCGATAGCGGATTTCGCCCGCGGGACGGTCGATCGTCATTTCCGAGACCCACCAGGTGGGATACTTCACGAGCCCACGGACGAACGGTCGCCAGGCGGCCATTTCCACCAGGCCATCATCGAGGGTGCGAACCCAGCGGTAGTGCGGCAGGATCGCCGGCCAGCGCGCGACCGAGCTTGCGGCGGCGAAGACACGGGCAAATGGAGCGTGTACGCGAATACGATCGACGGTGCGCATTAGCGGCTGAGGCCTGCGTAGCCTCCTCTATAGTAGAGCAGGGGACGCTTGTCGGTCACCTCGCCACCGACGACCAGCCCGACGAAGATCGTGTGATCCCCGCCGGGCACCGCCGCCTGCTTCTCGCACTCGATGTGCGCCACCACGCCGTCCAGGATGACGATCCCGCGGTCGGTCTCGCGGTAGCTGACGCCCTTGAACCGATCGGGTTCCGCGGCCGCGAATCGCCGCGACAGCGCCTCCTGCTCAGACGACAGAATGTTGAACACGTAGTGCGTGCCTTGCTCCATCGCGGTGTGCATGTCGTGGCCCTTCTCGACGGAGACGAGCACGAGCGGCGGCAGGAGCGAGACCGAGGCGAGCGAGTTGGCGGTCATGCCGACCGGCTCGCCGTCCGGCATCCGGCTGGTCAGGACCGTGATCCCGGTCGCGAACCGTCCCAACATTTGGCGGAACTGCGGCGGCTCGACGCCGCGCGTGGTCACAGCACCAGTCCGGCGAGGACGGCGGGTGCCAAAGCGGCTCGTGCGGGAATGCAGTTGCCGGTGGCGCGCACCAGCAGGTCGGCGAGCTCGGGACGCCGGATCAGCCGGCCGACCACGCGCTCGATGAGCGCCGGCCAACCCACCGCGATGCCGATCATGCGCTCGAGCAGCCATTTGCCGGTGAACTCGCGCCGGCGCGCGCGCGCGTACTGCCGCAGGCTCGCGCCCGTGACGAGCCGGTCCGTGATCGCGGCTGCGGCCAGCTCGGCGCCGCGGAGTGCGCTGTAGATGCCCTGGCCGGTGAACGGATCGAAGAAATCGGCGGCGTCGCCGACGAGTACCGCGCCGGGCGCGGCCGCGCGCCGAGACCAGCGCGCAAACGGTCCCGTTGCCATCACAGGGCGCACGATCCGGCGCGGATCGAAGCGGCCACGGATGGCGGGGAAACGATCGAGCTCGGCAAAGAAGCGTTCGCCGCGGCGCGCTTCACGGTGCGGCACCACCAGGGCGACCGTCGTGACGCCGTCCCCGATCGGGCCGAATCCGACATAACCCGGCCGTCCCACGTGCATCTCGCCGAGGTCCTGGACGTCGGCGACGTCGGCGACGTGCGCGGTGAACGCGAGGCGCCGCGGCCCGATGCGGTGGACCTTGCCGAGTCTCCGCGCGACAATCGAGCGCAAGCCGTCGGCGCCGACCACGACTCGCGCGCGATACGCATCGCGCGTCCCACTGCTCGTATCCCGCGCCACGACGCCCGCCACCGCGCCGCGATCATACAAGACTTCTTCGACCTTCACGCGCTCCCGCACCTCCACACCGCCCGATTCCGCGGCGTCGCGCAGGATCGTGTCGAAGCGAGTGCGGGGCAGGGCGTAGCTGA
>QHUB01000057.1 GCA_003221035.1 Gemmatimonadota bacterium
GAACCTTTTCACTTCGTTCAACGCGACGACTCCCCAGGTCTCGGTCCAGCTCGATCGTGAAAAGGCGCGTGAACTGGGCGTGCCGATCAATGATGTATTCTCGGCATTGTCGGCGTTCATGGGCGGGTCGTACGTCAACGATTTCAATCGGTTCGGCCGGTTGTATCGCGTATACGTTCAGGCAGAGCCGGCATTTCGCGGAAAGCCGGAAAACATCGGCCAGCTCTACGTGCGCAGTAAGACGACGTCGGACATGGTGCCGCTCTCGACACTCCTCCGCATCACGCCTTCGTCGGGAACGGAGATCACCACGCGGTTCAATCTGTTCCGGTCGGTGGAGATCAGCGGCGTGCCGGCGCCGGGCTACAGCTCCAAGCAGGCGATGCACGCGCTCGAGACGGTGGCGCACGCCGTGTTACCGCCCGAAATGAGCTTTGCCTACTCGGGGATGTCGTATCAGGAGAAGGTCGCGCCGCCGGCCGCGCCGACCTTCATTCTCGCCATTGTGTTCGTCTTCCTGCTGCTCGCGGCGCAGTACGAAAGCTGGCGGCTCCCCTGGGCCGTGCTGCTCGATACGCCGCTGGTCGCGCTCGGCGCCTTCCTCGGCGCCTGGGTATTCCACTTCGACAACAACGTCTACGTCCAGGTCGGGCTGATCATGCTCATCGGGCTCGCGGCGAAAAACGCGATCCTGATCGTGGAGTTCGCGAAGATGAAGCAGGACCAGGGATCGAGCATCGAAGACGCCGCGCTCGAAGGCGCGAAGCTGCGGTTCCGGCCGATCCTCATGACCGCGTTCGCGTTCATTCTGGGTTGCGTGCCGCTGATGCGGGCGAGTGGATCGGGCGCGGCGTCGCAGAACGTGATGGGCACCGCCGTGGTGTTCGGCATGCTCATCGCGACGGTCGTGGGATTATTCATCATCCCCGGACTCTTCGCGTGGACGCAACGGTGGAGCTTCGGCAAGAAGAAGACTGAGCGGAGGGCGTCGGAGCGGCCGCCGGCACCGGCGGAGCCCGCGCTCGCCTCGAAGGCCACGAGCGCGCACTGATGTTCCGCACGTTCTCTCGCCGGCTGGGGCTGTCGCTCGTTGCGCTGGTCCTCGCGGCCTGCGCCGCGGGCCCCAACTTCAAGCCGTCGCCGATCAACACCGCCGTACCGGAGCGCTGGCGCGACTCGACGATCTCGACCCAGGACTCGTCGTACGCCAACCTGGCGTGGTGGGAAGTGTTGGGCGACACCACACTGCAACAGCTCGTTCGCATCGCGCTGCGCGAGAACCGCGACCTGCGGATCGCGCTGGCCAACGTCAATGAGGCGCGGGCGCGACTCGGCATTCAGCGTCTCGAGTTCCTGCCGCAGATCAACGTCACGGGGACGGCCGGCAGCGTAAACGTCAACGACACCTTGCTGGGCCTGCGCACCGGCAGCTACGGCTTTTTCGAGCTCGGAGCGACGCTCAGCTGGGAGCTCGATCTGTTCGGCCGGCTGCGTCGTCTCAACGAGTCCGCCAAGGCCAGCCTGCTCGCCACGGAATTCGGCCGTCGCGGCGTCATCATGACGGTGGTCGGCGACGTCGCGCGCGCCTACCTCGAGCTGCGGGATCTCGATCAGCAAACCATCATCGCCGAGTCCATGGTCGACACGCGCCGGCAATCTCTGGATCTCGCGCGCTCCCGGTTCGAAGGCGGTTTGACATCGGAGCTCGACGTGCGGCAGGGCGAGTCGGAGTTGGCGAAAGCGGAGGGGCGTGTCGCGAATATTCGCCTGCAGGCGAGTGAGAAAGAGCAGGAGCTCAACGTCCTGCTCGGCCGCATGCCGGGGGCGGTGCCGCGCGGCGCCGCGCTCATCAATCAGAACTTCCGTACGGCGATCCCGCCCGGCCTGCCGTCGGCCTTGTTGCAGCGCCGTCCCGACGTTCGGGAGGCCGAGCAGTTGATGCGGTCGGCCAACGCGATGATCGGCGCGGCGATTGCCGCCCGATTCCCCACGATCTCGCTGACGGGCGCGGGGGGCTCGCGCACCGATCAAATCGAGAACCTGTTCAAGGCGGGGACCGGCTTCTGGCACCTGGCGACCAACGTGCTGCTGCCGATCATCAATTCGGGACGCAGCGGCAAGCAGGTCCAGGTCGAGCGCGCGCGCACGGAAGCCTCAGTCGCGCGCTATGACGCGGTGGTGTTGAACGCGTTCCGCGAGGTCGAGAATGGGCTGGTCGAGGTGCAGCAGCTGCAGATCGAAGTCGGCGCCTCGGTGCGCCAGGTTGCCGCCGCGCGACGCGCGGTCGTCCTGGCCGCCGATCGCTATCAGGGCGGGGTGGATAGCTATACGACGCTGCTCGACGCGCAGCGCGTGCTCGGCGATGCCGAGCTGGGCGAGTCGAGCCTGCAGCGCCAGCAACGCGTGGCGGTGGTGCAGCTGTATCGGGCGCTCGGCGGTGGTTGGGATCCCGTGACCGACTCGCTGTCAGTCCCGCACCCGCCGCGCTGAGCCGTCTGTTCTTCCATTCGTCAACGTTTTGCCGTGGCGGCTGGAACGACGGCGAACCCCACATAAAACGCTGACCAGTTCGTCGTCCGGCCGCCGATCAGGGCGCTGGGGATCTGCACCACGCTCTCGAGCAACGGCTCGTCATCCAGGTCCAGGGCATGGAGCCGGGCGTCGAGCACTCGGGGTGGCGTCGCCAAGTCCGAGACAATCACCAGCCAGTATCCGGACTCCCGTTCGCGGGGTCGCGTCGGCATGGCGGGTGGCGCACCGGCAGCCACCGCGCGGTCGGCGGTCCAACAGGCCGGATCCGGCCGGCTCAGCTCGCTTTCGCTCTCGAAGCTGGGTGGGCACGGGTTGACCGGACCGCTTGGGACCGATGGTGGATTCGGCGCGTACGGCTGCCTGGTTGCGCGGCCAAATGCGTAGCTCCCCAGCGGTAACAGCCGGTCGTTGCCATCTCCCGCGGGATGCACCTGTTCGATGTCGCCATTGTCCAACACGCGTAACACGATCACGTGCGCGGGCGCGTCCAGCTGCAGTGTCATGGATGCGGACGTCGCCGAGACAATGCCGGGACCAAAGCCTTCGCCGAGGCCCAGGTGTGATTGGGGCGTGAGCAGTACGGTGAGCGGCGCCTGCCGCGCGCATCCGGCAAACGCGATCGTGAGTATCGTCACGTACCATGGAGAGGTCATTCGTTCCATTCAGACCTCGCGGCCAGTCCTTTGCTAATCTACACTTCGCGCATGACCCGTTGCGGCACCATCGTCCTCGCCGGCAGACCCAACGTCGGCAAATCGACCCTCTTGAACGCGTTGGTGGGGGAGCACCTGGCGATTGTGTCTCCCAAGCCGCAATCGACCCGACGGCCCGTGATCGGCCTGCTCACCAGGGACGACACCCAATACATCTTCACCGACTCACCCGGGTTGCTCGAACCCGAGTACCAGCTGCACGAGACCATGCGCGCCGCCGCGCTGCGTGCCATCGACGACGCCGAGCTGATCGCGTATTTGCATCCGCTCGGCGAGTACCCGGCTCCACCCCTGCGCAAGGTTGCCAACATGGAGCGCGAGCCTCGCGCGCCGATCATCATGGTGTACACGAAAGCCGATTTGGTCCGACCGTCCGACCGCCCGACCGGTGCACCGTCCGACGTCTTTGTGTCGGCCGTCACCGGCGAGGGGATCGATCGCTTCCTTGCTAAGTTACGCGACGGGCTCGAGGAAGGTCCCTTTCATTATGATCCCGATGAGCTCGCGACTCAGCCGCTGCGCTTCTTTGCCGCGGAGTTTATTCGGGAGGCTGCGTTCGAGCAGCTGCATGAGGAGCTGCCCTACAGCGTCGCGTCCGAAATCGACGAGTTTCGAGAGAGCACCGAGCCGGTATATATTCGGGCCGTGCTATACGTCGAGCGTGAGAGTCAGAAAGGCATCGTCATCGGCGAGGGCGGCCGCACGATCAAGGCCCTCGGCGCCGCGGCGCGCGCGAAGATCGAAGCGTTGCTCGGCCGGCGCGTCTTTCTCGACCTCCACGTGAAGGTCCTGCCGAAATGGCGCCGCGACGCGCTGTCGCTCAAACGCCTCGGCTATGGGGGAGGTGCGTTGTGACTCTGGCCCCTGATCTCCTGGAAATTCTCGTGTGTCCGAAGTGCAAAGGACCGCTCGAGCATCGGACGAATCCCGAGGCGTTGGCCTGCCATGCCTGTCGGCTGATTTACGCCGTCGAAGATGACATTCCGATCATGCTGATCGATGAGGCGAAGCCTTTCTAGCGGCATCGCCCTCGGGTTGGTCATCGCCGTCGCGCTGAGAGCGCAAGAGTTACCCCTCAACGCCGGCGCTCTTTTCCTCGTTTTTCCCGTGGGCGCGCAGGCCGTCGGCATGGGCCAGACTGCCACCGCAGCGGCCGGGCGGGGGGAGGCCGCGTTCTGGAATCCCGCTGGTCTCGCGACGCTGTCCGACGATGAGTTTGCTTTGCACTCGGCGTCGCTCGTCGCGGGGCGCAGCAACGTGCTCGGCGCCTATTTCCCGTCCCGCGGCATCGGCGTCATCGGCGGCGCGGTGTACCTCGTCGACTACGGGGACCTCGATCGCACGGATCAGAACGGCAACACGATCGCCCGCATCGCGCCGCGCAACGTCGAGTTCATCGCCTCGTTCGCGACGAACCTGGCCGGCTCGTTCGTGTTCGGAATCAGTTACAAGCTCGTGCAGTTCCGCGTGGACTGCAGCGGCGACTGCCGCGACTTTCCGTCCGGGACCGGCGCAACGCACGCGCTCGATTTCGGCGGGCAGTTCAACGTGGGCGCGGGGCCGCGTGCGCCGCTGCGCATCGGCGTCGCGCTCCGCAATGTGGGATTTCGACTGCAAGTCCAGAACAATGCGCAGGCCGACCCACTCCCCACGCGGCTTGCCGTCGGCGCCCAGTACCAGTTGCGACTGCGTCCCATCAACGGAAACACTCTCGCTGACGCCTTCGATGTAAAGCTCGCCGCCGATCTGGACAGTCCGTTCGGCCAGGCAGGACAATCGGAAACGCGTTTCGGCATCGATCTCGGCTACCAGAAGCTCGTTCGCGTGCGCGCGGGCTATGCATTCGTGCAGGACGGACTGGGTGGGCCGAGCGTTGGGCTGGGCCTCGAAAGCGGCTCGCTCGGCGTCGACCTCGCGCGCGCGTTCCTGACGGGGTCGGATCTGCAGGTGGAGAATCCGACGTTCTTTTCTTTCCGGGTGACATTCTGACGCGAGGCGGCGGGTTTCGTGGAGGAATCGCGATCGTGACGGTAGCACTGGGCGCGCTGCCGGCAGGCGTCGGGGCGCAGCAGCAGCAACCGGAACGGCAACCGTCCCCAGCGGCGTTCGTCCGTCCGCTCGCGTCCTTGATCGTTCCCGGAACGGGGCAGCTGCTGGGCAATCAGGATCGGGGCGCGGTGTATCTGGCGGCGGAGGTGTACCTCCTGTCCCGTTATCTGCAGCTCGATCACGACGCGACGCGCGAGGCACGGCACTTTCAGGATCTCGCATTCGATGTGGCGCGGCATCCCTACGATCCCCTACGCAAGGACACGGTCTTCGAGTACTACGAGCAGATGGAGCGCTTCATCGAGAGCGGCGCCTATGATACCGATCCGGGCGGCGCCTTCCTGCCCGAGACCGATGCACAGACCTACAACGGAGCGATGTGGCTGCTCGCCCGCCGCACCTTCTGGGAAGATCCCGACGTTCCGCCTGACCCGACGTCGCCGGAGTACTGGCGAGCCGTTCAATTCTATCAGTCCCGCGCCGTCGGCCCGAACTTCCAGTGGAGCTGGCGCGATCATTCACTCGAGCACGAGGTGTACCGCGATTACATCAGGCGCAGCGACACTGCGTTTCGGCGCGCGCAGAGCTCCATCGGCCTCCTGCTCGCGAACCACGTCATCAGTGCCGTGGACGCCCTCATCTCGGCGCGGATGTCCGCCGCGGCAGGGCGGGGCGCGTCGCTGCGGACGACGGTGACGCCCGGGTATTCGGAAATACGGTTTTCGTTGACGTTCTAGCTGCTCTCCTCTAAAGACAGCGATGCCTCATGACCGAAATCGTCGTCGCCCTCATCACGCTGACGGTGCTGGAGATCGTCCTCGGCATCGACAACATCATTTTCATCTCGATCCTCGCCGGGAGACTTCCGCCGGAGGAGCAGGGGCGCGCGCGGCGCGTCGGGTTGGCGGGAGCGATGCTCACGCGGATCGGGCTGCTGGCGGTGCTCGCCTGGATCATCCGCCTCGACACGCCGCTGTTTCAGGTGCTCGGCCGGCCGTTCTCGGGGCGTGATCTCGTCCTGATCGCGGGAGGCCTGTTCCTGCTCTTCAAGAGCACGCGCGAGATCCACGATGGACTCGAAGGCGACCCCGGACACGCGGGCACGCGGGTGCGCGCATCGTTCGCCAGCGTCGTTGCGCAGATCATGCTGCTCGATATCGTGTTTTCACTCGACTCCGTGATCACGGCGGTGGGCATGGCGCGTCATCTATGGGTTATGATCGCCGCCGTCGTGCTGGCCGTGGGCGTCATGATGTTCGCGGCGGCGCCGATCAGCAACTTCGTGCACCGTCACCCCACCGTGAAGATGCTCGCGCTGAGCTTCCTGCTGATGATCGGTGTGGCGTTGATCGCAGACGGGCTCGGGCAGCACATTCGGAAAGGGTACATCTATTTCGCGATGGGGTTCTCGGTGATCGTCGAGATGCTGAACCTGCGCGTGCGCGCGCGCAGCAAGCCCGTAGAGTTGCGCGAGGCGTACACCGCCGAAATGCCGACCGCACCCAGTTAATTTGACACGGCAGTCGACGGGGCCTAAGTTTAGGCGGTTTCTACCCTTACGAGAGGAGTAAGGTGCGGTCGCGCCAAGCCATTCTCTTCTTCTCGCCGGCTGGACGTTCCGTACCTGACTTCGTGACCGCCTGGGTCAACGGGAAGGGGTGGCCGATCATCCCGCTACCGCAGGCCGGAGGGGTTGAGGAGCGGGTGCTTCGCGCGCCACCGACGCTCGTTGTGATCGACGCCGAGAGCGCGGGCGATGACGGCATGCAGCTCTGCGCCAAACTGAAAAGCGACGCGTACACGGCGATCGTGCCGCTCGTCGTGGTGACCAGTCGCCACGCGACCGACACCGTGCGGAAGTGGTTCGCGGCCGGCGCCGACGAAGTGATCACGCCGTTGTTCGAGCCGGGCGAGCAGGCGGGGCGGCTGGACGCTCTGGTGACACGGGCGCAGCGCGACGTGGCGGTGAATCCCTCGACGCGGCTCCCCGGGACGACGGAGATCGAGCGCGAGATCAAGCGGCGCATGGAGCTCGGCGAGTTTTTCGCCGTCTGTTACGCCGACCTCGATCACTTCAAGGAATACAACGATCGCTACAGCTACTACGACGGCGATCGGGTGATCTATCTGCTCTCCCGGATCCTGCACGACGTCGTGCGCGGCATGCTCGGGAAGCAGGGATTTGTCGGGCACATCGGCGGCGACGATTTCATCTTCGTGCTGCCGATCGAGAACATCGCGGCGGTCTGCAGTGAAGTGCTCGACGTGTTCGACACGCTGGTCCCGTTTCAGTACAACGAGCAGGACCGGCGCGCGGGCTACTATTTCGGCAAGGACCGGCGCGGCCAGCTGCATCGCGTGCCCCTGATGACGCTGTCGATCGGCGTCGTCACGAATCAGCACCGCCGCTTCGCGCACCCGGCGCAGGTGAGCGAGCTGGCGACAGAGATGAAGAGCTATGCGAAGACGCAGGCGGGATCGGTGTTCGTGGTCGATCGCCGGCATGATCGCGATCACGGGGAAGAGAGCGGAGAGAACGAGTCGTGAACATTACGTGTCCGTCGTGCGAAACGGTCTACCGGGTGGACCCCACCAAGGTCCCCGCGGGCGGCTTGCGCGCGCGTTGCAGCGTCTGCAGCAACGTATTCGCGGTGAGTCCTGACGGCGCCGGCGCAACTCAAGTAGCAGCCGCCCCCGCCCCCCCTCGTGCACCGACGGCACCACCGGCACCACCGGCACCACCGGCGCCACCGTCCCCTCCGCGCCCCCCGGCGGCCCAGCCCATGGTCACGACGGCGCCCAGGACTGCGGCGCCGCCACGGCCGGCGATGCCGGTGATGCCGCCGTCCATTGCTCGCCCGACCGCTCCCGCGCGGCCGCCGGCCCCCGCGACGGCCCAGCGAGCTCAGGCCGCCGCTCCGCCGCCTGCACCGACGCTACAGCCGCCGCCGCGACCGCCGGCGGCGCCGGTTCCACCGCCGGTCGCACCGGCCCCTCCGCCACCTCCGGCAGCAGCGGCTCCCGTAGTTCGGGCCCCGGCACCGGCCTCGGGCGCCGCCGCCGCCAATCCGCCCGGAAAGCGCAACACCGGGCCGCTCCGGCCGGTCAATCCGTTCATGGTGCAGGATCCGAAGCAGAAGGCGCGCCGCCTCGCGCGGGCTTTGATCTCGGACATGCTCGTGTATCATCCGGAGAAGCGGCAGCAGGGGATCCGTGACGGCACGCTTCCCCAGCTCTTCAAGGACGAGATCGACAAGAGCTGGCAGGAGTACGTCGAGCAGGTTGGCGCGGACCTGGCGCAGGGGACGCCGTTCTGGACCGAGGCACTCAACGAAATCCTTGCTGGGGGAAAGAAGCTGTTCTAATGAGTCTGACCGAGCGTTTTGCCGATTTCGATCGTCGTCTCACCGAGCTCAGGGGTTTACTTTGACGTGGACGGGAAGACCGCTCGCCTCGCTGAGCTCGAGCACAAGATGGCGGAGGGCTCGCTCTGGGCCGATTCCGAGCGGGCGCGCCAGACCGTCGCGGAAGTCAAATCGCTGAAGGGTTGGCTCGAGCCCTATCACGCGCTGAAGAAGCGCGTCGATGAGGGGCGCGAGCTCAACGAGCTGCTCGAAGCCGAATCCCATATCGATCTCGCCATGCAGCGCCAGCTCGAAACGGAGGCGGAGGCAATCGCCGGCCGGCTCGAGTCGCTCGAGATGCAGAACATGCTGCAGGGTCCGGACGACGCGCGCGACGCGCTGCTCACCATTCATCCGGGAGCCGGCGGCACCGAGTCGCAGGACTGGGCCGAGATGCTCGTGCGCATGTACACGCGCTGGGCCGAGCGTCACGGCTTTGTCATCAACGTCCTCGACCTCCTCCCGGGCGAAGAGGCGGGGATCAAATCCGCCGAGATCGAGATCCGGGGACAGTATGCGTTTGGTCTCCTCAGGGCGGAGAAGGGCGTGCACCGTCTCGTGCGCATCTCTCCGTTCGATTCGCAGTCGCGCCGCCACACCTCGTTCGCGTCGGTCTTCGTGTATCCGGAAGTGGACGACGAAATCGAGATCGAGATCAACGACGACGATTTGCGCATCGACGTGTTCCGCGCTTCCGGCAAAGGTGGGCAACACGTCAACAAAACGTCGTCTGCGGTGCGGATCACGCACCTCCCGACGGGCATCGTGGTATCCTGTCAGCAGGAGCGCAGCCAGGGCAAGAACAAGGCGACGGCGATGAAGATGCTCAAGGCGCGGTTGTATGAGCGCGCGGTCGCCGAGCGCGAAGCGAAGAAAGCCGAAGTCGATAAGCAGAAGACCGACATCGCGTGGGGCAATCAGATCCGCTCTTACGTGTTCCAGCCCTACACGATGGTGAACGACCACCGCACCGAGCTGAAAGTCAGTGACGTGCACAAAGTGATGGACGGCGATCTCGATCCGTTCATCGAAGCATTCCTCAAGCGATTCGGGAGCAAAGCGGCCTGATGGCGGGGACGGAGCGGAGCTTTGTCGAAGCGGCACGTCGCGACAAGCTGAAAGCGCTGGTCGAGCGCGGCATCGCGCCGTTCGCGTACCGGTTCGAGCGCAGCGCGACAGCCAAGCAGGCGCTCGAGGCGTACCAGCACGACGACGATCCGGCGACGTACACCCTGGCCGGGCGGCTCGTCGCGCTCCGTCCGCACGGCAAGACCACGTTCGCGCATCTCGAGGACGCGAGCGGCAGGATCCAGCTCTACTTCAAGGGCGATGAGATCGGCGACGCCTACCAGCTGCTCGACCTGCTGGACCTCGGCGATCACGTCGGCGTCGAAGGCCGATTGATGAAGACGCGGACCGGCGAGATCACCATCCGTGTGGGTCGGATGACGCTGCTCGCCAAGGCGCTCCGGCCGCTCCCGCTGGGCAAGGAAGACGCGAGCGGCGTCAAACATGGCGAGCTGTCCGACCCGGAGCTTCGCTACCGCCAGCGCTACGCCGATCTGGCCGTGCATCCGGAAGTCCGAGACGTCTTCCGGTTACGGACCCGGATCGTGCAAGGCATCCGGGCTTTCCTCGATGCCAAAGGGTATTGGGAAGTGGAAACGCCGGTGCTGCAGCCGCTGTACGGCGGCGCCGCCGCGGTTCCGTTCAAGACGCATTGGGAGGCGCTGGATGCGACCTTCTACCTGCGCATCGCCGATGAGCTGTATTTGAAGCGCTGCCTCGTCGGCGGGCTCGAGCGGGTATACGAGATCGGCCACGACTTCCGCAACGAGGGGCTGTCGCGATTTCACAATCCGGAATTCACGATGGCGGAGTGGTACCAGGCGTACGCGGATTACAACGACGTGGCGGACCTGACCGAGGAGATGCTGGCGACGATTGTCCGGCAGCTCTTCGGCACGCTCGTGCTCGAGCGCCACGGGGCCACACTCTCCTTCGAGCGTCCGTTCGCGCGGAAGGACTACTATGCGCTCGTGCGCGAGCACGCCGGCGTGGATCTCACCACGGCGAACGACGCCGAGCTTCGGGCCGTCCTCAAGCGCCACAACGTCCCGTCTGCGGAGTTCGAGAAACTGAACGGCGCGAAGCTGGTGGACGAGGTGTTCAAGGCGACGGTCGAGCCCAAGCTCGTGCAGCCGACGTTCGTGATGGATTACCCGCTCGCGCTGTCCCCGCTCGCGAAGCCCAAGCGCGGCGATCCGACGAGAGTCGAGCGCTGGGAGCTCTTCGTGCAGCAACGCGAGCTCGCCAACGCGTTCAGCGAGTTGAACGATCCCGACGAGCAGCGGCGCCGCTTCGAGCAGCAGGCCGCATTCAGGGCGGCCGGCGATGCCGAAGCGCAGCAGCTCGATGAAGACTTCGTGCGCGCGCTCGAGTACGGCATGCCGCCCGCCGGCGGGGTAGGCATGGGTGTGGATCGGCTGACCATGATCCTGGCCGACCAGGCCAACATCCGCGACGTCATCCTGTTCCCGATGCTCAGGCCCGAGTGATGCCGGTCGTCTTGGTGGTGCTGAAGGTTCTGCTCCTCGTCGCGACCGGCGCGGCGCTGTTCGTGCTGGTGACGAACTGGCCCTCGCGGCTCGACCTGCGCGTCGCGATGCGATACCTCCGCAGCCGCCGCTCCTCGCGGCTGCTGTCGCTCATCACCGTCATCGCGGTGGGCGGAGTCACGATCGGCGTCATGGCGCTTGTCATCGTGCTCGGCGTGATGAACGGCATGCAGAACGACCTGCGCGAGAAGATTCTGGTGGTCAATCCGCACCTGCGCATCCTGACGTACGGCGAGGGGTTGCGGGTCGATGACTGGCCGCAGGCGCTCACGAAGGTCAAGCGCAGTCCCGGGGTCGTCGCCGCCGCGCCGTTCGTCATGACGCAGGGTCTCATTTCCGCGGGCCACGATTACGCCGAGGGCGTGATGGTGATCGGCATCGAAGCCGACACCGGCTCGCGCGCCGTGACCAGTCTGCCGCGGTACTTCACCAAGGGCGACCTGACGTTCCGAACCACGCAGCCCAACGTGGAAGGCGGCGTCGCGATCGGCACCCGGCTCGCGAGCAAGCTCTCGGCCTATCCCGGCACCGTCATCACGATGGTGGCGCCCGCCGGTTCGCAATTCAATCGCAGCCTGGGGGCCTTCATCCCGAAGTATCGGCGCTACGAGGTGACCGGAACGTTCGAAACGGGGATGTACGATTACGACAACAGCTACGTCCTCATGCCCCGGCAGGCGGCGCAGGATTTCGCGGGTCTCGGCAGCGCCGTGACGGGGATCGAGGTACGACTCGCCCATCCCGAGCAGGCGACGCTCGCCGGCCAACAGATCGAAGCGACGCTCGGCTATCCCTACCGCGCGCTCGATTGGCAGCTGCAGAACCGCTCGCTGTTCTCGGCGCTCAAGCTCGAGAAGCTCGCGATGGGCTTGGTGGTGTTCCTGATCTGTGTCGTGGCGGCGTTCAACGTCGTCGGGACGCTGACGATGGTCGTGCGCGACAAGACGCGCGAGATCGGCATCCTCATGGCGATGGGGATGCAGCGCACGCGCATCCGGCGCGTGTTTCTCATCCAGGGCATTTTCATCGGACTCGTCGGGACGGCGCTCGGGGCGGTCCTGGGAATCATCGGCGGCACGATCGTGAACAACGGGCATCTGATTCCGATCGATCCTTCGATCTACTTCATCGATCATCTGCCGGTTCTCAATAATCCCCTGGATGCCCTGGTGGTCGTCGGCGCGAGCCTTGTGATTGCCACGCTCGCGCCGCTGTATCCCAGCTCGCAGGCGGCGCGGCTCGACCCGGTGAGCGCGATCCGATACGAATGAATGCGCTGCTTGCGGCCAAGGCGATTCGCCGCGTGTTCGCGGGCGGCGACGGACATCTCCTCGAGATCCTCCGGGGCGTCGACATGGAGGTGCGCCGCGGCGAGTTCGTGGCGATCGTCGGCGCGTCGGGGGCGGGGAAGAGCACCCTGCTGCATCTGCTGGGCGCGCTCGACAGTCCGACGACCGGGGACGTCTGGCTGGATGGGTCTCGCTACGCCGACCTCGACGCGCGGGGTGCGGCGGAGATCAGGAACCGAAAACTGGGATTCGTGTTCCAGTTTCATCATCTGTTGCGCGAGTTTTCAGCGTTGGAAAACGTCATGATGCCGCTCCTGATCGGCGGGACGTCGCCGCGCAAGGCGCGCTCGCGGGCCGAGGAAGTGCTGTCCGAGGTCGGGCTCGCGGGGCGCATGAGCCATCGTCCCGCCGAGCTGTCGGGCGGCGAGCAGCAGCGCTGCGCGGTCGCGCGCGCGCTCGTCCACGATCCGAGCGTGGTGCTGGCGGACGAGCCGTCGGGCAACCTGGACCATGCGAACGCCGAGCGGCTGCACGAGATCTTTTTCCGCCTGGCGCGGGAATACGAAACGGCGGTGGTCGTGGTCACCCATAACCGGCAGTTGGCGGGACGGGCGGACCGGATCCTGTTACTGGAGGACGGCCGTCTCACGACAGTGAGCTCGGTCGATGCGATTCCCTGATGCTGTGCGATAACTGCAAAGAGCGCGACGCCATCATCAACCTCACCCAGGTCGAGCATGACTCCAAAGTCACGCTCCATCTGTGCGAGCAGTGCGCCCAGCAGAAAGGCGTCGAGACCGGCGGCGCCGTGCTGAAGAGTCCCCTCGGCAATTTCCTGGGCGCGGTGGTGAAGGCCGGCGCTCCAGGGGCGCTCGTTCCCGCGGCCGGCGACGGCGTGCGCTGCCCCGCGTGCGGCAGCACGCTCCGCGACTTCCGGGACTCGGGCCGGCTGGGATGCGACGAGTGCTATGTCTCGTTCGATGCGCACCTGCGCGATCTGCTTCGCCGGCTGCACGGCTCCAGCCAGCACGTAGGCAAGCGTTACCAGGTGGCAGGGACCGGACCGGCAGGTGCCGATGACGATCCGCGCGGCCGGCTGCTCGAGCTGAAAGCGCAGCTCCGCCGGGCCGTGGAGGGCGAAAACTTCGAACTGGCCGCCGAGTTGCGCGACCGCATCCGGGTGCTCGAATAATGGATCTCTCGCTGCTGCCCGACGGGGGGATGCGCTGGCTGGATGCGTCCGGCCCGAAGTCCACCATCGTCCTCTCGACCCGGATCCGGCTGGCGCGGAACGTCCGCGGCGTGCCGTTCAGCCAGCGGGCCAAGGACGCCGATCGGACCGCCGTTCTGGAACGGGTGAGCGAAGCCGCCGGGGCCACCGAACATCTGGCGAACGCGGTGGTATTCCGCCTCGATCAAATGGAACGGTCAGAACGGCAGTTGCTACACGAACGCCATCTCGTCAGCAAGGAGTTGGCGGGGCTGGAGCGCGAGGCGCGTGCGCGCCCTGGTGCGGCGCTGCTCGTGCAGGACCAGGTTGGTGTCATGGTAAATGAAGAGGACCATCTGCGGTTGCACGGCATGTGGTCGGGGTTCGATTTGGAAGATGCCTACGCCGCTGTCGAAGCAGTGGATGCCGAGCTCGGGAAGCTCGTTCCTTTCGCCTTTCATCCTGAATTTGGCTATCTTACGTCTTGTCCCACGAATGCCGGCACCGGGCTGCGCGCGAGTGTGCTTATCCATTTGCCGGGCCTTGTTTTGACCAAGGAAATCAACAAAGTTCTGCAGGGACTTTCGCAGGTAGGGTTAACCTTTCGGGGCTTGTACGGGGAAGGCAGTGAAGTAGTCGGAAATTTCTTCCAGTTGTCCAACCAAACGACTTTGGGGAAGACAGAAGACGAGCTGATCGATCACCTCGGGAAAATCGTGCGGCAGGTTGTCGAATATGAGGAGCAGGCACGGGACGTGCTGTTGAGAACGGCGCCCGAGGAAGTGGAAGACAAGACATGGCGGGCCTATGGATTGCTGAAGCATGCACGGCGCCTGTCATTTGAAGAGACGATGAATCTGCTGAGCGGCGTGCGGTTGGGTATGAGTCTGAAGCTGCTTCCAGGGCCGGGGGTGTATACGCTCAACAAGCTGCTGATCTACACGCAACCTGCGCACCTGGCGGCGATGGACGGACGGTCGGCCGGCGACCGGGAGTTGCCCACGGTCCGCGCTGCGTTTGTGCGGCGCCTGCTCGAAGCGGAGTCCAGCTGAAGGCGAAAGGGTGAGTTCAAGATAGATGAACGGCTACAATTTCACGGATCGAGTTCGGAAAGTTCTGCAGATGGCCCGCGAAGAGGCGGCCCGTCTGCATCACGAGTACGTCGGCACTGAGCACATCCTGCTCGGCTTGATCCGCGAGGGCGAAGGCGTCGCCGCAGCGGTCCTGACCAATCTCAACGTCGATCTCGAGGAGATTCAGCAGAAGATCGAGGAGACGGTGAAGAAGGGCAAAGCCGCGGCCGCCGCCGGGCCGGATCTGCCATACACGTCGCGCGCCAAGAAGGTGCTCGAGCTGGCGATGAGCGAAGCGCGCGAGCTCAATCACTCCTATGTCGGCACCGAGCACCTGCTGCTCGGGTTGCTGCGCGAAGAGAAGGGCATCGCCGCGCAGGTGTTGACCGACGCGGGCGTGAACCTCGAGCAGGCGCGCGCGGAGACGCTGCGGCTGCTCGGCAGCGAGATGCCGCAGACGCCCGCGGGCGGCGGCACCGGCGCGCAGCCGACGCCTCCCAAGAGCGAGAAGAAATCGAAGACGCCGGCACTCGACCACTTCTGCCGCGATCTCACGCAGCTGGCCGCCGAAGGCGCGCTCGATCCGACGATCGGGCGCCAGAAGGAAATCGAGCGCGTGATGGAGATCCTGTCGCGCCGCAAGAAGAACAATCCGGTCCTGATCGGGGAGCCGGGCGTCGGCAAGACGGCGATCGTCGAAGGCCTGGCCCAGCTGATCTCGGGCGGGCAGTGCCCCGACGCGCTCAAAGATCATCGCGTCCTCTCGCTCGACATGGCCGCCGTCATCGCCGGCACCAAGTACCGCGGCCAGTTCGAGGAGCGGCTCAAAGCGGTCATCAACGAGATCGCGCAGAACAAGAACATCATTCTGTTCATCGACGAGCTGCACACGCTCGTCGGCGCGGGCGCCGCCGAGGGCGCGGTCGACGCGTCCAACATGCTGAAGCCCGCGCTCGCGCGCGGGGAGCTGCAGTGCGTGGGCGCGTCCACGTTGAACGAGTACCGCAAGTACATCGAGAAGGATGGCGCGCTCGAGCGGCGGTTCCAGACGGTGATCGTCGATCCGCCGACCGTGGACGAGACGATCGAGATCCTCAAGGGCCTGCGGAAGCGGTATGAAGATCACCACCGCGTCATCATTCCCGACGACACGCTCGTCGAAGCGGCCAAGCTGTCGGAGCGCTACATCACCGACCGCTTCCTGCCCGACAAAGCGATCGACGTGATCGACGAAGCGGGCGCGCGCGCCCGGCTCGCGGCCCAGGTGCCGCCGCCCGAAGTCGCCGAGCTGAAGGACAAGCTGGAAGGGATCAACGGCGACAAGGAAGCGGCCGTGCGCGACCAGAACTTCGAGAAGGCCGCATCGCTGCGTGACTCGGAGCGTGAGCTCCAGGCGGAGATCCGCCGCAAGCAGGAGGAGTGGGAGCGCGAGCGCCAGACCCGGCGGCCCACCATCAGTGAAGAAGGCGTCGCGTTCATCGTGTCGCGCTGGACCGGCATCCCGGTCACCCGGCTGCAGGAAGCCGAGACCGCGCGGCTGCTCCGCATGGAAGACGAGCTGCACCAGAGCGTCGTCGGCCAGAACGAGGCGATCGAGGTGATCTCGCGGGCGATCCGGCGCAGCCGGGCCGGCCTCAAGGATCCCAAGCGTCCCATCGGTTCGTTCATTTTCAGCGGCCCCACGGGCGTCGGCAAAACCGAACTGGCCCGCGCGCTCGCGCGCTTCCTGTTCGCCGATGCCAACGCGCTGATCCGCGTCGACATGTCGGAGTACATGGAGAAGTTCTCCGTCAGCCGGCTGATCGGCGCGCCGCCGGGATACGTGGGCTATGAAGATTCCGGCACGCTGACCAAGGCCGTGCGGCGGAAGCCGTACTCGGTGGTGCTGCTCGACGAGATCGAGAAGGCGCACCCCGACGTCTTCAACATCCTGCTGCAGGTGCTCGATGAAGGGCATCTCACCGACAACTACGGCCGGTTGATCGACTTCAAGAACACCGTGGTGATCATGACGTCGAACGTCGGCGCCCGCGACGTGGCCAAGGGCAAGGCCCTCGGCTTCGGCAAGGCGGACCCGCGAAACGAGTTCGAGCGGATGTCGGAGAAGGTGAAGGAAGAGATCAACAAGGTCTTCAATCCGGAATTCCTGAACCGGCTGGACGATGTGATCGTATTCCACGCGCTCACGCGCGAGCACATTGCGCTGATCGTGTCGATTCTCGCGCGCGATGTGCAGAAGCGTCTCGGCGAAGAAGAGCTCACCCTGCGGCTCACGCAGGCGGCGACCGATTTCCTGGTCGATCACGGGTACGACGAGCATTTCGGCGCGCGGCCGCTGAAGCGCGCCATTCAGAAGTACGTCGAGGACCCGCTGTCGGAGAAGATCCTCGTCGGAGATTTCGCAAAGGGTGACGAGATTGAAGTCGACGTCGCCCCCGACAAGGAGCGCCTGGCCTTCCGGGCACTCTCCGGCTCGAAGGCGTGATTCGCCGGTTTACCCTTTCATTCTTATTGAGTTTCGCCGCCGTCACCCCGGGTCTGTGCGCCGCACAGGCCGGGGGGGCGGGGGCGACGTTGAATAGCCAGGCGCCCGTCCCCGACTCGATCGCCGTGGTCGGAAATCACCGCAACACCCCCATCAGCGTCATTCAGACCAGCGGCCTCGCGCCGGGCCATCCGATCAACTACCGCGACGTCCAGCGCGCGATCCAGGCGCTCTATGGCAGCGGGCAGTTCGACCGCGTCGATCTGACCCAGGAAGAAGTGGACGGCAAGAACGTCCTGCTGATTCATGTGCACGAGCGGCCGCTGCTCGTGAAGTGGGCGGTGCGCGGCGTGGAGCGCCTGCCCGATCACAGCGTGCACGACAAAGTGCAGCTCGCGGAGACCCGTCCGCTCGATCCCGCCGCCGTGGCGCGCTCGCGCGCGCGGATCGATTCGTTCTATCACGCGCAGGGCTACTATCTCGCGCACACCACGCCGGTTTACGTCTACGAGCACGACTCGTCCGGCGTGCGCGTGATCTTCGACGTGTTCGAAGGGCGTCGGGTCGCCATTGCGCGCGTGGACTTCCAGGGCAACACCCACTTCACCGACGAGCAGCTCTCGGCGCAGATGAGCTCGCGCCCCGAAGGATTCTGGTGGTTCCGCTCGGGCGAATACAACGACGACAAAATCGGCGACGACCTGCATCAGAAGCTGCCGGCGTTTTACGGGAAGCAGGGCTATGTCGATTTCCAGGTCCTCGACGATTCCCTCGCCGTCAACGAGAAGACCGGAAAAGCCACGCTGGTCGTGAACGTGAGCGAGGGGGAGCCGTACCGGATCGGGTCGTTCGAGATCGTCGGGAACCGGCGGTTCTCGACCGACGAGCTGCAGACGTTCTATCCCTTCCGCGCCGACCAGAGCAGCGGCTTTCTGGGCATGTCGAAGCGCCACACCGTGTTCTTCGACGACCAGGAATGGCAGGATGCGACCCGCAAGCTCCAGACGCTCTACTTCAACAACGGGTACATCTACGTCAACGTGCGGCCGGACGTGCTCCGGCGCATCGGGCCGGACGGCAAGCCGGTGGTGGACTTGCGCTGGGCGATCACGGAGGGACAGCCGGCGATCGTCGCGCACGTCGAGATCCGCGGCAACGACGTGACGCACGAGCGCGTGATCCGCGAAGCGATCGTGATGGTCCCGGGCGACGTGTTCCGCCAGGACGCGCTGCTCGCGTCCTACCAGCGCGTCTCGAACCTCGGCTTCTTCAACCAGCCGCTGCCGTTCCCCGACACCAAGCCGGCGAACGATCAGGGCGACATCGACGTCGTGTTCAAGGTGTCCGAGAAGCGGACCGGCAACATCAACTTCGGCGCGTCGGTGGGACAGGGCACCGGCGTCGGCGGCTTCCTCGGCCTCGACGAGCCGAATCTGTTCGGGCAGGGCAAGCGCGGCCGGTTCCAGTGGCAGTTCGGAAAGAACATCAACGATTTCGACGTCTCGTACACCGATCCCGCCGTGCGGGAGTCGCGCATCTCGGCGACGATCGGCGTGCACAACACGCGAGTGCGCTACATCATCGCCGACGTCGGCCGGCTCCGGCGCCGCGGCGGGAACCTGCAGCTCGGCTTCCCCATCTTCGGGGACAACTACACGCGCCTGTTCCTCAATTACAGCCTCGATCAGCAGAGCTTCATCGGCTCCGCGTCGAACCTCGCGTTCTCGGCGGCGTTCCGCTGCAACAATTGTATCCGCTCGACACTCGGCGCCTCGCTGATGCGCGACACGCGGGTCGACCTGCCGTTCCCGACCGCGGGCACCATGGTGCAGCTCGGCGCGTCGCAGAGCGGCGGACCGCTGGGCGGCGCGGGCAACTTCCAGCGCATCGATCTCGAAGGCCACTTCTACGCCCCGATCGGCACGCTCGGCAACCCCGCGCAGTCCAACGTGAAGTTCGTCCTCGGCTTCTCGTCGCGGTCCGGCTTCGTGTTCGGCTACTCGCCGTTCTTCGAACAGCTGTTCACCCTGGGCGGCACCCAGTTCTTCATTCCGCTCCGCGGCTATGACGAGGCCTCCATCACGCCGTTCGGGTACGATCCCACCGCCGGGACCAACGGCGCGAGCCCGAATGCGTTCGGCAAGGCGTTCTTCACCTTTACCGGCGAGCTGGGCATGCGCGTGTCGCAGATGCTCTATCTCTCGACGTTCCTGGACGCCGGCAACGTCTGGAATCGGCCGGCGCAGTTCGATCCGACCCGGCTGTTCCGCGGCGCCGGCATCGGCGCGGCCGTGATTTCGCCTCTCGGACCACTCGGCATCGACTATGCGTACGGCTTCGACCGGGTGGACGTCCTGGGCCACCCGAAGCCAGCCTGGAAACTGCACTTTAAGCTCGGCAACTTCTTCTAAGAGTCGGGGCGCAGCATGCTGCGCCCGCCACCACCACATGTCCTACTTCGGGAGTTCGTGCGTTATGCAGCGTCTCGTACTCGTGTCGCTCGCCGCCGTCGTGCTGTTGGCATCGGTCTCTACCGCCGCCCTGGCGCAGGGCGGCCGCCCCGGCGCTGCGCCGCCACCGCCGCCTCCTCCGCCGGCGTCCGCCACGGGAGCGGGGACGGGAGGAGGGGCGGCGCAGACCAGCACCGTGCCGACGGCGCGGATCGCGTATGTCAATCTCCAGGAGGTGCTGCGCCGCACGCCGGGATACGTGGCCGCTGAATCGACGTACCGGAAGCTCGTGACCGGGTACCAGGGCGAGCTGCAGCGGTTGCAGCAGCAGCTCGACTCGGCGGTGCAGGCATTCGACCAGCAGTCGATCGCGCTCTCGCCGGCCGCGCGCCAGGCGAAGCAGAAGGATCTGCAGGGGATGCAGCAGCGCATGGTGCAACGGCAGCAGGCGTTGCAGGACACCGCGCAGGCGAAGGAAGACGAGTTGATGGAGCCGCTGCGCAACCGGATCAACTCCATCATTCAGGGCATCCGCGCCGAGAGCAATTATTCGCTGATCATCGACGCCGACGCGGGTGGCGGGTTCCTGCTTGCCGCCGATCCGGCGCTCAACATCACCCCGCGTGTGTTGGCGCGCCTGACGCAGGCGCAGTAGCTCACCACGCGCACCCTGTCCGCTAGTGAGATCGCGGCCCTCACCGGCGGCACGCTGGTGGGGCCGGGATCGACGACGGTCGCCGGGATCGCGCCGCTCGAGCGGGCGGGTCCCGGCGATCTTTCTTTTCTTGCCTCACCCCGATACGTCCGATACTTTGAGCGCACCAGCGCGTCGGTCGTGCTCGTGGCGCCGGCGCTGGCAGCGTCCCCCGGGGGGCCGGACACGCGCGTCGTCGTCGCGGATCCGTACGTCGCGCTGCTCGTCGTGCTGCCGGTGCTGTACCCGCAGGCCGTGTGGGAGCCGGGCGTCCATCCGACGGCGGTCATCGGACGGGGCGCGACGTGGCAGGAGCCCGTCGCGATCGGTCCGAATGCCGTGCTCGGCCGCGAGGTGCAGCTCGGCAAGAACGTGCGCATCGGCGCGGGGTGCGTGCTTGGCGACGGCGTCGCCGTCGGCGACGACACGCAGCTCTACCCGGGCGTCACGCTGTACTCGGGGACCGCGCTGGGAAAGCGCGTGATCGTGCACGCGGGCGCGGTGCTGGGCAGCGACGGGTTCGGCTACATCCCCGGCAAGGCCGGTGAGGAGCACCGCAAGATTCCGCACGTGGGCCGGTGCCTCATCGGCGACGACATCGAAATCGGCGCGAACACGTGCGTCGATCGCGGCAGCGTGGATGACACGGTGATCGGCTCAGGCACGAAGATCGACAACCTGGTCCACATCGCGCATAACGTGCGGATCGGCGCGCGCTGCCTGATCATGGCGCAGTCCGGGGTCGCGGGCAGCAGCCAGCTGGAGGACGATGTGATCATCGCGGGGCAGGCGGGCGTTTCCGACCACGTCAACATCGGCCGCGGCGGACGTCTGCTCGTGCAATCGGGCACGTTCACCGACATTCCCGCGGGCGCAACGAGATTCGGGACGCCCGCGCGCCCGCGCCTCGAGCTGCTGCGCGGGCAGGTCGCCCTCTACCGGCTGGCGAAGATCGTCGACAAGCTCGAAGCGCTCGTGCAACCCAAACCCGAGGCTCCTCCTGCCTCCTAGGCGCTCGGTCACGCGGCCCGCGGCAGTGCGCGGGACGGGACTGCACACGGGTGCCACCACGGAAGCGACGTTTTTGCCGGCCCCGGCGGGACAGGGTATCGTGTTCCGCCGGACCGATCTTGCGGGAAAGCCTGAAGTCCCCGCGCGCCTCACGGAAGTCGAAGCCGTCGACCGGCGGACGGCGATCGGGCACGGCGAGGCCACGATCCACACGGTGGAGCATGTGCTGGCCGCCGTCGCCGCGCACGCGATCGACGATTTGACGATCGAGCTGACGGGGCCGGAGCCGCCCATCCTCGATGGCAGCGTCCAGCCGTATTTTGAAGCGCTCGCGCGAGCGGAGCCGGCCGCCGTCGGCGGTGAGTCCGCGGTCCTGATGGTCACGGCGCCGTTCACGGTGACGGACAAGGATGCGACCTACATCGTCGCCCCCGCGAAGATGCTGCGCCTGACTGTGTCGATCGAGTGGGCGCATCCCCTCATCGGCCGGCAGGCGGGCACCTACGACGTGACGCCGGAGAGCTTCGCCGTCGAGCTCGCGCCGGCGCGCACGTTCGGTTTTACGCACGAGGTCGCGGAGCTGCAGGCGCGGGGCTTGATCAAGGGCGCATCCGCGGCGAACGCGATCGTGCTCGACGAGCGCGGTGTGGTGCACGGCGGCGCACTGCGCTGGCCGGACGAGTTCGTGCGGCACAAGGCGGCGGATATCGTGGGGGACCTGGCGCTCACGGGCGCCCGGATTCAGGCTCACGTGGTGGCGACACGGCCCAGCCACGGCGGCAATATCGCGCTGGCGCGGGCACTCGCTCGCGCAGGGAGGCGCACCGGCATGCCGGCGATGGACATCAGCAAGATCATGGACTATCTGCCCCACCGCTATCCGTTCCTGCTCGTGGACCGGATCATCGAGGTGGAAGGGCTGAAACGGATCGTCGGGATCAAGAATGTCACGATCAACGAGCCGTTCTTTCAGGGGCACTTTCCCGGTCACCCGATCATGCCGGGCGTGCTGATCATCGAGGCGATGGCGCAGGTCGGCGGCATGCTGCTGATGAGCCACTACGAAGGAGATAACGCGAACAAGGTCGTCTACTTCATGTCCCTCGACAACGTCAAGTTCCGGCGGCCCGTAGTCCCAGGAGATCAGATTCGCTTCGAGCTCGATATGATCCAGTTCCGGGGGAAGACCTGCCGCATGAAAGGCGTCGGGTTCGTGGACGGCCAGGTGGTCGCCGAGGCCGAGATGATGGCAATGGCCGTGGACAAATGATTCATCGGACCGCGCTGGTCGATCCCACCGCCGATCTGGGCGCCGACGTCTCGGTGGGGCCCTACTGCGTCATCGGCCCCAAGGTGACCGTCGGCGATCGCTGCACCATCTCGGCGCACGCCGTGATCGAACGCAATACGCGCGTCGGCGAAGGGGTGAAGATCGGCTACGGCACCGTCATCGGGAACGATCCGCAGGATCTCAAATACAAGGGCGAGGAGACGTGGGTGGAGATCGGCAGCGGCACGATCATCCGCGAGTACTGCACCGTCAATCGCGGCAGCACGGCGACCGGCAAGACGACGATCGGCGAGCGCTGCTTCCTGATGACGTACGTGCACGTCGCGCATGATTGCGTCGTCGGGAACGACGTGATCATGGCCAACGGCATCCAGATGGCCGGACACGTCACCGTGGACGACCGCGCGATCATCAGCGGCCTCGTCCCGATTCATCAATTCGTGCGCATCGGCACCTACGCCTTCGTCGGCGGTGCGTCGCGCGTGAACCAGGATGTGCCGCCGTATACGAAGGCGGCCGGCAATCCCGTGCACCTCTACGGGCTCAATTCGGTGGGATTGCAGCGCGCCGGCTTTTCGCCGGAGCTGAAGCTGGCCTTGAAGCGGGCGTACCGCCTGGTGTTCAACTCGGATCTGACCGTCAGCCAGGGCATCGCGCGCGCGCGTGTCGAGCTGCCACAGATCGCCGAGGTCGAGACGTTCCTGCGGTTCATCGAGGCGTCGCAGCGCGGGGTCATGGTGTGACGGGAAGGGAGAAGGCACAAGGGAGACGGGTGCGCGTCGGTGTGGTGGGCGCGGGCGTGCTCGGCTTCCATCACATCAGGCTGCTGAAGAAGATCGAAGGCGCCGAGCTCGTCGGCTTTTACGATCACAATACGGCGCGCGCGGCGCAGGTCGCCAAAGAGCTCGAGACGGTCGCGCATCCCTCCCTCGAAGCGCTGCTCGACAACGTCGAAGCGGTGACCGTCGTGGTGCCGACGCCCGCGCACGTCGAGATCGCGCTGCCGGTACTCGAGCGCGGGCTCCATGCACTGGTCGAAAAGCCGCTCGCCGACACGCTGCCCGGCGCCGAGCAGCTCGTGCACACGGCGCGCGAGCGGAAGGTCTGCCTGCAGGTCGGCCACGTGGAGCGCTTCAATCGCGCCGTCCGCGCTGCGACGCCCTATCTCGATGAGCCCCGGTTTCTCCAGACCGAGCGGCTGGCGCCGTTCCAGCCGCGCGGCACCGACGTCGCGGTCATCCTCGATCTCATGATCCACGATCTCGACCTGGTGCTCGAGCTCGTGCGCTCGGAGGTCGGCGAAGTGCGCGCCACCGGCGTGCCCATCCTCACGCCGCACGTGGACATCGCGAATGCGCGCGTCGAATTCGCCAACGGCGCCGTCGCGGTCATCACCGCGAGCCGCGTCTCGCGCGAGCGCACGCGCAAGCTCCGCATTTTCCAGCCCACCGGGTACTTCTCGCTCGATCTCGCGCAGGGCAAAGGCGATTTCTACCGGCTCAAGGACGGGTGGCAGGGATTCGGCGCCACGCGCATCGAGGAGATCGTCGAGCACGTCAAGCTCGACGCGCCCGAAGCCGAGCCGCTCAAGCTCGAGCTGGAGAGCTTCCTGCGGGCGGTGCGCGGCGACGGCAACGTCGTCGTCACCGGCGCAGCCGGTCTCCAGGCGCTGGCTCTCGCCTATCGCGTTGCCGACGCCATCAATGCCTCGCCGCTCGCCGCGGCGCGGCCGTGACCGCCACCCGGATCTACATCTCGGCAGGCGAACCATCGGCTGATGCACATGCCGCGGCGGTCGCAACGGCATTGCGCCAGAGACTCCCCGGCGTCGAGCTCGAGGCGCTCGGCGGCCCGCTGCTCGAGCGCGCCGGCGTCCGGGTGCTCGACCGGATGGAGTCGTACTCCGTGGTCGGCTTCGTCGAAGCGCTCGAGAAAATTCCGGCGCACTTCCGGTTGCTGAATCGCATCAAGAAGTCGTTCGCGGACAAGCGCTACGATCTCGTCATTCTCGTGGATTATCCGGGCTACCATCTTCGCGCCGCCGCGGCCGCCGCCGCGGCCGGCATCCCCGTCCTCTACTATATCGCGCCGCAGATGTGGGCCTGGGGACCGAAGCGCGTGAAGAAGCTCGCTCCCGTACAGCAGCTCGCCGTGATTCTTCCCTTCGAAGAGCAGTTCTTTCGCGAGCGCGGCGTGCCGGCCACGTTCGTCGGCCATCCGCTCAAGGACCGGCCGCCGCCGCCGGCGCGCGCCGACGCGCGCCGCGCCCTTGGCCTCGATCCGGAGCGGCCGACGCTCGGTCTCTTTCCGGGAAGTCGCCGGCAGGAGGTCAAACGACACTGGCGCATCGTTCGCGAGGCGGCGGCGCTCGTCACGGCGCAGCGTCCCGACGTGCAGATCGTCGTGGCCGGCACAGCGCACGCCGATTATCCCGATCCCGGCGGGATCACGGTGCATCTCGGCGATCCGCTGCTCGTGTTCGCGGCGGCCGATGCCGGGATCTGTAAATCGGGCACCACAACGCTCGAGGCCGCGGTCGCGGACATGCCGATGGTGATCACGTATCGCGTGCACCCGATTTCCTGGTTCATCGCGGGCCGGGTCGTGCGGGTGCAGTGGGCCGGCCTCGTGAACCTCGTCGCCGGCTACGAAGTCGCGCCCGAGTTCCTGCAAGCGCGCGCCCGGCCCGACGTGCTCGCGGCCGGCGTGCTCCCGCTGCTCGATGCGCGGAATCCGGCAACCCGCCGCCAGCGGGAGGGGCTGCAGATTGTGCGCGACCGGCTCGGCGCACCCGGCGCCGCCCAGCGAGTGGCCGAGCTCGCGGCGGGACTAATCCGATGAAGCTGCGCTGGGCCGAGCCGCTCGCACAGGCGCTCGGACCTCCCATGATCCGGGGGCTTGCGGCGACCTGGCGCTATCGGGTCAGTGGGGTCGAGGCCTGGAAACCACCGCTTATCTTCGTCCTGTGGCATTCACGCATTCTCCCGCTCCTGCCGGTGCGCAAGCACGAGGACATCGTCTTGCTCGTTAGCCGCCATCGCGACGGCGGGTACCTCGTGGACCTCGCCGAGAGCTGGGGCTATCGCTCCGTCCGCGGCTCGACGCAGCGCGGGGGTGACATCGGCCTGCTGGGCATCGTGCGGGCGCTCCAGGCGGGCGCGACCGTCGCCATGACGCCTGACGGGCCGCGGGGTCCGCGTGAGCGCGTGCAACCGGGGGCGATCGCCGCCGCGCAGCATGCCGGAGTCTCGATTATCGCGGCCGGGGCGCGGGTGTCCTCCGCATGGTATCTGGGATCGTGGGACCGGATGTGCATCCCCAAACCCTTCGCCGCGATCGACGTGCGCTTCAGCGCGCCGATCACGATTGGTCCCGGCAAGGACGGCCTCCGCCAGGGCATGGCCGCCGTGCAGCGCACCCTTCACGAGGTGACCGGGACCGGAGCCGGCCCCGCATGAGCGCGCAGCGGATCGCGCAGTGGCTCTGGTGGAGCGGCGCCGCACCCGCGCGCGCGGCGCGCGGCGTGCTGCTGCCCGTCGCGTTCGTCTATCGCTCGATCATGAGCGCGCGCGCCAAGGCGTACGCGCGCGGCTGGCTGCGCCGCCGCCCGTTGCCGCTGCCGTCCGTGGCGATCGGGAATCTTGCCGTCGGCGGCGCGGGGAAGACGCCGCTGGCCGCGTGGGTGGCCGCGTACTTCGCGCGCCACGGCGTCAAGCCCGGAATCCTGCTGCGCGGCTATCGCGGCGACGAGCAGGCGGTGCATCAGCGGCTGGTTCCTGACGCGGTCGTCGTGCCCGATCCCGATCGTATCGCGGGCGCACGCAAGGCACGGGAGCAAGGGGCACGCGTCCTCGTGCTCGACGATGCCTACCAGCGGCTCAATGTCGGACGCGACGTCAACATCGCGGTCGTCAGCACGGAGAGCTCGCCGCCGCGCCACGTCGCGTGGCCGCTTCCGGCCGGTCCCTGGCGTGAAGACTGGAGCGCCCTGGGTCGCGCGGATGTGATCGTCGTGACCCGACGGCGCGCGGCGGTTGCGGAGTCTCGCGCGCTGGCCGGCCGCATCTCGGCGCGCTGGCCCAACGCGGTCGTGGCGACGGTACAGCTCGCGCTCGATGCGCTGGCCGGTCTGCGCTCGGGCCGCCGGGTCGAGCTGTCCGCACTCGCCAAGAAGCGCGTGATCGTGGCCGCCGGCATCGCCGATCCCGTCAGCTTCGCGGCGCAGGTCCGCAGCTTTGGGGCGAGCGTGCAACTCATGGCATATCAAGACCATCACGCGTACCCGCCGGACGACGTCGCCCGACTCGCGCAGGCCGCAAAACACGCCGATTATGTTGTAGTCACCGAGAAGGACGCGGTGAAGCTGCGCAGCCGCTGGCCGGAGGATGCGCCTCCCCCGGAGCCGCTCGTCGCCCAGCTCGCGCTGCGGTGGGAGTTGAACGGCCAGGCCGTCGAACGGGTCCTCGAGGGGGTACTGACAAGGGTCGTATGAGCGAACCAGCGATTATTCGTCCCGACAAACAGACCTTCCTCGCCGAGGAGAACCCCTTCGAGGCGATGATGGAGCGGTTCGACCATGCCGCCAAGCTGCTCAATCTGGATCGTGGTCTTTACAAGGTGCTGCGCAATCCCGAAAAACAGATCATCACGTCGCTCCCCATCGTCCGCGACAACGGCGAAGTCGAGGTCTACACCGGATACCGCGTGCTTTACAACACGTCGCGCGGTCCGGCCAAAGGCGGGATCCGGTTCGATCTCAACGTCACGCTCGAAGAGGTCAAGGCGCTGGCGGCCTGGATGACGTGGAAGTGTGCGCTGGTCAACATCCCGTTTGGCGGCGCCAAGGGCGGTGTCGTGTGCGATCCGACGACGATGTCGATGGCCGAACTGGAGAAAGTGACGCGTCGCTACACCTCGAGCATCATCGAAACGCTGGGCCCCGATTCCGATGTGCCCGCGCCCGACGTGAACACGAATGAGCGCGTGATGGCGTGGATCATGGACACCTACTCCATGCAC
>QHUB01000058.1 GCA_003221035.1 Gemmatimonadota bacterium
TATCGCGCCCCAAACTTCTCGATCGTGCAGGGCAGGGAATGGGCGCTCGATATCCTGATCGAGGAAGGCTACCGGTACGATTCCAGCCTCTTTCCGGTGCGACGTCCCGGTTATGGCTACCCGACCGGACGCGCTGACCCCTACTGGATCGAGCGTGCCGCCGGCCGCATCGCCGAGATTCCCCCGACCACATTGCGATGCGCGGGTATGCGGTTCCCCGCGGCGGGTGGCGCGTATTTTCGGTTGTTCCCCTACGGTCTCGTCCGCGCCGCGCTGCGACAGTGCGAGCGCCGCGGGACGCCGGGCACGTTCTACATCCATCCCTGGGAGATCGATCCCGCGCAGCCACGCCTGGCCGTCTCCTGGCTGACATCCGCCCGGCATTATGGCGGTTTGCGCCGGACGCTGCCGCGTCTCGAGCGCCTGCTGACGGAATTTCGCTTCAGGCCGATCGGCGAAACGGTCCCGGCGCTCGCGCGGGCGCACCCGAGTCGTCGGGAACCGGCCGTGCTCAAGGAGCGCTCGGCGTGATCGACGTGGTGTCACTCGACGGCCAGCGCGGCGCGTGGGACGATTTCGTCGCGCGTGCGGATGGAGGCAGCTTTTGCCATCTCGCCGCCTGGCGGGACATCCTCGCCGATGTGCTGGGGGCCGAGTGCCTCTACTGGGCGGCCGTCGACGATAGCGGGTCGTGGCAAGGCGTACTGCCGCTCGTGCGCGTCCGAAGCCGAATCTTCGGTCATTATCTCGTGTCCCTGCCGTTCCTGAACGATGGCGGCCCGCTGGGAGCGCCGGCCGCGCGCGAGCGACTCGTGGCCGAGGCCGTCTCGGAGGCACGGCGCACCGGCGCCGATTTGCTGGAGCTGCGAACGCGCGATGCGACCGCGGGTGAGGCCTCGCTGTCGCAATCAGACCGAAAAATCACCGTCGTGTTGCCGCTCCCACCCGTCGCCGAGTCTCTGTTCAAGGCGTTCCCGGCCAAGCTGCGGAGCCAGATTCGCCGTCCTATAAAGGAAGGGCTCACGGTTCGGTTCGGGCTCGAGCAACGAGAACCGTTCTACGAGATTTTCACGCGCACGATGCGCGATCTGGGCACGCCGGTTCTGCCCGCTGCCTTCTTCGACCGCATCGCGACCGCCTTTCCCGAGCTCGTGCTCTTTGGTGTGGTCTATCGCGGGGACGAGCCACTCGCGGCCGGCTGCGGGTTCACGTGGGGTCGCGAGTTCGAGATGACGTGGGCGGGATCGCTGCGCGCGTCGCGCCCGATCGCGGCCAACATGCTGCTCTACTGGTCGTTTATGGAGCACGTGATCGGTCGCGGCGTCTCCGCGTTCAACTTCGGCCGCTGCACACCGGGTGGCGGTACGCACCATTTCAAGCGCCAGTGGGGCGGTGAAGATGTGCCGCTCGCGTGGAGCCAGTGGTCGTCGCGGGAAGTGCGCGCCACACCGTCGCCGGACCGGCCGATCTATCGGGCCGCGGCCGCGGTGTGGCGACGTCTCCCGCTCGCGATGGTCAATCGTCTCGGACCGGTGCTGGCGCGGCGGCTCCCGTGAGACAGCCGCCCGCGCATTCACCGCTGCCCTGGCGCGCGCTGCGCGCGAGTGCCGGCACGGTCCTGCGGCGCCGGGAGGATGCGCGGCCCGCGCTGCGGCAGCTGCTGGCGGGGGAGTTTGCGGCCCAGGACGTTTCCCTGTTCGCGAGCGGCACGCAGGCTCTGCAAGTGGCGCTGAGCGTCGCAAAAAATGAAGCCGGCTCGGATGCCGCGGTTGCGCTTCCTGCATTCACCTGCTTCGACGTTGCCACGGCTGCCGTCGGCGCAGACCTGCGCATCACCCTCTACGATCTCGATCCCGCGACGCTGACGCCGGACCTCGACTCACTGGGTCGCGCGCTGGCGGATGGTGCGGGTATTGTCGTTGTCGCGCCGCTGTTCGGACTGCCGGCCGACTGGGAGGCGGTGCAATCACTCGTTGCTGCGGCGGGTGGACTGCTCGTCGAAGACGCAGCGCAAGGTTCAGGCGCACGGTGGCAGGGACGGCCCGTGGGCAGCCTGGGCGTGATGAGCGTGCTGAGCTTCGGGCGCGGGAAGGGATGGACAGGGGGAGGCGGCGGCGCGCTCCTGACCCGAAACCGCACCCCGCTGTCCGTCTCGCGCAATGGAGAGAACCGCGTGGCTGACCTGCGTGCCGTGAGCCTCGCGGCGGCGCAATGGACGTTCGCTCGACCTGCGCTCTACGCGATTCCCGCGGCGCTGCCGTGGCTCGGGCTTGGAGAAACGCGGTATCGCGATCCTGTCCCACCGCGGCCGCTGTCCCGCGCGTCCGCGAGTTTGCTGCTGCACGGCGCCGTCGCGGCAGAACGGGAGGCAGAGGAGCGGAGGCGGCGCGCCGCTCGTTTGCTGGAGCTGCTGAGGGGCCATCCCGGTATCGCGCCGATCGCTCCGCTCGCGGCTGGCGTACCCGGGTATCTGCGTCTGCCGCTGCGCGTGAAGGGAGGCCTCAGCGGTCTCGCGAACCGCGAGGCGGCCGTCCGCCTGGGCGTTGCGGCCTCGTACCCAAACCCCATCGGCGAGCTGCCCGCGGTCCGCGCGCGGTTGGTCGGTCACCACCGGGGCACGGAAGGGAACTGGCCGGGAGCCGAAGCGCTGGCCCGCGAGCTGATCACCCTGCCGACGCACTCGCTCCTGGCGGCGGATGATCTCGATCGGCTGGTGCGGGCGGTAACCGGTTAGGATCAGGCGGCGCGCGCACGCCGAGGCCGCATCCCGGCCGTCCAACCCGCAAATGCCGGTAGCGAGATGGACGCGGGCACATTCACGCGGCGCAGCGCGCACAGGTCGATCCCGGACGGATTCAATCCGTAATCGAGTGTAACGGCGCTGCGGTATCCCGCGCGGCGGACCGCATCCCGCACGCGGACATCCCAAATCCCGTACGGATAGGAGAACGCGACCGGCTTCACACCAGTCTGTTCTTCGATGAGCCTGACGCCGTCGACGAGCTCGTACGCAAGCTCGTCGTCGCGCAGCTTGGTCAGCGTACGGTGCGAGATGGTGTGCGCGCCTAATTCCAATCCCGCCGCCGCCTGTTGTGCGATGAGGGGCCAGTCGGCCGGGAGATACGCGGCGGCGGTGGGCACGTCAGCCATGGCCGTCGCGCCGGCATCCTTGAGGACGAGTCCCGCGTCGCCCCCCAGCGACAGCAGACGCCGCGTGCGCGATCCGGCTTGTCCCCGCACGACGGCCGGATGATCCCACCAAAACAGCGAGCGGCGTTCAGGCGCGGCGGCCACAAGAAAGACGGTGGCCGGCAATCCCAGTGTGCGCAGCAGCGGCCACGCCAGCGTGAGGGCACCGGTGTACCCGTCATCAAACGTGATCGCGGCGACGCCGCGTACGGAACGTCCACTCGCCAGCCTGCTCACCAGCTCGCCCAGCGGGATCACGCGATAATGGTTCTTGAGCCAGGCGACTTGAGATGTGAACTGGTCGAGGGGAAGGTGCAGTCCGGGATCCCCGAACGTCCCACGCGCGGATTGCGGCACGACATTGTGGTAGCACAGCACGAGCGCGCCCTGGCGGAGCCGTCGAGCCAGCATCGTGATGCCGGCGTTTTGGATCGCTCCGTAGTAGAGATCACCCAGCATGGTCGTAAATCGATTGATAGCGCGCCGCCATCGTGGCGACGTCGTACTCGGCGGCGGCGCGGTGCTGGGCAGATTGTCCGAGCGCGCGTGCAAGCTCGGCATCGGTGAGGATGCGCTCGATCGCCCGCGCGAGCTCCTCGGGGCGCGCCGGTTCGACCAGCAGACCTGCGCTCCCGTTCGCGAGCGCCGCCGGGACCTCACCGACGCGCGTCGCAACGATCGGGAGCCCGGCGAACATGGCTTCGAGCAGCGCGAGCGGCAGGCCCTCGTTGCGGGAGGGCAGCACGAACGCGTCAGCGGAGGCGAGCAGTTCCGCCACATCATTCCGTAAGCCCAGCAAATGCACGCGGTCCCCGATTCGCCGTGCCCGGGCCTCGCGATTCAAGGTGTCGGCCAGCTCGCCGCGGCCGGCGATCGCGAGATGAAGGGCGGGGTAGCGCGGCGCCAAATACGAGATGGCCGTCACGAGGTCGGCGTGGCCTTTGACGGGATACAGATTCCCCACTGACAGGAGAAGACGATCCTGAGGGCCGACGCCCAGCTCGCGGCGGATCCCGTTCGCGGCGGCAGGCCGGCGGCGGATTCCGTTCGGGATGACGCTGACCCGCTCGCGTCCGAGCCAGAGGTCGCGCCGCAGCGAGTCGGCGAGCTTGTGCGACACCGCGATCACCGCCGCACTCGAACCGACGGCCCAGCGCATGGCGAGGCGCCGGCGCCAACGCTCCGCGTAGTAGCGACTCCCGTGCATCGTGATCACGTGCGGCACGCCGGCCAGCCGCGAGGCCCACGCACCGTAGAATGCCATCGTGAACTCGTGGCTATGGGCGAGCGCGATGTTGTGGCGACGGAATGCGGCGGCGAGCGCGCGCGCAAACGCGCGCGAAAAGGGCTTCTGCAGTGGAACGTACTCAATCGGCAGCCCAAACCCCGCGAGCTCCGATTCCAGCCAGCCCTCGTAGCGGGCCGGGACAAACACGATTCCCGGGTTTCCCGCCTTCTGCAGCTCGTTTGCCAGCGAGGCCAGCATCCGCTCCGCGCCGCCCGGGCCGTCGGTTTCGATCAGATGCGCGATCTTCATCGCTGACATGCGAGCCGCTCGGCGCTGCCGATCATGCGCGCATCTCGCGGTGCCAGGTGTTCCGTAACGAGCTCAGTCAAACGGGCCAACTGGATCTCTGCGGTGAACCGTGTTGCGACGGCGTCACGGGCGTAAAAACCGATTCGCGTGGCGGCCGCGCGATCGGTGAGCAGGGAGGCCATTGCGGCGGCGAGCCGTGCTTCGTCCGCGGGCGGCACAAGCAACCCGGTTGCTCCCGCCTGAATGACTTCCGGGATTCCTCCGACTGCCGTGGCGACGACCGGCTTGCCCCGTGCCATTGCTTCGAGCGCCGCGAGACCGAATGCCTCGTCCCACACCGACGGGACGACACAGATATCCGCCGCCTCGAGCAGCAATTCGCGGTCGGGACGGTAGCCGTAGAGGCGAATGCGGTCACGCGAGGGCAGCGAGTCGCGCAGCGCCTGGAGGCTTGCGAATGCCGGGCCGTCGCCGGCGTACAGGAGCAGCGCGTCGGGGCCCGGCATCCGATCGAACGCGCGGAAGAGATGGTCCACTCCCTTCTCCGGCGTCGCGCGACACGTGCACGCGATGACGGGTACACCCTCCTCGAGTCCCAGGGCTCGGCGGGCATGGCGGGTGCGGTCCGCGTGCGGCGGGACGGTGACGCTGTTCCACACACGCGTGATGCGCCCGGCCGGTATCATGCCGACCGCACGTTGCCGCCGTGCGACGAAATCGCTCACCGCGATCACGCGATCGGCGGTAAACCCCGGCACGCGAGCCAGCGTCCACTTGGCGAGTCGCTTCAGGCCTCGAGGAACGGTTCCGGCGCCGGAGGTGTGATCGTGAACCAGGATCGCCCGAACGCCGGCCGCGCGGAGCGCAGGATAAAACGGAGAGCGGGCGGGGCGATCGATCAGATAGAGCAAGTCCACGCGTTCGCGCCGCGCAAAGGCGATCGTGTCGCGCAACGACGCCACCGTCTCCAGACGCGCATCCAGTGCGACCGGCGTGGCAGGGATTCCGCGCAGGGCGCGCGGCGGTTCCGCCATTGCGGGGTACGCTACGAGCGAGCGGACGCCGCTGGGCGCCAGGCGCGTCGCGATTCCCGCAAAGAGTCCCTCGATAAAGTCCCAGGCGTAACCGGTATTGGCGGGGAAATTCGCGACGAAGAGGACCGTGGCGTCCATGCCACGAGAAGGGGGCAACTTATGTGCCGTATGGAGTTAGGGCGGAGCGGCACGCGTCCTGCGCGAAATCGGGCTCGCACTGTATGCCGACTCTGATTTGTGTGGCGCGCGCGCTGCACCCGTTGGTACTAGTCACACTCCTCGTCCTGTCAGGCTGCCTGGCTCCCGCCGACGGGGCCGCGAGCGACGGCGCGAGCATCGCGATCGTTTCGGGGAACCAGCAGGGAGCTGCGCTCGGGCAGCAGCTCCCCTCGCCTCTGGTCGTCGGAGTGTTCGGCGGCAACGGGAAACCGCTGAAAGGTGCCCGCGTCGCGTGGGTTGTCAGCCACGGCACCGGAGCGCTGAGCGCCGATACGACCACCGCGTCGGATTCCGGCTTGTGTCAGGTTGTCTACACCGTAGGCCACGTCGCCGGAACGGATAGCGTGCGCGCCACACTCATCGGGGCAGGACCCGACGACGTCGCGCGTTTTGGCGTCGTGGCGGGTGCAAACCGGACGCCCTGGCCCGACGAGCCCTCTGGATTCACGACCATCACGGATTGGCCGTACAATCGCCTGGTCACGAACATCGACGGCGCCACGAGCACCGGGCCAAACGTGTGGAATCAATCGCCCGGCACGGGGCTGGCCGCGGTCGTCCCTGACTCGACCGCGCCATTGTCGGGGCCGAATGTCGCCGAGCTCACCTATCCCGTTGGGCTCCGCAGCGGCTCCGCGCCCTGGACGCTGTATTTCGATCCTCGACCGGCCGCACGCGAGTTCTACACGGCCTTCTGGTGGAAGGCGAGTCCGGGCTGGCAGGGGGACCCGAGCGGCATCAACAAGATCATCTTCTGGCAGGACGGCGCGCCTTCCAGTGCCAACCTCATCGTCATGATGAACAACCAACGCCAACGCGATTATTTCCTGACGGTCACCCTCGAGTTCAATGAGGCGACCAACGGGCAGCTGGCGAACTCCGCCGGCGCGGGGAGGGTCTGGCATCTGTTCGGGAACGCGCGCGGCGGGAATTACGTGATCGTGCCGGGCACCTGGTACCGGATCGAGCTGTACTTCAAGGGGAGTACGACGCCCACCTCGCAAGACGGCGTATTGCGTTGGTGGGCTACCAAGCTCGGTGACGCTCAGCCGACACCTGTCGGCGATTACACGAATGTGAATTTCGACGCGCCGGATTTCATCCAGTTCAGTTTCGCGCCGACCTGGGGCGGCAACAGCGGCGTCGGCAAGACGCGCAACGATTATTACCGGATCGATCACGTTCATCTGAGTGCGCCATGAGATTTGGCGCGAACCTGCTCGCCGCGGGACTGCTCCTGGGCGCCACGCTCGACTGCGGCTCTGGGCTCGGCAGCGCCGCACGAGGGGGAGCGGCCGGAGACACGGTGTTTGCGGAAGATTTCGAATCCGGCGCGCTCGCGGCGTGGGAGGACGGGGTGGATCCGAGCCGCCATCACATCGTCACCGATTCGCTCGAGGCACAATCAGGCCGCCGCTTTCTCCGTGTCACGTATCAGGCGGGCGGCGACGGCGGCTGGCTCACACACTTCTTCCTGCCCGGCTACGACTCGCTGTATGTGAGTCTGTACGTGCGGTTTCCACCGGAGTGGCGAGGCGGTACCAAGCTCGTCGCGCTCTATGGATCGCGCACCGACGACCAATGGTCCGCGATGGGGAAGGCCGGCCTTTGCCCGAACGGGAGCGATTTCTTTGCGACCATGGTGATCGCTGAAGTCACCGGTGACCCAGGCCCCACACGTTTCTATTCGTATTATCCGGCCATGGCCCGGGAACCGGACGGCGTCACGTGCTGGGGCCGCTTCGGCGATGGCACCGAGCAATACATCCAGCCGCTCACGCTGAGTCGAGGCGCTTGGCACCATGTCGAGTTCTGGGTCAAGCTCAACGAGCCCGGACGCGAGAACGCCGCGCAGCAGTTTTGGATTGACGGGACGCTGCGCGGGAGTTGGACGGGAATCGAGTTTCGAACGAGCGGAAAGCTCCGATTGAATTCCGTCCAGCTCACATTCAACCGCGGCATCGCGGGCGGGCCCACCACGCAAGTCCTCGACGTCGATCACCTGGTCATCACGAGCACAAAACCGGTCTCGCCGCAACACTGACCTCCGGCGGTGTGATTTCGGCCACCCACTGGTTGTGTGCGACGTTCGGCATGTACTTGCCACTCGGGCGGATCGCCCCATTGCATCTGTGTCCTATTGAGCGCTATGCTGACCGCGTCCGATGGATGGCTCATCGGGCTCCCTGCGTAGCGCCCTCGCAGTAGGCAGGACCTAACAACATAGGACTGAGCACGAATCGCACCCCCTTCAGCAGGGGAGCGCGAAACGGCAAACCCGGCGAAAGCCGGCGACGCAAAGCCACGAGGCTACCGCACGCCACCGCGTGCCACGCCAGTCGGGCTGCCGAACCTCGGGGGAGGGGTTATGCACGGTCGCGGCACGCAGTCCGTCTTGCTATCGCTGGCTTTGGCGCTGCTCGCCGCGTGTGAGCTGCAGCCGCGCACCGGTGTCGACGTTCCCGTTTCCCAGGTCATCGTCGTTCCAGCGACGGTCACGCTCGATCCAGATCAAACCTATCAATTCGGCGCATTTGGCCGTACCCAGACCGGTGACAGCGTGCCTGTGTCGGTTCGCTGGACCGCGTCTGTCGGTTCGGTTTCCGCGTCCGGGTTCTACACGGCAGATACCTCGGCGACCGATGCAGTCGTAACTGCAACGCTCGCAAGCGCGAGTCTCAGCGGCAGCTCGAGTGTGAAAAAGCGGCGTTTGATTCAGGTGGTCATCAGTCCCAAGACCACGGCGCTGACAGTCGGTGCGCTTCAGCAGTTCGTTGCGTACGGGCGGAAAAACACCGGCGACAGCGTGGCGGTGCCCGTAACGTATTCGGCGACAGGTGGCAGCATCTCCGGTGGCGGTTCGTACACGGCCGGTCAGACGGCTGGTACCTATCGTGTCGTTGCCAAGCAGAACGGCGGCTCGCTCGCCGACACATCCGCGGTTACGGTGTCCGCGGCGCCACCGCCGCCACCGCCGCCACCGCCGCCACCGCCGCCACCGCCGCCACCGCCGCCGCCGCCGCCACCGCCGCCGCCGCCGCCGCCGCCACCACCGCCGCCACCGCCGCCGCCGCCACCGCCGCCACCGCCGCCCCCCCCGGCGTCGCCGGGGACAGTGGGCAACCTGGCGGTCGTTGGCGTGACGGACACATCAGAGACGCTTTCGTTCACGGAAGTGAACGACGGGACGGGGCAACCGGCGAAGTATGAGGTTCGTGCTGCGGTCGCGCCGTTGTCGTGGGGTTCGGCGCAGGACGTGACCGGCGGCACGTGCCGAGTGCCTATGGCCGGTACCAGCATCGGTGCGGTACGGACGTGCATGGTGCTCGGTCTCACGCCAGGGACAAGCTATCAGTTCGAGCTGGTGGCGTTCCGCGGAACATTGAATGTGGACGCGGTCTTCGGTGCGCTCTCCAACGTGGCCAGTGGCACGACCACTTCGATCGCACCGCCCCCGCCCCCGCCCCCGCCTCCTCCACCGCCCCCGCCTCCTCCTGGCGGATGGACGCATGAGCCGAGTGGCTTCACGGTGATCCAGGACGAAGGGTGGGAGTCGGGGCTGCTCGGGAATTATCTGCTGTACAACATCACAGCGGATAAGCCGATCACGGTCACGAGCATCACCGGTTCGCTGTTGGGCGAGAGCAAAGGGCTGCAGATCGGATACCTCCCCGGCAGTCCGGGGGGCGGCGGTACCGAAGCGCGCTGGGACATTCCCACCGCGCAGCGGCGCTATGAGCTCTTCGTCGGCTACTACGTGCAGGTGAACCCGCAGTGGCAGGGCCACAGCTCGGGCATCAACAAGATGATTTTCCTGGCCGACGGGGGCAGCGCGGGTTTCTCGGCGATGTGGTATGAGATGTACGGCTCCGGCAGTGCGCCGCTCAGTCTGTATGTGGTGAATCAGAGTGGCGGGTCGCCGGGCGGGATGACGGAGAACGTGACGCCGGCGAACTTCACGCGCGGCGTGTGGCACAAGGTGGAGATCTACCAGAAGCAGGGCAGTCCGGGGATCGTGCGGGTGTGGGTGGACGACGTGCTGGCGATTGACCGGTCCGACGTCTACACGCGGAATGCGCCGCTCGACGCGGTCGCGATCAGCGGGATTTGGGGCGGGGTCGGGGATGCGAAGAACCAGTCCGACTACATGCGCTTCGACTACATCCACGTCAGCGTACGGTAGGGCGACGAGCGATGCCGTTCACGTTCAAGTTGTCCGCCGCGTTGGTACTCGTGCTCGCCAGCGCGACGTGTAAACTGCCGGACCGCGTCAGCGGCCCGAATCCACCGCCGGCGCCGCCCCCAGCGACGCCGCCGCCGCCGCCGCCTCCTCCTCCGCCACCACCTCCACCGCCGCCTCCGTCGGCGGCGGGGATCGTGAATGACCTATCGGTAGCGAGCGTGACCGACAGCTCGGAAACCCTCACGTTCACCGAGGTGAACGACGGCACCGGTTCGCCGGCCGCTTACGAGCCTCGCTGGTCGACCGGCACACTCTCGTGGGGTTCGGCGACCGATGTCGCGCGCGGCACGTGCGCGGTTCCTATGGCCGGTGCGTCCATCGGCGCCCGGCGAAGCTGCAGCGTTCTGGGTCTGCAAGCCGGGACGGCGTATCAGTTCCAGCTCGTGGCATTCCGTGGCTCGCTGAACGTCGATGCGGTGTTCGGTGCCCTTTCCAACGTCGCAAGTGGAACGACGACGTCGATCGCCCCCCCGCCGCCCCCGCCGCCGCCGCCCCCGCCGCCGCCGCCGCCGCCGCCGCCGCCGCCGCCGCCCCCACCGGCCCCGCCGCCGGGCGTGTTG
Source organism: Gemmatimonadota bacterium (assembly GCA_003221035.1). Classification (GTDB taxonomy): domain Bacteria; phylum Gemmatimonadota; class Gemmatimonadetes; order Gemmatimonadales; family GWC2-71-9; genus 20CM-2-65-7. The sequence goes on from QHUB01000058.1 coordinate 10,783, forward strand.
TTCCAGGAGGGTTTCGAGGACGCTTCGTTAGCGGCTCGCGGGTGGTACGACAACACCGCCCCGGTTCTGACGACGGCGCAGCACACGGCGAGCGGAACGAGAGCACTCGAAATGCATTTCAACGCTGGAGCGGCAGTGCCGGTGTCGGGCGGTGCGATGCGGCATCTGTTCACGCCGTCGCCGACCGTCTACATCAGCGTCTGGGTCAAGTACAGCACCAACTGGGTCGGATCGGGAAAGCCGTACCACCCGCATGAGTTCTACGTGCTGAGTGATCAGGACGGCGACTGGGACGGCCCGTCGAACAACTGGCTCACCCTCTACGTCGAGCACAACTACCAAAACGGCGGCTTCCCGCGCCTCGCGCTGCAGGACAACAAGGCAATCAACACGAGTTTGGGGACGCCGCCCATCAATCTCGTGGGCAGGACCGAGAATCGCTCCACCGGCGGGTGCAATGGCATTGTCGAGCAGAACCTGCCGTCGGAGTGCTACAACGCGCCGCCCTGGTACAACGACAAGCAGCTCCAGGCGTCGCAAGTGTGGTTCCAGCCCGCGCCGGGCGCCGGCTACAAGGCGAGCTGGAATCACGTGGAAGCCTACTTCCAGATCAACTCCGTCGCCGGCGGTGTCGGCGTTGCCGACGGCGTGATGCAGTACTGGTTCAACGGGACACTCGTCATCGATCGGCACGACATCCTGTTTCGAACCGGCGCGCGGCCGACGATCCAGTTTCATCAGTTCTTGATTGCGCCCTACATCGGCGACGGCTCGCCGGTGGATCAGTACCTGTGGGTGGATGATCTCATCGTAGCGACGAGCAAGCCCTAACGGAGCGCGTTGCAACGAAACAAGACCGCTGGCAGCAGCGGGGGGTATCGGTCGTCCCTAAAACGGAGGAGGGTGGTTCGCATGACGTTCAAACACAAGCTTTCCAAGCGCCTGGCGATGATGAGGGATCGGGTGGTGGCAGTCGGCATCCTCGCCCTGTTCGCGTGTGTCGCAGATCAGCCTACGAGCACGCCTGCACCCCTTGGCAGCGTCACAGCCCCCACCAATCCGGCAGTCCTATTCGACGAGTCGTTCGACGACTTGGGCCTGGCCGCGCGCGGCTGGTACGACAACACCGCGCCGGTGCTCGCGGCCCAAGCGCTTGAAATGCGATTCCCCGCGGGCGCATCCACACCAATCGCCGGCGGTGCGATGCGACACCTGTTTCCGGCGACCCCGACCCTCTATGTGAGCTACTGGGTGAAGTACAGCACCAACTGGGTGGGGTCGGGGAAGCCGTATCACCCGCACGAGTTCTACGTGCTGAGTGATCAGGACGGTGACTGGGACGGCCCATCGAATAACTGGCTCACGTTGTACGTCGAGCACAATTATCAGAACGGTGGTTACCCGCGACTCGCCCTGCAGGACAACAAGGCGATCAACACGAGCTACGGCGCGCCGCCCAACAATCTGGTGGGGATGACCGAGAATCGCTCCACGGGCGGGTGCAATGGCATCGCGGAGCAGAACCTGCCGTCGGAGTGCTACAACGCGCCGCCCTGGTACAACGACAAGCAGCTGCAGGCATCCCAGCCGTGGTTCCAAACGGCGTCGGGGCCAGGCTACAAAGCGAACTGGAACCACGTGGAAGCGTACTTCCAGATGAACTCCGTCGCCGGCGGCATCGGCGTTGCCGACGGCGTGATGCAGTACTGGTTCAACGGGACGCTGGTCATCGATCGACACGACATCCTGTTTCGTACCGGCGCTCGACCGACGATTCAGTTCCATCAGTTCTTGATTGCGCCCTACATCGGCGACGGCTCTCCGGTGGACCAGACCATGTGGGTGAACGACGTGCTGCTGGCCACGGGCAGGATCGCGCCCGACACGCAGCCGTCCCCCCCACCGCCCCCGCCCCCGCCCCCGCCGCCGCCGCCGCCGCCGCCACCGCCGCCGCCCAATGCAGTCGCGCCAGGTTCCGTGATGGATCTAGGAGTTACGGGGAGCACGGACAGCGCGGTGACGCTTTCCTTCACAGAAGTGAACGATGGCGCCGGCCAGCCCGCGACCTACGAGGTTCGCTTTGCCGCAGGCACCATCACCTGGAGTGCGGCGAGCCACATCTCTCTTGGCACCTGCAAGAGCCCGCTCGCCGGAAGCTCGGTTGGCACAAAGCGGACCTGCGACGTCCAGGGGCTCACTCCCGCGACGCAGTATCAGTTCGAAATCGTGGCCTTCCGTGGCACGCTGGATAGCAACGCGGTGTTTGGTGCGCTGTCGAACGTCGCAACGGCGACGACGACAAAGAGTGTCACGAATCCAGGCACCGTTACGAATCTTGCCGTGTCAGCTATCAGCGACAGTGCGGCCACGCTTTCCTTTGTAGAGGTAAACGACGGGACCGGCGTGCCGGCGACATATGTGGCGCGCTACGCAGTCGGCCCCATTTCCTGGAGCAGTGCGACCGAGGTCCGTCAAGGCACCTGCAAGGTTCCGATGGCGGGGACCACGATTGGCGCCAAGCGGACATGCCGGATCCTCGGGCTCAAGCCATCGACCAGCTATCAGTTCCAGCTCGCCGCGTTCCGCGGCACGCTCAACGTGGACGCCGTATTCGGGGATCTTTCGAACGTCGCGAGTCGAGGGACGCTTGCGAAGCCGGCTTCGGTGACCGTGAGTCCGGCGAGCGCGAGTGTGGTCGTTGGGACCACGCGGCAGTTTACGGCGACGATCAGGGATAGTGCCGGCAATACGCTGTCCGGTCGCGCTGTTACCTGGGCGTCGAGCGACGCCAGCCTGGCCAGCATTAGCGCGAGCGGCCTCCTGACCGGTATCACAAACGGCTCAGCCACAGTCAACGCGACGATCGAAGGTGTGCAGGGGTCCGCATCGGCGACGGTGACGCCTCCAGTGGTAACCGATCCCGGAGCGCTGAACGACCTCGCCGTCAGTGCGGTAACCGATACAGCGGTGACGCTAACCTTCACCGAAGTCTCCGACGGCGCCGCCGGAGCAGCAGAGTATGACATCCGGCAGTCAGTCGGGGGGGCGCCACTTGCGTGGGGCCACGCGCTTTCTGTTACACGCGGCACCTGTCAGGCGCCGGTGCAGGGCACCAACGCCGGCGCGAAACGCAGTTGCACGGTACTCGGCCTCGCGTCCGGAACGTCCTATCAGTTCGAGCTCGTGTCGTTCCGTGGCACGCTCAATGTGGACGCGGTGTTCGGCCCGTTGTCGAATGTGGTGAGCGCCCGCCACCGCCGCCACCGCCGCCACCGCCGCCTCCGCCGCCTCCGCCGCCGCCGCCGCCGCCGCCGCCGCCTCCTCCTCCGCCGCCATCGGCACCGGGGACGGTGAGTGATTTGTCGGTCGCGCTGGCGACGGAAAGCTCAGTGACGCTTGCGTTCACCGAGGTGAACGATGGAACAGGCCAAGCGGCAAAGTATAACGTCCGCTTTGCGGTCTCCCCGCTGTCGTGGGGAAGCGCGCAGGACGTGACGAGCGGGACGTGCCTGGTTTCGATGACCGGTACCACGATTGGCGCGCGCCGCACGTGCACGGTGCTCGGACTCTCGGCCGGGACGACGTATCAGTTCGAGCTCGTCCCATTCCGCGGGACACTCAACCTGGACGCAGTCTTCGGTGCGCTCTCGAATGTGGTGAGTGGGACCACGACGAGCGGTACGGTGGCTCCGCCGCCTCCGCTACCTCCGCCGCCTCCGCCGCCATCAACACCATCTGGTGACTGGACACACGAGCCGAGTGGGTTCACCGTCATCCAGGAGGAGGGGTGGGAGTCAGGAGTGCTCGGCAACTACGCGTTGTACGACATCTCAGCCGACAAGCCGATCACGGTCGAGAACGTCGCTGGGTCGCTGCTGGGCGAGAGCAAGGGACTGCAGATCGGCTACCTCCCCGGCAGTCCGGGGGGCGGCGGCACCGAAGCGCGCTGGGACATTCCGAGTGCGCAGCGGCGCTATGAGCTCTTCGTCGGCTACTACGTGCAGGTAAATCCGCAGTGGCAGGGCCACAGCTCGGGCATCAACAAGATGATTTTCCTGGCCGACGGCGGCAGCAGCACGTTCTCGGCGATGTGGTATGAGATGCACGGCTCGGGCAGTGCGCCGCTCAGCCTGTATGTCGTCAATCAGAGCGGGGGCTCGCCGGGCGGAATGGTGGAGAACGTGACGCCGGCGAACTTCACGCGCGGCGTGTGGCACAAGGTGGAGATCTACCAGAAGCAGGGCAGTCCGGGGATCGTGCGGGTGTGGGTGGACGACGTGTTGGCGATTGACCGGTCCGACGT
>QHUB01000059.1 GCA_003221035.1 Gemmatimonadota bacterium
TTGGCAGCCGGCTGGAGGCTGTTCCAAACAAAGGAGGCCACGTGATCACCGCATTTCGCCGAAAAACGCAGGCTCTCCTCGCGGCTGCTGTTGCCGTGTGGGGAGCCTGCGAAACTTCACCCTCGCCGACGGGTCCGGGGCGCGCAACGACGACGCTCATTGACCTGACGCCCGTCGCCTCGGTGTCGGTCGTGCCCGCCTCCGCTGAGATCCAGGTGGGCAAGACGGCCCGGTTGACCGCGACGCCAAAGGACTCCACCGGCGCACCGGTCGACAGTGCTGCCGTCGTTTGGACTACCAGCAACGCGCTGGTTGCGCTCGTCGATGAATCCGGGCTCGTGAGAGGTCTGAGGACCGGATCGGCAGTCATCACCGCGACGAGTGGAACCGCAAGCGGCACCTCGTCGATCGCGGTCAACGCGGTCTCACAGACCGGCGACACGACGATGAGCGCCGACACACTTCCCGGAAAGGTCACCGATCTCGCGGTAACGAGCACGACGGACAGCTCGGCCACGCTGAGATTCACCGAGGTCGGCGATGGCACGGGACACCCCGCGAGCTATGACGTGCGCTACGCGGTGGATCCGATCTCCTGGGGAAGTGCCCCATCCGCGACGAGAGGAAGCTGTCAGGTGCCGATGGCGGGCACCACAATCGGCGCGACGCGCAGCTGCACGATTCCGGGACTCGCGTCTCAGAAAACGTATGCGTTTCAGTTGGTCGCGTTCCGTGGGACACTCAATCAAGACGCCGTGTTCGGTGCGCTGTCCAACGTCGCGACCGGCACAACGCTCGCGCGCGTGGCCTCGGTCACTGTGACCCCCGCGAGTGCAAGCCTGGCCGAGAATGCCACGCAACAATTCACGGCGGCCGTGAAGGACAGCTCTGGAGCGACATTGTCGGGTCGTTCCATCACCTGGACTTCGAGCAACAGCGCGGTGGCGAGCATCAATTCGACCGGTCTCGCGACCGGTGAGGCGGCGGGCTCGGCCACCATTACGGCGACCAGTGAAGGAGCGCATGGAGCCGCCACGGCGACCGTGACCAGTGCGACGACCAATCCCGGAACTGTCACCGACCTCGCCGCGGCCAGCGTGAGCGACACCGCGGTGACCTTGAGGTTCACCGAGGTGACCGACGGGGCCGGGCAGCCCGCGAGCTATGACGTGCGCGCCGCGGTCGCCCCCATTTCCTGGGGCTCGGCGCAGAGCGTGGCAAACGGCACATGTCAGGCGCCGATGGCCGGCACGACAATCGGGGCCCAGCGCAGCTGCACCGTGCGCGGTCTCCCGGCTGGAACGGCGTATCAATTCCAGCTCATCGCCTTCCGCGGGACGCTCAATCAGAACGCGGTGTTTGGTGGCCTCTCGAACGTCGCCAGTGCGACGACGCCTGAAGCGGTTACGCCGCCGCCGCCGCCCGCGCCGCCTCCTCCTCCGCCCGTCAGCGGGACATGGGCGCATGAGCCGAGTGGGTTTACGGCGATCGAGGATCTGGGGTGGGAAAACGGCAGCCTGGGCGACTACCTGTTATACAACCAGACAGCCGACAAGCCGATAACCGTCGAAAACATCACCGGCTCGCCGTTGGGCGAAACCAAAGCGCTGCAGATCGGTTACACGACCGGCTCGGTGGGCGGCGGTGGTACCGAAGCGCGCTGGGACATCCCGGCGACCCAGCAGCGGTACGAGATGTTCGTCGGCTACTACGTGCAGGTGAATCCGCAGTGGCAGGGTCACAGCTCAGCCATCAATAAGATGATTTGGCTGGACGACGGAACGCCCAGCACGTTCTCGTCCATGTGGTATGAGATGTACGGTTCGGGCAGCGATCCGCTGGGGTTCTACGTCGTCGGTGAGGAAGCGGGCTATCCGCCGCAGGGATTGGTGCCCCCGGTGCAGAAAGAGTATTTCACGCGGGGCGACTGGCATAAGGTCGAGATCTACCAGAAGCAGGGCCAGCCAGGCACCATCCGCGTATGGATCGATGACGTGCTGGTCATCGATCGCTCGGATGTGCCCACGCGCAACGCACCGATTCGTGCCGTGGCCATCAGCGGAATTTGGGGTGGAGTTGGTGATGCGAAGCAGCATTTCGACTACATGCGCTTCGATCACATTCACGTCAGCGTACGTTGAGACGTTCGTGCCGCTCCGTGCGAATCCAGAGTTTGCTGCCCAGCGTGCCGAGGGTGGTGAGTGCGACCCAGAATCGCCACGCCGCATAGCAGGGCAGCAGCGCGAAAGCCCCCAGCGCACGGAGCGGCTCGGGTGTTTTTACGAGCGCGAGGAGGGTATAGACCACCGGTCGTAACAGCGAGGCGAGCAGCGCGACCGCGAGGATGGGGAACGCCGGCGGCCGGAGCAGCAGCGCCGCCGCCGCCAGCGCCAGGGCGAGGCACAAGTGCAGCGCGGGCCCTCCGGCGCTCAACTCGGCGAGCGCGTCCAGCTTTTGTGCCACGCTGATGGCGCGTGAGCGGCACAGCGGTCCAACGTGCTCGCGGAGCACCTTCAGCTTTCCCGCCGTCCACCGGCGGCGCTGGCTGCCGCCGGCCCGGAACGTTGCCGCCTCCTGCGCGCGGATCTGAGCGGCAGGCACCTCTTCGATCCGTACGCCGCGAACCGTGAGCTGCGCATACAGCTCCCAGTCCTCGCAGATTGTGTGGACGGTCCAGCCGTACTTCGCCAGCACTTCCGTTCCGATGCACATCCCGACACTCAACGGCACATTGAGGCCAGCCCGAGTTTTCCAGACGTAGGCGAGGCCATGATTGGCCATGGAGAGCACCGCGGCCATCCGGGTCAGCGCGTTCTGCGTTGCGTTGCTCACGCCGTTGTACGGTTGCAGCACTTTCGTCGCGAGCGGCGGGGACGCCGTCGCGAGGTACGCGATAAAATCCGCGTCGACTTCGGTGTCGGCGTCGACGATGACGACAGCGTCGTGGCTGCGCACCGGAAGCTGGCCGAGGGCCCATGCAATTGCGCGAGGCTTGCCGGGATCCTGCGGCGCATCTCGCTCGAGGCACTGGACTCCGGCGGCTCGGGCGATCTCGGCAGTGCGGTCGCGGCAGTTGTCGGCGATCACGACGATGTGCACGCGCTCGGCGGGATACTGGAGTCGCTGCAGGGACTCGAGACAGGCGGGCAACAGCAGCTCTTCATCGTGGGCCGGTACCAGGACGAGGAAGCGAGGCATTTCGGTGCTTGCCCGTGTCTCGCGCGGACGCCGACCCCCGGCGATCCGAACGAGGCTCAGCAGATCTGACAGTGCCGGCAGGAGCAACACGGCGGCCAGCAACCCGAGCACCACGGACAACGCGATCATGGGACCGCCCGCGTGGCCGCGGCGACCTGCATCCGGACAATCTTGGCAAGCGCAAGCGACAGGGCGACGAGCGCGTACAGCATGTCGGCATACGCGAGTGACAGGAAGAATCCTCCCACCAGGAACCCGACGAGCGCCGCCATGAGGCTCTGGGCAAGCCGCGAAAGATCCTTTGCACCCGGACCGGCGCGCGCAGCCCAGCGCGTCACACGGCGCAGCGTGGCGAATGCACTCAGGACCAGGCCGAGCAACAACAACAGGCCGGGAATCCCGAGCTCGGCGCCGATCTGCACGAACGTGTTATGCGCGGCGCCCCAGCGAACGCCACGGCCCGACTCCCGGCGGCGCGCCATGGGCGAGATCGTGCCCTCCGCCGTCTGAAAGTTGCCCATGCCGACGCCAAAGGCAGGATGGTCGAGCATGTAGCCGATGCCGCGCTTCCAGATCTTCACGCGTCCCGTTTCGTCAGTCAGGTTGTAATCCTGGTGCGGGCGGATGATGGTCTGCATCTGCGTCCAGTAACGGTCGCTGGCGGTCGCACCGAGCACAGTCAGGATCACCACGAGGCCGCCGATCCTGGCTCGTGCGGATATCGTCGTGAATCCCACCAGGATGAACGCCGCGACGGCGAGAAAGGCGAGAAAACCGCCGCGCGAACCCGAACGAATCAGCGCGACGACGAGGAGCAGGAGTCCGACCGTGGCCGCGACACGGAGCGCGATCCAGCGGTGGGCCAGCGCGAAATACAACCCGATCGGCAGCGCGGTCACGATCAACGTCGCCAGGTCGTTCGCATCGTAGAAATAGAGGCGCCCCAGACGCCAGTCGTCGGCGGAACCGAGCTGGAAGCGTGACAAGATGATCGCGGTGTAGACCACGGTGACGCCGTAATAGACCAGACTCATCCGTTCGAGATCACGAGCGCTGCGAACGCTCGCCGCGAGCACCAGACTCATCGCCACCGCGCGGGCAAAGTCCAGCCAGAAATGGAAAGCGAGCCCTCCCGTCAGAGCGAAGGGAACGGCGAGCGCTCCCCAGAGGACCAGCCCCAGCAGGCACGTGGTGATCCGCGAGCGCAGCAAGGTGATTCGCCGCCGCCCATTCTGCTGCAGCAGCAACAAGCCGATCGCGGCGACCGTGGCCAGGAGCGCCGGCTTGAGGGGTGCGAGAACGGGAAAGAGATCGTGGATGCGCCCCACGCCCGCGGCAGTGTAGACCGCCACGCACACCAGGAGCGCATCCCACGGCGCGTACCGGCGCGCCGGAACCACCGCCGGTGCTGCCGGTAGCGTTACGAGCCGATCGGCAATGCTAGCCAATCGGACCTCTCGGCGGGCGGCTGGGCGGAAGTCGGTTGGCGCAGCGCGGCGCTGAGCACGCGCGCCGAGATGGTTGAATCGAAGCGCCGTGGACGCAGCACTCCCCAGATCGACAACTGCGGCGCGGGTGAGCGGAGCGCGAGCGCCAGAGCCCGAGTCAAACTCGCCACGCCGCCGGCCAGCAGGCGAATCGGCACCCAGACAAAGCGACCGGTCCATCCGCGCTCTCGGAACAGCTGGAGCAAGCGAGCGCGCGTGTCGATCGCAGGGTCGATGAGGTTGACCACGGCCGGTGCTTCGGCGAAATGCGCAGCGATCCACGCGATCGCCGCACCGGCCGCACTCACCTCGCATGCCGCGAACGGGAGGCCGGGCCGCCCGAATCCGAGATGCCAGTCGCCAAACAGGCGCTTCCCGACGAGCCCCGGCACCTCGATATCGTTCCCGTCGAACAGCGCCGCGGGTCGAACGATCCGGGCGGAGATCTCGCCCTGCGCGTGCGCGGCCGCGACGGCTTCCTCGGCGGCGCACTTTCCCCAGGTATATGGACCTAGCCGTTCGGCGTTGGTCGCGAGCGGTGTTTGCTCGTTCTGGCGCTCGCGGACGGATCGCGGCGGCTCGAGCACGGAGATGCTGCTGACATAGACGAGCTGCTCTACGCCCGCGCTGTTCATCGCCCGGATCACCTCGCGTGTCGCGTTCACGCTGTCGCGCTCGTGCGCATCGAAGCCGCCGGCAGTTGCGGCGGCGGCGTGCACGACGACCGTGGCTCCCGCGAACACCTCAGGCGGGATCTCCCGCGCGAGATCGGCGCGCACCCACTCGCCCACGTGCGGATCTTCCGGCGGCTGCGACCGCGACACACCTCGGACCGCAAACCCGCGGCGCACGAGCTCGCGGCTCACGGCGCGTCCCAGGAAACCGGCGGCGCCGGTGACGACCGCCACGGGTTGAGGGGCGGAGGCCGGAACGGCTAGCGGCGGACGAGCCTCCTGACGCGGAGAGCCGGATGCTGCCGCGCGGACTTGCGCCGCGAGCTCCTCGTACAAGTCAGTGACTCGTCGCAAGTGTTCGACGCTCACGGGAGAGCGATCACCAGCGGCAACCGCCGCGTAGAAGTCACCGACCAGCTCCGCGAGGCCGGGATAGTCGATGCCACCCAGCAGCCGGCGCGAGAGTCCCACCGAGCTGCGCCACGCCAACTGCGCCGCTTCGACAAAGGGATTCGCGATTTTCTCGAGCGGGCTCGTGCCGTCGTTGCCGGCGCCGATCACCATGCCGCGGACAAAATCGGTCGTGAGGGTCCCGTGCGCGCCGGTAATGGTGAGCAGCGAAGCGACTGGTCGGGCACGCAGGCTGACATACAAGCGGCCGGTCGCATTCCCGGCTCGCAGCAGCGCGTGCAGGTCGGTTGCGGTCGCGGTGGCATGCGCGAGCTCGGGTGCGCCGTTCGGCACGAGCTGCTCGAGCGCGGCCACGAGCGTGTACAGCGGATGGGGCAGCACGTCGAGCAGTTGCTCGCCGAGCGCCCGCGGGGCCGACCGCTGCAGATGCAGGGTTGGCGACCGGAACGTGAAGTAGCTGTCCACCAGGGCGAGCGGCTGGAGCGCGGCGGCGCGGCCGACCACGGTGCGGAACGCCGGATCGCGCAACAGCTGGTGACCGGCACAGAGCAGACGGCCGCGGCTCGCGGCCAGCTCAAACAGCGCCTCGGCTTCGGCTCGGGTCTCGGCGAACGGCTTCTCGATGTAGACATGCGCACCGCCCAGCAACGCCTGGCGGGCCAGCGCGAAGTGGGTCGACGGATGCGTACACACGTGCACGATGTCCGGACGCGCGTCCTCCATGAGCTCGGGCACGGATGTGTATGCGGTGGTGTGAGCGCGCCGGGCGAGGTCCTGCGCGGCCTCTGCCTTGATGTCGCACACGCCGACGACCTGATGCGGGGTTGCGACGCGCTTCAAGGCGTCGAGGTGTCGGCCAGCCATATGGCCGGCGCCGATGAGGGCGATTCGGAGCATCGGCATAGACCCTTGCAAGACCAAAGCCAAGCTCAGGAGCAGAAGCCGGCAGAAGCCGGCGAAGGTCCTGTTGCATGCACGCCACAGCGCGGCCCGACTTCACGGTCCCAGCCTGCGGCCCGCATGTTGCGGCACCAACCGGCGTCATGGTTCTCGACTTGATGCGCGGAGCCGTCCGTCTCCTGCGGAGCGTCCCCCGCAGGCTCCGCAGCCGTCAGGCAATCTTCAACCGGATCTATGCCACCAATGGGTGGGGCAGCCAGGAGTCCGTCTCAGGCTGCGGTTCGACGCTCCGCGAAACACGAGTCATCCGGCAAGTCCTGCCGCCGCTGATCGAGCGGTACGGCGTACGGTCACTGCTCGACATTCCCTGCGGAGACTGCAACTGGATCAGCAGCATCGATTTCGGTACCCAGACCTACATCGGCGCCGATATTGTCGGTGAGCTCGTGCAGCGCAATCAAGCGGCGTTTGGCGGATCAGGAGACCGCACGTTCATGCACCTGGACATCGTGCGCGATCCGTTGCCCGCCGCCGACCTCGTTCTGTGCCGCGACTGCATGATTCATCTGTCCAACGCGGACGTCCTGACCGCACTGCGCAATGTCCGGCGGAGCGGCGCCAAGTACCTCCTCGCTACGACCTATACCGCTCGCCCCACCAATCCGGACATCGTTACGGGCGACTGGCGGCCGATCAATCTGCAGGCGGCGCCGTTTTCACTTGCCAGGCCGCTCGAGCTGATCAGCGAGGAGTGGGATTGGGCCGACGGCTACCACGCCGACAAGTGCATCGGGCTCTGGGACGCGCGCGGGCTCCCCGCCTGAGCCGAATTCTCGACATAGAGACGGTGCCAGGTTGAGAAACACAGGAGAGCCAGCAGGATTCTCTCCTGGTTCTGCTTGCCGCTGAGATGCTCGCGCAACACGCTGTCAATCGCATCGGGATCGAAGTACCCGAGCCGCCGCTGCCGCGCCGGCGAGAGCTCGTCGAGGAGCAGTGGACGGAGCTCGTTCCGCATCCACGACGCCGTGGGCCCCACAAATCCGCGCTTTGGCGCCCGGAAATGCGCCTCGGGGAGCCGGGGCCGGAGGGCTCGGCGCAGGAGCCGCTTGTGCTGCCAGAAGGGCGGCGCGCCGATCTTCAGGCGTTGCGCGATCGGAAAGACCGACTCGACCAGCACGTGATCGACGAACGGCACCCGGACCTCCAGCGAATGCGCCATCGACAGCCGGTCACTCAGCGTCAGGATGTCATCCGGGAGAAAGGTCGTGTAGTCCATGTACAGTCCCGCCGCGAGTCCCGAAACCTCTTCTTGCGCGTCGAACACCTCACGGAAGCGGCCCGTGGCCGCGCGTCCCGAGATGTGGGTCCGGAGGTTTGGAGCGTACAGCGACAGGCGTTCGTCGTTCGATAGCCGGCTCATCATGCCGAGGAAGCGGTCTGGAATGCTGCCGTTGCCGGTGCGCAGGAACCGCTTGAGGCGATCGATGCCCAGCCCGCCGTCCTTCGGTTCGGGCAGCCAGCGGCTCGCGTTGCCGACGAGCCGGCGGAAGGAGGCGGGCAGCTTGGCGTAGTACTCAGTCGCGAGGAGTCCGAGATGGCGCCGGTAGCCCGCGAACAACTCGTCACCGCCAATCCCGGTGAGGGCGACTTTGTACCGGCTGCCGACGGCCTGCGACAACATCCAGGTTGGGATGGCGGAGTCATCGGCGTGCGGCTCATCGAGCGCGCGGACGATCGGCTCGAAGATGTCGCCCAGCTCGGGTCGGATATCGACCACGGTGAGCTCGGCGCCGTGCCGCGCCGCGAGCGCGCGCGCCAGGTCCGTCTCGTCCGCCGCCTCGGCCCCCGAACCGGAATAGCGGGCGACAAACGCGTGTGGCGTCTCACCCGTGATCGCCATGCTGGCGACGATGGCCGAGGAGTCGAGGCCGCCGCTCAAGAACGCCGCAACGGGCACGTCGCTCACCAAGTGCGCGGCCACCGACTCGTCGATCCATTCGCGCACACGCGCCTCGGGCTCTGCCGGCGCAGCGTCACCCTGAGACGGAAACTGCCAATAGCGCTGCGTGAACGTCCGCGTCGTGCCGTGGCGCCGCCACAGCAGCGTATGGCCGGGCTCGAGTTTCTTCACGTCCTGGAAGGGAGTGCGTGGCGCCGGGACGTAGCCGAGCTGGAAATAGCTGTCGAGAGCTTCCCAGTCGAGCTCGCGGGATGTCAGTCCGACGGCATGCAACGCCTTCAGCTCGGAGGCGAACGCGATGCCCCAGGGTCCCGACACGACGTACAGCGGCTTGATCCCGAAGCGGTCGCGGGCGAGGACCAGCGTTTCGGCGCTCTCATCCCAGATCGCCCAGGCGAACATCCCGCGCAGCGACGCCGCGCATTCGGCGCCCTGCTCCTCATAGAGGTGGAGGATGGTCTCGGTGTCACCGGAGGAGTTGAACTGGTGGCCGCGGGCGACGAGACCGCGGCGCAGGTCACGATAATTGTAGATCTCGCCGTTGAAGACGATGACCTTGGACCGGTCTTCGTTGTGTATCGGCTGCTGGCCGCTGCTGAGGTCGATGATGCTCAGGCGGCGCATCCCCAGACCCACGGGACCGCGGATGTAGCGTCCCTCGTCGTCGGGTCCGCGGTGGCGCAGGGCCGCGCACATCCCGCCGAGGAGGTCCTCGGAAACCGAGCGGTCCCGATCCTGATAGACGATACCGGCGATCCCACACATGGGTGCCGCACGCGAGCGCAAGAGTGACGCCACGCTGGCGCTGTGCATTCCCGCGACGTCTTCCCCTCAGCCGTTGCGCGGACGCCACACTAGGAATCTCACGGACCAGCGCAGCGCCGCGGCACGCTTCTCTCAAGGCAACTCTCCGACAACATGGACGCGCTGCTCACGGACGGTAACGAGCGGACCGCCCTCGCGGCGGCCCGATCCTTGGTGCGGGCCGGCTGGGAGGTCGGTGTCGCGGCGGGAGGGCGCAGGCTGTCCCTCGCGGGGGTATCGCGCGGGGTGCGCCGGCTCCGTCTGAGGACGGATCCGCTGGTCGATCCCGACGCGTACGCCGCCGAGGTGGGCGACCTCGTCCGGCAACTCGGCGTTCGCGTGCTGCTGCCGGTGACCGATGCGTCCGTCGAAGCGATCCTCGGCGGCCGGCAGCATCTGCCGCCGGCGGTCGCCGTGCCGTTTCCTGATCTGGAGACGTATCGCCAGGCGTCGAACAAGGCCACGATCCTCGCTGAGGCGCAAAAGGCTGATTTGGCGATTCCGGAGACCGTCGTACTCGAGCAATCCGGCGCGGAATTGCCGGACGCGGGTTTCTTTCCCGCGGTTCTGAAACCGCATCGATCGGTCATCGGCGGGCGGCGGTTCGGCGTGCAGTTCGTTGACACGCCGGACGAGTGTCGTGCGGCGCTGGGTGATCTCGACACGCTCGCGTTCCCGGTCTTGCTCCAGCGGCGCATCCGGGGGCCGGGCGAGGGGTTGTTTGTGTTGCGGTGGAACGGTCGCGTGGTGGCGGAGTTCGCGCATCGTCGCTTGCGGGAAAAGCCGCCCGAGGGCGGGGTCAGCGTGTATCGGGAAAGCATCGCGCTGGACCCTGACCTTGCGGCAGCGGGGCGCCGCCTCCTCGCGGCGCTCAATTGGCAGGGCGTGGCGATGATCGAATGCAAGCGCGACAACGAGTCTGGCCGGCACGTCCTCATGGAGATCAACGGACGACTGTGGGGATCGCTCCAACTCGCGATCGATGCCGGAGTCGATTTCCCACGACTGCTCGTGTCCTGCGCGTTCGGCCGCAGCGTTCCGGCGGTTACGCATTATCGCGTGGGTGTGCGGAGCCGGTGGTTCTGGGGAGATGTCGACCATCTCTACCTGCAGTTGCGCAATGGCGGTGGTCCTGCCGGAAAGCTCCGGGCGCTGCGCGATTTTCTGCGTGCGGGGTTCCGGGAACGGGGCACGCGCGAGGAAGTCTGGCGCTGGCGCGATCCCGCGCCGTTCGTGCTCGAGTCGCTCCAACAGCTGAGGCTGGCGCGGTGAGCGTCGCGCTGAGCACCGCGCCTTCTGGCGTGAGCCGCATGACGCTGGCCGATGCGGTCGGACTCGGGGCCACAGCCTGGGCGACGCTCGAATCGCGGACGGCCCGGCCATCCCCGTTCATGAGCTGGGCATGGCATCGCGCGTGGCTCGATGCCGCTCCATCCCCCGAAGCCGCGGAGAGCGAAGTCCTGTTGCTCCGCGGAGCGGACGGAGCGCTGCAGGCCCTGCTGCCGCTGGCATCACGGCGAGTCCGCTTCCACCGCGTTCCGGTCACCGCGCTGACGTGGGCCACGGGCGAGTTGGGGTGCCCGGATCATCTCGACATTCCGGCACTTCCCGATGTCTCCGTCGCCGAGTTTGCAGGATCGCTCGAGGCGTTGCCATGGGACCTGGTGATTCTCAGCAACCTGGCTGGAGGCAGCGAGACAACGACGCAGCGCTTGTGCGAGGCGATGGCAGAGCGGGGGTATGACTTCCGGCGAGAGCCGCTCTGGCCATGCCCCTATCTGGATTTGCCGTCGGACTGGGACCGGTATCTCGGCTCGCTGACGGCGAATCGGCGCCAGACGCTTCGGCGCAAGGAACGGCAGCTACAGCGCGAAGGCGTGACCATCACCGATTATGACGTCGACGGCGCCGCTGCAGGACTGGATCACCTCATCGCGCTGCACACCCGGCGTTGGGAAAACGACGGGCAGGGCGGTGCATTTGAGGACCCGATGGTCAGAAGGCTGCACCAGCGGTTCGCCGTCGAGCTGGCGGCGCGTGGCAAACTCTGGCTGTCCACGCTGGACGTGGCGGGCGCGCCGGTCGCCGCCTGGTATGGGTTCGCCTGGGGTGATACGGTCTACTTCTACCAAAGCGGCCGCGATCCCGCGTGGGAGCGGCACAGCGTCGGTCTCGTGCTGATGGGCACGATGATTCAACGCGCGATCGAGCGGGGCTATCGCCGGTTCGACTTCCTGCGTGGCGCCGATCCCTACAAACGTCAGTGGACCACGACCGATCGGATGACGGAACAGATCACGATCTTTCGGCGTGGGCTCGGTGGACGCGCGTTGCGCGCCCTCGATGCGGCGGGGCAGCTGCGCGCCCGGCTGCGCGGCAGCGCGGGAGTGGAGGCGTAACATGTCGCGCGCGCCCGGCCCCCTCCCGCTCATCGTCTCGCTCGATACCGAAGAGGACAACTGGAACCGCAGCCGGACCGGCATCACCGTCGAGAACATCGCCGAGCTGCCGCGCCAGGCCAGGTTCTTCGAGCGGCTCGGCGTGCGCCCCACGTACTTCACGGCCTATCAGGTTGCCATCGATCGGTGCGCGGCCGCCGTGATGCGCGAGGTGAGCCAGGATGGCCGCGCCGAGCTCGGCGCGCACCTGCACCCGTGGAACACGCCGCCGCTCACCGAGGCGTTCGTCCCGCGCAACTCCATGACGTGGAACCTGCCGGCGGACTTGCAGCTCGCGAAAATCCGGACGCTCACCGCGGCCCTCGAGGAAGCGTTCGGCCGGCGCCCGACGTCGTTCCGCGCGGGACGGTACGGCATTGGACCCGATACGGTATCGGCGCTGCAGGTGTGCGGGTACCGCGTCGACTCGAGCGTCAGCCCGTTCGTCAGTCTGGAAGACGTGGACCATGGGCCGTCGTTCGTCGGCGCTCCGATCGTTCCGTATCGAGTCGACCCCAGCGCGGACATTCGGCAGCAAAGCCCCAACGGCGCGATTGGCGAGATCCCGCTGTCGTACGGCTTCAGTCGCGGGCCGTTCAGCGTTTTTGAGCCGGTCCAGCGCCTGATGGAGGCGCTGCCGCTCCGCTGGCTCCGCGCGCCGGGGATCGCGGCCCGGACCGGACTGATCCGGCGCCTCAGCCTCAGTCCCGAGTTCCAGTCGGTTGCCGACATGCTGACGCTCTCCGCCCGGTTGCTGGAGAGCGGCGCGCGGCATCTGCACATCAGCTGGCACACGCCGAGTCTGAAGCCCGGCCTCAGCCCATTCACGGCGACACCAGCCGACGTCGAGCGGCTCTACGCGTCTATCGAAGCTTATTTCGAGCGGCTCGTCCCGATGACGTCGTTCCAATTCATGACCGTCAGCGAGGCGGCCGAGCTGCTTCTGCCACTCCCTGTGGAGTCTCCGCAACATTCTCGCGGCTCGAGCCGCAGCCTCGTGAGGTGATTGGTGTTCAAGAGCATCGGCAGCAATTGGGTCGTTACGATCGTCACCATCCTCGCGGTGTACTTCCTCACGCCCTTCACGCTCCACAAACTCGGCGACGACGGCTACGGCACCTGGAATCTGATCAATGCCATCACCGGTTATCTGGGACTTCTGATGCTCGGCGTTCCGATGGCGTCGGTGCGCTACTTCGCCCAGCACGTAGCGGCGGGTGATGAGCAGGCGCTGAACAAAGCGGTCGGCAGCTGCGCGACGCTGTATCTCTGTCTCGGGCTGATCGCGGTGTTCGCCGGCGCAGGCATGTACCTGTTCTTCCTCAGCAGTTACAACATTCCGGCGAGTCTGACCGGCGACGCGCACCTCGCCTTCGCGCTGGTCGTCGTCTATGTGTCGATCGGCTTCCTGGCGTTGCTGCCCACCGGCGTCCTGGCGGCGCACGACGACTTCGTGCCCCGCAACATGGTGCGGCTGTGGGGCGTGCTGCTGCGCCTGGTCCTGACATTCGGGCTGCTCGCGCTGCAGGCATCGCTCACGATGCTCGCGATCGTGCAGCTCGTATGCACCGTCTTCGATTTCGCGTTGTGCTGGGCGCTGATCAAGCGGCGCTATCCCAATGTCCGCCTGCGTCTGTCCGACTTCGATTGGAAAATGACGCGCTCCATTTTCGCGTTCAGCGTGTACGTCCTCGTGCTGAATGCCGGCGCGCGGCTGTCATTCGAGACGGACTCGATCGTCATCGGGAAGTTCATGAGCGTCGGCTCCATTCCGTACTTCACGGTGGCGAACAGCTTCCTGATCTATCTGATGGAGTTCCTGCTCTCCATCGCCGCCGTCGTGATGCCCGCCGCCACGCGGCTGCAGACGCAGGGCAAGCACGCCGAGATGCGCGAAATCTTCCTCAAGTGGTCCAAGATCGCGCTCAGCCTGACCCTGGCGGCCGGCCTCTTTCTGATCGTGCTGGGCCCGCGCTTCATCGCGTGGTGGGTCGACCCGAGCTTCGAGCGTCCGGCCGGTCAGGTGCTCCAGATCCTGATGCTCTCCTACGTCATCTTCCTGCCGGTGCGCGGCGTCGCGCTGCCGATGCTGATGGGGTTGGGCAAGGCCGGCCTGCCGACGATCGGCTTCCTGGTGACCGGGATCGTGAATCTGGTGTTGAGCATCGCGCTCGTGGGTTCCATGGGGCTTGCCGGCGTCGCACTCGGCACCGCGATCCCGAACGTGCTGTTCGCCGCGGTGGTGTTTGTGCAGGCCTGCCACGAGATGAAGGTCCCGATCGGCACGTTCTTCCGGTACGTCGTGCCGCGTGCGGTGCTCGGCGGCGTGCCGGCGTTCGCGTTACTGCTCTGGCTCAAGCTGGAGCTCGATATTCGCAGCCTCCTGGCGATCGCCATCGCCGGAGCCGCCATGACCATCGTGTTTGTCGCAACGCTGGTCTTCTTCGTGTATCACAACGATCCCTACGTCGACTTACGCGGGTATCTGCGACTCAAACTCAAACCACCGGTGCGCGTATGACCCCCGTCCTCGCAGCTCTCGCCCTCGTGCTGGTCCTGGGACTCGCCGCCGAGCTGGCCGCCCGCTCGTGGATTGCCCGCCGCTCCCGCTTTGCCGTGTGGCCGCCGGGGATGCGGGTCGAAGTGCGTCAGAATCTGTTCCCCGAGCTGGAGCCGCGTTTCCGGTTCGAGGTCAACGGGGACGGTGAGCGCGGCGGCGACGCGCGCGCGCAGGAGGACGGAGTGTTCCGGATCCTCACCGTCGGCGGCAGCTCCGTCGAGTGCTTTGCGCTCGATCAAACGACGAGCTGGCCGGGACAGCTCGAGCTGCTGCTCAACCGCCGGGATGCGCTCGACGTCCTCGGCGCCCGACGCGTGCACGTGGGCAACATCGGCCACTCGGGCGTCGGCGCGGCAGAGCTCGAGATGATCCTCGAGCGCGTCCTGCCGAACTATCAGCGTCTTGACGCGATCGTCGTTATGGTCGGGGCGAGCACCGCCTACCACTGGCTGGAGGAAGGCGCGCCGCCCGCGGGCGCACCCCCGGTTGTCCCCGAGGATGCACTCTTCGCGCGACGTCCCGGAGCACAACCCTTCGGTTGGAAGCCCGGCGCGACGGCATTGGTCGAGCTGATTCGGCGGGCCCGTCAGGCGCTGTTCCGCCCCGTGGAGGTCAGGGAAAACGCAGGAGGCTGGCAGATCGCCGCGCGGAAAATGCGGGCGCAGGCGACGGAGATTCGGACCGCCCTACCGGATCCGAGCGGCGTGCTCCAGCACTTCGAGCATCATTTCCGGCGAGCGCTCCGCCACGCCATGGCGCGGTCGCGGCGCGTGCTGGTCCTGCGCCAGCCCTGGTTCGAGAAGCAGTACACCGCCGAAGAGCAGGCGCACTTCTGGCACGGTGGGATCGGCCGACCGTGGAAAGAGCAGGTCAGCGTGTATTTCAGTCTCGATGTGATCAACCGGATCCTGAGCCTGATCGACGGCCGGGTCGTGGCGGTCGCCGACGAGCTGGGGCTGGAGCATCGGAATCTGCGGCCGTTGCTGAACGAAGGTCTGCGCCACTACTACGACCACGACCATTTCACACCGGGAGGTGCCGCGGTGGTGGCGCGCGCGGTCGCGAGCGCGCTGACCGGGCAGGATCAGTCGCAGCGGCCTGGCTCCAGCGTCGAGACGCCCGTGCGCCGGCTCACGCAGCCACGCGTGCCGCTCGCGGCCCGATGAGCGTCGCTTGATCGTCGGCATCGGACTGGACATTGTCGACATCGCGCGTTGGGCGCGTGCGCTGGACCAGATCCAGGATCAGACGTTCACGCCGGCAGAGCTGGCCGCGTGCGCGGAGCGTGTCGACCGGGTCGACGCGCTCGCGGCGCGCTTTGCGGCGAAGGAAGCCTGCCTCAAGGCGTTGAACGCCGGAATTCGCGGGGGCGGGCTCCGCCAGGTAGAGGTGGTGACTGACGCGAGCGGCGCGCCCAGCATCCAGCTCAGCGGTGAGCTGGCGGACCGCGCGCGCGAGCGCTGTGTCGAGCGGGCGCACGTGAGCCTCAGCCATCACGAAGGCGTTGCCGCGGCCGTCGTCGTCCTGGAGGGAAATTGAGGGCGATGCACGTCGTGGCGCCCGCGGCATGTGGCGGCCTCGAGCGGGTCGTGCAGCTGCTCGTCACCGGACTCGCGGGAGCGGGACACGAGGTGCATGTCGCGTGTGTGAGTCTCCCCGGCGATGCATCGGGACTGGAGTCCTTTGTCGCGCCGCTATCCGCGGCCGGTATTCCCACGCATCCGATTATCGTCGGCGGCCGCGCCTATGCGCGCGAGCGCGCCGCGATTCGGGCGCTGTGTCAGCGGCTCGCTCCCGATGTCGTACACACTCACGGCTACCGGCCCGATGTGCTCGACGCGAGCGTGCCCCGGCACCACGGCATTCCCATCGTGACGACCGCGCACGGCTTTACGGGCGGTCCCTGGAGAAACCGGCTGTACGAGTACGTGCAGCGCCGCGCGTTCCGCCGGTTCGACGCGGTGGTCGCCGTCGCGCGATCACTGGGGGAGCGTCTGGCGCGCTCGGGGGTGCCGCACTCGCGTCTGCACGTCGTGCCGAATGCCTGGCGCCGCTCAGCGGAGAGATCGACGCTGGAGCGCGCCGCCGCCCGTCACACCCTCGGACTTCCGGCGGAAGGGTTTGTCATCGGTTGGGTCGGCCGGCTGAGCGGCGAGAAGGGCGCCGATGTGTTGATCGACGCGTTGCCCTACCTCAACACGGTGCCGCTCACGGTCTCCATGATCGGCGGCGGCCCCGAGCGGCAGTCGCTCGAGACGCGCGCGACTCAACGTGGCGTCGCCGACCTGATCCGCTGGCATGACGTCGTCCCCGATGCCGAGCGGCTGTACAGCGCATTCGATGTCTTTGTGCTGAGCTCTCGCACGGAAGGCACGCCGGTCGTGCTGTTCGAGGCGATGGGAGCGGGTGTGCCGATTGTGACGACCGCGGTGGGCGGTGTGCCGGACATGCTCGCGAGCGACGAAGCCACGCTCGTGCCCTCTGGGGAC
>QHUB01000077.1 GCA_003221035.1 Gemmatimonadota bacterium
CGTCTCGGGACCGAGGGGCTGACGCCCGACGTCCTGCGCGCCGAACCGACGAAGCCGCGGACGATCCCCGAGTACAAGGGGCAGCCCACCGCGGCGCCCGAGCTGCGGGCGGGGAGCCAGGAGCCTGGAGCCTGGATTCAGCGGACCGCGGGACTCGAGTTTCGTGCCAAAGGCCCGGCACGCGAATACACGCTCGTGCCGTTCCACACGCTGTTCGACGAGCGGTATACCGTCTACTGGAAACTCGTGTAGATCACGTCACGCAACGGCGTCTTTCGCAGCTCGGCGCCGAACGCCGGGACGGTCTTTGTCATCAGCTCGGCGAAGCGTGTCGAGAGGTCGGCGAGCCGCTGCGCGAGCGCGTCGTGCACCGCGATCTGCTGAGTCGTGGGCGCGAAGTCCGCGCCGTTCTCCGCCATGTCGGACTGGAGCGCGGCAAGCCGCCCATACAGCTGCATCGGGTTGCGGAACGCATCCTCCCGCGCGCCCGTCAGGTTGACATCGAACAGGCCCGCTTCGACCCGAATGATCCGGCGTTCGAGCGTGTCGGCGAGAGCGGCCAGCCGCTTGGCCCCGGAGTCGGCCACCAGCGCGGAGTCACGCAGCTGCGTGGTCAGGTCGCGCACCTGTTTACGCACCCACTCGAGCCGGTTGATCATGCGCGCAATGCTGTCCTGCTCGGTCCGAATCGTGCGCGCGAGCTTCCCCTGCGCCTGCACGTCCGCGTCCGTGCCGGTCGTATTCGGATCCTTGAGGAGGGTGATCGACTGGCTCGCGGTCGCGGGAGCGGCGGTCGTGTCCATTCCCTGGACCGCGATCCGGACGGTATAGGTCCCGGGCACGACCAGGGGACCGCGCACTGACAGATCGAGGTCCCACGTGACGAGCGGGCGCGTGCCGTCCGCGCCGACGCGCACGAACGCGCGCCCCGGCGGCGACGTGCGCAACTTCGGAGTCGCCGGCGAGCTGTAGCGCAGGTCCCAGCACACGCGATTGAAGCCGAGCTTCCGCTCTCCCTGGAGTACGCGCACGGTGTCACCCTGCGCGTCGAGAATGACCAACTTCGCGGGCTTGGGACGTCGCGCGCTGTCGCCGGGTGCCGCCGCAGCGGCCGGCGGCGTGGCCGGAGGGCATGTGGCGCCGGGCGTGTTCGTCGCGCTGCTGAACGTGTCGGCCAGCACCGCCGATACGTAGTAGGTGATCGGCACGCCGGTGGGGCCGTTCTCCGCCTGCACCGCGCTGTTCGGCGCGTCCGTAATCCCCTGGCGGTCGCGGAAGCGATACGCGGGCGGCGGCGCGAACACCGTCACGATGCTCGCGAGGGCTGCCGCATTCAGCTGCTCGAGCGGCGAAATGTCGTCGAGGATGTAGAAGCCGCGCCCATACGTCGAGACCACGAGATCGTGGAAGTGCGGTTGGACGGTCACCCACGACACCGGCGCATGCGGCAGGTTGGTCTGCAATGGCAACCAGGCGGCGCCGTCGTCAAAGGTGACGTACAGGCCGTTCTCGGTGCCCGCGAACAGCAGCCCGCGCCGCACCGGATCTTCGCTGACCACGTGCACGAACGACAGCGCCGAGCGCGGCAGCGTGGCCGAGATGAGCTTCCACGTCTTGCCGAAGTCGGCGGTCTTGAAGATGTATGGATTCAGATCATCGAGCTCGTGCAGATCGGCCGAGAGGTACGCGGTGCCCGCGTCGAAGTGGGAGGGCTCGATGTTCTTGATCTTCGCCCACGGCGAGAGCTTCGGGATGTTTCCGCCGACGTCGGTCCAGTGCGCGCCGCCGTCCTGCGTGACGTTCACGCGTCCATCGTTCGATCCCACCCAGATGACTCCCGCCTTCACGGGCGACTCGGCGATCGCGAACAGCGTCGCGCCGTCGAACGTCATGAGGTTGTCGGTCGTCACGCCGCCCGAGGTTTGCTGATGCGTGGTGTCGTTTCGCGTCAGATCGGGACTGATCGCCCGCCAGCTCGTGCCGCCGTCCGTCGTCACGTGCACGACCTGGCTGCCGACGTACACTTTCGTGTGATCGTGCGGCGAGATGGCGATCGGGAATGTCCAGTTCCAGCGATACTTGAGATCGGCGGGCCGCCAGCCGTACCCCGCCTCCGGCCACACGCGCACATTGCGCGACTGATCGGTCCGCACGTCGTATACCTCGAGACCGCCATCGTAGCAGCCGGACCAGACCGTGTTGTTGTCGACCGTGTCGGGAATGGCGAATCCACTCTCGCATCCGCCGACGTGCCCCCATTGCCCCTCGCTGATCCCGCCACCCAGGCTGCGACTCGGCATGCGGTAAGACGATCCGTCCTGGCGGTTGCCGTAGAGGTTGTACGGGACGCGCGTGTCGGTGGCGACGTGATACATCTGCGCGATCGGCAGGATGATCCGCGTCCAGTTCTTGCCGCCGGTGAGCGTGATGCTGGCGCCGCCGTCATGCGCGATCATCATGCGATCGGGATTCAGCGGATCGATCCAGTAATCGTGCGTGTCCCCCCCGGCATTGAAACCGATGCGCGTGAGTGACTGCCCGCCGTCGCGGGACGTGGTCACCCGCACCGACACGAAGTACAACCGGTCCTCGTCGTCCGGCGCCACCGCAAAGCGCACGTAGTACGGCGCGCGCTCGGCCAGGTCGTGGTTGCGCGACATCACGCGCCACGTCGCGCCGCGGTCGTCACTGCGGTAGAGGGTGGGATCGCGATCTTCCACCAGCGCATAAACCGTGTTCGGGTTCGACGGCGCGACCGCCACCGCGACCTTGCCGATCGCGTGATTGGCGGGAGGAAGCCCGCGACCGGCCAGGCGCTTCCATGTGAGCCCGCCGTCTCGCGAAACCCACAACCCGCTGCCCGGCCCGCCGCTCTGCAAGTGCCACGTCTTCACCTCGAACTGCCACATCCCCGCAAAGAGCGTGTTGGGATCTCCGGGATCGATCGCGAGATCCGAGCAGCCCGTGTTCGGGTCGACGAACAGCGTGCGCGTCCACGTCTTGCCGCCGTCGGCGGTACGATAGACGCCCCGTTGTTGCGCGGGACCGTAGGCACGGCCGAGCGCGCACACGAAGACGATCTGGGGATTGGTGGGATCGATCACGATGCGGGCGATGCGACCCGTGGAATCGAGACCCATGTGCTGCCAGCTCCGCCCCGCATCGGTGGACCGATAGACGCCATCGCCGAGTGCGGTCATCGACCGGATGAAGAAGGTCTCGCCGGTGCCGGCCCAGAGCACATTGTGCGCGGAAGGCGCGATCGCAAGCGCGCCGATCGCCTGCGCGGGCTCGCTGTCGAACACAGGGCGCCAGTGCACGCCGCCGTCCTCGGTTTTCCAGACTCCGCCCGACGCCGCCCCGATGTACGCCACGAGCGGATTGCCGGGCTCGCCGACCGCGGCGATCGCGCGGTTCCCTTCGGGACCGACAAAGCGGAAGTGGAGGCGCGTCCACAGTGTCGTATCCGCCTGCTGAGCGGCGGCTCCACACAACGGAGCGCAGGCGACGAGAAGGGCGAGGCTAAGCGCGCGCGACGAGCAGACGGCTTTTGAAGCGGGCATAGATGTGCTCGTAGGCCTTGTGAGTTTCGGGGTGTGGAGTTGCCGACGGTCGGCGTGTCAGGGTGCGTTGCACCGCGGTCTCGAGATCCGGAAATGCGCCGGCGCCGACCGCCGCGAGCAGCGCGGCGCCGTACGCGCCGCCCTCTTCGCGATTCACGGTCGCCACCGGCAGTCCAAAAATGTCGGCCTGCAGCTGACGAATGAAGGCGCTCTTCGCGCCGCCTCCGGTCAACAGCAGCTGTTGGGGCAGGAGATCCAGCTCACGCAGGATCTCGAGTGAGTCGCGCAGCGCGAAGCACACACCTTCCAGCACTGCTCGCGTCATGTGCCCGCGCGAGTGGGCGAGGCTCAGGCCCACGAAGGCCGCGCGCAGCGACGAATCGCGATGTGGCGTGCGCTCGCCTTGCAGGTATGGAATGAAGGTGACGCCGTCCGCGCCCGCCGGTGTCGCCGATGCTTCATCGACCAGAACATCGTCGCGTGATGGTTCCGGCAGGTCTCGCGCGCATTGGTCGCGGTACCAGGCGAAGGCGCCGCCCGCGGACAGGACAACGCCCATCACGTACCACACACCCGGCACCACGTGGCAGAACGTGTGCGCGCGAAGCTTGGGATCGACGCGCGGCGCCGCCACCGGCGCGAGCACTGTCCCGGAAGTGCCCCAGCTCGATACGGCGTCGCCCGGCGTGACCGCTCCGACCCCGGCGGCGCCGCAGGCATTGTCCGCGCCGCCTCCCACGACCGGTGTTCCAGGCACGAGTCGCGAGAGCCTGGCGCCCGCTTCGCTGATGTTGCCGAGGACCTGCGACGACCCGCCCACATCCGGGAGCAGCGAGGCGGAAAGGTCGACGGCCTCGAGCATTTCGGAGCTCCAGCGCATACGCGCCGGGTCGAACATGAGGGTGCCAGACGCATCGGATGGCTCGGTGGCGAGTATGCCCGTAAGCCGGAGCCGGACGAAGTCCTTCGCGAGCAGGATTTTGGAGAGGCGCGCGAACGCCTCGGGCTCGTGATTGCGCAGCCACAGCACCTTGGGAAGGGTGAATCCTTCCAGAGCGGGATTGCGCACCCAGTCGCGCAGCCTGGCCTCGCCGCCCGCGCGAGTCTCGATTTCGCGGCATTCCGCCGTCGTCCGTCCGTCGGACCAGAGCAGCGCGGCCCGGATCACGGCGCCCTTCTTGTCCAGAAAGACCGACGAATGCATTTGTCCGGAG
This sequence comes from Gemmatimonadota bacterium, assembly GCA_003221035.1. Classification (GTDB taxonomy): domain Bacteria; phylum Gemmatimonadota; class Gemmatimonadetes; order Gemmatimonadales; family GWC2-71-9; genus 20CM-2-65-7. The sequence continues at coordinate 4,778 of QHUB01000077.1, forward strand.
ATCCCCACGGCTTCGACGCGCGCCGTGGGTTCCCTGGCCAACGCGTCGCGGATCGCCGCGCAACTCGCGTCCCACCAGTCCTCGGGATCCTGCTCGGCCCATCCCGGCTGCGGCGTTTCGAGCGAGAGCGGAGCGGTGGCCGCGGCGCGGATTTCTCCATTCGCGTCGACGAGAATGGCTTTTACACCGCTGGTTCCGACGTCGAGACCGAGAAACAGAGCCCCCCCTACCGTACTCCGAGCAGCAGTTCCATGGTGAGCTGATCGAGCCGCTCGTATGCGTAGCCGCGTTGCCGGAGCGCTGCGAGGTCAAAGCGCGTCGCGCGCAGCTCGGAGAATGTGGGACGCTCGACGCTGCCGCCGGTCTCGGCGAGGAGCTGCTGGATCTCCGGATCGGCGTTGAATTGCGCGACTTTTTCTTTGAGAATCAGGTAGGTCCGCATACTTCCGGCGGCAAAGTCCCAGACACCGGCATCGTCCTCGGTGCGGTAGGCATGGCTATCGAAATGCCGCATCCCCGGCCACTTCGAATCTTCGAGGAGCTTGACGAGAAAGAAGGCGCCTTTGGGATCGTCGCTGCCAAATCGGAGATCCTGATCGTAACGGCCGACCTGCTGACCGTTCAGATCGATATGGAACAGCTTGTCCGCATCGAGGGCCTGAGCGACCGCGTGCGAGAAGTCGAGGCCCGCCATCCGCTCGTGCGCGACTTCCGGATTGACGCCGACCATGTCGGGGTGATCCAGCGTATAAATGAAGGCGAGCAT
>QHUB01000026.1 GCA_003221035.1 Gemmatimonadota bacterium
ACGGTAATACAGTCGAAGGTGGTCGCGGTGCCGAAATCCACGACGATCGTGTCCTGTTTGAAGAGCTCCGCGGCCGCGAGGGTGTTGACGATCCGATCGGCGCCCACGGTGAGTGGCTCGTCCACGTCGAGCACCATCGGAAGTTGCGCGCGCGCGTCGATCTTCGCGGGCTGGCGCGTCGTGGCGAGCGCGACCCCCTCGCACAGGCTTTCGGTGATCTGCGGTGAAACAGAGGCGACGATCGCCGCGCGGATCTCCTGCGTCGAATGTCCCGCCTGCGTCAGATGCGCCGTGAAGATTGCGGCCCACTCGTCCGGCGTGCGCTGCGTCGTCGAATGCAATCGCCAATGCGCCTCGAGGCGATCTTCCGCAAACAGCCCGACCGTCGTCTCGGTGTTGCCGATGTCGCAGGCGAGGAGCATGGGGCGGCTAAGATAGCTCGACGTGGCCGCCCTGCACCATCGTCGTGCCCGCGCCGGTATCCACGAGCAATGCGCCGTCCGGTCGAATGCCGGCGGCGCGTCCCGCGAGCGGCGTGCGGATCTGGCGGCCGCGCAGCCAGTCGCGGCGTGCGAAGGCGGCACACTCGAATTCCGTGAGCCGTCCGCCGTGAGCCGTGAGCCGCACGAGTGCCGGGACAAGTTGATCAAGGACGTCGATTCGCCGGACGCTGGACCGCAGGTCACGCAGGGCGATGGCGCGGTCGGCAAGCTCGCCGGGAATCTGGTTCGCGACGTTGATGCCGACGCCGACGCCGAGCCATTGCAGCGCGTCGCCCTGCCAGCGACTCTCACAGAGAATGCCGGCGACCTTGCGGTCGCCCACCAACACGTCGTTCGGCCACTTGAGCGCTGCGCGCGGTCCGGACAGTGCGTTGGGGCGAACGCCAAGTACGGCTTCGACGACGTCGGCGAGCACCAGGCCAACGCGCAGTGACAACACGCCGGGCGCGGGGAGTGGCGGGCGGAGCAGCATCCCCAGCCACACGCCTCCGGCCGGGGACTGCCACGTCCGGCCGTCGCGTCCCCGCCCCGCCGTCTGCGCCTCGGCCAGCACGACGGTTCCCGCCGGCGCGCCCTGCGCGCCGAGATCGTGGATCGCGTCGAGACTCGAACCGAGTGTGCGGAATACGCCGCACTGCGGGATGCCCCAGCGGCGCGCCAGGGCTGCGGCGGGTATGTCGTCGATCGTCAGCCGTGCCACAGCGCGTAGGCGAGGGTGAAGAGCCCGATCGCGACGCAGTAGGGCGCGAAGGCATAGAACCGGCCGCGCTTCAGCATCGCGACGAGAAAGCGAATCGCCGCAATGCCGCTTGCGAACGCGACAACAAAGCCTGCGGCGAGCGGGACGGCGCCCACGGCGCCGACATTGCTCACGGCGTGCCGAGCTTCGAAGACGCCGCTGCCGGCGATGATGATGACGGCCAGCAGAAAGCTGAACTCGGCCGCCTCGACGGGCGGCAGGCCACGCCAGAGCGCGGCGCTCACGGTCGACCCTGACCGCGAGATTCCCGGAAAGATCGCGACGGCCTGCGCGATGCCGATCTGCAGCGCCCCACCGACGCTCAGCGGCTCGGCGCGCGCTTGCGCCCGGCGCGTCGACCAGAGAACCAGCCCGGTGACGATGAAGGCGGCGCCGATGAATCGCAGCGAGCCGAATGCTTCCTCAAAGCGCTCGTGAAAGAGCGCGCCGAGCAGCGCGCCGGGAATTGTTCCGACGATGAGCAGGATCGCGTAGCGCCGGTCGGGGCCGCTCCCGCGCAGGGTACCGAATACGACCTGCGCGAGCTTACGGCCGTATACCACCAGGACGGAGCAGAGCGTGGCCACGTGGAGAGTGACCGCCACAAAGACAAAGATTTCGTCGCTGATCCGCATATTCGTGACCGAGCGCAGCAGCGCGAGATGTCCCGAGCTCGAGACGGGAAGAAACTCGGTGAGTCCTTGGACCAGTCCGAGCAGAATCCCTTGCCAGAGCGTCATGCGACCTTTCCCGCGACGAGCGCGATCAATCCTATCACCATGGCGCCTTTGAGCACGACACTGACGCGTCGAACCCGACCCAGCAACAACCACGTCGCGGCGACGAGCACCACCATTTGGGCCGGGAGCGAAATCAGGAAGTATCCCCAGCGGTAGCCGGTGTTCCAAGGCAACAAGAGACTCGCCGGTACGAACAGCAGCCCCACGCCCGCGGCCACGACCATCGCGGGCCGCTGACCCACGGCGATCGGCAGCGTGCGACGTCCGATCGTCCGATCGCCGGGCTCATCCTCGACGTCCTTGACGATCTCACGCATGAAGTGCAGCCAGGCCGCGAGGATCCACGGCACAAGACCGGCCACCGGCAGACCCAGCGCGAGGGCGCCGTAGAATGGCGGCGATCCCGCCACGACCGCCACCGCGACGTTGCCCAGGACCGGCGCGGGCTTGAGCAGCGGCGAATAGACCATCATGACCGCGAGCGCCGCGCAGGCAGCCAGCACCTGCACGCCGCTGATCAGGCCGGCGGCGGCCAGACCGGCCAGCGCGCCGCCGCAGACGATTAGATCGGCCGTGCCGCGGGACACCTGCCCTGCCGCGAGCGGGCGCGTCCCGGGACGATTGACACGATCCGCGGCGATGTCGCGGATGTCGTTCCACGCGTTGCCGGCCGCACCCAGCGCGAACGCGGAAAGAGCCGCGAACACGAGCTCCTTCGGAAGCGCGATGCGGTGCAAGGCAATCCAGCCGCCGGCGCACACCCCAACGGCTGCGATGAGAAGGTTCGATACCCGAATCAGCTTGAGCAGCGGCATTATGCGAGGACCTCTTCGTACAACGCTTCGTAGCGGGGCACGACTTTGTCGGCGGAGAACTCGAGCGCGTGCGCCGCGGCCGCCCGCTTGAGACGCGCCTGCTCATCGGGGTGCTCCAGCACGCGCAGCGCGCGCTCGGCCATGGCCGTGACATCGCCCACGGGCGCCAGGTAGCCCGTCAGGCCGTCTTCCACGACTTCGGGAATCCCGCCGGCCGCGCTTGCAACGACGGGGACGGCGCAGGCCATCGCTTCGAGCGCAGCCAGACCGAACGACTCCGTGGCGGACGGCAGCAGAAACAGATCGGCGCCGCGCAGCACGTCGCCGACGTTTTCCACTTTTCCGAGGAAGCGTACGTCTTTGCGCAGTCCCAGGGTGTCGACTTCGTGCTCGGCGCCGTCACGGTCCGGTCCGTCGCCCACAAGCACGAGCGTGGCGGGAAGTTTTCGGCGCACGCCCGCAAAGATCTTCACGACGTCGCCGACGCGTTTCACCGGCCGGAAGTTGGAGACGTGAACGAGGACGCGATGTCCCGCGGGCGCGAGCCGGCGGCGGAACGAGTCGTCGGTTGCAGGATGGTAGTCTGCGCTCGAGATGAAGTTCGGGATGACGCGAACGTCGCACTGCCCACAGCCGAACGCGCGATAGGTCTCTTCGCGCAGATACGCAGAGACCGCCGTCACGGCGTCGGATTTTTCGATGGAGAATTTTGTGAGTGTGTAGTACGACGGATCCTGGCCGACCAGGGTGATGTCGGTGCCGTGCAGCGTGGTGACGATCTTCAGGTCGAGTCCCTCGTCCTCCAGCATTTGCTTGGCGAGCCACGCGGTCGCTGCGTGCGGGATCGCGTAATGCACGTGCATCAGATCGAGCTGCTCGCGCTTCGCGACTTCGTGCTGTTTGACCGCCAGCGCGAGCGCATACGGCGACGACTGCTCGAACAGCGGATACTCGAGCTGCGTCACTTCGTGGAAGGTGACGCGCTCGGCGAAGCCGCGGAGCCGAAACGGACTCGCGTACGAGACGAAATGGATTTCGTGGCCGCGCCGCGCGAGCTCGAGTCCGAGCTCGGTGGCGACCGCACCGGAGCCGCCGTAGGTCGGGTAGCAGGTGATGCCGATTCTCACGCGCGCTCCCCCGCGCCAGCCCACCGGTCGAGGAGACGCTCGGCAATGACGGCGGCCGAGTCGGTCGCGTTGATCGTCCACACCTGCGACTCGCGGAGCTGATTGCGAAACCACGTGTCCTGCCGCTTCGCGTATTGCCGCGTCGCCGCGAGGATCGCGTCGCGCAACAGCGGCTCCGGCAGGCTGCCTTGCAGCATCGCTACGACCTCCCGGTATCCGATTCCGTCGAGTCCTGGGGCATCGGACGGGATCCCCCGATCGAGCGCCCGTCGTACTTCGTCAACCAGCCCGCTCGCCAGCATCTGATCCACTCGCATGGCGAGACGACGATGCAGCACGTCTCGCGGCATGGTGAGGTGAATGTACCACGGGCGGAGCACGCCGCTCGCGCGCGCCTCGCGCTGCCACCACGACAGCGCGCGGCCCGTCAGCAGTGCAACCTCGACGGCGCGCGCAGCGCGCTGACGGCCTCCACCGGGAAAGCTGGAATCGAGCCGCCCCGCCCAGCGCACCAGCTCCCCCGCTTCCATTTCGCTGCACCACTCGCGCAATCCTTCGCGCCGGTCGGGGTCCAGGACCGGCTCGTTGAACAGCCCCTCGGCGAGCGCGCGAATGTAGAGGCCGGTGCCGCCTACGACCACCGGAATCCGCCCTTCGGCGCGACTCTGCGCGACCCACCCCGCGGCATCCCGCGCGAATCGCCCCGCACTGTAGCGCTCACCCGGCTCGAGCAGATCCAACCCGCGATGAGGGACCCGAGCCAGCACCTCGGGGCCCGGTTTGGCGGTGCCGATGTCGAGCCCCCGATAGAGTTGGCGAGCGTCGGCGGAAATGACGGTGATGCGCTTGAGACCCGCGAGCGCGACGGCAACGGCGGTCTTGCCGACGCCGGTGGAGCCTACGATGACTGGTGTCAGGTGTCGGGTGTCAGGCCCGGCCAAACCGGCGTTCCAGTTCCTCTTTGGGAAGCTGCACCATCGAAGGCCGTCCATGGACGTCGTGCGCGGGCAGCGTGGCCGAGAGCAGCCGCACGATCAGCTGGCGCATCTCTTCGACATCGAGCGCCTGTCCCGCTTTGATCGCGGCGCGGCACGCATACGTCGCGGCAAAGCGCTCCAGCCGGTTCTGCCACCCGCCGAAACGCCCGCCGGCGAGATCGGCCACCAGCTCCTGCAGGCAGCGCGCGGCTTCGAAGCGCGGATGCGGGTTCGGCGCGGTGTGCACGACGATGCTGCGCCCGGAAAACGGCTCGATCTCGTAGCCGATCCGCGCGAGCAGCTCGCGATGCGCGTCGATCGCATCGAGCTCGGCGGGCGCGAAGTCGAGGGTGAGCGGCAGGAGCAGGCGCTGCGCCGGCGCGCCGTCTCCGGACAGCTGGCGCATCACGTCTTCGTAGAGGACGCGCTCGTGAGCGGAGTGCTGATCGACGATGCTGACGGCCTGGACGGCTTGAAACACGATATACGTATCGAAGAGCTGGAGAACGGGAGCTGGGAGCCGGGAGCCGGAAGCCTGGGATTCCCGTGGAAAGAACTCGAACGGTATAGCGCCCGGTCCGATGCCAGCGCTGCCATCCCAGACTCCAGGTTCCCGATTCCCGATTCCGAGGGGAGCCGCGGATTCCAGCGGCGCCAGCGCGGCCCGCACAGCCTCCTCGACCACCTTCTCGACGAAAAACTTGTCCCGAAACCGCGCTTCGAGCTTCGCGGGATGCACGTTGACGTCCACGGCATCGCCCGGCAGATCGAGGAACAAGAGCAGTGAGGGCCGGTCGCCCGGAGCAATGGTGGAGCGATAGCCCGCCTCGGCGGCACGGAGAATGAACGGATCGCGAATCGGGCGGCCGCGCACGAAGACGTAGCCTTTGCGCCCCGCGGGTCGCGCCTGCGCCGGGCGCTGCACGAGTCCCGTCACTTCCAGCGGGCCCGCACGATGCGACACCGCGAGCAACGTGTCGGCCAGCTCGGCGCTCCACAATGCGTGCACGCGGTCGATCAGGCGCGTCGCGGCTGGGCAGTCGAGCAACGCGCGACCATCGCTCGTCAGGGAAAACGCGACGTCGGGCCGCGTCAGCGCGAGCACCGTAAGCGCCTCGACGGCAGCGCGTGTCTCGGTCGCACCGGCGCGCAGGAATTTGCGGCGCGCGGGAGTATTGTAGAAGAGGCCTCGCACCGTGACGGTCGTGCCGCGCTGTCGCACCGCACCCTGCACGTCGTCGAGCTTGCCACCGGTGACGCGCAGCCGCGTGCCCTCGCTCTCCGCGTCGCCGTCGCCGCACGTCTCGAGCTCGAAGCGCGATACAGACGCAATCGCGGGCAGGGCTTCCCCGCGAAACCCGAAGGTCGCGACGCCGATCAAGTCCGTCGCCGTCCTAATTTTGCTCGTCGCGTGTCGCTGGAGCGCGAGGCGCGCGTCCTCGCGCTCGAGACCCGACCCGTCGTCGCTCACGCGGATCAGCGTCTTGCCGCCATCTTCCAGCTCGACGCGGATCGCCTGCGCACCGGCGTCGAGCGCGTTCTCGACCAGCTCCTTGACGACGGACGCCGGACGCTCCACGACCTCGCCCGCGGCAATCTGATCGGCGACCGTATCGGGAAGGACCTGGACACGACCACGGCCGCTTGCGGCGACACTCACAATCCGGCGATCTCCTCTCCAAGCACCCATCCGTGGATGCCGTCCCGGCGGTGCACCTCGACCCAGGGACCGTAGCTCCGATCCACGAGCACCGCGCCACCGCCAGGAACTGTTGCGGGTGCGCTCGCGCCGCCATACGGCGCGGCACGCACCGGCGCGCCTCCCCCCTCGGCGATCACCACGGCGACGGGCCGGTCGCGGCGCCACGATTCCAGCGCGCCGAGGACCGATGCCGTAATGGCGACGGCCGCGAAAAGCACCAGCATGATCCGGCGCCGGCGAGCGAAAGCAACCACGATCCACAGCAATAGCCAACCCGCGGCCGCGACGAATCCCCATTCGGCGGGCGTGGCCCAACCGACCTGGAGCAGATCCGCGGTGACAGGATCTGGCGCCGGCAGCAGACGAAGGGCTCTGCGAATTGTGGCATCGCGGGGCGCGAGGCGCGCGGCGCGCGTCCACGCCGCCATTGCCTTCCCGTCGGCGCCGGCGCGGTACAGTGTGGCGCCCAGGTTGTACCAGTGCGTGGGATCGTATGGCTCGCGCGCGGCCCGGGCCGCGAACGAATCGGCCGCGGCGCGCAGCGCCCCGGCTTCGAACAACGCCTCGGCACTCGCCGTTTGGGCGAGCGCGGTCTGGGCCTGGATGGCGGCCGCACCCAAAGCCATCACGAGGATCGCGATGGCGCCGCTCGTGAGCGCATGCGGTCGGCGTGCACCCATGGAGCCCTCCGCCCCTAGGACGCGCAGCACCTGTTCGATCTCCGCGCCGAGTTCCGCGGCATCGCCCAGCCCGCGGGGTCCGTAGCGGGCCGCGCGTAGCCGGTCGCGCAGCCGCTTCACGTGGTCGGCGACGGCGCTGTCCACCCCGGCGGCCCGCAACGCCTGCGCAAGTCCATCGCCGTCGCGAGCGAACGGATCGGAGACGTAGCTCGCCAGCACGGCGAGGAATTCGCGCTCGAGCTTTCCCAGCGGCGTCAGGGCTGGACCGGCTGGAGCAGGCACGTGAGTCGGTGGGCGCCGGGCGCGGCCTCGAATCAGCAAGGCGAGCATCGGAGGGATAAGAAAAGCCGCGAGCCATCCCTGCCACCCCACGCGCCGGCCGATACGATCCACCGCCGGTTCGCCATGCGCGGGCAGCAGCGGCGGCAGTACGCGCGCAGCCCTCGGCTCGGCGCCGCGCGCCACGGCGAGCGCGCGCGGGGGAGCCGTCGCGGTCTCATAGCGGACGGCCGTCGCGTCGAAGTACGGATACCGGACTTCCGGGAGCACAAAGTTGCCCGACGAATCAGGCACGGCCAAAAAGTGGAACGTCTTGCTGCCCGCGACGCGCCCGGCATCGGCGGCGACACGCACCTCCGTCTGCGCGGGATAGACACGAAAGCCCGTCGGCCACTTGAGCGCTGGTTCGGGCCACAGCGAGACGTTGCCGGTGCCCGTGACCGTCACCGACGCTTCGACGGGCTCGCCCGCGCGCGTGCTGGCGGGATCGATCTTGAGGTCGAGACTCAGCTTCTCTCCCACCACGCTCGTGGAGACATTCGACGCCGGCAACGGCAGCACGACGATCGAGAGCGAGTCACTGCGCAACGTGTACCGCTCTTCGCGACTGAAAAATGAGAACGTGACCGGCAATGCATATTCGACCGACGCCGGCGGGATGATCAGCCGTCCGGGCGCCAGCGGAAACACGATCTGATGCGCGATGAACAGATCCATCCAGCGACCGCCGACCTGACGCGAGAGCGCCGCCCCTGACGAGATCGCGACGGGATAGGCCCACACCCCTTCCGGCGTCATGAGCGTGAGCAGCGGCGGGCGACGCATCCGCGCGCCGAGCTCGCGCGGAATCCACGCGGCGGCGATGAGGTCGACTTGTTGTCCCGCGTACACCGTATCGCTGGGCACGAGGACCGTGAGCGCGACACGATCCTCGCGACGCGAGACGGGCGGCGGCGCGCTTTCGAGCAACGACCGCGCCAAGGGACTCAGCGTAGCCGTCGTCCGATCCGCCGCGCTGTCGACCGTGATGAGAATCGGGTCCGTCGAAACGACGCTCTCGCCTTGGCGCGCGCGCACCGGCCCAATGAGCAACGCGCCGGCCTGCTGCGCGCGCAGCTGCAGCTCGCGCACGGTTGTACGCATCGATCCACCCGCGCCACTGAACGCGACTTCCGTCATGTCGCGCGAGCCTTCGATGGCAAAGCCGTTGAGCGTGGGCAACATGATTTGGACGGGATCGGCCGCGCGGCTCCGCGCGCGGATCGTCAACAAGAGCTGCTCACCCACGCGCAGGCGCGTGCGATCGACGCTCGCGGTGACCTCGGCGCCCTGCAGCAGCGCCAGGGCGGACAGCAGGTGCAGCATCACCAGTCTTTGACTCCCGGCGGCGCGGCTCGACGCGTGCGGCCGGTGCGATCACGCCGCGTCCGGAGCTCCTCCTGACCGATGGACCGCAGCACCTGGTCCGCCTGTGATTCACTCATGCCGCCGCTTGCCGCCCCGGGCGGCGGTGGCGGCGGGCTCGCGCCTCCTCCTCCGCCGCCTCCGCCGCCTCCACCATTCGGCGACGGCGGTGGCGGCGGATTCGGTTTGTTCGATTGGCCGCCGCCGCTGCGCAGTCGATTGACGAGCTCGAGATTCCATTTCGCGCGGAGGTGATGGGGCTTGAGCAACAACGCTTCCCGATAGGCGCGCTCGGCGTCCGCGAGGTGCGTCTCACGGTTCGCCGTGTCGGCGCGAGACTCGAGCAGGCCGAGCAGGCCAAGATTGTACAGCGCGCGGAAGCGGAGCTCGGGATCGAGCGAGGCTGCGGCGCGCGCGAGCGTGGAACGCGCGAGCGCGGGATCGCCCGCGGCGAGCGCCGCGGTGCCGGTGTTGTACCACGCCGTGTCGTCGTCCTCGTGCAGCTTGAGGTGCGCGAGATACTCCGCCGCCGCATCGCGCGCGTCCCCGCGGTCCCACGCTTTTTCCGCATTCGAGCGCGGCCGCGGGGTCTGCGTCGTGAGCGCAGCCGGAACGAGGACGAACAGCAATCCGACCAGCGCCGCCGTGCGCCGGGTCAGCGCCTGCGCCCCCAGGACAAGCGCTGCGAGGAGCAAGGGGATCCAGGCTCGCGGCCGCCCCCGCTGCGTTCGGCTCTCGGTCGCGGTCGCGCGCTTGTACGACGCCACTAAGTCCCGGACGGCCCCGGCCTGGTCCGGCAGCTCTGCCGCCACAATCGTCCCCTGTGCCGCGTCCGCCGTGGTGCCGAGGATGTCGTCGCGCCGGCCGGTGAGGACCGGCGCTCCGGTCTCATCCTGCTGCCACGACACCAGCGTGCCGCGCTCGTCCCGCACCGGAATCTTGACCGGATCGCGTCCACCCTCGGCGACAAGAATCAGATGGATGCCGAGGCCTCCGAGGCGCTTGGCCTCCGAGATCGCCTGTGAGACGGAATCGTGGCCCTCACCGTCGGTGAAGATGACGAGCACGCGATCGGCAATCTCGGGACTCGCGGCGAGGAGGTCGATGCCCTGGGCGATCGCCGGCGCGAGCGATGTGCCGCCCTCGGATGCGACGTCGGGATCCAGAGCGTCGAGGTAGAGCGTGAGCGCGGAGCCGTCCACCGACAAGGGCGACAGGATGTAGCTCGTTCCGGCGAACGCGGTGAGTCCCAGCCGATCGCCGTCGAGATCCTGGACCAGCCGTCGCGCCTCGCGCAGCGCGCGCCCGAGGCGACTGGGCTTCACGTCTTCCGCGAGCATCGAGCGCGAGATGTCGATCGCGATCACGAGATTGAGTCCGCGCGTCTCGGTCACGATGCGCTCTTCACCCCAGCGCGGCCCCGACAGGGCGACGGCGGCGAGCCCGGCCGCGAGGCCCAACGCCGGCGCGCCCAGCCGTCCCGCGCTGCGCGCAATGCGTGCCGTGGCTTCCGACCACGCCGCCGCGCGGCGAATGCGGGAGCGGCGCGCCCAGACTGCGGCCGCCCACACCGCGCCACCGACGATCGGGGCCAGCAGGACGACGACCGGGGCGTCGAACGTCATGGCACCCGCACCGCGAATGTGCCCGCGAGCACCAGCTCGAGCGCGAGGGCGAGCAGCCCGATGGCGAGGGGCACGCGATAGGCTTCTTCATAGCGGTGATAGACGAGATGCTGCACCGGCGTTTTCTCGAGCCGGTTGATCTCGCCGAAAATGTTCGACAGTGAGGCGGCGTCCGTCGCACGGAAGTACCGGCCACCGGTCGTGTGGGCGACTTCACTGAGCAGCTGTTCGTCGATCTTCACCGGCATCGTCTCGTAGCGCAGGCCGAGCGGTCCCTGCCCCGTCGGCACCGGCGCCTCGCCCTGCGTCCCGACGCCGATCGTGTAGATCTTGATGCCGAACGTCGCGGCCGCCTGCGCCGCCGTGCGCGGATCGACAATTCCCTTGTTGTTCTCGCCGTCCGTGAGCAGCACAACGACCTTGCTCTTGCCCGGCGCGCGGCGCAGCCGGTTCGCGGCCGTCGCGATCGCGGTGCCGATCGCGGTGCCATCTTCGAGGATCCCGACGCGCATCTGGCGAATCGCTTCCTCGAGCACCTGATAATCGGTGGTGATCGGGACCTGCGTCAGCGCCTGCCCCGCGAAGGCGACCAACCCGATCCGATCGGACGAGCGGGCGCGCACGAATTCGGTCGCGGTGCGCCGCGCGACGTCGAGCCGGTTGGCCGGAGAAAAATCCTCGGCCAGCATGCTGCTCGAGATGTCGAGCGCCAGCACGATCGAAATCCCCTCGCTGCGCAGCTCGGCGCGCGCCGAGCCCAGGCGCGGCCCCGCGGCGGCGATGATCCAGGCGCCGAGGCACAGCGAGCGCAGCCACATCGGGAGGCGCGCGATCCACAGTCGCTCCGTGGGCCCCATCGCCGGTCGCACGTCGCTCATCGGGGCGCCGCTGAGCCGTGCGAGGCGCTGCCGGCGCCACCACCACCACAGCGGCAACGCGGCGAGGAGCAGAAGCAGGAACGGTCGCGCGAAACTCAAGGCTTGAGCTCCCGCGCCAGGGTGCGCGCCCGCGCGGCCAGCGGCGCGACTTCGACCACGTGTGCGGTGGCGAACGACACCTGGTCGAGCGCGACCAGCAGCTCGCGCAAGTCGCGGACGGGCGCATCGGGATGGGTCCGTTCGATCACCGCGAGGCACTCCGCGGTGCTCAGCGCTTCGTGCGCTGCCGGGATCGCCTGCGCGACGGCGCGGCGCAGACCCTGGGACGCGCGCGCGGCGACGGCCTTGGGCTCTCCCGCCGACAACCAGCGCGCATCGGAGACGGGCGAATCAACGGTCAGCGCATCACCCAACGCGACGCTGCGCGGCGCACGCCGTCGCCACAGAATCAGCAGCAACAGCATGCCGGACGCCAGGAGGACCGCGGCGATCACGGGAATCGCAGTCGCGCGGTCGAGTCGCAATGGTCCGAGCGCGGGCTGGGGCGCGGGGTTTCGCACGCTGTCCGGGATCACGCTGGCGACCTGCAGCGTGGCCGTTCCACCGTCGAGCGAGTCCGCCGTCCCGTCGGGGGCAAGGCGCCAGATCGCGGGCATCTGGAGACTCACGGGTCCAGGCGACCAGGCGACCACAGACATCCGCACCGTCCACCCGTTCGCCCCGGCGATCGTGACCGCATCGCCGAGTTGCTCTGCATCCGCGCCCGTGTCGAGTTTCCCGACGCGCACACGCCATCCCGCCGGGGCGGCGATCGTTCGCTCGAGCCAGATCGTGTCGCCCACGGTCGGCTGACTCGGTGTCGCGACCCAGGCGTCTCCCGGGCCTTGCAGCGCGAATGCCAGCAGCGCGATGATCACCGGCTCATCCGTCTGGCCCGCTCCGCGAACGCCCGGCGCAGCGGCACGCCATAGGGCACCGTCGTGAGCAGCGCGACGCGGTCGACGCCCGCCTGCACCAGCTTGCGACTGCGCTCCTGCTGCATCCGCTCCGCCGCGACGCGGATCCGGGTGCGCGTCGGCGCGTGGCTCGTGTCGACGAGGAGGCGCTGGCCGGTCTCGGCGTCCTCGAGCTCGACCCACCCGGCATCGGGGAGATCGTACTCTCTCGGGTCATCGATCGTGATTGCCACCACTTCGTGCCGCGCGGCCAATTGCCCGAGCGGCTCTTCCCATCCTTCGGCACGGAAGTCCGACAGCACCACGATGATCGCGCGGTGGCGCAGCAGCTTCATGGCGTAGCGCAGCGCGCCGGACAGGTTGGTGCCGCGCCCGCGGGGCGTGAAAGCCACGAGATCGCGGATCACGCGGAGCGCATGCGCGCGTCCTTTGGCGGGGCGCACCACCAGCTCCGGGCGGTCCGCGAACAACAGCGCGCCGACGCGGTCGTTGTGGCGTGCCGCCGCCAGCGCGAGCACCGCGGCGACCTCGACCGCGAGCCCCGCCTTGGTGTACGGCCGGCCGAAATGGAGCGAGCCCGATTGATCGACGAGGAGCAGGAGCGTGATCTCCCGCTCTTCCATGTATGTCTTGACGAAGGGATGGCCCATGCGGGCCGAGACGTTCCAGTCGATCGCGCGAAAGTCGTCGCCATGCTGGTAGGCGCGGACCTCCGCGAACTCGATCCCCTGGCCGCGAAAGACGGAGCGGTATTCGCCCGTGAACAGCGTGTTGACGAGGCTGCGAGTCCGGAGCTCGATCCCCTTGACCTGCTTGAGGACGTCCCGGGTGATCACGGCACTCCCACGGCCTCCAGGATGCGCCCGATCACCTGATCGGCGTCGACGTCCTCGGCTTCGGCTTCGAAGGTGAGCAGCACGCGGTGACGCAGCACGTCGTAGGCCATCGCCTTCACATCTTCCGGCACGACGAAGGCCCGGCCGCGGAGATACGCGTGCGCGCGCGCGGCCTGCGCGAGGTAGATCGACGCCCGCGGCGAGGCGCCGAACGCGATCAACGACTTGAGCTCCGCCAATCCCACCGCCTGCGGCTCGCGCGTGGCGCGCACCGCGTCCACGATGTAGTCCACCACCTTCTGATCCATGAACAACTCGGCGATCGCGCTGCGCGCGGCGAGAATGTCCTCCGCCTCCGCGATCCGCTGCACCTCGATCGGCCGGCCGCCCGCCATGCGGCCCACGATCTCTTTCTCCGCGTCGCGCGAGGGATACCCGACTCGCACCTTCAGCATGAACCGGTCGAGCTGCGCCTCCGGCAGCGGATAGGTGCCTTCGTGCTCGATCGGATTCTGCGTCGCGAGCACGAGGAACGGCTCGCCCAGGAAGAACGTCTCGCCGCCGATCGTCACCTGCTTTTCCTGCATCGCCTCGAGCAGCGCCGATTGTACCTTGGCCGGCGCGCGGTTGATCTCGTCGGCGAGAATCAGGTTGGCGAACAACGGGCCTTTCTTCGGATAGAACTCCTGCGTGCGCTGATCGAACACCATCGTGCCGATGACGTCGGCCGGCAGCAGATCGGGCGTGAACTGAATCCGCGAGAAGCTGATCCGCAGGGCCTCGGCGACGGTGCGCACGGCGAGCGTCTTGGCGAGGCCGGGCACGCCCTCGAGAAGAATGTGGCCGCCGGTGAGCAGACCGATCAGCAGCCGCTCCACCATGACTTCCTGCCCCACGACGCGTTTGGCGACTTCGCGCGTGATGCTCTGCGCGAGGGCCGCATCCTGCGTCTTGGCCGCGCGCGTAGTCATCGGAGCGACGCCTCCGCCGCGCGTTTCACGGTCGGCTCTTTATCGCGAGCGTAGAGTTCCAGCAACGCTTTTGCCTCCATTCGGTCGAGTCGCGCCAGGCCTTCGATCGCCGCGGCGCGCACAAAGGGCGTGCGTCGCGGGCGGCCTCCGGGCTCGGCGTACTTCGCGAGCACCTCCAGCGCTTCTTTGGCACCGAGCTGCCCGATGGCGTTCAGCAACGCCGCCAATACCCCTTCATCAGGCTCCTGCTCCAGCCGCCGCACCAGCACGGTGGTCGCACCGGCATCCCCCGCCGCAGCGACGGCGCGCGCCGCGGCCGTCCGCACGAGCACCGATTCATCTTTCAGCGCCGGCATCGCGGGACGCGAAATCTCACGCCCACCGAGCTCCGCGAGTCCGAGCAGCGCCGCCTCGCGCACGCGTTCATCCGAATGCCGTGTCAGCCGAATCAGCGACTCGGTCACTTCCGGGCTCCCGCTCAATCCCAGGAACTCCGCCGCCGCCGCGACGACCTCGGGGACTTTGCTTTCGATGCGGCTCTGCAACAGCTCGACGGTGCGCTCGCCCGCCGCCCGCATCGCCGCGCGATAGGCCTCGCGCAGCTCCGGGGCGACGTGCAGGTACGCATCCACGACGAGGCCGGCCGCAACGGCGCCGAGCGCGCCAACCGCATTCACGAGATGCGCACGCTCGGCGGGCGGCACGCGCGCCTCGCCGAGCCGTGCCACCATACGCTCCACTATACTCTCATCCGCAAGCGTCCCCGCCACCTCCCCGATCGCTTCCTGAATGTCGGGGTCTTGAATCTTCGATAAAGCGCGATCGAGACTGGCGACGATCTCCGCGATCGCTCCAATATCGCGCAACCCCAGCACCGCTGGTGTCAGGGCCCGGAGCTTCTCGATGAGATCGCGCTGCTCCTCTGGTCGCGATGCCTGCTGCAGCGCCTGCGCCGCACGTCGCACTTCAACGTCGGCCGGGAGCACATTCGGCCCGAACAGCCCACTCGCGCGTGCAGGACTCACCGCCTCGGAAGGCGTCTGCGTGGGCGGGGCGGCGGGCACGAACTCGGGCGCGGGTGGCGGCGATTGCGGGGGCGCCGATTGAACCGGCGGCGAGGGGGCGGCGGCCACCTCTCCAAGAATCCGTGATGCAGACAGGCGCTGGCTCGCGCGGCGACCGAGGTGCACGCTGATGCGGCCGAGCACGGCGTCGTCGGGCGACACGTTGCCGACCGCCACACCAAACAGCCCGAGCCAGTGCTCCGGAGTCACGCCGGGATTTACCTGAACCGAGCGCACGCCGCGCGCGAACAGCAAACCGGCGAGCTCGGCGACCTGCGTGTTACGCGGCAGCAGGTGTTGGCCGTGCCATAGCAGACCGGTCGCGCCGACTTTCCACTCGACGGTTCCCAGCGCGGCGAGGCCCGGCAACGCCCCCGTGATTTGCTTCATCGCCTCGACCACCGCGGGGTGCGACGGTGGGTAGAGGCGTGTCAGCCGGAACGTCGAGCCGATCGCGCCGAGCGCGCGCTCTACTGCGGCAGTATCGATCGCCATGACTCAGCGTTTGATGCGGGCAACATCACCGTCCGGTCAGCGAGGTCCATGAAGCCGCTCGATCGCTCCAATCTCTTGAGACGTGAGCTCGCGCCACTTCCCCTCGGCCAGCTTGCCGAGCCGCACGGGCCCGTACGCGACGCGATGCAGCCATTCGACTTTGAGGCCCAGCGCTTCGGCGACGCGACGGACGATCCGCTGCCGCCCTTCAGCCAGCGTCAGCTCGATTTCGACCGACTTCCCCTGCGGCCGCACGCGCGACTCGACGACGCGCACCGCGCGGCCGTCGATCACGATGCGTTGCGCGAGCGCCGCCCGGATCGCGGCGGCGTCCGCGCCATGCACGCCGAGCCAATACGTGCGCGGCACCTCGTAGCGCGGGTGCATGAGCCGGTGGGCCGCCGCGCCGTCGGTGGTCAGCAGCAGCAGCCCGGAGGTCATCACGTCCAGCCGACCAACGTACGTGAGACCGGGCACCTTGGGGAGCAGTCCGAAGATGGTGCGCCGGCCCTCCGGGTCGGAGCGGCTCACCACGTAGCCGAGCGGCTTGTTGAGCGCGAGCCAGGTCGTGCGCGCGGCGCTGCGCACGGCGCGGCCGTCGACGGTGATCTTCTGGGAATCGGGATCGACGCTCATGCCGATCGTGGCGGTCTCGCCGTCCACCTTCACCCGTCCGGCGCGAATGAGATCTTCGGCCTTGCGGCGGGAGGTAACGCCCGCGCGCGCCAGGGCGCGCTGCAGGCGCATGAGCGTCATTCGGGTTCGTCGGCGGGCATGGGACGCCGCAGGGCGACCGACAGCTCTTCGAGCCGCGGCAAGTCCTCGAGGTCTTTCAGCCCGAGAATCTCCAGAAACGAGGGTGTGGTGCCGTAGAGCAGCGGGCGGCCCAGGCCCTCCCCGCGCGTGACGACTTCGATCAGGCCGCGCTCGACCAGCTTGTCCATCACGGCGCCCGAATCGACGCCGCGGATTTCGTCGACCTCGAGGCGGCCGACCGGTTGCCGGTACGCGATGATCGCGAGCGTCTCGAGCGCGGCGGGAGAAAGGCGCCGCGGCCGCAGCGCGAACTGCGCCCGCTCGATCGTCTCGGCGTACTCGCGGCGTGTGAGGAACTGCCATCCCTCCGCGATCTCGACCAGCTCGACGCCGTGGTCGCCCTGGTATAGCGCGCGAACCTCATCCAGGGCCGGCTGGATGTTTTCTCCGGGCGCGAGCGAGCTCAGCTCCTCGAGCGTGAGGGGCCGCGACGCCGCGAACAGCGCGGCTTCAAGCAGCTTCGCGAGGGGGTGCACGCGTGATCACCATCGGGCCGAATGGTTCGGACTGCGACAGCGTGAGCGAGCTGCGTTTCGCGAGCTCGAGCAGAGCGATGAATGTCGAGAGCACGTCTACCAGCGTCGCGTTCGGACCCACCGCTTCGCTCCAGCTGAACGTCTCGCGCTCCGCGAGCAGCTGGTTGATGCGCGCGGTGGCGCCTTCGACGTCCAGCGGACGCGGCACCACGCGATGCAGCATGGGCTCGGGGATGAGCGCGATGACGCGCTCCGCGGCGCCGAGCAAGTCGTTCAGATCGATCTGGAGCGGGGCGGGCGGCGCATCGGGAGGCGGCGCTTCGTAACCGCGACCGAAGCGTTCGGCGCGGACGTCCGCGGCATGGCCGAGCCATTCGACGAGCTCGCGGATCTGCTGGTACTCGAGCAGCCGCCGCACCAGCTCGGCGCGGGGGTCCTCCCATTCGTCGTCGCCCAGGCGACGCGGGAGCAGCATCTGCGCCTTGATACGCAGGAGCCGCGCGGCCATTTCGAGGTAATCGGCTGCCTGATTCAGGCCGAGGTCGTTGATCACCGCGAGGAATTGAACGGCGATCTTCGCGATCGGGAGGTCGGTGATGTCGACCTCGTCCTCGCGAATCAGGTGGAGCAGCAAGTCGAGCGGGCCGGAAAACTTCTCCAGCTCGACGACGAAGCCGGCGCCCTGTGGGTCACGCATCGTGGGACTCGTCATGACGGCACGTGCACCCGCATCGGGCCGACGAGTTGGAGGGCGACATCCAGCAGCTGGAACGCGGGCCACAGGAAGAACTGGATCACACCCGGCAACATGAAACTCACGACCATGATCGGCAAAAACCCGAACCGCTGCAGTTGGCGGTACTGCAGCCCCGCTCCCGGCGGCAATAGGTGATAAAAAACGTGGCTGCCGTCGAGCGGCGGGATCGGAATCAGGTTGAAGAACGCGAGCGTCAGATTGAGCCACACGCCATAGAACATCATGCGCTGCAGGATGTCGAGCGTCGGCGCGAGCACCGGAACCGCCTGCGCGAGCATGCCGACGGCGGCGAACAACCCGGTGAAAAGGACGAACAACACGAGGTTCACAACGATCCCGGCCAGCGAGACGATGATGTCGCCCCGCACATACTCTCGATAATTGCGCGGATTGACCGGCACGGGCTTGGCCCCGCCGAAGGTGTAGCTCCCGTGCGAGCCGAACCACAGCACGAGCGGGAGAATGACCGTCATGAACGGGTCGATGTGCTTCGCGGGATTGAGCGTCAGCCGCCCGAGCATGTAGGCGGTGGAGTCACCCTGCCGGTACGCCGCCTCGGCATGGGCGTACTCGTGAGCCACCATCGAGAAGAGCAGGATGGGAGCCCAGAGAAGAAACTCGACGATAGGATGTGCTCGGGTCGGTGACGGCAAAAGATATGTATAGCCTTGACCTGATGCAACTTACCGTCTAGCTTTTCGCACCATGCCGAAGATCAAGTCCGCCAAGAAGGCGATGCGACAGGCGCGCACGCGCACCGTGCGCAACAGGGCGCAGCGCTCCACGCTGCGCACCGCACTGAAGCGGGTCCGTGCCGCGGCGACCGCCGATGCCGCCGCCGGGGCGTACGCACTCGCCGCCCGCGTGCTCGATCAGGCCGCCCGCAAAGGACTGATCCACAAAAACAACGCCGCCCGGCAAAAGTCGCGTTTGGCGGCGTTGGTCAAAAAGCTCAAAGAGAAGGCCAAGTAACTACATCGCGGCGAGCTCGCCGCCGCAGTTTTCGCAATACCACTCCGTCGCCAGATTCATCGTCCCGCACTCACGGCATTTCAGGGTCTTCTCCACCGGCGCATTTTCGTTCTCCGGCGCTTCCAGCGTCGCGCTTTCGTCGATCTGATACTGTGCGCCGCTCGCGCGCCGCGGCGAAGGGCTCTTGTCCTCGTCCCCGACTGATTTGAGAAATGCCAGCTCGTCGAACGGCGTCTTGCGCTTCTCGGGTTTGGGAGGCGGAGACGGCGTCAGCGTCAGCTCCGCCGCTGCACCCTCTGAGGGCGGCGCAGGAGCGGCCGTCGGTTTGGCTTTGACGAGCGCATCCAGCTCCGCGAGCCGGGTGATGTCGCGCTCGATGTCCATCAACTCGTCGCGGACGGCTCCGAGATCGGCGAGGGCATCCTTGTGCACCTGGGCCCACTGCCCTTCATCGTACTCGCCCACCTCGTGGCGCAACTCAGTCTCGGCCAACCGTTCGGCGGCGGCCTTTTCCTTTTTCTGGAGCTCGAGCAGCATCTCTTTCCGCTGCGTGATCATCTGGCGCGCGGCGTCGGCGTGAGACTTGAGCTCCTCCATGACGGCTTTGAGCCGCGCCTCGTAATCGGCCTTCACGCGCGTACGGACGTGCTCCGGCGCCGAGTCGGCTGTGGCTCTGATGCGCGCAAGCCAGGCCTCGTATTGCCGACGCTCTTCCAGCAGCCGCTCGATCGCGGCCGCGTTCTTGGACGATCCTTTAGCCATCCCTCCCCCGCTGCAGTCGTTCGACGGTCTGGGCGGTTAGCGCTTTCGGCTCACCGACCGCTCGCGCCGCCATGATGATTCGCGCCGCGTGCTCGAGGCTCTCCATCCCAATCCAGGCCTCGTCGAGCGTCCGGCCCAGCGTCACCGCGCCGTGGTTTGCCAGCAGCAACGCCTGATGCCGCCGGTCTTCGAGATACGGGACGATGCGATCGCCCAGCTCCGGCGTTCCAGGCATGCCGAAGGGCACGAGCGGCACCGGTCCCACCACGAAGATAAGCTCCGGCAACAAATTGCCCGGAATCGCGTCGCCCGCAACGGCAAATCCTGTCGCCGCAGGGGGATGCGCGTGCACCACGGCCTGGGCGTCCGGTCGCTGCCGCAGGATCCGCAAGTGTAAGTCCAACTCGCTGGTAGGCTTGCGTACTCCACGCCGCAGCGGCTTTCCCGAAAGGTCCACCTCGACCATGTCGGCCGGCTCGAGCAGCGATTTGATGAGCCCGCTGGGCGTGACGAGCACACGGTTCGCGCCAAGACGCACGGAAAGATTGCCGTCGCGACCGGCGATCAGTCCGTGCGCTGCGAGCTGCCGGCAGCACAGCGCCATGCGCCGAGCCGCCGCAGCGCGATTCACAGCTCGTGAACGATGCTGCCCGCGACGATCGTAAGCACCGCGCGACCCGTGAGCGCGCGGCCGGCGAACGGCGTATTCCGACTCTTGGAATGGAACGCGGCGGGATCCACGGACCATTTGGCCGCGCAGTCGAACACCGAGACGTCGGCGACTGAGCCGGCCGCGAGAGTCCCGCCGCCCAGGCGAAACACGCGCGCCGGCTCGGTGCTCATGCGGCGAATCAGCTCGGGCAGCGTGAAGATGCCGCTCTCCACCAGCTCCGTGTGCGCGACCGCGAACGCGGTCTCGAGTCCCACGACGCCGAACGGCGCGTCGTCGAACGCCGCTTCTTTTTCATCGTAGGCATGCGGCGCGTGATCGGACGCAATGCAGTCGATCACGCCGTCCTGCAATGCGCCCCGGAGCGCGGCGACGTCGGCGGCCTCGCGGAGCGGCGGGTTCATCTTGGCATGCGTGTCGTACTCCTCGCACGCATACTCCGTGAGCGTCAGATGGTGCGGCGTCACCTCGGCGGTGACATTGATGCCGCGCTCCTTCGCTTCACGGATGATCGCGACCGAACCCCGGGTGGACATGTGGCAGAGGTGTACGTGCCCGCCGGTCAACTCCGCGAGCAGCACGTCGCGCGCCACCATGATCTCCTCGGCGGCAGCGGGAATCCCTTTTAAGCCGAGCCGCGCGGCCACGAGTCCTTCGTGCATCACGCCACCCGACGCGAGCGTGGGGTCCTCGCAGTGATCCGCGACCGGGATGGAGAACGTGCGCGCGTATTCGAGTGCGGTGCGCATGAGGTGGCTCGACACGACCGGCTTGCCGTCGTCCGACACAGCCACCGCGCCGGCGCTGACCATCTCGCCGAACTCGGCGAGCCGTTCGCCCTTCTGGCCGATCGAGACGGCGCCGACCGGATGCACGCGCGCGAGCCCTGCCCTGTCCGACTGGCGGACGATGAATCCCACAGCGGCCTGATTGTCCGTCACGGGATCGGTGTTAGGCATGGCGCAGATCGCGGTGAATCCGCCCGCGGCAGCCGCGCGCGCGCCGCTCGCCACGGTCTCTTCATCCTCATTGCCCGGCTCGCGCAGGTGCACGTGCAGGTCCACGAGGCCCGGCGTCACGATCCTGCCGCTCATATTGCGGACGATGGCGCCATCAGGCGTGCCGAGGCCCCGGCCGACGGCGGCGATCTTGCCATCCTGAATCAGGACGTCCATCGCCTGATCGAGGTCCTTGCCCGGATCGATGACGCGCCCGCCTTGCAGCAGAATGGGCTGGGTCATTCGCTGCTCCCCGCCCCGCGCTTCGCCGCGTCCGCGAGCTCGGCGCGTCCACCGGCGAGCAGGTAGAGGACCGCCATGCGGACGGCGACGCCGTTCGTGACCTGATCGAGGATGACGCTGTGCGGCCCGTCGGCGACGCGCGAATCGATTTCGACGCCGCGATTCATGGGGCCAGGATGCATGATCGTGATCTCGCGGTTCGCGCGCTCGAGCCGCTCCGGCGTCACGCCAAAGACCCGGTAGTACTCGCGCAGACTGGGGATGAATCCTTTCTCCATGCGCTCGAGCTGCAGGCGCAGCACGTTCAGCACGTCCGCCCACTCGATCGCCTCTTCCACTCGGCTGAACACTTTGACGCCGAGCTCCTCGATGCCGCGCGGCAGCAGCGTCCACGGTCCGCACACCGCGACTTCGGCGCCGAGCTTGCTCAAGCCCCAGATGTTCGAGCGGGCTACGCGCGAGTGCAGGACGTCGCCCACGAGGCAGACCTTGAGTCCCTGGATCTTGCCGTGCTTGTCGCGAATCGTCAGCAGATCGAGCAGCGCCTGCGTGGGATGCTCGTGCTTGCCGTCGCCGGCGTTGATCACGTTCGACGCGATACGGTTGCCGAGAAACTCCGCGGCGCCGGAGGAGCCGTGACGGATCACGACCATGTCGATGCGCATCGCCTCGAGATTCTTGGCCGTGTCCACCAGCGTCTCGCCTTTCGAGACGGACGAGCCGGTCGCCGCCACGTTGACCGTGTCCGCCGACAGCCGCTTCTCGGCGAACTCGAAGGAGATGCGGGTGCGCGTGGATGCTTCGAAAAAGAGATTGACGATGGTCTTGCCGCGGAGCGCCGGGACCTTCTTGATCGGCCGCTCGGAGACTTCCTTGAACGGCTCCGCCGTATCCAGGATGAGCCGGATCTGCTCCGGCGTCATGTGCTCGAGGCCGGTGAGATCTTTGCCGAGCGTCGAGTTCGCGGTCACTGGATCAAGTCCACCTGATCCTGGCCGTCGAGCTCGTGCACCAGCACGTCCACGCGATCGCCGGGACTCGTCTTCACCGATTTTCCTGTGATGTCGGCCTGGATCGGCAGCTCGCGTCCCCCGCGGTCCACGAGCACGCACAGCGAGATGCGTTTCGGCCGGCCGAAGTCGGCCAGCTCGTCGAGCGCCGCGCGCACGGTCCGGCCCGTGTAGAGCACGTCGTCCACGATCACGACGTGGGTGTCGCTGAGATCGCCGGGAATGTGCGTCTCACCGATCACCGGTTTGGGACCGACGGTTTCGAGATCGTCGCGATAGAGGGTGATGTCGAGCGAGCCGCACCGAATCCGGGCGGAGCCGCCTTCTCCCTGCTCGATGAGTCTGGCGATGCGTTGGGCGAGCTCGACGCCGCGGCGTTGAATCCCGATCAGGACCAGATCTTCAGTTCCGGCGAGCTCCGTGATCTCCACTGCCATACGCTGCAACGCCCGCGACATCGCGCGGGCGTCGAGGAGAGTCGTGCGGTCTTCCGCTTTTGGCCGGGGCATTCTGAAGGGTGAAACCTACTACGGCGGCGAGAGACTCGGAAGCGTACGCACCGATTATATTCAGCGGAGCGCCGCCAGGGCGGCCCACGGTCCGCGTGAAGGGTCTTTGGCCCACCCCAGTGGTGTTGCCGACATAACCTGACTTCCTCGCCCCATCACGCGGACAACGGGCGGTTCTTACGGAAGGAAGGTTCCCGTGAAGCCCAACCTCGAGTGGCTCCGCAAGCAGGCCAAGCAGCAGCTCGCCGAGCTCCGCAAGACCGATCCCAACGCCAAACTCGCCGACGCGCAGCTCACCGTGGCGCGGGAAAATGGCTTTTCGAGTTGGCGCGCGCTCAAAGCCCACATCGATTCCCTCACGATCGACGGCCGGCTCTTCGATGCCGCCCGCACGGGCGACGTCGCGACGTTGACGACGTTGCTCGATCGATTCCCGGAGAAGGTGCAGGCGCGCGACGAACCCTATGCCTTCACGCTGCTCCATGCCGCGGCACGCGAGGGACAGCTCGCCGTCGTGGACCTCCTGCTCCGCCGCGGGCTCGACTCCAACGCGCGGGAGAAGGGCGACAACACGACGCCACTGCACTGGGCCGCCGCCGCCGGCAAGCTCGACGTCGTGCGCCGGCTCGCCGACGCCGGTGGCGATGTCGTCGGCAGGGGCGACGATCACGAACTGGAGGTCATCGGCTGGGCGAGCTGCTGGGAAGGAACCGATGACGACGCGCATCGCGCCGTCATCGACTTTCTACTCAGTCGCGGCGCGCGCCATCACATCTTCTCCGCCGTCGCCATGAATCTCGCCGACGAAGTGCGGCGCATCGTTGCCGCCAATCCGGCGGCGTTGAGCGCGCGCCTGAGCCGTAACGAGAATCACCAGACGCCGCTGCACTTCGCAGTCGGACACAACCGGCCACAGATGGTTCAGCTCCTGATCGAACTGGGCGCCGATCCGCTGGCCGCCGATGGGTTCGGATTTCCACCGGCGATGTACGCCCTGTCCCCCGAGATCGATCGGCCTGTGATGGAAGCGATTCACGCGCTTACGGCCGGCGAATTGCGCAGCGCCGATCGCGGGAACCGCGCAACCCGGGCCGGCGCCCTGGATCTGCTGGCCGCGATGACGCTCGGCGACTGGCCCGCTGCGACGCGCCTGGTGCAAGACAATCCGGAGCTCCTGCGCGGCGGCGGCGCCGGTGCACTCCACTTGGCGACGAAACGCGGCGACACGCGCGCCGTGCGCTGGCTGCTCGACCACGGCGCCGATCCGAATGCCCGATGGGCGCATTGGGATTCCGACGTGACCGCTCTGCACGTTGCCGCATTGGCGAATCATCCGGAAATCGTGCCGCTCCTGCTCGAGGCCGGCGCCGATCCCGCGATTCACGATACGAAACACGACAGCGACGCTCTGGGGTGGGCCGAGTTTTTTAACCGTGGAGAGATCGTAAAGCTTCTGAGGGCGCGAACCGCCGGTTAGTAGACCGGCGTCAGGGGCGGTTTACCATGCAACACGGACTGCACATTGGCAATTGCTATCGTCGCCATCTTGCGCCGCGTCTCTTCGGTCGCGCTCCCCAGATGGGGCGACAGGACCGTGCGCGGGGCCGCGAGCAGCCGCGGGTGGATCTTCGGCTCGTCGGTATAGACGTCGAGCCCGGCCGCGCCGAGGTGACCGAGCTCGAGCGCCATCGCGAGGGCTTCCTCTCGAATCAGATCGCCGCGCGAGGTGTTGATCAGAATCGCGCCGCGTTTCATGCGCGCCAGGGTTTCGTCGTTGATGATTCCCTTCGTTTGCGGCGTGGACGGCACGTGCAGGCTCACGATATCACTCCAGGCGAGGAGCTGATTCGTGTCTACACGCGTTGCGCCGGTGTCGCTCTCGAACTCGGGCTTGGCGGTACGGGCGCCATAGAGGATCCGGAGGCCGAACGCAGGTGCCCGGCGCCCGACCGCCTGACCGATCCGGCCGGCACCGAAGAGGCCGAGGGTGCGGCCGCGCAGCTCGAGCCCGAGCAGCTGCTCGGGATGCCAGCCCGTCCAGTGGCCGCTGCGTACGAGGTCCACGCCTTCGACCAACCGGCGCGCCGTCGCGAGAATGAGTGCCCACGTGAAGTCGGCCGTCGCTTCCGTGAGCACGCCCGGCGTGTTCGTGACGACGACTTTGCGTATCTCGGCGGCCACGACGTCCACGTTGTTGTAGCCGACCGCGCAGTTCGCGACGATGCGGAGCTGGGGAAGGTTCTTGAACTCGGTGCCACCCATCCAGCGCGTGAGCAGCGGGACGATCGCGACCCAGTCGCCCTTGGGCGTCGGTTCGTTCGTGGCAATCCAAGTGACGTCCAGGCCGTCCAGCTGCATCGGCTCGATGAGCTTGCGAAGCTCGGCCGCCACAAGGATACGGTGACTCAAGGGCGGCGAGGTGAGGCGGCGGCGCGGGGCGGCGAAGTAAGACGGCGGCGATGGGGCGGCGAGGTGATTCGGCGGCGAAGGGGCGGCGAGGTAAGACGGCGGCGATGGGGCGCCAAAAGGCTCACCGCGAAACGATAATTGATAACGCGTTGACCAGCGAACCCATTATTCAAACACATGGGACCGCACAAGCGATTTCTCGCATGGCAGGAATGCAATAAGCTGGTCCTCGCTGTCTACAAGACCACCGCCTCGTTCCCGAAACACGAACTCTATGGTTTGACTTCTCAGGCGTGACGCGCAGCATTCTC
Organism: Gemmatimonadota bacterium; assembly: GCA_003221035.1. GTDB lineage: Bacteria > Gemmatimonadota > Gemmatimonadetes > Gemmatimonadales > GWC2-71-9 > 20CM-2-65-7. The sequence continues at coordinate 25,725 of QHUB01000026.1, forward strand.
TGCGGCTGCGAACATTGCTGAAGGCGCGTCACGGAAGGGGCGCAATGAACTGCGGCGCTTCCTAGACATCTCCCTCGGCTCACTAGCTGAACTCGAATATGCGCTCGAGGTCGGCCTCGCACTCGAGTATGTGAAGCCTGAGGATTATCACGCGCTAGAGGCACTCCAAAAGCGAGCGCGTTTCTTCACGTGGAAGCTGCAAAAGTCGATGCGCTAGCCGCGCTTTGGGCGCCCCTTCGCCGCCGTTGTAGTCGCCGCCCCTCGCCGCCGATTCAATCGCCGCCCCTCGCCGCCGCTTCATTCGCCGCCGATTCACCTCGCCGCCGCTTCTATTCGCCGACCTTCAGGTTCCGTGGACCGACATACTCCGACTGCGGGCGGATCAGGTGATCCTCGGCGTGCTGCTCGATGACGTGCGCGCACCACCCCGCGACGCGGCCACACGCGAACGTTGCGACGAACGACCGCGGCTCGAGGCCCACCGCCTGCAGCAGCAGGGCCGTATAGAATTCGACATTGGTCCTGAGATTCCGGCCCGGCTTCACCTCCTCGAGCACTGTGAGGATCGTCTGCTCCGCCGAGCGCGCCAGATCGAACAGCTTCCGATTCGCGAGGGTGTCCTTCCCGGCCGAGGCCAGCGCGTCAGCCGCTTTGCTCAGGACGTCCGCCCTCGGATCGCGCACCTTGTAGACGCGGTGGCCGAATCCCATGATGCGCCGGCCGGCGGCGAGCTCGTTCCGGACCCACGGCTCAGTCCGATCGGCAGACTTGATGTCCTGCAACATGTCGAGCACCGGTCCCGGCGCGCCGCCGTGCAGCGGGCCCTTCAGCGCACCGATCGCGCCCGTCACCGCACTCACCATATCCGAGCGCGTGCTCGCAATGACACGGGCGGTAAATGTCGACGCATTCATCCCGTGGTCGATAACGGTCACCCAGTACGTATCGATGGCGCGCGCGGCACTCGGATCGGGCTCCGTGCCGTGCACCATGTACAGAAAGTTCGCGGCGAGCGAGAGGTCGGCTCTCGGCGCAATCGGCTCCTTGCCCGCCGAAAGTCGCGCGTGCGCGGCGACCACGGTCGGGAAGCGCGCCGTGAGCAGTTTGGCGGCCTGCGTGTCGGCCGCGGGCGAGATGTCGTCGGGGTTCGGGAGATCGAGCGAGAGCGTCGCGCACGCCATCCGCAGCGCGTCGATGGGGGGAGTCTTCGTCGCCGCCCGCACCACGCGCATCGTCTCTTCGGGGAGCGCGCGGATCCCACTCATCTCGCGCCGGAGTGCGGCGAGCTCGCTCTGTGATGGCAACGCACCACACCACAACAGATGCGCTGCTTCCTCAAAACTGACGCGCCCGGCCAGCTCCCGAAGTTGGTAACCGCCGATGATCAGCTCTCCTGCCTGCCCGTCGACGTGACTCAGTCGCGTCTGGGCAGCGACGACGCCGTCCAGTCCGCGCGCCGGACCTTTGGATGGGCTCGTCACGCTCGGCGCCCCTTCGCCGCCCCTTCATCACGCCGCCGCTTCACCTCGCCGCCGGTCCCGAGACTTCCTTCACGAGCTGATAGATGTACTCGGCGCCGTCGTAATAATTCTGCACGCCGATCCGCTCGTCGCGCCCGTGCGCGCGAATGTCGTTGATGTCCACAAACACGCCGGAGATGCCGTAGACCGGAATGCCGGCATTGCGCAGATAGAGCCCATCCGTCGCGCCGGTCTCCATCACCGGGATCACGGGAATATTCCACAGCCGCTTGGTCACGCGATCGACGGCATCCATGACGTCCGGCTTCAGCGCCGCCAGCGGACTCGGCGCCGCCGGTGTCACAACACTCATCTTCACCGCGGTGTCGGCCACCACCTGCGTCAGCGTGCGCTGCACCACCTCCTGAGGCGTGCCCGGCAGCATCCGGCAATTGATCGTCGCCGTCGCGCTCTGCGGCAGCGCATTCTCGGCATGACCACCGGCGAGCTCGGTGGCGACGCACGTCGTGCGGAGCTGCGCGTTGTACAAGGGGCTCGCGTCGGAGAGTCGCCGGATCGCGCCGGAGTCCGGCGCGGGCTGCGCGACCGCCGCCATGTCCGCCGCGAGTGTCCGTTCACCGGCGGCAGCCTGCAGCGGGGACCATTTCGCGAACGACGCGCGCGTGATCTCGTTCAATTGCGCCGGAAAGTCGTAGGCGCTCAGCCGGCCCAGCGCGGCCGCCAGGCGGTAGATCGCGTTGTCTCTGGTCGGCAACGAGCTGTGACCGCCGGGATTGTGGACCTCGAGCTTGAAGGTCACGTAGACCTTCTCCGCGGCCTGCACCGATCGGAACACGCGCCGGCCGTTCATGATCACGGGATCGCCCGCATCCATGTTGATGACGTAGGCCGACTCGATCAGGTCGCGGTGGTTCTTGAGCAACCAGTCGACGCCGTTATAGTCGCTACCGCCCTCCTCACCGGTCGTCAGCGCGAGAATCAGGTCCCGGGTCGGCCGATAGCCCTCCCGTTTGAGCCGGACCATGGTCGCGACGAGGATCGCGTCGCCGTCTTTGACGTCCAGCGTGCCGCGCCCGTAAAAGAAGCCGTCCTTCTCGGTGAGCGTGAACGGGTCGACCGACCAGTCCTCGCGCCGCGCCTCGACGACGTCGAGGTGGGCGAGCAGCAGGATCGGCTTCTCCCGTCCCGTGCCGCGATAGCGCGCGACGAGGTTGAAATTCTTGGAACCCTCCGGGCCAATCACCTGCACGTCGGCCGGCGGGAACCCGGCCTTGATCAGCCGGTCGGCCATGGCTTGCGCCGCGACGGTGGTGCTCCCGCTCGAACCTGTGGTGTTGATGTCGATCAACTGCTCGAAGATGTCGCGAGCGCGCTGATCATTAGGAGATAGGCCTCGTGGAGCCTGCGCACAGAGCGACAGCGGCCCAACGAGAAGCAACGCAACCAGTACTGCACGCCTCATTGTGTCCCCCATCATGGTGAACGCCCTTCGCCGCCCGTCGCGGTCATCGTGCTTTGCGGCTCCGCAGCTCGACTTCCGATACGATGAAGCCGAACGCCGGCCAGCCGCCGGACGCCACAGACCGCTCGAACCAGCTCCGCGCCTTGGCGGTGTCGCCGCGAACCAGGTACCAGTCGCCGATGCCGTAGCTCAACGTGGCGATCTGAATGTCACTCGTGTCCGCCGGTGTGAAGACGGAATCGGGTGAGACCCCGCCGCGATAGAGGCGCAGTCTCTGCGCGTACGCGTTCCCCGCGTTGGGCATATCCGGGTGGCGATCCAGCAGCGCCTGGGCCTCGGCATTTCGTCCGGCGCGCGACAGCGACATCCAGAGCCAGTCGGTCGAGCCCGCGCGCTCGCCTGAATCGGGCGCCATGGGCAATGCGCGCGTGAATGCCACGGCGGCACCGGCAAAATCCTTCCGCACGAACCGCACGATGCCCAGGTGATACCAGATGCCGTAGATCGTGCTGTCGAGCTTCGCGCCGCGCGTGAGATCGTCCATCGCCTTGTCGAACTGCCGCGTGGAGAGATAGCGGTGCCCGCGCCAGCGATAGAGCAGCGCATTGTTCGGCGCGATCTTCAGGCCGCGCGTGAATGTCTCGATCGCTTCGCGGTACTGCCGCACCCCGGATTGCGCGACGCCGAGGGCGATGATGCGATCGATGTTGCGCGGGTCGGCGGCGAGCGCGCTTTCGGCCCGCGCGACGGCTCCGGTATCAGGCTGTGATCGATAATCGACGCCAGCCGGGGAGCGATACTCGACGTTCTGTAGCAGGAACAGCGGCGCGAGAATGCTGAGGAAGGCACTCATGAGGTCCCCAATGTGTATCGTACCCGACAGACGAGTGACGCAGACAATTCCGCTTCCGAGCTGACGCTGAGCACATAGACGCCGGAATCGGCAAACACGCGTTCCGGTGTGCTGCCCGGTGACACGCGACCAGCAATAGTATCCGTCGCCAACGCTACCCGCTCGATCCACGCAAATCCCTGACCCGGCTGGGCGCGCTTCGCCCTGTACGGAACAATCACGAGCGCGCGGCCTTTCGGGGTGAACACACTCAGCTCGCTCCCATGCGGCACGCGCATGCGCAGGGTAATCTGCTCGCCGGGCCTCACGCGCTGCGGAGCGCACACCAGCGCGGGCCGCGGATTGGGAAAGGGCCATTGATTGGGCGCCATGAGATCGAAGATCAGGAACGCACCAGACAACATGGCCGGCAGCACGAACCCCCACGTCCAAATCATGCCGTACACGCGCAGGCCATTGTCGAGCCACGTCTCTTCCTCTTCCCGCAGCGCGGCAGCCTGGCGGTTCTCGAGGAATCGCATCGTCTCCCAGTAGAGCACGAACAGGAGCAGCGGGATGACGAGGATGCCCATGTCTTCGCGAATGCCGGGATTGACGTACGCCAGCAAACATGCGGCGCAGGAGAGATCTGAGACGACCTGGCCGCCGGCGTGCCAGGGACCGACGCGACGCCGGAGCAGCAGGGCAATCATCGCCCCCGCAAGCAGGGTGCGCGCGCCGACATAAACAAGCGTGCCGTTCCAGATGCCCATGGGGACGGACAGGGAGGGATTCGAACCCTCGAAGCCCTTGCGGGCTTACCGGTTTTCGAGACCGGCGGTTTCAACCGCTCACCCACCTGTCCTTAACATCTAGACGCCTAGCCGCCGGAGCCGCTGAGTCAATCACGTGGTGTTCGTTAGTCCTCACTCCTCATAACCGCTCAGCGTCTCGACGTTCTCGGCGTCTTTCTTACCATACGGACAGGGTGGGATTCGAACCCACGTAACGGTTGCCCGTTAACACGCTTTCCAAGCGTGCGCCTTCAGCCACTCGGCCACCCGTCCCGGCACAACAAAGTAATCGCTGCCCTGCGCTCATTGAAGCCGGAGCTTCCCGCGATCCACCTTGCCGAGATGCGTGCGTGGCAGCACATCGAGAAACTTGACCGCACGGGGCGCCTTGTAGGCCTCCAAGCGCTCCCGGGCGAATGCCTGAAGCTCTTCCGCGAGTCCAGGGCGCTGCTCGATCGCGACGACGAAGGCATGCGGCTTCGTGAGGCCATTGGCATCCTCGACGCCGACCACCGCGACTTCCTTCACGAGCGGATGCCGCAGCAAACAGCCCTCCACCTCCTGGGGCGCGAGCCACTTCCCGGCCACCTTGAGCAGCTCGTCGGCCCGGCCGCAGTACGTGAAGTACCCGTCGGAATCGCGCCGGACGAGATCGCCCGACACATACCACTCGCCGCGAAATGCCGCTTTCGTCTTCTCCATCTGTTGCCAGTAGCCGATCGCGCGCGAGTCACCGCGCACCCACAGCATTCCGACTTCACCATCGGGCAGATCGTGCCCCAGATCGTCGCGGACGCGCACGTCGAAGCCCGGAACAACGGTTCCGAGGGTGCCGGGCTTCACCGCACCGTGGCGGTTGGAGATGAAGATGTGCCACATCTCCGCGGTGCCGAGTCCATCCAGCAGCTCGACGTCGAAGGTCCGCCTCCAGCGCTCGTACAGCTCGGCGGGCAGCGCTTCGCCGGCGGACGTGGCGACGCGAATGGACGACAGGTCCTGCTCTGCCGCGTCGGGATGCGAGACCATCTGATTCACCATCGTCGGGACATTCACCAGCACCGTAGGACGGAATTTCCGGATCTTCGCGAAGATCGTTTCGGCCGTACTCTTCTCCGGGAATAGCGCCGAGGCTGCACCCACGGAAAAGGGGAAGAACAGATTCGACCCGGTCGCGTACCCAAAGAAGAGTTTGGGGACGGCGAGCGTGATATCACGCTCGGTGAGCTCGAGCACGCCCTGGCCATAGCACACGGTCGTATTGGCAAACGAGCCGTGACTCTGCACTACGGCCTTGGGTTGGCCCGTCGTCCCACCCGAAAACAGCCAGATCGCCGCATCGTCCCGGTGACTGGGGAAGGTGTCGAGCTCGCCGGTCGCGCTCGTGAGGACTCGCGTCGTTCCCGGTTCGCCAACGACGATCACCTGCTTCAGGTGATCCCCCGCCCCGCTCAGCGCCGCCTGAAAGGCGGGCGCCGTGTGCCGGTGCACCAACGCGACCGACGCGCGGGTATACCGGTAGAAGTACTCGATGGCATCGACAGCGAGTTGCGGGTTGACCATCACCACCACCGCGCCAACTTTGAGTGTGCCGAACAGCGCCGCCACGAACTCCGGCCCGTCGGGGAGCGCGATGATCACGCGCTGCTCGGGCTCGACACCGGCGTTCGTGAGCAGGTGCCCGAACCGGTTGGCGAGCGCCTGTGCGTCGCGGTAGGTGAACGTGCCCTGGTCGGTGAGCAGCGCCGGCCGCTCTCCCCTCCCCTCACGCACGCGCGCGTCGAGGAGCCAGTCTGCGATGTTCAATCGTTCAGGAAGCGGTTTGCTCGGCATATCACCCCTCACGGCCCCTCAGCCTCTCGGCCTCTCGACGTCTGTGCATGGGGATTCTGATGCCCATCCATGAGCTTGCGCAACTCACGTGGGAGGAAGTGCGCGATCTGGAGCGCGGCCAGACGATCGTCGTGCTGCCGGTCGGTGCGATCGAGGCGCACGGCCCTCATCTGCCTCTCGACAGCGACGTCGTGATTGCAACGGCGATGGCGCGGTCCGGCGCCGAGCAGCTCGCCGCGCGGGGACACACGGTGCTGGTTTTGCCGGCGCTCGCGTACACGGCCGCGAGCTTCGGCGCCGCGTTCCATGGCACCCTGTCGATTTCCGGCATCACCGTCACCGCCGTCATGGTCGATCTGGCGCGCAGTCTCTCTCAGCAAGGTTTTCGGCTTCTGGCATTGGCGAACGCGCACCTCGACCCCGAGCATCTCACGGCACTCTCGGACGCTGTGAAACTCGCGCGCGCCGACCGGCTCTTGCCGATCGTCTTTCCCGACCTCACGCGCAAGCCGTGGGGCGCGCGACTGGGCGACGAGTTCCGCAGTGGCGCATGCCACGCCGGCCAGTTCGAGAGCTCCATCGTCCTGAAGGAACGGCCGCGCGACGTCCGCGAGCAGATTCGTATAGGGCTGACGCCGAACCCCAGCTCGCTGTCGCAAGCGATCAAAGCGGGTAAGCGCACGTTCACGGACGCGGGCGGTCCGCGCGCGTATTTCGGCAATCCGGCAGCCGCGAGCGCCGACGAGGGCTCGCAGCTCATCGACGCGCTCGGATCGATTCTGGCGGAGGCCGTGCTTGCCGAGATTTGACGGGAGCCTCGCAGTGGTCACCGGCGGCGGATCCGGGATCGGCGCGGCCGTCGCGGCGGAGTTGGCGCGCGAGGGGGCGGCGGTCGTCGTCACCGCGCGGCGCACCGATCGGATCGAGCGCGTGGCAACGGAGATCCGCGGTGCGGGCGGCCAGGCCTGGGCCGTACACTGTGATGTGACCGACCCGGGAAGCGTCACCGATCTCGCGAAGTCGGCGGCCAGACACGGCAGCGTGGACATTCTCGTGAACAACGCCGGCGTGGCGCACAGCGCACCGCTCGCCAAGACGTCGCTCGAGGACTGGAATCGCGTCCTCGCGGTGAATGCGACCGGCACGTTTCTGTGTACGCGCGCGTTTCTCAGCGGAATGCTGGAGCGCAAGCGCGGCTCGATCGTCAACGTCGCCTCGGTCGCCGGGCTCGAAGGCGGGGCGGGCCGCTACATCGCAGCGTATGCGGCGGCGAAGCATGCGGTGATCGGATTGACGCGGAGCATCGCAGCCGAGGTCGAAGGGACCGGCGTCACCTGCAATGCGGTGTGTCCTGGCTTCGTTGATACGGAGATGACGCAAGAATCGGTGGATCGCGTCGTCGAGAAGACGGGTAAATCACCCACCGATGCGCTGCAAGCGCTGCTCGCGTCCGCGTCGCAGCGCCGGTTGATCACGGCCGACGAAGTGGCCCAAGCCGTGCTCGCATTGGCGGACTTGAACGGCAAGCGGGTCAACGGCACGGCAAAGGAGCTCCATGGCGTTTGAGATCATCAATCCCGACGTTTTCGGCGCGCGTCCCAGCGGCTGGAACCACGGCATGTTGTCGAACAAAGGCGGCCGCCTCCTGTTCGTCGCGGGCCAGATCGTCCCCGTGGGCGACTTCGTGACGCAGTGGGACGGCGCACTCGGCCGCGTACTGGAGGTTGTGCGCGCGGCCGGCGGCACGCCGGAGAATGTGGGCCGCATGGTTGTGTACGTGACCGACCGCCCCGCCTATCTCGCCAATCTCACGCCGCTGGGCGAAGTTCACCGCAAACACATGGGGCGTCATTATCCCGCCATGGCGGTCGTCGAAGTGAAGTCGCTCGTGGACTCGCAGGCGCTCGTGGAGATCGAGGCCATCGCCGTCTTATGACGTTGAAGCCCAGGTCGTTCCTCTACGAGGTGGACGGCGCGGTCGCCACGATTACGCTGAACAGGCCGGAGCGGCTCAACGCACTGACCTTCGAGGTCTACACCGAGTTGCGCGACGCATTCCGCGCGCTCGATACGGAGCCTGGCTGCCGGGCTATCGTGATCACGGGCGCGGGCCGCGCGTTCTGCTCGGGCGGCGACGTCGAAGACATCATCGGGGCGCTGCTGGGCCGCGATCTCAAGGCGCTGCACGAGTTCACGCGGCTCACCTGCGACCTGATCCTGGCGATGCGCCGCTGCCGGAGGCCCATTGTCGGCGCGCTGAACGGCACGGTGGCCGGCGCGGGCGCCGTGATCGCCGCGGCCTGCGACATGCGCATCGCGTCCGAAACCGCCAAGATCGCTTTCCTCTTTACGAAGGTCGGCCTGTCCGGCGCCGACATGGGCGCGGCCTGGCTGCTTCCCCGCATCGTAGGCTACGGGCTCGCGTCCGAGATGCTCCTCAGGGGCGAGTTCATGGACGCCAAACGAGCGTACGACATCGGCCTCTACAACCGCGTCGTCGCCCAGGGCCAGGTATTGACCGACGCGCGCGCCATGGCCGAGCAGCTCGCGCGCGGGCCCTCGATGGCGCTCGGCGTGACGAAGCAGGCGCTGGAAGCCGAGGCGACGCTCGATCTGGAAGCCGCTCTCGCGTATGAGGCCGAGGTGCAGGCTCGGCTCATGCAGGGCCCGAATTTCCGCGAGGCGCACGAGGCATTCCGCGCCAAGCGGGAAGCCAGGTTCCAGTGACCCTCGATACTACGCCGGTTCGCGCCTTTCTCGACGAGAAGCATGTCACGCTGGCCGCGCGCGTCTCCGAGTTCGCGACGCGCGTCCTCACGCCGCTCGCCGAGCCGGCGGACGACGCCGCGGCGCGCCAGCAGGCGCGCGATTTGCTCGGCAAGCTCGGCGCCGCCGGATGGTTCCAGCCGATTCGCGATCAGGATTGGCGTGCCTGCTGTCTCGTCCGCGAAGCGCTCGCCGCCGCCTCACCGCTCGCCGACGCGGTGTTCGCGCTGCAGGCCCTGGGCGTCGTGCCGATGCTGCTGTCGTCGAACGACGCGATGCGCAAGCGCTGGCTCGAGCCCGCGATTCAAGGACGCGCGATGGCATCGTTCGCGATGACCGAGCCGAACGCCGGCTCGGACGTCGCGTCGCTGGGCGCCACGGCCGAACCGGATGGCGACGGCTACGCACTCACGGGCACCAAGACCTTCATTTCGAACGCGGGCATCGCCGACTTCTACACGGTCTTCGCGACCACCGATGCGGCGAAGAAGGACAAAGGGATCGGCTGCTTCGTCGTACCGGCGGACACGCCGGGGCTGCGCTTCGTGCGGCCGCTCGTCCTCTCCGCGCCACACCCGCTGGGCGAGATCGCGTTTCAAAAGGCGCGCGTGCCGGCCGAGTGCCGGCTCGATGCAAACGACGGATTCAAGCTTGGTCTCGCCACGCTGGATCGGGTACGCGCCACGGTCGGCGCGGCGGCGTGCGGCATGGCAGCCCGCGCACTCGCGGAGGCCCTCGCGCACGCGAAATCGCGCCAACAATTCGGCAAGCCGATCGCGGACTTCCAACTGATCCAGGAAAAGCTCGCCCGGATGGCCACCGACCTCACCGCCGCGCGGCTGCTCGTCTACCGCGCGGCGTGGGAGAAGGACCGGGGCGCGCCGCGCGTGACGCTCGAGGCCGCGATGGCCAAGGCGTTCGCCACCGAAGCGGCGCAGCGGATCGTGGACGATGCCGTCCAGATCCTCGGCGGCCGCGGCGTGCTGGCGAATCACCCGGTGGATCGCCTGTACCGATCGGTACGCGCCCTGCGCATCTATGAAGGAACAACTGAAATCCAGCATCTGATTATCGCAGGGCAGCTCATCAAGTGAAGATCGTCTGCGTCGGGGGCGGGCCCGCGGCCCTCTATTTCAGCATCCTGATGAAGAAGGCGCATCCCCGCCACGAGATCACCATTCTCGAGCGCAACCGGCTCGAGGATACGTTCGGCTTCGGCGTCGTCTTCTCCGACGCGACGCAGAACAACCTCGCCGCGGCCGATCCCGAGACGTACGACGCGATGGCCAGCCACTTCGCGCACTGGGACGACATCGACATCCATTACCGCGGGCTCGTGATCACCTCCAGAGGACACGGGTTCAGCGGGCTCTCGCGCCAGGCGCTGCTCAAGGTGCTCGGAGTCAGGAGCCGGGCGCTGGGGGTCTGCCTCGAGGTCGGCACGGAGGTGATCGATCCCGGGGCCTACGCCGACGCCGATCTCGTCGTCGCCGCCGATGGCTTCAACAGCATCGTCCGCGCGACCTATGCCGATCACTTCCAGCCGAGCATGGATGAGCGCCCGAACCGATTCGTGTGGCTCGGCACGACGCGCCCCTTCCCCGCCTTCACGTTCTACTTCAAGCGCGACAAGCATGGCCTGTGGCGCGTGCACGCCTATCAGTACGAGCACGGACACTCGACCTTCATCGTCGAGACGACGGAGCCGGCGTGGCGCAAAGCGGGTCTCGACCAGGCGAGCGAAAACGAAACCGTCGCGTTCTGTGAGGCTCTGTTCAAGGAAGAGCTGCAGGGACATCGGCTGCTCAAGAACCGCTCGGTGTGGCGCAACTTCGTCACGATCAAGAATGCATCGTGGTCGCACGGCAATGTCGTCCTCGTGGGCGACGCGGCGCACACCGCGCACTTCTCGGTGGGTTCGGGGACCAAGCTGGCGATCGAGGATGCGATCGCCCTGGCCGGAGCGCTCCAGCGCCAGCCGGACGTCCGCACGGCCCTGACCGAGTATGAGGCCGAGCGGCGGCCGGCGGTGGAGAGCCTGCAGCGGGCCGCACAAGTGAGCCTGCAGTGGTTCGAGGAGACGGAACGGTATATGAGCCTCGAGCCGCCGCAGTTCGCGTTCAATCTGCTGACGCGGAGCCTGCGGATCACTCACGATAACCTCAAGATGCGCGACCCTGGATTCGTGGAACGGGTGGATCAGTGGTACGACCAGCAGGCCGAGAAGCAGTCAAACGTACGACGCACGACGCACGACGCACGTCCACCCATGTTCACTCCGTTTAGGCTGAGAGACTTGGTCCTGAGCAACCGGGTGGTGGTGAGCCCGATGTGCCAGTACGTCGCCGAGGATGGCATGCCAAATGAATGGCACTTGGTGCACCTCGGCAGCCGGGCGATTGGGGGCGCCGGTCTCGTCTTCTCCGAGATGACCGACGTATCGCGCGAAGGGCGGATTTCGCCGGGTTGCACCGGCATGTACAAGCCCGAGCATGTCGCCGCATGGAAGCGGATCGTCGACTTCGTGCACGTGAACAGCAGCGCGAAGATCGCCATGCAGTTGGGTCATGCCGGACGTAAGGCATCGACACAGCGCATGTGGGAAGGCATGGACGAGCCGTTGCCCGATGGGAACTGGCCCATCATCTCGGCTTCGGCGCTTCCCTACTTTCCTTATAGTCAGGTGCCAAAGGAGATGACGCGCGCGGACATGGATGAGGTGAAAACCGACTTTCTTCGCGCCGCTGAAATGTCGAACGAAGCGGGGTTTGACCTGCTCGAGCTGCACATGGCGCACGGCTATCTGCTGGCAAGTTTTATTTCTCCGCTCACCAACCAGCGCACCGATGAGTACGGCGGCTCGCTCGAGAATCGCATGAGGTTTCCGCTGGACGTGTTCGACGCCGTGCGCGCGGGGTGGCCCGCGCACAAGCCGATGTCGGTGCGCATCTCGGCGGTGGACTGGGCGCCCCGCGGCATGCAGCCCGCGGATTCCGTGGCTGTCGCGCGCATGCTCAAGGAGCACGGCTGCGACATCACCGACGTCTCGGCCGGCCAGACGGTCGCGGACGCCAAACCGCAGTATGGCCGGCAATTTCAGACGCCGTTTGCGGACCGAATTCGTCACGAGGTGGGGATCGCCACCATGGCGGTCGGGAACATCTCGTCGTATCAGGACGTGAATACGATTCTCGCGGCGGGGCGCGCCGATCTGTGCGTGCTCGCGCGCGCGCACCTGTGGGATCCGTATTGGACTCGGCATGCGGCTTATGAGCAGGGATATCAGCTTCCCTGGCCGGATCCGTACGCGACACTTAACCGATATCGCCCCCGCACCTAAACAAGGGAGAAGGGAGAGGGGAGAGGTACCTTACGGTGCAACGGAGAGTACATCTCCCATCTCCCTTCTCCCAGGATTGAGGGATGACCGTCACCTACTCGAGTTACCTGAAGCTCGACGAGCTCTTGGCTCTCCAGGCCCCGCGTCCGGGTGTGCTTGAACACGATGAGACACTGTTCGTGATCATCCACCAGGTCTACGAGCTCTGGTTCAAGGAAGTCCTGCACGAGCTGGATTACCTGCAGGCTCGGCTCAGGGCCAACGACACGCCGAACTCGGCTGCGACCCTCAAGCGGATCCTCACGATTCTCAAAACGCTGGTCGCGCAGATCGACGTACTCGAGACGATCACCCCGCTCAACTTTCTCGCCTTCCGCGACCGGTTGGAGTCCGGCAGTGGCTTCCAGTCGCACCAGTTCCGCGAGATCGAATTCATGATTGGCAAGAAGGGGCGGCCGTCGTTCGAGCGTTACCCGGAGGGGAGTGAGCCGCGCAAACAGGTCGAGCGGCGGTTCAACCAGCCGACGATCTGGGACGCGTTCCTTCATTATCTAGCAGCAAATCAATACCCAATCCCCAATACCTTGCTCACGCGAGACTTCAGCAAGGTCTACGAACCGTCGCCAGATGTGCAGAGGATCCTGGTCGAGGTCTACAAGAAGAACCCGAACGTCGCGCAGATAGCTGAGCGCCTTGTGGATCTCGATGAAGGCTTTATGGAATGGCGCTACCGCCATGTAAAAATGGTGCAGCGAACAATCGGCACGAAGCCCGGCACTGGTGGGTCAGCAGGGGCCGAGTATTTACTGACCACGCTCAACCAGCCGGCGTTTCCCGACCTCTGGGCAATTCGCTCGGAATTGTGATGCCTTTCGGCGCCCCTTCGCCGCCCTCTCGCCGCCCCTTCGCCGCCCTATTGCCGTGATCAACCCGGAGGAGCTGGCCAAGCATTACACCCGCTTCCGGGTAACCGAACGAATCCTGCTCACGGGTCATTCCCATCAAGCCTGGCCCGACGTCGCTTTCGAGGCGCAGCAGCAGGCGTGGCTCGATACCGCCGAGCATGTCGATGACGTGTGGGACCTCGCGTTCCAAAAGGCCAACGAGGTGCGGCGCGGTTTTGCGCGGCTGCTGGACGACACGCCGGAGCGCATTGCGCTGGCCGAGAACACGCACGAGCTAGTGGTGCGGTTCTTATCGGGTTTGAATCTGCGCAAGCGCCCGCAGCTCGTAACAACGGATGGCGAATTCCACACGATCCGCCGCCAGCTCGATCGCCTGGCCGAGGAAGGGATCGAGGTTATCAAAGTCCCGGCGATGCCGGCGACGACGCTGGCCGAACGGTTGGCGATCACGGTGGATGAGCGGACGGCGGCCGTGCTCGTGTCGGCGGTGCTCTACGCCAACGCGCACATCGTGCCGAATCTCAGAGCAGTCCAGGAAGCCTGTGAGCGGGTCGGCGCCGAGCTGCTGGTGGACGCGTATCACGCGCTGAACGTCGTGCCGTTCGGCCTCGTCGATGCGGGCTTGCAGCGCGCATTCGTGGTCGGCGGAGGTTACAAGTACTGCCAGCTTGGACCAGGCAATGCGTTCCTGCGATTTCCTCAGGACACCGATCTGCGGCCCGTCGTAACGGGGTGGTTCAGCGAATTCACCGATCTCAGTCGCGCGCCGGCGGGTGGACGCGTCACGTATGGCCCAGGGGCCGCGCGGTTTGCGGGCGCCACCTACGACTTTACGAGCCACTATCGCGCCGCCCGCGTGTTCAAGTTCTTCGAGGAGCAGAAGCTCACTCCGGCGAAACTGCGCGAGCTGAATCAGCATCAGATCGAAATTCTGTCCGGAAGTACGCGGAATGACGCGATTGGCGGCTTCCTGGCAATTCCTGTGACACGCACCGGAAAGATTCAGCAGGTGTTGCGGAAAAAGAATGTGTGGACTGATTACCGTGGCGACACGCTGCGATTGGGACCCGCGCCGTACGTGTCGGACGCGCAGCTTCAAGAGGCTGCAAAAAAAGTGAACGATGTGATCCGCTGAGGGATAGCCGCGCACGAAAAGTCATATGTAGCACTCACGCAGCTTGACGTTGTTCCGCCGCCACATTCGTCACTCCCTCCGCAAAGCTGTAGCGTTCCTCGCTGCACGGCACGCGCATTGCGGCACTGACTCCGAGTCGAACTGAACTCGGAGGTACCGGTGTCCTCGAACTCCTATCGCGCGTCCGCGGTCACGCTGCTCACTCTGCTCGCCTATACCGCCGCCTGCGATCGCCCGGCGGTTGCTCCCTCGCTCGATGTCGCGGCGGTTGATACTAATCCCCAGGGTCGCATTGCCTTCGTGAGCACGCGCGACGGCAATGAAGAGATCTATGTCATGAACGCCGACGGCAGCGGCGTCACGCGACTCACCGACAACCCTGCGGTCGATCGAAATCCGGCGTGGTGGCCCGACAGCTCGCGGATCCTGTTCGAAAGCTCACGCGATGGCATCGGCGAGCTGTATGGGATGAACCCCGATGGCAGTGGCGTGGCCCGGCTCACCATCGACTCCTCCAGGGCCACACTGCCCGCGGGGTGCGGCAACCGCATCGCGTTTGCAAGCGATCGCCGGCTCCCGCCCTTCACCGAGATCTACGTCATGAACGCGGACGGGACGGGCGTGACACGCCTGACCACCAACAACTCGTTCTCCGAGTATCCCGGGTGGTCGCCCTCCTGTGACCGCATCGTCTATAACTATGACCCGGGCAGCTCGGATGCCTCGATCGTGATCATCAATGCGGACGGCTCACATTCAAACAACGTCGCAGGCGGAGGCGGCTCTGGCCAGAACCGGCACCCCGTCTGGTCGCCCGATGGGACCCGCATCGCCTTCGCAAGCGACCGCGACAGGCAGGGCAGCTTCGAGATCTACGTGCTCTACACCGACGGGAGCGGGAGGCCACCGACTCGGCTGACCGTGAATAGCGCCTTCCACATCTACGACTTCCCCGCGTGGTCGCTTGATGGGACCAAGATCGCGTTCGAGAGCTATGGGGGCGGTATCGCGCCCAGGATATACGTCATGAACGCCGACGGAAGCGGGGTCACACAGATCGCCGACAGCGTTTCCGCCACCCGGATCGCCTGGGTCGGCGCTGGGTCATTGGCGCCGCCGCCGCCGCCGCCGCCACCCCCGCCCCCGCCCCCGCCCCCACCCAGTGGGTGGCCCGACGAGCCGGCGGGATTCGCGGTCATGATCGACGAACCATTCAATGCACTCGATGAAAACGGCTGGTGGAGCGTGCAAGGCCAGACGACGAACGGTTCGGGGCTGGCGCTCGCGAGGGACTCGGGCGCGCCACACTCGCCCTCCAGTGTCTTGCAGTTCACCTATGCGGCTGGATTCCAGGGCGGGAGCCCGCCGGGTGTGGAGTATTACGGACCGCCCGCGCCGGTGCGGGAGACGTACTTTGCGTTCTGGTGGAAGCCGAGCAATCCGTGGCAGAATCATCCGAGCAACATGAACACGATTGCGGATCTCTTTCCGGCGACATCGGGCCCGCTGTACATCGTGTTCGAGGGATCCACGCAGACCCTCAACGTCATGCCGGAGTTCGAGAACGACACGCGCAATCTGACGCCTAATGTCACGGCAACACCGGTCACACTCGGTGCCTGGCATTTGGTCGAGTGGTACGTGAAGTACAGCAGCACGGCGACCAGCCGGGATGGCCTCACGCGCTGGTGGGTGGATGGGGTGCTACAGGGGGACTACCGTGACCTGCAGATGCCGGACGACGCAGGTTTTACTGAGTATGACCTGGCGCCGAGCTGGGGCGGCGTGGACGGGACCAAGACCGAGACCGATTTCTTCTGGTTCGACCATGTCCGCATCAGCACGCGCTAACAAGAAAGGCGGCGCCGGCACGGCGATCACCGTGAATGGTCAACCCTCTTGAGAACTAGAGCTTCAGCAGGGCGATTAGGGTCCCGACCGTCCCCACCCAGAAGAGAAACATCCAGCGCACTATGCGCGTCTCGAATGCGCTGAGCTTCGATTCCAGCTCGGCACGTAACCCGACCACCTTGCCCGTCAGGTCGCCGCGCAGCTCGCCTAGTTCGGTATGCAGCTCGGCGCGCAGCTCGCCTAGCTCTGTACGCAGCTCGGCGCGCAGCTCGCCTAGGCCCGTATGCAGCTCGGCGCGCAGCTCGGCGATACGCTGCTCGAGCTTCGCGTCGAAGCGCGCGAAGTTTACGTCAAACAGGTCGCGGAACTCGCTGCGGTATGTGGTATCCACCTGGTTGAACCACTCCACGAGCTCGTTCGTGAGGTCGTCCCCGAACCGTTCGTAGAATTTTCTGGACAGTCTCGCCGTCACCGGCATCCGAGCTCCCTGGAGAATCCGGCGACAAGATCAGCATACGCTCGGCCCGGCAGATAATCAATCGAGCGCGCGTTTAGCCAAAAAAAACGCTCTCACCAGCTCCGCGCACGCTTCGGTTTCGATTCCGCCCCGCACGTCGACGCGATGATTCAGCCGCGGATGCCGCACTAAATCGCCTAACGACCCGCACATGCCCGCCTTCGCGTCGTACGCCCCAAACACCAGGGTCCCGACTTTGGCCAGGACAATCGCTCCCGCGCACTGCGCGCACGGCTCGATCGTGACATACAGCGTGCACTCCGTCAGGCGATCGGTCTCCAGCGCCTCGAGCGCCCGTTCGATCGCCAGAAACTCGGCGTGATAGGTGGGGTTCCGGCGCGCGACAGTCTCGTTGTGCGCCCGCGCGACGATTTCGCCGTGACGGGTGACCACGGCCCCGATCGGCACTTCGTCCTTGGAAGCGGCAAGCCGCGCCTCGTCCAGCGCGGCTAGCATACCCAGCTCGTCAGCCTTCCCGCGCACCGCTCACCGCGTACCGCGCACGTGTTCCGGCTCCCGCGCCTTCTCGAACACCAGCGAGTTGCCGTCTTTCGTGCGATCCGCCTTGATGCGATCGCCCTCCCCGTACTGCCCTTCCAGCACCGACACCGCGAGCGGATTCTGGAGCAGCCGCTGAATCGCGCGCTTCAGGGGCCGAGCTCCGTACACCGGGTCGTAGCCCTCGGCCACGATCAGCTGCTTGGCGGCCGGCGTGATTTCAATCGTCAGCTTGCGATCCGCAAGCAGCTTCTCGACGCGCTTGATCTGAATGTCGACGATCTGCGCGATGTCCTCGTGCGACAGCGGCCGGAAGATGATGATGTCGTCCACCCGGTTCAGAAACTCCGGCTTGAACGACTGCCGGAGCAGCTCCGTCACCTTGGTCTCGGCCTGTTCCCACGCGACACCGCCCGTGCTCGCCTCGATCAAATACTGCGAGCCGATGTTCGACGTCATGATCAGCACGGTGTTCCGGAAGTCGACCGTGCGGCCCTGCGAATCGGTCAGACGGCCGTCGTCCAGAATCTGCAGCAACACGTTGAAGACATCCGGGTGCGCTTTCTCGATCTCGTCGAACAACACAACGGAGTACGGCCGGCGCCGCACCGCTTCGGTGAGCTGCCCGCCCTCTTCATAGCCGACGTATCCCGGCGGCGCGCCGATCATACGCGCGACCGCGTGCTTCTCCATGTACTCCGACATATCGAGCCGCACCAGCGCGTGCTCGTCGTCGAACAAAAACTCGGCGAGCGCCCGCGCGGTCTCTGTCTTGCCGACGCCCGTGGGGCCGAGAAAGATGAACGAGCCGGTCGGGCGATTGGGGTCCTGGAGTCCCGCGCGCGCGCGACGCACCGCGTTCGCCACGGCGGCCAGCGCCTCGCGCTGCCCGATCACGCGGCGGCCCAGCTCGTCCTCGAGCTTCAGCAACCGCTCCTTCTCCGACTCCAGCATTTTGGTCACCGGGATCCCGGTCCACTTCGACACGATCTCGGCGATGTCCTCGGAGTCGACTTCTTCCTTGAGGTATTTCCCTTTCTTCTGGATTTCGGCGAGACGCTTCTCGAGCGCCTGGATCTCCTTCTCGATCGCCGGCATGCGCCCGTAGCTGATCTCGGCAGCCTTCTGCAAGTCGCCGCGCCGAGTCGCCTGCTCGGCTTCGACCTTGATCTGCTCGAGCTCGGCCTTCTTCGCCCGGATCTTCTGGATCGCCTCCTTTTCGGCGGTCCACTGCGCCTTCATCGCATTCGACCGCTCACGCAGTCCCGCAAGCTCCTGCTCGATCTTCTCGCGGCGCTCCTTCGAGGCCTTGTCCTTCTCCTTGGCCAGCGCCTGCCGCTCGATCTCGAGCTGCACGATCTTGCGCTCGACCTCGTCGATCTCCTGCGGCATCGAATCGATGGCAATGCGCAACCGCGCCGCCGCTTCGTCGATCAGGTCGATCGCCTTGTCGGGCAGGAAGCGCTCGGTGATGTAGCGATTCGAAAGCGTCGCGGCGGCGACCAAGGCGCTGTCGGTGATGCGAATGCCATGGTGCACTTCGTACTTCTCCTTGAGGCCGCGCAGGATCGCGATCGTGTCTTCGACCGACGGCTCGCCGACATAGACCTGCTGGAAGCGGCGTTCGAGCGCCCTGTCTTTCTCGATGTGCTTGCGGTATTCGTCGAGCGTCGTCGCACCCACGACGTGCAGCTCGCCGCGCGCCAGCGCCGGCTTCAGCATGTTCGACGCATCCATCGAGCCTTCCGCCTTGCCCGCGCCCACGAGCGTGTGCATCTCGTCGATGAACACGATGTAGCGGCCCTCAGTCGTGGTGATTTCCTTCAGCACGGACTTGAGCCGCTCCTCGAACTCGCCGCGGTACTTCGTGCCCGCGACCAGCGCGCCGATGTCGAGCGCGATGAGATGCTTGTTCTTGAGCGAATCGGGGACGTCGCCGTTGACGATGCGCTGCGCCAACCCTTCGACGATCGCCGTCTTCCCAACGCCGGGCTCACCGATCAGCACCGGGTTGTTCTTGGTGCGGCGGGAGAGCACCTGCATCACTCGGCGAATTTCCTCGTCGCGGCCGATCACCGGATCGAGCCTGCCTTTGCGCGCGACGTCGGTGAGATCGCGGGTGAAGCGCTGGAGCGCCTGATACTTGTTCTCGGGCTCCTGGTCGGTGACGCGATGCGCGCCGCGCACCCCCTCCAGCGCCGCGAGGAGATCCTTGCGCTCCACGCCGGCGGCCGAGAGCAGCTCACGCGCGGTCGTGCCCTTCTCCTCGGCGAGCGCGAGCAGGATATGCTCGGTCGAGACGTACGCGTCGCCGAGCCCCTTCGCATCCGCGTCGGCGCGGTCGAGCACGCGCGAGAGCTCGCGCGAAAGCGTCGCATCGGCGCCGCCCGACTGCTTGGGGAACCGCTCGATCTCGCGCTCCGTCTCGGCCTGCAGCTGCGTGACGTTCAGTCCCGCCTTCTGCAGCAGCGGCACGACGATGCCCTCTTCCTGCTGCAGCAGTGCGGAGAAGAGATGAGCGTCGTTGACGACCGGATTGCCTTTGAGACGGGCTAATGCCGCGGCTTGCTGCAGAGCTTCAGCAGCTTTGACTGTTAGTCTGTCTGGCTGGATCATGTGCCCTCTCCAAGCAACCTGCGTGCCCCGAGAAGATGCCAAAAAGACATGGCGGCGAAAGAGACGGCGGCGAAGGGTTTACGCCGCCCCCTCGCCGCCGTTGTTATCGCCGCCGCTTTTCTTCGCCGCCCTTACTTCATAATGATCATCTTCTTCGTGAACCTGCGCCCATCCACCACCAGCTGGTAGATGTACACGCCGGACGACGCCTCTTTATCGGTGTCCAGGACGTTGCCGTTCCAATAGGCACTGAACGCGCACGGCTCCGATGCCGACGGCGTGCATGTGAGCTCGAGATCCTGCAACTTCTCGCCCGTACCCTGGAGGATAGGTACGGCCACGAGCTGCGCGAGCACGTTGTAGATCTTCAGCGAAACCCTTGGCCGGTGACCATTTGCAAACAGATCGCCGCTCAGCGTGAACGGGATCGTGGTCGCCGGGTTAAACGGGTTCGGGTAGTTCTGCCTCAGCTCCACCAGCGGCGGCGCGGGCGATTGCCCCAGAACTCCGCCTCCTCCCGCTAGCAGCCCGAGCCCCGCGAACAGCACTGCCCAGGCGTACAGCTTCATCTCACCAACTCCTCTGCAGACGTAAAGATGCGTTAGACCGCTCTCCTTGGTTGGTACAGGGCGCAAAGGTTAATACCGCTAGACGAAAAGCTAGGAACCGCCACTGCACTGTCAAGCACGTAAAACCCTGGTATCGCCCTTCCGACTCGTTATGCCGCGCCTATCCGCCCACTCGAGCAGCGGGATCAAGTACTTGCGCGTCAACCCCAGCCGGTCGCGAAACTGCGCGGGTGTCGCCTCGCCGAGCTCCCGCAAGGTCTCCTCCACCGCCCGCCGAAACTCCTCCAGCGCCTGTTTCAGCGCATAGCGCTCCTGATCCACACGCTCGACCGATCCTTCGCGGGCGAGGTGCGCGAGCAACGCCGGTACGGACGGATCGGAGAACTCTTTCTGCAACTCCGAGACCGTCGGCAACTGCCAACGCGCTTCGGCCAGTCGCTGGGCCAGGCGCCCGCCGGCATCCCCGGCCCGCTCGCGCAGCGCCGCTTGCCAGCCCGGCCTGCGTACGAATGCGCCGCCCTCCACCGGCTCCCACGCCTGCTTCTTCGCCCCGTGCTCAACGAGCAGGTCCAGCACTTCGGAGGGAGCGTTGACGCCGGCGCGAAGTGCCTGCAGCGAGAGACCCGGATCCAGCGGATGCTGCTCGTGATGCTCCGCCACCAGAACGGTAAGCCTTTCGATTTCTTCTGCGATTGCGCGTCGGGGCACCAATACATCTCCTGCGGAGAGGACGCCTTTTCCCGCCGCGGCGATCGTATTGGTCCCGTCAGCGGGACGGATGCCGAGCCGGACGGGCAGAACGGAGACGTGCACCCCGGCGAGGCCTGCCTCATCCACGAATCGCCCGAGCCGCTCGCCGGCTGGTTGGGTCGCCGCCAGGCCACGCTCGGACACGCGCGGCCGCTTGGGTGGATAGGGGTCGAGGACGATGCCGCCGCCGATCGTCGTCACGGGCGAGAAGCTGCGAATGACGAATCGATCGCCCGCGCGTGCGACAATCGGCCGTTCCAGGAGTAGACGGGCGAGGCCGGTTTGGCCCGGGGCGATTTCCCTGACCTGCGCGAGTCGTCCCAGGACCTCCGCGGTGCCAAGATGAACGCGAATTCGCGTGCGGACCGCCAGCGGTTTCCGGAGCGTGGGCAGTACTTCCAGCGAGACGTCCAGGATGCTCGTCGCGGCCCATCCCGGCCCGGTCACGGCCACGTGCCCGCGTGCGAGCTCCGTCTTGTCCACGCCCACGAGCGCGAGCGCGGTGCGCCGGCCGGGCCCTGCCTGGTCCGCCGCATGGCCGTGCACCTGGATCGAGCGCACGCGGACGTCGCGATCGAGCGGAAGCAGTCGCACCATGTCCCCCGCGGCGACTGCGCCGCTCCAGGTCGATCCGGTCACGACGGTCCCAGCCCCGGGCAGCGCAAACACGCGATCGATCGGAAGACGGAAGAGATCGTCCTCAGGTCTATCTTGTAAACCTTCGACGACCTCCACCAACGCCTTTTTCAGCTCCTCCAAACCCTCTGATTTAAGCGCGCTGACCGCGATGGGCGCAGCCCAGCGGACACGACTGCGCTCGAGTCGTTGCGCCACCTCGGTCCGCACCAGCGCGAGCCACTCCTCGTCGACGAGATCCCGTTTGGTCAGCACCGGAATGCCGCGGCGTACGCCCAGCAGCTCGACGATTGCGAGATGCTCCTCCGTCTGCGGCATGATGCCTTCGTCGGCGGCGATGACGAGGAGTGCGACATCTATGCCGGTCGCGCCGGCGAGCATGTTCTTGACGAAGCCTTCGTGACCCGGGACATCCACGATGCTCGCCTGGATATCACCGGGCAGCGCGAGCGGGGCGAATCCGAGATCGATCGTGATGCCACGCCGCTTTTCTTCTTCCCAGCGATCGGTGTCGACGCCGGTCAGCGCCTTCACCAGCGCGGTCTTGCCGTGATCGATGTGCCCGGCGGTGCCGACGACTAGGCGGTTGGCGCCCACGCGCGGCGCTCCCAGATATCGATGGCGGTGGCCCTGGGCTCTCGCCCGTTCCGTCCGGTTTCATCCATATGGTGCCGGATGAAGCGCGCGACGAGCCGGCGGTGCGCCGCGGCATGGGCGGCATCCAGCGTGGGGAGCTCCGCCGCTACGCTGTTCAGGGCGACCAGATCGCGATAGGCCTGCGGCGGCAGCTTGGTCGGCGGCTGCGGGCCCGCGCACGTGGCGCACAGCACCCCGCCCTCGGCCAGACTGAACGCGACGGTTCCATTGGAAGCGGGCGAATTCCCGTCGCGCACGCACGAATCGAGCTGCGGCGCAAAGCCGAGCACGCCGACCAGCAGCCAGAGCCAGCGCACGGCGACCGCGTCGGTCTGTGCCGGCGTCGCGTGCACGAGCGCATCGAGACCAAGCGTGAATGTTTCATAGGCGGCGGGCAGGGGCGCGGGCGGCGCCATCTTCAACATGACTTCGCACAGCGCCTCGGCCCCGGCGAAGCGGCCGAGATCACAGGCCAGGTCGCGCCGCAGCTGCACGACGTCAAACGCGGCGAGGGTCTGCAGCTCGCGCGTTTCCTTGTGGTAGAGCTGCGCGACGCCCTCACTCAACGTTTCGAGCGCGGCGCCGAACGGGCTGCGCGGGCGCAGCACGCCTTTGGCGATTGCGCTCTGCACGCCGTAATCGCGCGTCGCGAGCCGGACGATCTTGGACGTCTCGCTGTAGCGGTACGTACGGAGGACGATGGCGGGTGTGGAGACAAGACTCACGGTGGAAATATACGGCGGCGAAAAAGACGGCGGCGAGGTGAAACGGCGGCGAAGGGACGGCGGCAGACTAACCAGGATGCAGCGCTGATGCGAGGATTTCGAGGCCTTCCACGACTCGCGGACCCGATCGGCTGAAGTATGCGGACGCGTCGAAGAGCTGCACGCGCCCGCCCACCGCTCGCAGATCGAGGCGATGGCGCGCCGCTTCGCGCTGAGTCGCAGCGAGATCGAAGCCGCAGGGCATGATCAACAGCACGTCCGGACTGAGCGATTTCAGGTCCGACCAGTCCATTCGGTACGATGGTTTGCGGGTCGTGCCGGCGAGCAACTCGCCGCCCGCGAGGTCCACGAGCTCAGGTACCCAATGCCCGGGCATGTACGGCGGATCGAGCCACTCGAGCGCGATGACGCGCGGCCTGGGGCGCCCCGCGACTTTGGCGCGCACCGCATCGATGCGGCGCTGCATCTCGGCGATCAGCCGTTCGGCGCGCTCGCCGACTCCGGTGACGATGCCGACGGCCCGGATGCTCTCGAAGATCGCAGAGAGATCATGCGCATCGAGTGAAAGGACTCGAATCGGCTCGACGAGCGTGAGCACCTGGCTCTCCGGCACCGCGCACACGTCACATATCCCCTGCGTCAGGACGAGATCCGGTTCGAGCGCTCGAATCGCGGCCACATAGATCTCGTAGACGCTACCGTCCTCGTGCAGCGCAGCACGCACCGCGGCGTCGATCTCGCCACTCGACAGGCCGGTGAGATCACGGCGCGGTCGGGTGAGTCTTGGCAGATGGTTGATGCTCGGCGGATAATCACAGCTGTGCGAGATCCCGACGAGGCGATCCTCGAGACCGAGCGCGCACACGATCTCCGTCGCGCTGGGCAGCAGCGAGACTATTGACCGGGCTTCAGCACGATGAATTTGACGTCGTCCTTGGAGATCGCCCGGAGCCAGCCGATCAGCGCATCGATGCGGTCCGGCGGCGCCGTTCCGCGGGCGCCCGTCATGCGCCGCGTGACCTGCAGCTCCCGACCGTTCTGCGCGTACTGGGCGCTGTAGGTCCCGAACTCACTGGTCTCGGTGAGGTTCTGGGGCAGCTCCGCCTGCCAGCCCGCCGGCAGCGTCATCCGCAGCTCCGACACCGTCTCGATCGGGCCGATCACCTCGCCGATATCGATCGGATAGAGGCGCGGCTTCCGGCGTTCGAGCTGCGACGCGAGGCCGAGTGACTCGAAGTTCGGCAGCGCGGTGGGCAATGTGAAGATGCGCGTCCCGCCGCCGCTCGACAGCACGGGGGCATCGTGCACCGCCAGGCTGACGCTCGGCGTCGCCTGGAGGTCGCGCCCGTCGAACAGCTTCAGGCTGTCGCCCGATGCGCCCGAGAACACACCGTTCGCGAGCGCCTGCGTGAGCCGGCTCAACTCGTCCTTGCTGAAGACGCGGGCGTACGCGCTCCGCAGCGAGTACTGCAGGCCGCCGGTCTTCGACTCGCTGTAATGTCCCGCGAAATTTCCGTCGGCGTTGAGCTCTCCGACGATCCGCGTCTCGGCGCGGTTCGCCCCCGGCGCGCTCTCGGGCAGCGTGATGCCCTCGTACGTGCCGTCGTCATGCACGACCAGCGCGAACGAACCCTCTTCCGCCGGCGGCAGCTCGCCATACGGCGTCAGATCCGAGGTCAGATCGAGATAGATGCGGCCGCCGAGGCGCGCCGGCCGGTCCACCGCCGCAATCATATGATCGAATTGCTGCACCGTCGGCAGCGTCGAATCGGCGCCGCCGCTCGCGCTCAACAGCACGGGATAGGCCGTCAGGCCCATGCGGCGGGCCAGCGCGATGAACAGCGTCGCCTTGTCCTTGCAGTCGCCGTAGCGTGTCTCGAGCACCTGCGCCGGCAGACGCGGCAAGTAGCCGCCGATGCCCAGCGACAGCGAAACGTAGCGGAAATCCTGCGACACCCAGCGATGCGCCGCGCGAATCGAGTCTTCGAGCGTATGCGCATCCTTCACACGCTCGGCAAGCTGCGTCTCGAGGGCGGGACTCAGCGCATAGCGTCCGGTGGACAGCTTGGCATACCAACGCGCGAGATCGCCCCAGTTCAGCGGAGATGAGACGTCGATATGCACCGAGAGCGTGTTGGGCGACGCGGCGAATGGCTCGCCGCGCAGCTTTTGCACTTCTTTGGTCGCCCAGGTATAGACGCGGCGGCCACGGCCCTCCTGATCCAACCGCTTGAAGTGGACATTCGCTTCGTGAATACGCGGGTTGACCGTCGCGGGCACATCCACGATCAGGCGCGAGCGCCGGGTCAGCAGTCCCGTCGTCACGCGCCAGCCGGTGTAGTAATCGCCCGGCACGAGCGGCTTCACGCGCTCGACGGTGTAGCTCCAATCGACCAGCGTCCCCGGTGCGACGCCGCTCAGCGTCACCCGACGCACCTTCTGATCGGAATACACCGGCGCATCGAACGCGACGGGCGCGAGCGATTCCTGCTCGTGCGCGGGCTGCGCGCTGATGACTTCGCCGGTCGGCTTGACCACGCGGATCCAGTTGACCGTGAGCTTCTCGGAGCCGCTCGAGTACGAGAAACTCTGCTCGCCCCACGCTTCGGCGCCGTCCTGATTCAGAATCTGCACGACCTGACGATAGGTGCGGCTGCTCCGCCCGTCTGCTTCGAACCGGATCACGCCATCGTCGAGCAGATAGACGTAGTCGTCATCCGCATAGTCGGCGGGATTCACGGCGAGCTTGTAGATCGTATCGTTGCGCACCGAGGGATCGCCCGCCGGCGTGATATGAGGAGCCTGCGAGGCGAGTGGCGTCGCGAAAAGCAGGAGCGGTACCAACAGAGACCGGCGCATCGAACTGCCTCCAACAGAGGGACTCGGAACCCGGAAGCTAATTGAGCACCACCCGCAGCCCAAGGAGCACGGCGCGACCGCGCGGCCGATACCCGGGAATCTCCTGACTCTGATCGTTGAACAGGTTGTCGACGGTGCCCAGGAGCGCTGTGCGATGCAATGTATACTCCGCAGACACGTTGACCCGAGTGTAGGGATCCTGCGACACCCGCCGCGCACCAATAGGCCGGCTGAAATCGAGATCGTCGCGCTTCCCCACCCAGCGCGCACCAAACGTCACACGCGTGGCGCTCCCGAGCCGGACCATGACCTGCGGCCGCAACGTATGGGCGGGACGGCGAATCAGCGGCTTGCCAGGCACGAATAGACCGTCCGGGTCGCTGCCGGAGCCCGATTCCAATACCCGCGTGTGCAGATAGGTGTACGCGAGCGTGATCTCCACACTCCGCGTCAGCGCGCGGTCAAGATTCGCTTCGACCCCGTTCGCCAGCGCACTGCCGACGTTGAAGTAGTTGGGCGTGCCGGGAGGCGGCGCGGGGTTGTACTCGATGAGATCACGGAAGCGCTGGTCGAAATAGGTCACCGTGACGCCGCCACGCTCGATGCCGAGCTCCCAACTCCGGGAGCGTTCGGGGTCGAGATCGGGATTTCCGAGTGTGAATCCGTGCGCATAGTTCTCGAAGAAGGTCGGTTCCTTGAAGCCGGTGCCCGCGGAGGCGCGAAGGCGCGTGTCGGCCGCGAGCGAGTACACGAGCCCCACGCGGTAAGTCCCGTGCGACCCGAACTGCGAGTTGTCGTCCAGCCTTCCCCCCGCCATCACGACACTCCGCCCAACGATCATGGTCGCCTGCGTGAAATAGCCAGTGGTGTTGCGCTGCACGGCGATCGAATCGGGAAACGTTCCGTACGACGCGCTGAACTCGCTCGTGCCGCTCTGGCGCTCGTCCTCGTAGTCGATGCCCCCAATCAGACTGACCCGGTCGTGGGTGCGCCAGGTCACGAGTCCACCGGCGCCCGAGCGCCGCACATAGTCTCGACTCCAGAACGTGCCGTCTTCGCCGGGAGAGTCGGGCTCGTCGTTGTAGAAGGCACGTGACTCTTTGAGACTGGCGCTGGCCGTCGCCGAGAGCGTGGTCCCGAGCGATCGTGTCACGCTGAGACTGAAGAGCGGCCCACGCTCCGCCGAGCGCTGGTTGGAATCGACGGGCGCACCCTGACCATTGGTCGGGAAGTGATAGCTGCCGTCGCCGTAGCGATAGCTAACCGTCGCCTCCGTGCGCGCATCCGGCGTTGCATGGAGCGCGGCGCTGAGCACGGTGTTGCGATAATCATTGTTGTAGGCGTAGAGCCCGGTGGACGCGAAGATCGACCCTCGCGCGCTGTAGGTGAGCTTCTGTGTGCCACCCGCCACATCGACTGCGCCTGCATCGGTGCCATACGTGCCGCCGCGCAACTCGGCGCCGAATTGGGGCGGCGTCATTGCGCCTCGGCGCGTGAAGATCTGGACTACCCCGGTCATCGCGTCCGAGCCGTACAGCACGCTCACGGGCCCGCGCACGATTTCGATGCGATCCACGTTGTCCGTCGTGAGGTTCGCCAGATCGATGCCGCCGCCCGCCTGATTCAGCGGCACGCCGTCCAGCAGCACTTTGACGTAATCGCTTTCGCCGCCCCGCACGAACAGCGACGTCTGTCCTCCATAGCTGCCGGTCTCGACGATGTGCGCGCCGGGGACGGTCGCGAGGGCATCCGCCACGCTGCGAATGCCCTGCGCCGCGAGATCCGCGCCGCGCAGCACCGTCACAGCCGCCGGAACGCGGTCGGCCGTCGCCGGGACACGCGTCGCAGTCACGACGACGGGCTTGAGGACGACCGTATCCCTGGGTTGTTGCATGACCACGAACAGGGCGAGCAGCGTGACATTCACAGGTGAAGCTCCTCACGTTTGCGAAGCGGGATCATTTGCGGCCGTCCATCGATCGTTTGCATGGCGACGGGCCAGGAGAACACGGTCTCGACGGTTTCTTGCGTCAACACATCGGCGGGAGCACCAGACGCGACGGGGCGTCCCTCGGCGAGCAGGAGCAGCGAATCGGCGAAGCGGGCGGCGAGGTTCAAGTCGTGGGTGATCATCAGCACGCCCAGGCCCTGTTGATCCACGAGCCCGCGCACCAGCTCGAACAGCTCCATCTGGTGCTTCAGGTCCAGCGACATCGCCGGCTCGTCGAGGACGAGCAGCTGCGGCTGCTGTGCGAGGGCGCGCGCGAGGCGCACGCGCTGGTATTCGCCACCCGACAGGGTCCAGAGCCAGCGGTCGGCGAGCTGCGCGGCGTCGCACGCGCGCAACGCGCGATCCACGGCCTCATGATCTTCGGCCCGCTCGGCACCCCAGAGCGTCAGATGCGGGTAGCGGCCGAGGAGCACCGTCTCGCGGACGCGCTGCGGGAAGAGATTGTCTTCGCGCTGCGGGACGACGCCTACGACTCGAGCCAACTCTTGTCGTGACCACTGCGATGCAGGAACACCGATCACGTCGGCACGTCCCACGAGTGGCACGAGCGCTCCCAGCGCGACTCGGACGAGAGTCGTCTTGCCGCTGCCGTTTGGGCCGAGCACGGCGTGGAATTGATGGGGTGCAATCGCCAGCGAAACGTCGTGCAACGCGTCCTGTGTTGCGCCCGAGTAGCGGTAGCGCACCCCGTTGAGACGGAGTAACGGGAGTAACGGTGCTGTCATTGCCTAATGTCGGTTCATGGGATCGTCCACCGTCTCAAAAGCATCGTGAACACCGGCACGCCGATCAGTGCCGTGACGACACCGACCGGCAGCTCGCGCGGGGCCACAACAGTGCGTGCGAGGACGTCGGCAAAGGCGAGCAACGCGCCGCCGCCGAGGAATGCGGCCGGCAACAGCACCCGGTGGCGGTGACCCCAGGTGAGCCGCGCGATGTGCGGAACGACCAGACCGACGAATCCGATCACACCCGAGACCGCCACGGCGGCCGCGGTGAGCAACGACGCCGCGAGGTAGACGCGCCGCTTGACCTGCTCGACATCGGCGCCGAGGTAGCCGGCGGATTCTTCACCGAGTGCAAGCAAGTCGAGCGGACGCGAGGCAGCGAACAACACGATCAGCGGGATGGGCGCGTACAGCGCGACGACGAGCACCGTGTCCCACGACGCGCCGGACAGACCACCCCACAGCCACAGAAAGGCGTTGCGCAGCTCCGCCGCGTCGGCGAGTGAAACGATCGCCGTCGTGACGGCGGCGGCAAAAGCGCCGATCGCGACTCCGCCGAGCAACAGGATGCGAGGATCGAGCGCGGCCCCGCCGATCAGACCCAGCCGGTACACGAGTCCGAGCGCGGCGAGCGCGCCGACAAACGCCGCGAGCGGCAGCGCCCATGGTCCCGGGGCGTGCAGCGCGATGGCGAGGACGGCGCCCAGCCCCGCGCCACCCGATAGACCGAGCAGGAAGGGGTCGGCGAGCGGGTTACGAACCAGGGCCTGCAAGCCGGCGCCGGCGACGCCGAGCGATCCGCCGACCAGAAATGCGAGCAGAGCGCGGGGCACGCGCAGGTTCCAGACGATGTCGGAGTGGAGCAGCTCCCCGAGCGGCACTGCCGCGGGCCCGAGTGCAACACTCGCGAGCAGCGCGAGCAGCACGAGTACGACCAGCAGCGTCCATCTCATCGCGTGAGCATCCGCCGCAGTTCGGCAATCGCCTGGCCCGACCGGGGACCGGGACGGCCAAACAACGAGCCCGCGAGCAGGAGGAAGCGCCCATCGCGAACGGCGGCGACCGCGCGCCATTCGCGGCGCCGAGCAAAATCCGGCGTTTTGCCGGAGTCGGACAGGACCGCAATCCAATGCGGATCGCGCGCCACGATCGTCTCGAGCGAGACCTGCGCGGACGGCGCGGCGATGTCATGGAACACGTTTCGCGCCCCCGCCTGACTCGCGAGCTGATCGAGATAACTGCCGCGGCCGATGACGATGGGCGGATCGTCCCACACAACGAAAGCGATGGAGGCGGTAGGAGGCGGTAGGGGGCGGGAGGCGATGCTGTCCATTCGTGCGGCGAGTGAGTCCCCCTGGGCTTCGTGCCCGGTCAACCTGCCCAACGCATGCGCCGCGGGCCCGAGGTCTTCGAGCCGGTTCAGATCGATCAGCTCCGCGCGAACACCGACGCGCTCGAACTGGTGCGCGGCGCTGACGTTGGGGCCTGAGTTGTAGAGCAAAACGAGATCGGGCTTCCGCGCGAGCACCGCTTCGACATTGGGCGGCAACCCTTCACCCACGCTCGGCACCTGCAGCGCTTCCGGCGGGTAGTCGCACCATTGCGTCCTGCCGACGGTCTGATCACCGGCGCCTATTGCAAAAAGGATTTCGGTGAACGACGGAAGCAGCGAGACGACCCGCTGCGCCGGCGCAGCATCGTGCCGACGTGCCGGCGTGTGGCAGGAAGAAACGAGGAGTACGGCGACGAAGAGTCTTCGCAGCACCATCCCTCCCGCGAGGGAACCAACGGTGGCGCGAACGAAGACGTCTCCTGGCTCCGGGCGAAGCGCGGGGTCTTCCCGGGAATTGTCCCAGTGACCGGACCGCGATTGTAGGGGCGCAGCAGCCCCTACCGCAAAACATGCCCGTTACAGTGGCGGGGCCGCGCCGGACTCACACCGGCTTCCGTATCCCCGTTCGCAATGAGCTACGCGCTCAGTCTAGGCGGAGCCACGCGGCGGCGCAATGCCCAGATCAGCGCCAACACCATCGCCGCCGCGAGCACGCCAATCACGTACGGGAGCAACATCTGTGCGCGGAATTTTCCAGCGGGCAGCTCGATCTCGACAACGGCGCCGGCCGCGAGTGGACCGCTGCGCCACGCCGCGAAGCGCCGTCCTTCGATCTCCTGGATGCCCAGGCTGTCGAGCGTCGGCGCGTGCACCGGCGCCAGCGTGTCTTCCACGAGGAGGTTCACCTCGGCCGTGGCCTGGTCGATCGGAATCACGAACCGGCGCGTGCCGGCGGCCACCGTATACGCGTAGCTCACTTGCTTGGCAGGTCCGGGACCGATCGGCGCGAGCACGAGCACGCTGTCATTGCGGAATCGCATCGCTTCCGCCGAGATGTCGCCCTGGCCGCCGCGGAACTGACTCGTGCGCTCGGGCACGCGGCCCGCCCAGGTCGGCTGAATGGAATCCCGGGCGACCCGCGTCGTTGCGCCACGATTCTCGAGCTCGAGGATCTCCAGGACCTCGCGCGTACCCTGGTCCGTCGCCCGTGCGATCGTGGCCAATCGCCGCGTGATGGCGATCGGCGGACCGTCGGTCGTCGTGCGATAGGTCACGATGTCGTCGACATGCGCGATCGGGCGATCGCCGGCTACGAATGCGGACGAGACGTAGGCGATGCTGTCGAACCAGACGGTGACGACGTAGGCGCCCGTCGTATCGGGATGGCGCAGCTCGATGCGATAGCGCCCGCGCGCGTCGCTGCGGACCGAATCGATCGGCCCCGCGCTCTCGCGCGACACATGATGCAGCACGACCATCGCCTTGGAGAGCGGGACGGTATCACCCCCACCGCGCAGCACGCGGCCGCTCACGCTCACGGCTTGGGCAGAGAGCGCCGCCGGTGCGAAGCTGATGGAGATGATTGCGCAGGGGCGCAGCAGTGCTGCGCTTCTACGGCGTAAACTTCCCGAAATCTTCAGGATCGAGGTTCTGGAGGTATGACTTCAGCGTGTCGGCATCGAGCGGCGAGCTGCCGGCCGGACCCGCGCCGGGTTGAACCGTGCCGTCGCTCGTATCCACCGAGGTCAGCTCGAGCAACGTCTCACTCGTCATGATCGGCGCCTTGAGACGCAGGGCCAGCGCGATCGAGTCCGACGGTCGTGCGTCGATCTGAATAATCGTGTCGCCGCGGTAGATGTGCAGCTCGGCGAAGTACGTGTTGTCCTTGACCTGCGTGATGATCACCTTGCGCAGCTCGGCGCCCAGGCCGACGATCACCTGCTTGAGCAGGTCATGCGTGAGCGGGCGGGAAAACTTCACGCCGGCGAGCTCCATCGCGATGGCGCTGGCTTCGGCCGGGCCGATCCAGATCGGCAAGACGCGCTGTCCGTCATTCTCCTGTAGAATCACGACCGGCGTATTGGTGGTGCGATCCAGCCCGAGGTGAGCTACTCGAACCTGCAGCATGGCTCCCCCGGAACCGGCCACTAGGTGCCCATGTCCCAGGACGAGAGATACTTGCGTTGCGCGGGCGTGAGGGTGTCGATCGAAACGCCCATCGACTGCAGCTTGAGCCGCGCGATTTCCTGATCGAGATCAGCCGGGATCCGGTGCACGTCCTTCGACAATTTGTTCGCGTTGTTCACGACGTACTCGGCCGCGAGCGACTGATTGGCGAACGACATGTCCATGACACTCGCGGGGTGCCCTTCGGCCGCGGCCAGATTGATGAGCCGGCCGTCGGCCAGCACGAACAGCTGCTTGCCGCCGATGCGCCACTCTTCGACGAATTCACGCACCTGCTTTGGCCCTTCGCCGGCCTGCTTGAGGCCGGCGAGATCGATTTCGACGTTGAAATGACCCGAGTTCGCGAGAATAGCCCCGTCCTTCATGGCCCGCATGTGCTCTACGCGAATGACCTCGACATTGCCCGTGAGCGTCACAAACAGGTCGCCGACCGTGGCCGCTTCTTCCATCGGCATGACGCGGTAGCCGTCCATCTGCGCTTCCAGCGCCTTCATCGGATCGATCTCGGTGACCAGCACATTGGCACCGGCGCCGCGCGCCCGCATCGCGAATCCCCGGCCGCACCAACCATACCCCGCCACCACCACCGTGCTCCCCGCGATCAGCAGATTGGTCGCCCGGATGATTCCGTCGAGTGTGGACTGCCCGGTGCCATAGCGGTTGTCGAACAGATGCTTGGTCTGCGAATCGTTCACCGCGATGACCGGGAACTGTAACACTCCATCCTTCGCCATCGCCTTGAGCCGGATCACACCGGTCGTGGTCTCTTCGGTAGAGCCACTGACGCCGGAGACGATCGCCTTCCGGTCCGCCGCGGACAGCGTCTCGACCCACTTGCGCACCGGCGGCGCGAGGTCGTCGAGGCGGTTGAGCGCGATCATGTGGAGAGCGCCGACGAGATCGGCGCCGTCGTCCATCGTAATGTCGGCGCGATGCGCCAGGGCGGCGCGAATGTGCTCGTAATAGGTCGCATGATCCTCGCCTTTGATGGCGAAGACCTTGATGCCGTGATCCTTGACGAGATGCGCCGCAACGTCGTCCTGGGTCGACAGCGGATTCGACCCGCAGAGCGCGACGTCCGCGCCGCCCGCCTGCAGCGTGATCGCCAGGTTCGCAGTCTCCGTGGTAACGTGCAGACACGCCGAGAGCCGCTTGCCCGCGAGCGGCCGCTCCTTTGCGAAGCGCTCGCGGATCTGCCGGAGCACCGGCATCGACCGCTCCGCCCACTCGGTACGCCGCCGCCCCTCCTCGGCGAGCCGGATGTCCTTGATATCGTTGGTGGCTTTGGCGCCGCGCGTGGCAATCTCAGACATTGGCCTTCCGGGATGAACGGGACGCCCGCTCGGCCGCGACTTTCAGCTCCTCGACGCGATCGACGTGCTCCCAGGTGAATAGCTCGACGTCCCGCTCGCCCTTGGTCCCTGCTCCGACGTGCGTCTTTTTGGGCGCCCGGCCGAAGTGGCCGTAGGCGGCGGTGGGTCGATAGATAGGATTGCGGAGATTGAGCGCCTGGATGATGCCGCCAGGCGTGAGATCGAAGACTTCGCGCACCGCCGCTTCGAGCGCGTCCTGCGGCACCGTGCCCGTGCCGAACGTCTCGATCATGATCGATACCGGCTCGGCGACGCCGATGGCGTACGCGACCTGGGCTTCGCAGCGCTTCGCCAGCCCGGCCGCGACGACGTTCTTGGCAACCCAGCGCATCGCGTATGTGGCAGACCGATCCACTTTCGACGGATCCTTGCCGCTGAATGCGCCGCCGCCATGGCGCGCCATCCCGCCGTAGCTGTCGACGATGATCTTGCGGCCCGTGAGTCCCGCGTCGCCCTGAGGCCCACCGACGACGAACCGCCCGGTCGGATTCACGAGCACAGCGCCGTCCTCGACCTCGAATCCGGCTTCGCGAACCACCGGCCGCACGACATGCCCGATAATGCCGGCCCTGAGCTCCTTGTTATCGATCATATCGGAGTGCTGAGCCGACACGACGACCTTGTCGATTCCCACCGGTTTTCCGTCCTCGTAGACGACGCTGACCTGCGTCTTCCCATCCGGACGCAACCAGGCCAACTCGCCGGTTTTCCGCACCTTCGCCAGCCGCTCCGCGAGGCGGTGGGCGATCATAATCGGCAGCGGCATCAACGAAGGCGTTTCGTCGGTCGCGTACCCAAACATCATGCCCTGATCACCCGCCCCACCCGTGTCGACGCCCATGGCAATGTCCGTGGACTGGCGGTCGATCGTCGTGAGCACCGCACAGGTCTGCGCGTCGAAACCGAAATTCGCGTCCGTGTACCCGATGGAGGTGATCGTCCCGCGCACGATGTCGGGGATGTGGACGTACGTCGAGGTTGTGATTTCGCCCGCGATGACGGCCATGCCGGTCGTCACGAGCGTCTCGCACGCGACCCTGGCCTTGGGATCTTCCAGGAGGATGGCATCGAGGACCGCGTCGGAGATCTGATCCGCGATCTTATCGGGATGGCCTTCCGTGACCGACTCGGAAGTGAAGACGTGACGATGAGTTGGCATGTTCTTGAGTCCTTAAGTTTTCAAGCTACCGGAGCGCCGTCCGGCGGGCAACCGCGCGTCAGGATCGAGCAGCGTCAGATCCACCGCTTCCGCCAGTGCAAATCGCAAGATGTCGAGCGCGAGCTCCGCCGATCGCGCCGCGAGTGCCGCCTCCGCGGCCGCTCGCGCTTGCGCCGTGGTAACCTGGCGAATCAGCCACTTGATCAATGGCAGAGCCGGCGGCGCGACGGACAGGGTTTCGTAGCCCAGGCCAAGCAAGAGGAATGCCGAAAGCGGCTCTGAGGCCATTTCGCCGCAGACGCTGGCGGGTTTGTTAGCGGCTCGTGCCGCTTCTGCCACTACCTTGAGCAGGCGCAAGACGCTCGGATCGTGCGGCGTGAACCGATCTGCCAGACGCGCGTTGCCGCGATCCACGACCAGGGTGTATTGGGTGAGATCGTTGGTGCCGACGCTGAGAAAGTCGCTCACCTCCGCCAGACGATCCGCGAGCACCGCGGCCGCCGGCGTTTCGACCATCACGCCGAGCGGCACCGATTTCGCCGCGGGGATGCCGGCCTGTTCGAGACGCACGGCCTCTTCCTGCATCATCTCCCGCGTGCGCTCCACTTCGTCCAGGCGGGTGACGAGCGGAATCATCAATTGGATATCTGCGGTGGCAGCGGCGCGCAGCACGGCGCGAATCTGCGTGCGAAACATCGCGGGCTCGTCGAGGCAGACTCGGATCGCGCGCCAACCCAGGAACGGATTCGCTTCCACAGGACCGCGGAACGGCGCGGGAAATTTGTCGCCGCCCAGATCGTACGTGCGCACGACCACCGGATAGCCGGCAAACGCCTCACCGATGCGCCGGAAATACGTCGTCTGCGTCTCCTCATCGGGGAGCTCGCTGTGACCCGTGATGAGAAACTCGGTGCGCAAGAGTCCCACACCTTCGGCGCCGTGCGCCTTGGCGTACTCGAGCTCGTCGGGAAGATCGACGTTGCCGCGCAGCGCGATCTTCACGCCGTCCACCGTGACCGACGGCTGCGCGACGGCTTCCTCGAGCCGCGTGGCGAGCTCGCGCCGCCGCCTGTCGGTCCGCTCGGCCTCCTCGATTTCGGCCGGCGTCGGATCGAGCAGCACGGTGCCGCGCGTGCCGTCCAGAATCGCCGTCGTGCCGGGCCGAATCCGCGCCACCGCGCCCCGCACCCCAAAGATCGCGGGAATGCCGATCGAGTGGGCGAGAATCGCCGCGTGCGACGTGCGCGTCCCCTCTTCACTGATGAGGCCGACGATCTGATCGCGATCGAGCTGCACCGTCAGGCCAGGCGACAGCTCGCGGGCGACCAGAATCGACGGCTCCGACAAGCTCTCCCACACGTCGGACACGCCGCGCTTGTGCATGAGATGCTGGATGACGCGGATGGCGACGCCGGTCAGATCGGCGAGCCGCTCCTTGAGCAACGGATTGCCCGCCGCGGTCCAGAGATCGCGCACTTCCAGGGTCTTGAACTCGAAGGCTTTCTCGGCGGTCAGATGATTCTCGCGAATCAGCTCTTCGACGCCGCCGATGAAGTCTTTGTCTTCGAGCATGAGGAGCTGCGCATCGAAGATGCGCGCTTCATCCACGCCGGCGCGGTCCTCGGCGCGGGCCCGCAACTCGCTGAGCTGCTTCCGCACGTCCTTCAGCGCGGCCCGCAGCCGCCGCACTTCCTTTTCGACCTGGGTGCGGGGCACGACGCGATGCGGAACTTCGGGCAACGCCCACCGGACCGTCACGGTCGGCCCCATGGCGATGCCCGGCGAGACGCCGATGCCTTTCAGCAGGCGGTCGGCTGGCGGATTCACGCGCCGTCCTTCTGCGGCTTCAGGTGCATTTCGTGGAACCCGGCGGCCACGAGCTCGAGCAGCGCCGCCATCGCCTGCTCGGCGTCATCGCCCTCGCACCTGATGCGAATCGACGAGCCGCATTCCGCGGCCAGGGTCATCATGCCGAGGATACTCTTGCCGTTGACGACGGCGCCGTCCTTGTGCACCTCAACGGACGACTTGAACTTGTTCGCCACTTTCACGAACTCCGCCCCCGGCCGCACGTGCATGCCGAGCGGATTCACGATGCGCGCGTCGCGCTCGACTAGGGCCACAGGACCCCCGCGACCAGCGCCAGCGCCGCCACCGCGAGTGAGAGCCGCAGTCCATTGACGCGATCGCCGCGGAGGCGCAGCAGGATGAAGCTCAGCGCGGCCACAATCGCGAGGGCGATTCGGGCCCACGCGTCGAACGGCCCTGACAGAAAGGCTGCCGTCAGCGGCAAGGCAGCGCCGACCGCGAATGCCATCGCGGGACCGAGGACCGCGCCGGCCTTCTGCAGCATCGGATGGTGCAGCGCGACGGAGACGCGCGTGCCGTGGGTCCAGCCGGCTTTCAGCGCCCACCAGCGCAGCGCGACGTGGCCGATGTTGTAGACACAGAGGAATGCCGCCACCGCGATCCATCCGGCGCCGAGCGCGATGGCAGCCATCGTCAGTCCCGAAAGGAATGGGAGCCACCCGGCCCAGACCAATCGGTCACCCAGAGACCCCAGCGGCCCGCAGAGCGCTTCGCGCAGGCGCTCGATCTGATCCGGTGACGCGCCGTCGTGCTCGGCGCGCGCGGCCGCGCCGATCGCCAGCCCGGCCAGGTATGGATGGGCATTGAAGAAATGCCCGCCGCGCGCCACCGCCGGGCCATACCTCGTCGCGTCGAGATCGCGGAGCAGCGGCTCCTCGGCGACGCCGACACCGACGCCGAGCATCCGCTCGTAATTGTACGAGCCCTGCACCGCGAACAAGCGGAGCAACGCGCGCGCGAGCGCCCCTTTTCCTCGGGCGCCGTTCACCGCAGCCATAGTGTCGCCACCAGGCCGCCGCCAAGCCCGGCGGCAAACCACGCGAGGTTGGGACCGCGACCCACGAGGCGCAGCGTCCCTGCCGCGCCGGCCGCGAGCGCGGTCGCCACCGCGGCGACCGCGAGGATCACGGCGCCGCGGACGGTGAGCGCGTTCGCGAGGAGCGGGCGAGCCAGCCAGGCGAGGACGAGCCCGACCATCGTCACCAGCGCCGCGCGCACTGCGTCGCGCAGCAGTCCGCCAACATGGACGCGGACCAGTGCGCCCGGATCTCCCGATTCGAGCTGCGCCGCGGCGGCGTGGACGATCCGCGAATTGATGCGCCGCAGCAGATTGATCGTCAGGCCGCCGGTCAGGCCGGTCACCAGGCCCACGAGCGCGCCGAGGCCCAGGCCGAGCACGCCGGCGGACGCGTGCGCCGTCGCAACGGCCGCGACGGTCGCGGGTCCGTACTCGGGGTAGCGCACCGCGCCGACCGGCAGGATGTCGTACTGGAGCAGCTCGAACACGATCCCGAGCTTGAGGCCGGTCGGGATGTCGCCGAGGATCGCGCCGGCCACGGTCCCGGCAACGAGCGGCCGCGCGATCATCATCTGCGGCAGGCTCACCAGATCCACGCCGACGAACGTGCCCCAGACGACGAGAGCGAGCAGCACTTCGACGGGGAGGATCACGTGAACTCTCCGATGGGAACCGCCCGCGCGGTGGGGACGTCCTGCGCCGTGACCTCGACGCCGCGAGCGGCGAGCTCGCGCAGCTTGCTCGCCTCTTCGTCCGTCAGGTACACGAACCGGAGCCGCTCCGTGCGGCCCGCGCGGTGGTGGACGCCGCCCACGTTGAAGCGCTTGACCTGCGGCACCCGCGCGGCGAGCGCGACGGCGGTCTCGACGTCGCCAACGAGCAGAATTCCGACCCGCGCATCGGCTTCCCAGTCGGAGAACTGCGCAGCGGCCTGCTCCACCGATGCAAAGATCACCTCGATCTGCGGGGACACACCCATGCGATAGAGGTCCTGCTCCCAGTCACTGCTCGAGACCTCGTCATCGACCAGTACGATGAACGAGCAGTTGAGCGGCTGCCCCCAGCCCACGACCACCTGACCGTGAATCAGCCGGTCATCGATGCGGTACAGCGCGAGCGTCATGCGGTGACGCGGATGGCCTTGGCACCGGCGTCGACCGCACGGCGAGCGGCGTCCGCAGGAGCGACGTCCCGGTGGAAGACGAAATCGAGCAGCATCGCCAGATTGACCCCGGTGACGACCGCGATCTCCGCGCCGCCTTGCTTGGCATAGCGCGCGGAGCTGGTGAAACACGAGCCGCCGGGCAGGTCCACGAACAACACCGCCGGTCCGGGTCCCACCGCCTCGCGCAGCCGCTCGCCCAGTGCCTCGGTGCCGCACCCTTCGTTGGATATCGGCGTGAGCGCATCGTCGATCCCGGTGATCGCTTTGACCGCCGCGACGAGCGCCTGCGCGACCGCGGCGTGCGACACGATGACGCCGCGCAGCTCACTCATAGTCTTCCTCGAGATAGTGCTGCAACCCGCCCTTCTCGCGCATCCGCCGGATGAGCCGCTCGTTGAACGCGTTCGCGGAATCGACGCCGCTGTACCGCAGCAGGTGATTCATCGCCACGACTTCGCAAATCACCGTCAGATTCTTGCCGGGATTCAACGGCACCGTGACCAGCGGCAGCTCGATGTCGAGCAGCTCGGTGCGCTGCTGATCCAGGCCGGTGCGGTCGTATTCGCGGGTATTGTCCCAGTCTTCGAGCTGCACCACCACTTCGATCCGCTTCTGCTGGCGCACCGACCGGATGCCGAAGAGCGCGTTGATGTCGATCAGGCCGACGCCGCGGATTTCCATGTAGTGGCGCGAGATCTCGTGGCCGCGCCCGATCAGGACGTCGTTGCCGCGGCGCGTGATGTGCACGACGTCGTCCGCGACGAGCCGGTGGCCGCGCTCGACCAGATCGAGCACGCACTCGCTCTTTCCGATCCCGGAGCGCCCGCGAAACAACAAACCGACGCCGAAGACGTCGGCGAGCGAGCCGTGGACGGTGGTGCGCGGCGCGAACGCATCGTCGAGGAATGGCTTCAGCCGGCGGTAGAATTCCGCCGTCTTGAGCCGCGTGCGGATGACCGAGATGCCACGGTCGCGCGCCAGGACGAGCAGCTCCTGTGGAGCCTCCTGTCCTTTGGTGATGATGACGCACGGCAGCTCGTAGGACAGGAACGTCTGGATCGACCTGGCGCGCGCCTTGTCGTCCAGCGACGCGAGGTAGGTGATCTCGGTTTCGCCCAGGATGTGGATGCGATCCGTGCCGAGGAAGCGCGCGGTGTACCCGGCCAGCACGAGGCCGGGACTCGACGCCTCCGGCGAGCGAATCTCCCGCTCGAGCCCAACCTCGGCGGTCAGCACCTCGAGTTGCAGCGGATCGCCCTTGCGGGCGAGCAGGTCGCCAACCTTGAGCGGGGTGGTCACTGACTCTCGGCCACCCCGGAACGCCGCGTGCGGCGGCGTGGCTTCACGGTCTCTTTTTCATCGAGCAATTGGCGCTTCAGGCGCGCGATCGCGGCATCGAGCGCGGAGCGGCTGTCTGCCGCCTGCGACTTCGCGATGTGGACCCGCCCGCGCGGCGCGTGGACCTCGATCTCGACTCCCGCCTCGCCGTGGTCTTCGGTAAACGTGACCTGCGCGTGATGCGGCCGGCGGACGAGCCTGACGACTTTCTCCACCAGCTCGCGGGTGTGCGCGCGCAGATCGTCATCGATGTCGGTGTGACGGGCGGTGATCGTGATGCGCATGCGTCAGCTCTTCCTTTCTCGTTCGGCAATAGTGTGCTCGATGTGCGCGAGCGTCGCGCGCGCGGCGGCCTCCCAGGACAATCCTTCGGCGAACCGCCGCGCTGCCGTGCCGAGGCGCTCGACGAGCCCGGCGTCGGCGGCCAGCGCGAGCATGCGATTCGCGAGCGCGTCCGTGTCGCCGTGCGGCACCAGATAGCCGGTCACGCCATGCTGGACGGATTCTCGCAACCCCGGACTGTCCGACGCGATCGCCGGAGTGCCGCTCGCGGCCGCCTCGACGTTCGTGATCCCCCAGCCCTCCTTCGGGCTCGGGAATACGACTGCCCATGCCTGCCGCAGCAAGCGCTGCTTTTCCGCTTCCGCCACGAAGCCCAGAAAGCGGACCGCATTCTCCAGGCCGAGTGCTCTCGTCAATCGCTCCAGGCGCGGCCGATCGTCGCCCTGCCCGCAGATGTCGAGCGTAATGTCGGCGCGCGCCTGCCGCGCGGTGGCCAATGCCCGCAGCGCAAACTCCACTCCTTTATAACGCTTCAATCGGCCCAGGTACAGAAACGCGGGATGCGGGGCGCGCGGAGTCGCGGGATCGGGGCGATACACGCGCGAGTCCACACCCGGATGAATAACCATCACACGCTCGTTTGGTATCCCGCGCCGGACCAGATCGTCCCGCGTGCTCTCGGAAATCGCGTGAAACGCGGCCTTCCTGTATACCCAGGGAATGGGCAACTCGGCCGCCCACACGATGCTCGCCGTCGGGACGCTGGCCTCGGCAAATGCGGTCGTCCCAAACAGATGTGGCACGATCGCGACGAACGGCAGCCGTGTCAGGGTCGGCAGAAAGAGCGGGAGTTTATTGATGTCTTCGATCACCACATCCAATGATTGCGCGCGCAACACGCGGCGCACCGCGCTGCGAGCATGCAGCGCAAAGCTGTGCCGCCCGGCTATGCGCGTCACTCGCATCCCATCGACGTGTGTCTCGGGCACACCGCGCGGCCAGCCGCTTGCGATCAGATGGACCTCATGGCCCCACCCGGCGATGCGGCCGAACAACTCGTGCAGATGGATCTCGGCGCCACCGGCCTGTGGATTCTCCCGGTCGTTCCAGTTGACCAGCAGGATCCTCACAGCGCGCCGGTTTCGTGCGCAATGGCATCGAGCACGCCGTTGACGAAAGCCGGCGCGCGCGCGCCGGCAAACCAATGCGCGAGCTTCACCGCCTCGTCGATCACCACGCGCGACGGCGTCGCCGCCTCGTCCAACTCGGCGAGCGCGAGCCGCAGGATGTTCCGCTCCACCGCGCCAACGCGCTCGAGACGCCAGTGCTCGGCCGCGTCCGCGATCCGGCGATCGAACTCGGGCAGACCGGCCACCGCTTTGGCCGCGAGATCCGCGCCGCGATCGTAGCCCAAGGGCGCCCGCCCGTAAATGACGGCGACGCGCGCGACCACCGCCCCGATGCTGGGCCGTCCGGACAGCTCCCAGGCGTACAGCAGCTGGAGCGCGCGGGCTCGGGACTTAGTCTCGGGGCGCTGCACCGAACCGCTCGAGCGCATCGGCGGTCTCGAGCGCCGCCTGCACCGCCTCGGCGCCCTTGCCCAGGCGCGCCAGCGCCTGCGCTTCGTTGTCGGTGGTCAGGACGCCGAAGCCCACCGCGATGCGGTGCGCGAGCGCGACGTTGCCCAGCCCGCGCGCCGCTTCGCCCGCGACATACTCGAAATGCGGCGTCTCCCCCCGGATCACGCAGCCGAGCGCCACGATCGCGTCGAAACGCTCGCTCGCCGCCGCGGCCTCGGCCAGCACAGGCAGCTCGAACGCGCCGGGCGCCCAGGTGACCTCGACGTTGGCATCCGCGATCCCGCCCTTGCGCAGCGCCTCGCGCGCGCCGTCGAGCAGCTTCGTGGTGATGTGCTCGTGAAAGCGACTGACGACGATCGCTACGCGCCGCTGCCGGTTCGACGTTCGCGCAGCGGGAGCGGGTGCTTTATGTGGCACGATCAGTGAGTGAGGAAGTGACCGAGCTTGTCGCGCTTGACGTCGAGGTACGCGCGGTTCTCATCCGAGGGCGCGGGCACGATCGGCAACCGCTCGATGATCTCGAGCCCATATCCCTCGAGACCGATCAGCTTCATCGGATTGTTCGTCAGCACACGGATCGACGAGAGACCCAGGTCCAGCAGGATTTGCGCGCCGATACCGTAGTTCCGGAGGTCGGGCTTGAAGCCGAGCTTCTCGTTCGCTTCGACGGTGTCGTGTCCCTGATCCTGAAGCTCGTAGGCCTTGAGCTTGTTGAGGAGCCCGATGCCCCGTCCTTCCTGATCGAGGTAGACGACAACGCCCGCCCCCGCTTCGGCGATCATGCGCATGGCGCTATGCAGCTGCCAGCCGCAGTCACAGCGCGCCGAGCCAAAGACGTCACCGGTCAGGCACTTCGAGTGCATGCGGACGAGGATGCCCTGTTTGCCGGCGACAGCGCCGTAGGACAGGGCGATATGCTCCGCCTGATCGACATCGTTGCGATAGCCAATGATGCGGAATTCGCCGAAGGGCGTCGGCAGTCTGGCGTCGGCCACGCGGTGCACGAGCCGCTCATGCTTGAGCCGGTACGCGACGAGCTGAGCGACGGTGATGAATGTGAGGCCCTGCTCTTTCGCGAAGCGCTCGAGATCGGGCCGCCGCGCCATCGAGCCGTCAGCGTTCAGGATCTCGCAGATCACGCCGGCCGGATACAGACCGGCGAGTCGAGCGAGATCGATGCTCGCTTCGGTCTGTCCGACGCGCTGCAGGACGCCGC
This sequence comes from Gemmatimonadota bacterium, assembly GCA_003221035.1. Taxonomy (GTDB): domain Bacteria; phylum Gemmatimonadota; class Gemmatimonadetes; order Gemmatimonadales; family GWC2-71-9; genus 20CM-2-65-7. The sequence goes on from QHUB01000026.1 coordinate 69,186, forward strand.
CGGGGCGGGCCCGGAGCGGGAAGACGTGCCCTGGCCGGCGCAGGTCGCTCGGGACAGTGGACGGGTCGATGGCCACGCGGATCGTGGCGGCACGATCGGCGGCCGAGATGCCGGTCGTCACGCCGAACCGGGCCGCGGCGTCGATGCTGATCGTGAACGCGGTCTCGTGGGACTCGTTGTTGTGCTCGGTCATCTGCGGGAGGCCGAGCGCCAGGCAGCGCTCCGGGGTCAGCGGCATGCAGATGAGGCCGCGGGCATGTGTCGCCATGAAGTTGATCATCTCGGCCGACACCTTTTCGGCGGCGCCGATCAGATCGCCTTCGTTCTCGCGCCGTTCGTCATCGGCCACGATGACGAGCTTGCCCGCGCGAATGTCCGCAATCGCCTGTTCTACGGCTGTGAACGACATAGCTGCCTCACGTACTTGCCCAGCACGTCCGCTTCGACGTGCACTCGGTCGCCTTTGGTCAGTTTCCCCAGCGTCGTCTGCGCGCGCGTAAACGGGACGAGCGAGACTTGGACGACGCCGGACCGCGGCAACGTGTTCACCGTCAGACTCACGCCATCGACCGTGATCGCGCCGTGCAGCACGGTTGTTTCTTCGACTTCCCGCGGCACGCGAATGTCGACGAGCAAGGCGTCGCCTGCATCCGCAACCCCCTCGACCGTGCCAACGCCGTCCACATGGCCCTGGACAAAGTGACCACCCAAGCGATCACCCGCGCGGACGGCCCGCTCCAGGTTCACCGCGCGGCCCGTTTGCCACTCGCCGATCAGCGTACGACCGAGCGTCGTCGCGACGGCGTGGACCGTGAATCCGCCCTTCAAGACTCTCTCGACGGTCAGACATGCGCCGTTGACCGCGATGCTCTCGCCCTTCTTGACGCCACGATACCGCGCCTTGATGCGCAGTTCCGCGCCGTTGTTCTGCTTCACCGCCTCGATGCGGCCCACCGCATCTACGATTCCGGTAAACATAGCCGTCGATCCAAGACCAATAATGTATCAGAGCCCAATGCACGGCGCTCCACGACTGTCCAGCGCGGCGCCTCGGCGAGCGGAAATGCCGGAATTCCGGGGAAAGCGGGCACCGCACCTTCACCGAGCCACACGGGCGACTGCACCCAGTACAGCCGGTCGACGAGCCCCTCGGCCAGGAGCTTGGTGCCTAACGCGCCGCCGCCCTCGCATAACAACGACTGGATCCCGGCAAGCCGGAGCTGCGCGAATGCCTGGGACAGCGTCTGCGGGCGGAAGACGCGCACGCCGTTTCCCTCGAGCACCGAAACATTCGCCGCCGGTGCTTCGGGAGACGCGACGACCCAGGTCGGTACTTCGCGCGCCGTCTGCACGAGCGAGACGCCGAGGTTGAGCATCGCGCGGCGGTCGAACACGATGCGGACCGGCGGTTTGCGCGGCGTCACACCGCCGCGCGCCGTGAGCTGCGGATTGTCGGTGAGCGCCGTCGTGCCGCCGACCGCAATCGCGTCGAATCCCGCGCGGAGCCAGTGTACGTGATCGCGCGCTTCCGGTCCCGAGATCCACTGCGAGCGTCCCCCGGCATCGGCAATGCGGCCATCGATCGATGTCGCGAGCTTCAGGGCTACGAACGGTAGATCGGTTTGCTGGCGCGTAAACAGGAACGGCGCGTTCTGCGCGGCGGCTTCCTCGGCGAGCACGCCGAACTGCGTTTCGATCCCTGCGCGCTTCAGGATATCGAAGCCGCCTCGTGCATCGAGGTCGGGGTCGCGCACGGCGGCGACGACGCGGCGCACCCCGGCGGCTCGAATCGCATCGGTGCACGGTGGCGTCTTGCCATGATGCGCGCAGGGCTCGAGCGTGACGACGAGCGTCGCGCCGCGCGCTTTGTCGCCGGCCGCGTGCAGGGCGGCGAGCTCCGCATGCGGACCCCCGAACTCGGCGTGCCAGCCTTCGGCGACGGCGTCGTCGCCGCGCAACACCACCGCCCCGACGAGGGGATTGGGGGACACGCGACCCCACCCGCGCCAGGCGATCTCGAGGGCGCGGCGCATCGCGTCGCGCTCCCTATCTCTCTTCAAATCGAACCGTCGCGGAGCCTGTGGAGGTTTTTTTCGAGGAACGTATTTCGCCAACGATCCAGGCCGGCACGTGCGCTCGCTCCGCCGACTTGACGATGATCTCCACGTCATCGCGGGACACCACCGCGATCATGCCGACGCCCAGGTTGAAGACGCGCCGCATCTCATCGCGGCTCACCTGCCCCCCGCGCATCAGGACCCGGAACAGCGGTGGCCAGGGCCAACTGCCGGCGTCAACGACGGCGTCTACGCCGGAGGGGAGGACTCGGACGAGGTTCCCCGCGATTCCGCCGCCCGTGATGTGAGCGAGCGCATGCACGATGCTCAGCACCGGCCGCAGCGCTGCTGCATAACTGCGGTGGATGGCGAGCAAGACTTCCCGCACCGTCTGCGCCGACTCGGGAAATGGATCGTCGATGCCGAGCTTCATCCACTCGAATACGATTTTGCGCGCGAGCGTGTAGCCGTTGGTATGCAGCCCGGTGGACGCAAATCCGATCAGCTGATCGCCCGGGGCGACGCGGTCGCCGTGCAGGGCTGCGTCCTCTTCGACGACGCCGACAATCGATCCGGCCAGATCGTAGTGGCCCGGTTGATAGAGATCGGGCATCTGCGCCGTTTCGCCGCCCGCGAGGGTCATCGCGTGGGCGCGACAGCCGCGCGCCACACCGGTGACGATCTGCTCGGCGATCTCCGGCACGAGATTGCCGGTCGCGATGTAGTCGAGAAAGGCGAGCGGTGTGGCGCCGTGCACGAGGATGTCGTTCACGGAATGATTGACGAGATCTTCGCCGACGGTGTCGTGAATCCCCGCCATTGCCGCGACCAGCACCTTCGAGCCGACGCCGTCCGTGGACATCACCAGCACCGGGTTCTTGTAGCCATCCGGTACGCGGACCATTCCGCCGAACCCGCCGACCGCCCCTCGCGCCAGCGGCGTGCGCGTCCCGCGCACGAGCTCCGCGATGCGCCGCTTGGCCTCCTCCGCGGTGTCGAGCTTGACGCCGGCGGCCGCGTAGCGATCGGGGAGGGCCTTGGGGGCCTTCGTCATGCCTCGCCGTCCAGCGAGAAGTGAATGAGATCGCGGAATGCCTTCACGCGACCATGCACTTCCTGAAGCGTGATCTGCTCGAGCCGCTGCGTACCGAACGCTTCGACCGCGAGCGAGCCCATGGCCGAGCCGTAGATCATGGCCCGGCGGAGGTTGGGAAACGCCAGATCGCCGGTGCGCGCGAGATACGCCATGAACCCGCCGGCAAACGCGTCCCCCGCGCCGGTCGGATCGAAGACCTCCTGAAGCGGGTACGCCGGCGCCTTGAACGTCGTCTCGGGATCGACGAGCAGCGCGCCGTGTTCACCCTGCTTGATCACCACCATCTTGGGCCCGCGCCCCAGGATCCAGTGGGCCGCGCGATAGACGTTCCAGTCGCCGGAGAGCTCGCGCGCCTCGGAATCGTTGACCATCAGGATGTCGATGTGGCGGAGCAGCTCGAGCAGCAGATCCTTTTTCCCCTGAATCCAGTAGTTCATCGTGTCGCAGGCGACGAGCTTGGGCTGCTTCACCTGGTCGAGCACGTTGAGCTGGAGCTCGGGATCGATGTTGCCGAGAAAGACGTAGCGGGCGTCGCGGAACTTCTCGGGAATGCGGGGCTGGAATTGCGCAAACACGCCGAGCCGTGTTTCGAGCGTTTCGCGGCTGTTGAGATCGTAGGAGTAGCGCGCCTTCCAGCGGAACGACTCGCCCCGCTGCCGCTCCACGCCCGCGAGGTCCACGCCGCGCGAGGCCAGCTTCTTGAGGTGCTCTTCGGGGAAGTCGCTGCCCACCACGCCCACGACCTGCACCGGACAGAGCACCGCGCCCGCCATCGAGAAAAACACGGCCGCGCCGCCGAGGGCGTCGGCGGTTTCGCCGAAGGGCGTACTGACCGAGTCGAGCGCGATCGATCCGACGACGAGCAGGCTACCGGGCACCACTTACATCCGTTCCGGGGCGCGGATCCCCAAGAGGGAGAGACCGTTCGCGAGCACCTGCTTGGCGGCGCGCGCGAGCACGAGCCGGGCCGCTTCCTCCGGCTCGCCGAGGACGCGGTACTTGTGATACCACGCATGGGCGACCCGGGCCAGTCCCTCCAGATAACTCGTGATCCGGTGCGGCTCGCGCGCCGCCGCGGCGCCGGCGACCATGGCGGGGAAGTCGGCCAGCTCCTTGATCAAATCCGCTTCCTCGGGCTGGGTGAGGACGCTCAAATCCACGCCCTCGGCGCGCACGCTCGCCGGATCGCGTCCCGCGACGCGGAAAATCCCGAACATGCGCGCGTGCGCCATCTGCACGTAGAACACCGGGTTTTCGTCCGTCTGACTCTTGGCGAGATCCACGTCGAATACGAAATGCGTCTCGCCGCGCCGCATCAGATAGAAATAGCGCACGGCATCGCGGCCGACTTCCTCGACGAGGTCCCGCACCGTCATGTAGCTGCCCGCGCGCTTGGAGAGTTTCACCTCCTCCCCACCCCGCATCACCGTCACCATCTGATGCAGCACGTATTCCGGATAGCCCTGCGGAATTCCCATTTCGAGCGCCTGCAACCCGATGCGCACGCGCGCGACGGTGCCGTGGTGATCGGCACCCTGGACGTTGAGCGCGTGCGTGAAGCCCCGCTCCCACTTGGTCACGTGATAGGCGACGTCGGGCAGGAAATAGGTGAACTCCCGCCCCTTCTCCGCGCTCTTCCGCATCACGCGGTCTTTGTCGTCGCCGAAGTCGGTGGTGCGCAGCCACAGCGCGCCGTCCTTCTCGTAGGTGTGCCCGGCGCCGACGAGCCGGCGCGTCGTCTCGTCCACCTTGCCATCGGTATAGAGCGACGACTCGAGGAAATACACGTCGAACTTCACGCCGAAGGCCTGCAGGTCGCGATCTTGTTCAGCCCGGAGCTCGCGTACGGCGTAACGACGTACGGCGTCGAGGTCCGCGCCTTCCGAATCCTCGGGATGCTCCGCGACGTAGCGCTCGGCGATCTCGCGGATGTAGTCGCCCTGATAACCCTGTTCGGGAATCTCCGCGCTCACCCCCCGCGCCTGGCGGATGCGTGCCTGCACGCTGCGCGCCAGGTTCATGATCTGGCCGCCGGCGTCGTTGTAGTAGAACTCGCGGGTCACCTTCCAGCCGGTCCATTCGAGCAGCGCAGCGATGGCGTCGCCGAGCGCGGCCTGACGGCCGTGGCCGACGTGCAGCGGCCCGGTCGGATTGGCCGAGACGAATTCGACGTTGAAGCTCGCGCCGTGGCCGACGTCGGTCTTTCCGTACGCGGCGCCGGCCGCGAGAATCGCGGGCAGCGCGCCCACGACCTGGGCGTCGGCGAGGAAGAAGTTGATGAATCCGGGCCCGGCGATTTCGGTCTTGCGTACCAGCGCCGGGGGCAGCGTCAGCCCGTTGATGATTTGCTCGGCGACGGCGCGAGGTTTCTGGCCGATTTTTTTGGCGAGCGCCAGAGCGAGGTTCGTTGCGATGTCGCCGTGCGTCGGATCCCGTGGACGCTCGAGGACGACGTCCACGCCGGGCGCACCCAGGCGCGCCGCCGCTTCAGTCAGCGCCGCGCGAATCGTGTCGTGTACAGTCACTTGTCGGAGCTGGTGTCTTTCTTCTTCGGCTTGTCGGTCTTCTCGGTCTTCTCGGTCTTCTCGGCCTTCTCGGCCTTCTCCGCCGTCTCGGCGGCGTCCGGCTTTTGTTTATAGTCGGTCTGATAGAATCCGGAGCCCTTGAAGACGAGCCCGGCCCCGCCCGAGATCTGCCGCTCGGCCCGCTTGCCGCATGTGGGGCACTTGGCGAAGCGCTGGGCGGAGATGCGCGGGAACGTCTTCTCGAACAGGTGCCCCTTCGGGCACTTGTACTCGTAGGTTGGCATCGGTCGGGAATCTAATGATAGCCAGGACGCAAACTACTCCGGCTGCCCGTCCTTATGCTTCCTGACGAACTGGAGGGCGCCGGACGGGCAGCGCATGATTTGAGCAGCCACCACATCCGCCGACGCGAGCTCCGGCCGCACCCACCGCTTGTGCTTGATGTCGAACACGTCGGGCAGTCCGCGTACGCACACGCCGGAATGAATGCACACGTCGGGGTCGAATGTGACGATGATGTCGTCGGCTTCGTAGGTCTGCCGGCGCTTGATGGGGGCCATGGACCCGAATCTAGCGATCCAATGGCTCAATGGTGCTTGAAGTACTGCACCGCGCGCTCGTGCCGCTCGGCGGCTGCCCGGCTCGAAAAGGTCCCCAGATTCCGGCGCCTGCCGGTGCGCGGGTCGCGCTTGCGCGAGTACAGCCGGTATTTCCCTGATGTCAGTTTGCGAATCATGCCTCGAATCTCACCTGGCGGTCGGCGGCGCGGCAGGTGGCGAGGACGACGTCGCGGCCTCGACCTTCTTCGCCCGGTAGATGGACAGGATTCCACGAATGATGAAGAAGACGCCCAAGGCGTCGAAGATGATGTTCAGGATGCCGAAGTCGCCACGAAAGACGGAGTCCCCGCGGGCGAGGCCAATCGCAATGATCACGGCGCCCCAGAAGATGCTCTTCATTCAGGTGCTCCGGTTCGAGGAGCTCCTAATGTAGCAAATCTTCTAATCTCCAATGGGCTGCAGGTCTAATCCCGCCGAAATGACCATCCGGCCCACGACGGAGTATCAGTGAAAGCCGTACAAACCCCCGAACTCTTTCGGAGACACATATGCGAGTCCTGCGGAACCTCCTGGCATCTGCCGCTGCGCTGCTCGCGGTCACAGCGACCCGTGCCGCCGCGCTCGTCCAGGGCGCGAAAGTCGAAATCAAGACAGGTGAAAGTCACGCCGCGTGGTACACGCAGCCGGTGTGGATTGCGATCGGCGTGATCGCGCTCGTCCTGATCATCGTCCTCATCTCGATGGCCGGCCGCCGCAACAACACGACCGTCGTGAAGTAAGCAGTTCTAGTCCGAGGCTCGCGTGAGCCGCAGCTCGGCCCACGCGACCTCACGGGCTTCGATGATCTGCCGAACCTGCCGTTCCCGCGCCGTGAGCGGCGCGCCTCCCGTCTTCACTTCGAGAAACACCACGCGCCGGACCTGACCGTCGGCCAGTCCGTCGAACACGACGAGATCGACCGGGCTGCCGAGGAAGCGTGCATCCTTGGGATTGAATCCGAACTCGGGGAGATAGGGGACGAGCTGTTCATGTACCTTGCCCGCGGTCACGGCCAGGCTGCGTTGCACCGCGTTTTCACGGATTTTCGCGCTGTAGCGCAGTCGCCAGATGACGAAGTAGAGGGACGCGATCACGACGCCGATCACGATGCCCAGCAACACACTGCCGACGTTACGATCCATCACGAACTCCACCGACCCATGCGCATAGCTCGCTCCTCGTCAGGAAGTTCACGACGCGGTCCTCAGGGATCCGGGCCGAGAGCGCGGCCGCCAGGCCGAGCTCGATAAACGCCAGCTGCGTGGGCCCGTGCGCGTCCGTGCCAATAGAGATGCGGCAGCCGGCGCGCTTGGCAAGACGCAGCAAGGCAACGTTCAGGTCTTGCCGGTCGGGATAGGCATCGATCTCCAGAGCTTTGTCCAGCTCCGCGGCCACGTCGAAGACCCGCGCCCACTCCGCGGTGAGTCCCAGGCGAAAGTTGTAAATCCGGCCGCGCGGATGACCGAGGATCTGGATGTCGGGATTGTGGAGCGCGCGGACGTAGCGCTCAGTCTGATCTTCCGTCTTCCGCAAGGCCGAGTGGAAACAGCCCAGTACGACATCCAGCTCGGCGAGGGCGTCGGGTGGCATGTCACCCTCGCCCTGGGGATTCAGGTTCAGCTCGATGGAGCGCAGCACGCGCAGCGGCTGCCCCGATTCCGCGAGCGACGCGTTGACCTGCTCGATCTCCCGCGCCTGGCGGCGCAGCTGCCGGACATCGATTCCGCCCGCGATCTTGAGACTCTGCGCATGATCGGTGATGGCGAGGTATTCATAGCCGCGCTCCACCGCCGCCTCTGCCATCTCGGCGATCGTTCCGGAGCCATCGCTCCATTCCGAATGCGTCTGCAAGTCGCCGCGAAGTAACGCAGCCCACTTCGGTCTGTGCGAGAGAATTGCGCGGGCCGCGGGGAGCGTCAGGAATCCGGTCCGGATCGACGGCGGCTCCGGAATCTCCGGCGGCTCGTCGAGCCAGCCACGGATGATTCGCTCGAGATGCGGGCCGACGCCCGACAGCTCGGTGAGTGATCGTCCGGCCGCGTGGATGTCGGCCGCTTCTTCCGGCCAGACAAATGCCCGGCGCGATGCCCGGCGCAGCGCCTTCTGGAGAGGGTATTTCGCCTTGCTCGAGGCGACGGCCAGCAGCTCAGCGATGGCAGCGTTATCGAGCGGGTGAGAGCGGCCGCGACCCATGGCTGCTCTTACCCGCGCGTGCTATGAACGGACCCGCAGCTCCAGTCGTTGAATTCGCGGCTGAACGCGCGCCGCCAATCGGATGGAGCCAACCAGGAGGAGGAAGAACAGCAGCGCGGTCGCCACCACTTCGCGCGGCCGCCAGCGCGTGATCGGCGGCGCAAATCCCGCCAGCGCCAGCGCGACCGCCAGCACGATCACGGCGTCGAAGCTCGCGCGCTGCCAGTAATCCCCGTTCAGGTGCAGCCACATCCCGAATTCATCGAACGTGAGGCCGAGCCCGATGCCATAGATGACCGCGGCGGTCGGAGGGACAGCCGAGGGGACGGGCTTGAAGAGCAGGTACGCGCCAACGCCCGCGAGGAGGAAGATGCCATAGTTGAGGTGATGGACGTGGATGTCGCGCACATGCAAGTACAGGTCCGGCATGCGGTGCAGCATGACCAGGACGTTGACGAGCCGCAGGACGACGAACGTGACGAGCAGGCTCAGCAGCACGAGCCGGGCGAGAGGACGGGTGTTGGGGGGAAGCATATGTTCTCATCTAGACTCTGCAATTACCGCGCCGGATACACCTTTACACGGTGCAGACGTCCACAGCCTCCTTCAGCGAGCGCAACGGATCACGGGTCGGCACGAATTCGTGCGCTACATACCCCGTAAAGCCGGTTTCGGCGATGGCGCGCGCCACGGCGTGGTAGTTCAGCTCCTGGGTGTCGTCCAGCTCATGACGGCCGGGCACGCCCCCCGTGTGGAAGTGTCCGATGTGCTGCGCGTGCTGGCGGATCGTGCGGATGACGTCGCCTTCCATGATCTGCATGTGGTAGATGTCGTAGAGCAGCTTTACCCGTGGTGAGCCGACGCCGTCGATGATGGTGGCCCCAAAGGCTGTGCGGTCACCCTGATAGTCTTTGTGGTCGACTTTGCTGTTCAGCAGCTCCACGCAGATCGTGACGCCGGCCTTTTCGGCGGCCGGCGCAATGCGCCGCAATCCCGTGATGCACGCCCGCGTGGCCTGCTCGTCAGTTCGACCTTGCCGGTTCCCGAACATCGCGATGAGGTTCGGCACGCCGTGCTGGGCGGCGCTGGGGAGCGCTTTCTCGAGCTCACCCACCAGGAGATCGTGGTTTGCGGGATCGTTGAATCCGCGCGGAATGAAGTCGTCGCGGATCGCGGCGTAGCCCATCGAGCAGACGAGCCCATTTTGACGGACGACCGGCCAATCTTCGGACGCGAGGAGATCGATCCCGGCGAGACCCATTTCCTTGCCGGCCTTGCACAGATCCGGCAACGGGATGTCGCGATAGCACCAGCGGCTCGCGGACTGCTTGAGGCGGCCGGCCGAACGAGCTGCCGGCCGCGCAGCCGCGGCAACGGTCGGACCGCCCAGCGCCCCGACGGCCGCAGCAGCAGCCGCCAGACTCACCAATACTTCACGACGGGTGACCGTCGGGCTGTCCGACCGTTTATCCCTCTCGCCCATCAAAACTCCAGCTGCTTCAGATAGTTGTAGCTCACCGCCACGTCCTGGAATCCCTGCGGCGGGTTGTCGTGCTCGACAAAGAAGTGCTTGATGCCGGCTTGATCACGCTTCGCGAAGATGCGCTTCCAATCGATCTTCCCCTGACCCACGTCGGCCATCTTGTACTCGGGCGCCGGGCCCCCGTCCTTCACATGGACCAGCGGCACGCGGCCCGGCCAGCGCGCGAAATAGGTGAGCGGGTCCTGGCCGGCCTTCGTGATCCAGTAGAGATCGATCTCGAGCTGCACGAGTTTTGGATCCGTGCTCTGCAACAGGACGTCGTAGGGGATCTGCCCGTCCATCTTGGGGAATTCGAAATCGTGGTTGTGATAGGCGAACTGGATCCCGGCGTCGCGCGCCATCTGGCCGGCGTGGTTGAAGACTTGCGCGAAGTTCTTCCAATCGTCGAGCGTCTTACGCCGCTCCTCGGGAATCCACGGCATCACGATGTACTCGTGCCCGATCGTCTTGGCCGTGTCGAGGGCGGTCTTCCACTGGTCGTCATTCGTGAACGGGACGTGCGTGGACGGGGCCGTGAGTCCGTGTCGATCGAGCATGGCCTTGATCTCGGCCGGGGAATGGTCGAAGTACCCCGCGAACTCGACCTCTTTGTAGCCGATCTCCGCGATGCGCGCGAGCGTGGTCTCCACGTCTTCTTTCATCTTGTCGCGCACGGTGTAGAGCTGAATGCCGACCTTATCTATACGGGAGCGGGCGGCCGGAAGCCGGGAACCGGAACACGCGACGGCGACACCCACTCCGGCCATCAGCTCAATGAACTCTCGCCGAGTTGTCCGACTCCCGGCTCCCTGCTCCCCGCTCCGGCTTTTCATAGCTCTCTCCTTTTCATCGCGTCGACGGCGTACGCGGCCGCGCGGGCCGTCAAGGCCATATAAGTGATGGACGGATTCTGACAGGCCGTCGACGCCATGCAGGCGCCGTCGGTGATGAACAGATTCGGGACGTCCCACGACTGATTGTGCGCGTTGAGCACCGAAGTCTTCGGATCCTTGCCCATGCGCGCGGTGCCCATCTCGTGAATCACGAGCCCGGGCGCATTGTCACTCGTGTACGGCTGAATATCGTGCGCGCCGGCCTCAGCCAGCATCTCGGCCGCGCTGATCGACATGTCGTGCACCAGCGCCTTCTCGTTGTCGCCGTATGCGCAGCTGATGCGCGCGGCGGGAATGCCCCAGGCGTCCTTCTTCTCTTTATCCAGCTCGACGGTGTTCGCCTCGTTCGGCAGCATCTCGCCGAAACCGTAGAAGCTGAAGCCCCAGGGGCCCGGCTTGCGCAGGGACCTCTTGAAGTCGGCGCCGAAGCCCGCCTGCTCCACGCCGCGCCCCCAATCGGACCGCCCGCCGCCGCCTTGGAACCCGTAGCCGCGCACGAACGGCGACTTGCTCTTCACGTTGCGGAAGCGCGGGACGTAGATGCCGTTCGGGCGATTGCCGATCGTCTCCTTATCCGCCGGGCCGTCGATCCGGCCGCTCGCGCCGCCGCCCATGATGTGATCCATGAGGTTCTTGCCGACCTGCCCGCTCGAGTTCGCGATGCCGGAGAGCAGCAGGATGCGCGCGGACTCGATCGTCGAGGCGCACAGGAACACGATGCGGCTCTTGAATTCGAGCGCGTGCTTGGTCTGCCCATCGATGACGCGCACGCCGGTCGCCCGACCCGTCTTGCGGTCATACGTGATGCTCTGCACGACGGAGTACGGCCGCAGCGTCAGCTTCCCGGTCGCCTGCGCGGCGGGGAGCGTCGCGTTCACGCTCGAGAAATACGAGCGGGTGATGCAGCCGCGATGACACGGTCCACAATAGTGGCAGGCGGCGCGTCCATTGTGCGCTTCGGTCAGCACCGCGCAGCGGCCGATGGTCACGATCCGCTCGCCGCCAAAGGCTTTCCCGACTCGATCCCGCACGATCTGCTCGACGCAGTTCAGCGCCATCGGCTTCAGGAACTGACCGTCGGGCAATTGCGGCAACCCTTCGGCCTGCCCGCTGATCCCGACGAACTTCTCGACGTGGTCGTACCAGGGCGCGATGTCGGCATAGCGAATCGGCCAATCGACGCCGACGCCTTCGCGGGCGTTTGCTTCGAAGTCGAGATCGCTCCAGCGGTAGACCTGTCGCCCCCACATGATCGACCGCCCACCCACCTGGCGCCCGCGGATCCAGGAGAACGGCTTGCCTTCAGGGGTGGTGTAGGGGTTTTCGAGATCGTTGACGAAGAACTTCGAGGCCATCTCATCGCACGCGTAACACTGCTGCTGAACCGGCTGGGTCCTGGCGAGTGCTCTGCGGTCGCCCATGCCGCGAAATTTCATTTCCCACATCGGCACGTGCTCGACGTAGTCTTTCTCGGGTACGATCGGCCGTCCCGCTTCGAGCACGAGGGTTTGCAGTCCCCGCTCGGTCAGCTCTTTCGCCGCCCAGCCGCCAGACATGCCGGATCCGATGACGATCGCGTCGTAGGACTTCATGGCTGCTCGAGGGAGTAGCAGGGTTCGTAGCGGCCCGGGACGACACGGTAGTGGAGCTCCGACGTGGAGCCGACCTCGGACGTGTAGTAGCCGGTCAACGTGAGCCACTTCATGGCCGAGAAGAAGTTCTTCGAGGTATCGCTCTTGGTGTCGCGGAGGCGCGCCAATTCGTAATCGAGGTCTTCGAGGATTTGTGTCTGCTGCTGCGGCGTACCGCCCACGAAGTTTTTCCCGAACGCGGTGCGACTCCGCTCGTCCACGTTGGCGAGTCCGCCGGTGAACATCTGGCGCTGCTCGTCATCCGCCCACTCGGCGAGCATGACGTCGATGAAGGCCGGGACGCCCGCCTCTCGCGCACCCGGCGTGTCGGTTTTGGGAATGATCAGCTCGGCGATGGTGGCAACAGTTTCGTTCTGCTGTGGGGTGAGCGCGCGGAGCGTGCCAGCGCGAATCTTCTGGTGGACGGCGCGTCCCATGGCGAGGAGCTCATCGGGGAGTGCGGCCGTCCCGGCGAGCAGGAGCAGAACTTCACGCCGGTTCATCAACAGTTCCTCGTGAAGAGAGTGCTCTAACTTGGCATGCAAACGGCCGGCTGGCCAATGCAACCTATCGGCGCTGCTGCGCAAACAGCCACTTCACGAATTCATCGGACCCGTACGCCGCATCCCACGAGTTGTGGTTCAGCCCCAACATTTCGGTGTAGTGAACGTCGGCGCCGGCGGCCTTCAGCGCCGCGGCCGGCTCGCGCGAGCCGTTCACATTTACAACCTGATCGACTTCGCCGTGAAAGATCCAGATCGGCGTCTTGCCCAGTTTCTGCACCAGGAGCGGCATGATCTGGGCGCTATCTCCCGGAACGACCGGCTGCGAGCCGCGGAACTGGGGAAAGTCGCGGATCCAGCCACAGATTGGCACGACGGCCGCGAACAGCTCGGGATGCCGGTAGGCGATGTACCACGTGCCGTTGCCGCCCATCGACAGTCCCGTGAGGTAGACGCGCTTGGGATCGACATGGAATTCGCGCATGGTTTGCTGAAGCGCTGCGACAGCCATGTCAGCGGGCGTGCCGACCCACAGCGAGTCGCGCGGCACCTGCGGGAACACGACGATCGCCGGATAGCGCGACGGGTTTTGCCGGATCGCGGGCGCGAGACCGACGCTGGTCTGCAGCAGTCCGTCGCTGCCGCGCTCCCCCGCCCCGTGCAAGAACAGGATGGCGGGCCAGCTCGGCTGCGCGGCATAGGTGGCAGGGACATACACCTGATAGTGGTAGGACTGTCCCGCCACGGTGACGGTGCGATCGAGGAATCCAGTCTGTACCGTTTGCGTCGACGCGAGTTGCAGGAGAAGCAATAGCATGGTCATATGCTCCCGAGGTCACGAGACGTTCGCGCCGGCCTCCACGAGCAACTCTCGCAACAGCGAGCGGTGGCAGCGCGATTCATTTTCGCAATAACAACCGACGGAGAAATTGGCGTGCCGCGACAGGGCCGCAAGCAACTCAATGAGATGGCGGGCCTCCGGACGCTTCATCTCGGCGCGATAGCGGCGCGCGTACGTGCCCCAGCGCGCGTCCGTGATCGGCTGTGATTTGATCCAGGAGAACAGCGCGGGACTCGGCGCCAGCTCAGGAACCCAGACGTCGTAGAAGTCGCGTCGCGCGTATTCGGCTTTCGCGACTCCGCGCGGCGGGCGGCGGACGGTGCCAAGGCGGAGTCCCTCGTTCGAGGCACGACGCGTGCCGAGTCTAACGATCCGAATCAGTATCCGTACCCCTCGACGCCGGCCGCCCGCCAATCCGCCGTGTAAAACACGGTCACGGCGGTCCCACCTCCAGAAGCTCGCGCCGAGCGGCCATAGCAGGCGTACGCAACGGGCGAGCCGAGGTACGAGAAGCGCAGTGCGATGAGGTCGTCACAGCCTCCCAGCGTCCAGTGCCTGCCGTCAGCCGTGAGGGCGCGATACCAGTCGGTCAGACCGGCGCTCAGGAATCTCCGAAACCGCGGGGTGATCGGCGCGCTGTCCGGCTTGGCGAGGATCGTACCCAGGAGTGCGGGAATCGGCAGCGGCGGCTGCCTCCCCTGCCACGCATCGACCAGATGCGGCGGCTGCAGCGCGGGCTCGAGTAAACCGGCAATGCCATAGGCGATCGCGCCGACCTGCGCCTCGGCGAGATTGGCGAGCACGATGACGGTCAGGCCCGATCTCGGATAGCGCGCGATGACCGTCTTGAACCCCTGCCACGAGCCGGTATGCGAGATCCGCGGCAGCATGCGCTGGGGCAGCACGTACCAGCCGAACCCGTACGGATACGACGCGCCATCGTTGAGTCGCACCGCCGTCCACGCGGTGTCGAGCAGACCGGCACCCACGACGCGACGACCGTTCAACGCAATCGCCCAGCGCGTCAGATCGCGGACGGTGAAATAGAGCGCGCCGTCGGCGGTGGTGTTGAGCATGGGCGCGACCCATTCCTGATTCTTCAGCTGACCGTCCTCGAGCTGGTAACCGGCGGCGCGATTGGGAACGATGTCGTGCTCGGAGATAATGCGGGAATCGTTCATGCTGAGCGGCCGGAAAACAGAATCGCGCAACAGATCGCCGTAAAAGCGGCCGGTCACCCGATGGATCAGGACGCCCAGCAGCACATAGCCGGTATTGCTGTAACTCCAGCGCTCACCCGGCTGAAAGTCGAGCGGGCGCGACGCCGCGAACTTCACCAGCTCGTCTTCCGTAAAGTCCTTGCGATAATCGAACGTGGAATCGGTGTATTCGGCGATGCCGGAGGTGTGCGTCAGCAGATGGCGCACGGTGATCCCGCGCCACACATCTCGACCTTCGGGAAACCAGCGCACAACCGAGTCGTCGAGCCGCAGCCGGCGATTGACGACGAGCATCTCCACGAGCGCGGCCGTGAATTGCTTGCCCATCGATCCTGACTGGTAGACGGTGCTGTCCGAGGCAGGCACGCGCAGCTCGACGTTGGCAAGTCCGTAGCCGCGCGACACCAGCACCCGATCGCCCTGCAGCACGGCGAGCGACAGGCCGGGAACGTGCTGCCGCTCCATCTCGGCCTGGACGAAACGACTGATCGCCGCTGTGTCGCCCTGAACGAGGAAGAGCGAAAGCAAGAGGAGATTCATCGCTCAGCGCGGATCGTACGCGCCCCAGGCGCCGCGGAGGACGTCACTGATTTCGCCCAGCGTCGCGCGCGCGCGAACCGCCTCGAGAATCGGCTCCATGAGCGGGGCCGCGGCATCGCGGGCTGCCGAGTCGAGCGTGGCGAGCCGCCGTTTCACGCTTCCCGCATCCCGTTTCCCACGCAGCTCCGCAAGACGCCGGCGTTGCTGATCCGCGAGCCGGGAGTAGTCGGGCGCAACGGTCGCCGGCGCCGCTTCGCCGGTCACGTACTCGTTGACGCCAACCACGACCCGTTTCCCCGTCTCAATCGCGCGCTGCTGTTCGTACGCGCTGCGCGCGATCGCCTCCTGGAAGTAGCCACGCTCGATCGCTTTGACGGATCCTCCCCCAGCCTCGACCTCTTCGACCAACTGCCGGGCAGCGCTCTCGAGCTTGTCGGTCAGGCCCTCCACGTACTCGCTGCCGCCGAGGGGATCGACCACGTCCGGCACGCCGGTCTCGTGCGCGAGCAGCTGCTGGGTGCGGAGTGCCAGCGTCGCGCTGCGTTCGGTGGGCAGCGCCAGCGCTTCATCATAGGAGTTGGTATGCAGCGACTGCGTGCCACCCAGGACCGCGGCCATCGCCTGAACGGCGACGCGAACGACGTTGTTGAGCGGCTGCTGCGCGGTCAGTGTGGCGCCGCCGGTCTGCGTGTGAAACCGCAGCCGTGCGGCGGCATCGCTGGCATTGAACTTCTCCTTCATGAGACGCGCCCACAGCCGCCGTGCCGCGCGAAACTTGGCGATTTCTTCGAACAGATTGCTGTACGCGGCGAAGAAGAAGGACAGCCTGGGGCCCAGCTCGTCCACCGAGACTCCGACGGACGACGCACGACGCACGTATTCAAGGCCGTTCGTGAAGGTGAAGGCCAGCTCCTGGACCGCCGTAGCGCCCGCCTCGCGCATGTGATAGCCCGAGATCGAAATCGGGTTGAAGCTCATGCTGTTGCGCGACGTGAACCGGAGAATGTCGGCGATGAGCCGGAGCGAGGGCTCGGGAGGATAGATGTACGTGCCGCGGGCGATGTACTCCTTGAGAATGTCGTTCTGCAGCGTGCCCTGAAGCTTGGTGAGGGCGACTCCCTGCTCCTCTCCCACCACGACATACATCGCGAGCAGGATCGCGGCGGTCGCGTTGATCGTCATCGACGTGGACACGCGATCGAGCGGAATGGCGTCGAATAGCCGCGCCATGTCGTCCACGCTGTCGATCGCCACACCGGCCCGGCCGACTTCGCCCTCCGCCATCGGATGATCCGAGTCGTATCCCATCTGGGTGGGCAAGTCGAACGCGACCGAGAGGCCCGTCTGCCCGGCCTCGAGGAGGTGCTGAAACCGGTCGTTCGTTTCCTCCGCCGTTCCAAAACCCGCGTATTGGCGCATCGTCCACAGCTTGCCGCGGTACATCGTGGGATAGATACCGCGGGTGAACGGCCATTCGCCCGGAAGCGGAGTGCTGGTCTCCGTCATCGCGACTCGGCGAGCACCGCGCTCGCGAATGCGACGTCTTGCTTCGATCCGATGATGAGCGGCGTGCGCTGGTGCAGCTCCGTGGGCGCGACGTCGAGGATGTCCTGGCCGAGGCCGTCGATCGCGGCGCCGCCCGCTTGCTCGACGACGAAGGCCAGCGGAGCTGCTTCATAGAGCAGCCGCAGTTTGCCCTGCGGCGCGTTGGTATCGGCGGGATACAGGAACACGCCGCCCGACATCAGGTTGCGGTGGATATCCGCGACCAGCGACCCGATGTAGCGCGCGTTCTTGGCCTCGACCCGTCCATGATCGCCATTCTTGAACGCGCCGACGACGCGTTGAATTCCGGGCGCCCACTTGTTCCAGTGACTCTCGTTGACGCTGTAGTACTGGCCTACGGCGGGTGAACGAATGTCGGGGTGCGACAACAGGAACTCGCCGATGGTGGGATCGAGCGTGAAGCCGTGCACGCCCTGCCCCGTGGTATAGACCAACATCGTGCTCGAGCCGTACAGGATGTAGCCCGCGGCGATCTGCGCGCGACCCTTCTGCAGACAGTCGGCCAGCGATCCCGGACCGCGCTTGGTCGCATTGCGGCGGTGAATCGAAAAGATCGTCCCGATCGAGACGTTCACGCCGATATTGCTCGAACCGTCCAGGGGATCATAGAGCAGCACGTATTTCCCGCTGCGGCGATCGTCGCGCACCTGGACCGGGATTGGCTGCTCTTCCTCCTCCGAGGCGACGATGCACACGCGGCCGGTATGCTCCACGCTGTGGCGCACGGTATCGTGGGCGAACACATCCAGCTTCTGTTGCACCTCACCCTGCACATTGGTCGTGCCGATTTCACCGAGGATGTCGGTGAGTCCCGCGCGCCGCACCTGGCGCGAGATGATCTTGGCGGCGAGGCACAGATCGTACAGCAGGTTCGACAGTTCCCCGGTCGCCTCGGGGTGCAGTCGCTCCTGCTCCATGATGAAGCGCTCAATCGTGATGACGGAGGTCTGTGCTTGCGAGCGTGCCATTACTCGAGACGGTGAAGGTGATGGTGCCCCGCTCATCCGTGCGGAGCACGGTGACCCCGTGTGTTCGCAGCCGGCCAAGAGTCTCCGGCGCGGGATGGCCGTACCGATTCCTCGCGCCGACGCTGATCACCGCGTCCTCCGGCCGCAGCTCGTCGAGCCAGCGATCGGAGGTCGCGCCGCGCGACCCGTGGTGCCCGACTTTCAACAGCGCGACGTGACCCACGTGGCCCGCAAGATGCGCCTCAGTCGGCATCCCGGCATCTCCCGCGAGGAGCAGCCGCGTACCGCCATAGGTCACGAGCAGCACGACC
Source organism: Gemmatimonadota bacterium (assembly GCA_003221035.1). Taxonomy (GTDB): domain Bacteria; phylum Gemmatimonadota; class Gemmatimonadetes; order Gemmatimonadales; family GWC2-71-9; genus 20CM-2-65-7. The sequence continues at coordinate 87,651 of QHUB01000026.1, forward strand.
GACTCCTCATTGATGTCGGTCTGGCTCGCCGCCCAGGCCGAGTCCGGACTCAGCACATCTATCGTCACGCCATCCAGCTCGAGCCGGTCACCGCTTCGTGCCGGACGCCACTCGGCACCGTCGCTTTCCACGGCGCCGAGGAACCCTAGATACCCCGGATCCGGCACGGGCTCCCCGGGTTCGAGCACGAACGCCGGGTCGAACACGTCGAGCACCGCCGGCAACCCGCCGAAATGATCGAGGTGCGCATGCGTCGCGACGATCGCGGCCAGCTGCGTCGCCCCGTGACCGCGCAACCAGGGGACCACGACCCGGCGCCCGGCATCGCCCTGCGGCCCCTTCGGCCCACCGTCGATCAGGAGCCAGCGACCGGCCGGACTCCGCAGCGCAATCGCGTCGCCCTGGCCAACATCAAGGAAACTTACGGTCAAGCAACGACAGTCTGAAAGGCGCGGAAAGGCGCGGAACAGCGCCGTGAGCGAGAGGATAGCCGCGGTGAAGCTCGCTCGTGCGGCGATCGTCCAGCGCCGGCGCGGCGTGTTCCAAAGCCACCACGCGAGCACGAGGATGCCCGACCACACCGCGGCCGCCCGGGGACCGGCGATCATGATGAAATGGCCGCCGGGCAGAGCGGCCGCGGTCTTTGCGACGAGATCGAGCAGGGCCAGGCACAGGCCCGCTCCCGCCGCCAGCCAGGTCGAAGACACGAGGAGTGAAACCATGAGGCCCGGCACGGCAAGACCCGCCAGGGGAATCGCCGCGAGATTGGCGATCACGCCGATCGGCGCCACGGTTCCGAAGGCGTACGCCGTGATCGGCGCGGTGATCAATGTCGCCGCGGCAGCCGGAGCCAGCAGCCGCACGATCTTCGATTGTCGCTCGGTGGCGCGCCCGGCCCAGATCACGGCGGCGACGGCGCCCACCGACAGCCACGCCCCCACCGACTGCACCGCCCACGGATCACCCAGCATGACGCACAGCGCCGTCAGGGCGACGAGGCCTCGTGGCGCGACGATGCGCTGCCGCAGCCTCGCGACGTCGAGACCGATCAGCATGGCTCCGGATCGTGTGGCGGGAGCCGGGAAACCGAGCAACCAGATATAGCCGAGCATGACGGCGGTGCCGGCCAGGAAGCGGGCGCGGGCGCTGAGGCGCAGCCGGACCAGCAGGACGTTGAACCACGCGGCGAAGAACGCGACATGGAGTCCCGAGATCGACAGCAGGTGCGCCAGTCCTGAGCGCGCGTAGCGCTCGCGCAGCTCGGCGTCCAGCTCGGTTCGTCGGGCGATGACGAGCGCGTCCACCAACGGCGCCCGCGTTCCGAACAGGGCGTGACTGCGCTCGGCGACGCGATCGCGCAGCGCACCGCGGCCCCGAGGTGTGGCATCGAGTGCACGCACGCGCCGCGCGACGAGCACACCGCTCGCTTCGTCGCCCAGGAAGCGCCCGGCCACTACCCACGTGGTCCCTCCGTGCGCCGCATGCGCTTCGGGCCACCGAATCGTGAGTGCCCCGCCGCACGGCCCGCCGCGTACCATACCTTCCGCGACGCCGCCCGAGGCCGCGACGGGGTCGGTGAGTTGGACGACAGCGGAGCGTGTGGCGGCCGTTCGACTCCACAGACCCGCACACGACGCACGCTGTTCGCGCACCGCGGCCCCGCCCCAGAGCACACCAGCGACCAGCATGACCCCGAGCGCTGCGCCGAGCGGAGCGCGACGAAGCAGCAGCGCCGCTGCACACAACACCAGCAGCGCCGTTACACGCAGTTCCACGCCGTGGAGCGCCGCGGCTAGCCCCGCGGCGAAACCAATCGTGAGATAGAGGATTGGCGGGCGCACGCCCGCCTCAGACTAGAGCTGCGTGGGTTTCACGCCGCAGCGAGGCGCGAGCGCAACCTTGCGGAAGCCTTCGAGCAATACGACGTCGAGCTTCGCCTTCTCGCCGTCGCTGTGCAGCGTCAACTCGGTGAGAATCTCGCCTTGACGGGTGGAGACGTAGTGCGGAGCCAATCGATTGAGCGTGAACACCAGCACGTCGCCGCGGCATACATCGCAGCCGCAGAATCCGGGAAACGCGTCGCGCAGGCTCTGATACTCGCGCTGCGCGACTTCCAACGTCACGTTGGTGACGGACACGCGGCGAGCTCCTCGATCGGCCAGGCGGTAAAGGTCGAGCCGGTCGTTCCCGTGAGCCGCACGCGGCGGTAGGTCCCGATCCACGCAGCCGGGCCCTCGAGCAGCGCGATCTTGTTCGTGCGCGTGCGCGCCTGTAGCAGCGCGCCCCGCTTCGCCGGGCCTTCGACGAGCACCTCGTGCGTCGTCCCGACGAGTCCGATGTTCTTCCGCCTGGCGATGCGGCGGACCAGTTCGATGAGCCGGCCGATCCGCGCGGTCTTGAGCTCCTCCGGCACGTGGTCCTTGATTCGGACCGCGGGCGTCCCCTCGCGGACTGAATACTTGAACGTGTAGGCGTCGTCGAATGCGACCTGCTCGACCAAGGACAGCGTTTCCTGGAAGTCCGCCTCGGTCTCACCGGGAAAGCCCACGATGATATCGGTCGAGAGCGCAACGCCCGGCACTGCGGCGCGGAGCGCGGCGACGACGTCCACATAGCGCTCCCGATCATAGCGCCGCAGCATCCGCCTGAGCGTGCGCGAGCTCCCGCTCTGCACCGGCAGATGCACGTACTCGCACACCGCCGGCGTGGTCGCCATGGCGTCGAGCACGCGCGGTGTGAAGTCGGTGGGATACGGCGACGTAAAGCGCAGGCGTCGAATCCCGTCCACCGCCCCGACCGCGCGCAGCAGGTCGGCGAAATCGTGTTCGCCATCGTGATAGCTGTTGACAGTCTGGCCAAGCAGCGTGACCTCGGTAGTGCCCGTCTCCGCGAGTCGACCAACTTCGCCCGCCACATCGGCCAACTTGCGGCTGCGCTCCGGGCCACGCGTCATCGGAACAACGCAGAACGTGCACCGATAATCGCAGCCCCGTTGCACCGTCACGAATGCGGAGATGGGGTTGTCGCGCACGGGAGGAACGTCCTCGTAGTGCTCCCAACCCTGGAACGCGACATCGGCGGCGCGCTCGCCCTCCCGAGCCCGCGCGATCAGCTCGGGAAGACCGCGATAGCCATCGGGACCGATGACCAGGTCCACCTGCGGCACACGCTCGAGGAGCTTGGGACCGAGCCGCTGCGCCATGCAACCCACGACGCCGAGGACGTCACCGGGCCGCTTGTAGCGCTTGAGCTCGCCCATGCGGCCGAGCACCCGCTGCTCCGCATGGTCCCGGACGGCGCACGTGTTCACGAGCAGCACGTCCGCTTCGACCGGATCGTCGGTGCGCACGTAGCCCTCGCGGCCCAGGACGCCGAGCATCAGCTCGGAATCCGAGACGTTCATCTGGCAGCCGTAGGTCTCGATATAGATGCGGCGCATCGTCAGTTGACCGTCACCTCGAAGCGGGGACGCCCGTCCCACAGTTCGCTATCAAGATAGACACTCAAATAATCTTCCGTCATCACCTCGAGCTGGGCCTTGATCCGGCCCGTCACCACCCCGTCGGCGCGTTGCCCCAGGCGGCGCGCACGATAGGCGGCCGCGTTCGCCTCGCCAAGCTCCCGCAGCTCGCGCGCCCGGGCGCGAATCACCTCGGGACCCACCTGACCGGCGAGCTTTGCGGCGGGCGCGTCGGGGCGGACCGAAAAAGGGAAGACATGCAGATACGTGAACGGCAAGGCGCGTAGCAGCGCGAGTGAGGCGCGGTGATCGTCATCCGACTCGCCGGGAAACCCGGCAATGACGTCGGCGCCGAGCCCGAACACGGCCATCCGCTCGGCGAGCCACTCGATCCGCGCGCGATAGCTCTCCGCCGTGTACCAGTGCCGCCCCATGCGCTTCAGCACGCGGTTGGAGCCCGATTGCAGCGGCGCGTGTAGATGTGCGGCCAGATGGCGTGGCGCGCCAAGGAGGAGTCGCGCGAGTGTGTCGTCGACTTCGGTGGCTTCGACGCTGGACAAACGGAAGCGAACGTTCGGCACGCTTTCGATCAGGGCTTCGACCAGCTGTCCGAGCGAACGCACGACGCACGAGGCATCACGCACGTCCGTGCCATACGTCCCGATATGCACACCGGTCAGCACGATCTCCGCGTGGCGCTCGGCCAGCCCCCCCGCTTCCTCTATAAGGTCGGCAATCGGACGCGAACGGTTCGCGCCTCGCGCCAGGGTCGTCGCGCAAAACGTGCAATGCTCGTCGCAACCATCCTGGATCTTTAATAACGCACGGGATCTGGTAACAGCAGGTAGGGGCGCAGCATGCTGCGCCCCTACTCGCGAAGCGACGCCGGCCGCCTTGAGCACAGCGTCCGGATCCGCGTTCGCCACCACCGCCTGCACCGACGGCAACGCCGCGATGGTGCCGTCGTCGAGCGCCGCGGCGCAGCCCATGACGATGGTGCGCGCGTCACCGCTCTTGGCGATGTGGCGCACGAAGCGCCGGAGCTTGACTTCGCTTTCACCGGTGACCGTACAGGAATTGACGACGGCGAGATCGGCCAGCGCAGGATCATCCACTACCACCGCACCGCTCGCGCCGAATGCCTCGCGCACGCGCTCGGTGTCGTACTGATTCGCTTTGCACCCGAAGGTATGGAAGTAAACGTTCACGGCCGCACGGTCAGCCCCAGCAACATCGTCCACAAGTGCTCTTTCATTCCCGTTCCGGTGCGCTCGAGCCGCTCGACGCCGATATCGATGCGACCCCGGCCGCCGGAGAACTGGCGAGCGACGCCGGCCGAGAGCGCAGACTCCTTCGGAGCCTCACCGACGCCCCACGGCAGCAGGCCCTGGCGCGCGCCAAGTCTAAACGGCGCGCCAAATTTTCCGATTTCGAGACCGGCCGACCAGCTGAAGGTGTCGTGCGAATTCGGCAGGCCCGTCACGGACCAGTTGTTCCACGAGACGGCCCCCGCGAGGCTCGCCTCAGCGCCCGCGCGCCAGAGCAGTCCGCCGCCGTAGCTCACTGGCAGGTCGTGCTCGGCGATCGTCTTCCCCGCGATATCGGACCGAAGCTTCGAATCGGAGCGGGCCCATCCGGACACGCGCAGGGCCTGGAACAGATCGAGTAACACACTGACTGACGCCCCGTTCGCGCCGTACGCGACTTCGCTTCGCGATGTCGACGACCGGTACAGCGTGTCCCCAAATGTCCGTTGGGCGACCTCGCGGGTCGAACCGCTGAGCCGATGCACCCCGCCACCGATGGTGAGATGCCTGCCCAGTCTGGCCGCCAGCGCCACACGCAGGTCGGTGATGGCGCCGTCACTCGTGATCTCATCGGTGACGGGCTGCGGCACACCGCCGATGTCGATCGTGTCCTTGATCAGCACGCCGTAGCTGCGATCGAGATAGGTCGTAAATCCGCCACCAATGGTGATCCGGCGGGTCAACGGCCCGACGACGACCAGGGATGGAAAACGGGTCTCTTTCAGCGAAGACTGCGTCCCGCCGGTGGGATCGACGGTGCGCCACGAGGTCGTCAGCGCGATATTCGCGCTCAGGCGGCGAACATCGGCGAGGACCGCGTCGGTCAGTGGCGAAAACGGATCGAACGGCGCGAACGCCCCGCCCGTGGCTCGCGCCCGAGCACTTTCCGACTTGCCCGGCGTCCCCAAGCCCTGGATTCCGAACTGTGAGCTCTGGGCGGCGATCACCGAAGGCCCGACCACGAGCAGCAATGCCGGGAGCGCGAGCGCGCGATGGAGCGGCGTCATGGTCGCCCAAACGCATAGCGGGTCACATACGTCACGCGCAACGCCGGTCGAAATGCGGGCGCGCGCGACGAGTAGAATCGCGCCTCGGTGTAGGACGCGGCTTCCGGACGCTGGAGCAGAACGAAGGTGGTCACCGCGGCCGTGTCGAGCGTCCAGGCGCGGACCATGCTCGTCAGCTCGAGCCGCACGGTATCGGTGGACCCGATATGTATGACGACGCTATCGGTGAACAGCGATCCTGTATTCACCGGCGATTTCGCGCCCAGATCGCCGAGCACCGGGTAGGCGACGATCCGGAAGGAGTCGCTCGGCGTTCCCTGCGCCGCGTTGGCGGGGACGAGCAGCAGCGTGGCGCGCACGACGTCGATCGAGTCGTGCAGGAACTTCGGCAGCGCGACGCGCACCACGGCTCGTGCTGACGGGACACCGCCAATCGCCAGATTGGAATCGATCGCCGGCGTCGGCGGGTTGAAGACAAAATTATCGAAGCGCGGCGGCACGATCTTGTCCTTGGAGGCCACGCTGTCGGGCGTCGCCGAGACAGTGTCGGGGATCGTGTAATGATAGAACCAGCGCAACAGCGGGCTGTCGGTGCCCGATTCCGACGAGCCCAGACCGACGCTGGCGAATGAATCGGCCGCGACGCGCCAGCCGAACGCCAGGCGTCCGGTGTCGGCCGCGCTCAGCGGCGCCTGCACCGTATCGAGCTTTACGTAGATGAGGAGCGTCGAGTCGATCTGCGTGAGCAACACGTTGTCGTCCGGATCGACGCGTATGGAGTCGATGCACACGGGACAGAGATTTCGCCAGTAATTCACCACCGCCGTGTCGGTCGCGCCGGGCGCCCCGAGCAGATGGCTGACATCCACGCTGTCTACGGGTGCGGCGACGAAATACGGATCGAGCGAGGCGAAATCGGACGTGGAATCCACCGTCACCGGCAATCGATAGACCCGCAGCTTCAAGCCGGTCGTGTTCTTGGGCCGCTTCACGATCACGAACCGGAGCCGGAGCGAGTCCACGACCTTCGGCACGGTGGTCGTATCGCCCACCTTCGCCTGGATCCGCGGCATGATGGTATCGGTCGAAAAGAACGCGCGGCTGTCCACCACACCCGGAACGTCGGTGGCGGTCAGCTCCAACGCATGGAAGCTCTGCACGTAGCCGCGGAAGGAAGAGTCGCGCTCGATGATGGTGGCAAAGACGCTGTCGTGCGCCTGGATCGAGCTTCCGGGACAGAAATCGGGACACACGCCGGGCGCCGTCGGCTGCTCGGTACATGCAGCCGCTGCGATCAGCAGAAAGGAGAACAGGCGCCGCTTCACCGGTCCAACGACTCCTTCGTAAAAGCGTCAGGCAACAGCGCCGCCAGGGTCCACCGTTTCTCGGTGGTGCGACCGACAGCGCGCACTTCCAGATCCAGACCGAATTCGGCCAGCAGCTGGCGACAGGCGCCGCAGGGCGCCGCCGGCGGATCGACGTCCGTCGTGACGACGATGCGCGTCAACTTCCGGGCGCCGCCCACCACGGCCGCGCCGAGCGCCATGCGCTCCGCGCAAATGGTGAGACCGTATGATGCGCTCTCCACGTTACAGCCGACATACACAGTACCGTCCTGCGCCTCGAGCGCGGCGCCGACGTGAAACTGGCTGTATGGCGCCCAGGCATGTTGCATCGCGGCACGGGCGCGCTGTACCAGGTCGCTCATTCCTCCGCGAGCTCCTTCAAGAACGACGTCCCCGCAGCGAGCGCCGGCAACCCGAAATACTCGGCGACCGTCTGCCCCATGTCCGCGAACGTGCGGCGCGTCCCCAACGCCACGGGATGCACGCTCGGACCCAGCACGAGAATCGGCACGACCTCGCGCGAATGATCGGTGGACGGCGTCGTCGGATCGTTGCCATGATCCGCGGTCAGCACCACGACATCATCCGGCCGGAGCCGCGCCCCGAGCCGCGGAATCCATGCGTCGAGCTCCTGCAGTCCCTGATGAAACCCGGCGACGTCGTTGCGATGCCCCCACGTCTGATCGAACTCGATCACGTTCACGAACACGAACCCGGTGTCGAGCGTATCGAGTGCCTGCTCGATCAACCGGTACGCGTCCGCATTCGTCGCCGTATGCTCGCTGCTGATGTTCCGGCCTGCGAACAGGTCGTCCACCTTGCCGATCCCGATGCGCGTCACACCGGCGTCGGCCATGAGGTCGAGCAGCGTCGTCCCCGTCGGTGCGATCGAAAAATCCTTGCGGTGCGGCGTCCGGCGGTAGTCCCCCGGCTTGCCTTCGAAGGGTCGCGCGATGACTCGGCTCACGGCATGCTCACCCTTCAGCATCTCGCGGGCGAGCGCGCACGCTTGATACAGCTCCGCCAGCGGAACGGCCTGTTCATGTGCCGCAATCTGAAAAACCGAATCCGCCGACGTATAGACGATCCACTTTCCACTCCGTTGCTGCTCGGCACCGAGCTCGTCGATGATCCCGGTCCCGGACGCCGCCTTGTTCCCGAGCCAGCCGCGTTTGGTGCGGCGGGAGAACTCGTCCAGCAAGGGAACAGGAAACCCCTTCGGGTAGGTCGGAAAGCCGTTTTCCAACCGCACGCCGCAGATCTCCCAGTGCCCCGTCGTACTGTCCTTACCCGCCGATGCCGGTCGCGCGACACCGTACGCGGCCGTCGGCGTCACCTGCGACGACAAACCGGAAATCCCGGAGGCACCGCCGACGTCGCGGCAACGACCCAAACCTATTTTTTCCAGATTCGGCAGTTTCAACCCGCCGACTGCGCGGGCGACGTTGCCGAGTGTATCCGAGCCTGCATCGCCGTAGGCCGCGGTGTCCGGCGCGGGACCTGTGCCGAGCCCATCCAGCACGATGATGGCGGCACGCCCGGTCCCGTACTTCACACCGTGACCCTCGGCAGACGTGGGCCCAGGCTGGTGAGGAACTCGTGCGGCACCTCACCGCTCCACTCCGCCATTTCCTTCAGCGTGATACGCTGCTTCGAGTCTTCGCCCACGATGGTCGCGATGTCCCCCACCTGCACTTCCAGCGTGCCGGTTTCAACGAGCGCCATATCCATCTGCACGAATCCCACGATCGGACGCCGTTGTCCTCGCAGCAGCACCGAGGCGCCGCCCCCGCCCCCACCCCCGCCCCCGCCCCCCGCGGTGCCCAGCATCCGCCTGAGGCCGTCGGCGTAGCCGCATCGCAGCGTCGCGACGACCGTGTCACGGGAGGCTGTCCAGCTCGCGTCGTAGCTCACACTCTCGCCGCGGCGAATGCGGCGCATACTCAGCACTCGCGCCCGTACGCTGACCACCGGCTTGGGCTGCGGCAGGTCGTCCCCGGGCGATCCGCCGTACAGGAAGATCCCCGGCCGTACGAGGTCGAGTGCGAACTGATTGCCGCGCAGCGCGGCCGCGCTATTGGCCGCGTGTAGCAACGCCGGCCGTCGCGGCAACTTCGCGACCGCACCTTGAAACCGTTCCAGCTGTCGTTCCGCCGAGCCGTCGCGCCGCTCGGCCGAGTGGAAGTGCGTATAACAACCCTCGAACGACGGCGTATCGACCGCTTCGCCCAGCTCGTCCGCTTCGTCCCAGCGAACTCCGGCGCGTCCCATCCCGGTGTCGATTTCGACGTGGAAGGGACGGTCGCCGCGCGTCGTCCATTCGAGGATACTGCCCGCGTCCCCGAGCGCCGGGGTCAGCTGGTGGCGGTCGTACTCGTCGAACCACTGCGCGCGCGCCGGCATGAAGACGAGAATGGGACGCGTAATGCCGGCCGCGCGCAGCTCCGCGCCTTCTTCGATCGTGGCGACGCCGTAGCCCCAGGGGTCGAGCTGCTCGAGGGCCTTGGATACTAGGACGGCTCCGACCCCGTACGCATTCGCCTTGACGACAGGGAGGAGCCGTGTGCCTGCTATCTTTGCTACCGTTCGGGCGTTGTCGACGAGGGCTTCCACGTCCACTTCGACCCAGGCTTTGCCCTTCGTTGACACGGTCACTGGCGCGGGTATTCTACCCGGCCCGGAGGCTAAATGCAAGGCGATTCAGCGCTTGGACGTGCTCTGGCACTCGTACGCGAGCTGCGACAGCGGTGCCCGTGGGACCGCGCGCAGACCCCGCAGACGCTCCGTCCCTATCTGGTCGAAGAAGCCCTCGAGCTCGATCACGCGATTCAAACCGACGACCCCGAGGCGATGCGCGACGAGCTGGGCGATCTGCTCCTCCATCTCGCGTTTCAGATCGTGATCGCCGAGGAGCGCTCGCAGTTCAATGCCGAAGTGGTCACGCGCTCGCTCGAGGAAAAGATGTGGCGCCGCCATCCTGGCCTGTTCGGTGAAGGCCGCGTCAGCCGCGACGATCACGCCGGTTGGGAGCTGGTGAAACGGCGCGAGCCGCGTGCGGGAGGCAAACGCAGCACCCTCGCGGGACTGCCCGCGACATTGCCGCCGCTCTTGATGGCGTATCGGCTCCAGGAACGGGCCGCGGGGATCGGGTTCGATTGGCCGGATGCGACTGGTCCGATGGCGAAGGTGAAAGAAGAGATCGGGGAGCTCGAAACGGAACAGGGAGCGGGGAGCCGGGAGCAGATCGAGGAGGAACTCGGCGACTTGCTGTTCGCGGTCGTGAATCTCTCGAGAAAGCTCGCGGTCGATCCGCGGGCCGCTCTCGAGCGCGCGAACGCGAAGTTCCAGGAGCGCTTCGAGGCAGTCGAGAAGCTGGCCGAGGAGCGCGGCCTGGAGATGGGGCGCGCCACGCTCGAGGAGCTCGACAAGTTGTGGGACGAGGTGAAGGCGCGGCGGTAGCCTATGGCATGACGGGCCGCGGCCCCGCGGGCAGATGCTCCATGAGATAGCGCGTGAGCAGCGAGTAGATGTGGAGCGTTGTCCCTCGGCCCTCGCAGATGCAGTGGGAGCGATTGGGATACGCCATGAAGTCGAACGGCTTGCCGAGCTCGACCAGGCGATTGACCAGCCGCTCCGTCCCTTGATAGTGCACGTTGTCGTCGCCGGAGCCGTGCACGACCAGCAGCCGCCCCTTGAGGCCCTGGGCCTGATTGATTGGCGACGCACGGTTATAGCGTGCGCTGTCCGCCGCGGTTTGGAGGAGGCCCATGTAGCGCTCCTGGTAGATCGTGTCGTATAGCCGCTCGTCCGGCACGGGCGCCACCGACATGCCCACCTGGTACACGTCGGGATAGCGAAACATCGCCTGCAACGTGCTCGAGCCGCCGCCGCTCCAGCCCCACACCGCGACGCGGGAGCGGTCGAGATAGCTGTGAGACGCGGTGAGCGCGCGCACGGCGTCCGCTTGTTCTTTGCTCGAGAGCACCCCGACCGCCCCGTAGACGATTTTCCGCCACGCCCGCCCACGCGGCGCGGGTGTGCCGTGGTTGTCGATCGAGACGACGACGTAGCCCTGGTCGGCAATCAGGTGGTACCACAGCGTGGTGCCGCCGCTCCAGGCGTCGTTCGTAGTCTGGCCCGCCGGCTCGCCGTACACGTACACCAGCAGCGGATAGCTCCTTGTCGAATCGAAACTCGCGGGTTTGATCATCCAGCCGTCGAGCGCGACACCATCGCCCACCGTCACCTTGAAGAACTCACCGGGATGCGCGATGTGCGGCGCCACGGCGGCGCGCAGCTTCGCGTTGTCGACGAGCGTGCGGACGACGCGGTGCGACGGCAGCTCGACCAGCTCCGTCACCGACGGGCTGTCGAAATGGGAATAGGTGTGAAACGCGAAGTGCGCGTCGGGCGAGATTCGGTAGGTGTGCGTCCCCACCGCCGCAGCCGGTGACACGCGAACCGCACTTCCCTTCCCGTCGAGCTTCATCCGGTACAGGTAGCGCTGGGTCGCGTTGTCCGGCGAGGCGATGTAGTAGAGCCAACCGCCGGCCTCGTCTACGCCGGCCACCGTCACCACGTCGAACGCACCCGGCGAGATATTGGTGATACGCTTTCCGTCGCGACTGACGCGATAGACATGCCTCCAGCCGTCCCGCTCACTCGTCCACAGAAACTCGGCGCCTTTCGCCATCCAGGTCACGTCGTCAACCACATCCACCCAGGCACTGTCGTGTTCGGTGAGGATCGTCCGTGTGGCTCCGGTGATCGCGTCGGCCAGCATGACGCGGTCGGTGTTCTGCAGCCGGTTCATGCGCTGCAGCATCAGCTCGTTCGGTCCGGTCCACTCCATCCGCGGGAGATAATTCTGCGCCGGGTCGTCGGGGATCTGGAGCCACGTCGTCGCTCCGCCGTTGGCGCTCACCACGCCCGCACGTACGGCCGAGTTGCCCGTGCCGACCTTGGGATATTGAATCGGGATGACCCGGGGATAGAGCGAGTCGGTGTCGTTGATCAGATCGAACGTCCCGACGCTGGTCATGTCGAACTGCCAGTACGCGATCCTGGCGCCGTCGGGAGACCAGCGGAACGCGTCGCGCAGATCGAACTCTTCTTCGTAGACCCAGTCGGTCATGCCGTTGACGTGGAGCGAGTCTGCGCCGCTCGTGAGCGCGGTAATCGCGCCGTCCGCCAGCCGTTCGACGTAGATGTTTCCCTGCCGCACGTACGCCACGCGGTCGCCCGCGGGCGAGAACTTGGCGTACATGAGCGTCGAGGGTGGCGCATCCGGTCCTCCGAGTTTCTTGAGCGCGCCGGTCTTGCGGTTCAAGACCCAGTAGTCGCCGCGTGTATTCTGGCGCCACACGCGCTGGGTGTTGGTGAAGAGGAGCAGCAGGTTGCCGTCGGCGGACCAGGCATAATCGTCGAAGTCGAGCGCTTCGTTTGTGCCGGGCGGCGTCATCTGGCGGGCCGAGACGTAGACGCTGCGGGCGCCGGTGGCGGTGGCATAGCGGACGATGTCGAACGCCTTGTTGTTGTCGGCCGACCGCTCGACGGTGGTGTACGCGGCGCCGGTCTCGATCCAGCGTGCGGGGCCGAAGCGCTGCGGGGCGAACTCTCCTGACGCAAAGATGCGACGCAGCATGGCGTTTACCGTATCGGGAACGGCGGGGGCCGGCATCTGAGCCCGGACGGGCGCCCAGGTGCAGAGCGCCAGCAAGGCGAGCACGCGTCTCATGGGCGGCCTCCGAACGAGATGATGTGGCCGTCCGGATCCTCGACATAGAAGTCCTTCGTGCCCCAGTCGGTCGCGGCGAGAGGACGCAGGACCGTGACCCCGTTCGCGAGACACTGTTCATAGAAGACGTCGATCCCGTCCACTCCGCCGGCCGCATCGAGGTGCTCCTGCTCGCGGCGCCACTCGCGCTCTGCGGGGTTCCTGGGCGCTTCCTTGAGATGCAGCTCGAGCCCGTCCCGTTTGCCGATCGCGTAGAAGCCATCCCACGGCTCGCCGAAGGTAAAGCCGAGCTTCTGGTAGTAGGTCATCGAGCGCTCCAGATCATCCACCAGAAACTGAGGCGCGAAAGAGGTCACGTGGGGTTGGCTTGTTTGCTTGGTCATTGCTTGCTCGGCGTGGATCGTGGTCCTACTTTCTGCGCTCCTGTTCGCGCCGCACCGCGGCGAGCAGCGGCGGATCCATGACAATATTCAGTGAACGCCCGCTCTTTCGTTGATCGTCGACGATCACCTTCGCTGCCTCATCGGCACTCATCGTATGCTCGGCATAGGCGTTCAGCGCCGCCATGATTTCGTTCATCGATTGAGCTCGCGTTGCCGAATCAGACCGTCCCCGCGACGGGGTCGCGGTAAAGACCATGACGGTATCCACCGTTTCTTGCTGGGCCTCTTCTGAGCTACAAGCCGCGAACATCAGCACGAGAGCGAACAGGGTCAGGGATCTCATTTTGCGCCACGCTTTCTGCCACGGGCCTTTTTGCGCGCGCGGGCGCGGGCGGGTCGGCGCCCTGCTCTCTTGCGCTTGGGCTTCACGCGCTCCGGAAGCTCCCGGCGGCCTGTGTCGCGATTCCAGCGTTCGTATTGCTCGGGTGTGATCTCACCACTCAGCAGCAGCGCCGCAAACTTGCGACGTTGCGCTCGGCTCTTGAATGGCATGGCTAGCGGCGAGCCTGATTGGCGCGAGTCATGCGTTTCTTAAACCACAAGCCTGTTTTTGTGCGCTCAGAAGCGCGCGCGCCGTGTGTCCCCGCTGGCGCCGAACGGCTAACTCTACCGGCGACAGCGGGCACCGCCAGCTGGCGCCGTGGACGAATCAGTCAGGCGATGACTCAGGGTTTCCCAAAGAGCGCACGCAACTCCTGCTTCGCCGCATTCAGGCGGGCGCGCTGCGTCTGGGACAGTTGCCGGCCTGCACGATTGATGTAGAACGTCAACATCGACATCGCGGACCGATACGGACTGGACTTGCGCCGCGCGCTCCGCTCCGCTGAACGCTTGAGCGATCTGGCGATCGCCTTCGGACTCTTCGTGAATACTCGGCGCTCGAGATCGAGCGCGTTGCTTTCGCGTGTGACGCGCTGCGACCAGCGCCGAGACTTAGTTCTTGCCATGTGTCACCTCACAGGTCATCTAGTCCTTGTACGGATCGAATTCATCCGCCCCCGCCATCACCACAATCAGCGGGCGCAGCGTGTGCAGTACCTCGACCGTCGAGCCCTGAGCCTTCAGGACATCGGGCAGGCGACGATACACGTGTGGGCTCTCATCGGTTCCGCCGCCGCGCAGCACCACGCCCTTCCCCTTGATCCACTCGTTCATCATCTCGCGCGAGATCGCGCCCGGCTTCAGCACCTTGCCCTTGCGCGTGCGCTTTCCCGCCGCCGCGGTGCGGCTCATGACGCGACCCGCGCCGTGCACGGTCGAATACAGCGCGCGGGCCTGCAGCTGCCGGGTCTCGGCGTCCGACGCCGTCGCGCCCTGCACGATCACTGCGTTGTCGCCCATCGAGCCGCCGACGAAGCCTTTCTGGCCTGGAAACGCCGGCGTCGCGCCCTTGCGCACGACGTACAGCGTCTCGCCGCCGTGCTCCTCGATCCAGGCGAAGTTGTGATGGTTGTGCACCAGCTCCAGCTCGCGGCCGCCGAGAATCGACACGGTCTTGCGCGCGACCCACTCGCGGCCGGCGTACGCGTATCGGCCCGCGAGATTCATGAGCTGCCAGTACGCGTCACCGACTGGCGCATGCACGTCGAGCAGCATCTCGCGCTCCGGCGCGCGCTCGCCCCACTGCTTGTTCTGCGACAGCGCGAGGAAGCCGTGCGCCACGCCGTAGCCGAAGCCGCGCGAGCCGAAGTGCACGCCGACCCAGATACCATCTTCCTCGTCGGCAAACACGTCGACGTAGTGATTGCCCGAGCCCACGGTGCCGAGCTGCTCGCGCGCCTTGCCGCGCAGGCGGTCGCGCTCCTGCTGGTCGGGCACGGCTTCCCACGCCGGATCCTCGAACAACGGATCATCGGTCGGCGCATCGTCCGCGCGGTTTGTGCGACCGATGCCGAAGGACAGCGTCGCCTGGATCTCGTCCGCCAGCTCGCGAATCCTGCCCTGGATCTGCGGCAGCTTGAGATTGGTGCGGATCGCCGCGTTGCCGCAGGCGATGTCGAAGCCCACGCCCACGACCGAGACCTTGTCGCGATACGCCGCGACGCCCCCGATCGGCATGACGTAGCCGACGTGGCCGTCTGCCATGAGGGCGGCCCGCTCGGCGCGGCTGGCCACGTCCTCGAGTTGTGAAAGAGTGTTGGGCTCGTGCTGGCCGAAAACGGCTGGCTTCTCTACGGCCACAACCGGTACAACGTCCGCGGGAATGCGATCGCTTCGCGAATGTGCGGGATGCCGCAGATCCAGGCCACCGTGCGCTCGACGCCGAGTCCGAAGCCCGCATGCACGAAGGTGCCGTACTTCCGAAGATCGAGGTACCACGAGTACGCCTCCTCGGGCAGGCCCTCGGCCTTGATGCGCGCGCGGAGCTTTTCGTAGTCGTCCTCGCGCTGGCTGCCGCCGATGATCTCGCCGTATCCCTCGGGCGCGAGGCAATCGTTATTCAGCACTGTGCGCGGATCGTCGGGGTTCTCCTTCATGTAGAACGCCTTCACGGCCTTCGGATAGTTGTAGACGAACACCGGCCGATCGTATTGCTTCGCGAGCGTCGTCTCGTCGTCGCCGCCCAGGTCCCGACCCCACTCCATGTCGCCACCCAGGCTCTTCAGCTTGGCGACCGCGTCCGTATAGGAAATGCGATGGAACGGCGGCTGCACGCGCTCGAGCGGTGCGAGATCGCGGCCCAGCTCCGCGAGATCGTTCTTCCGGCGCTCGAGGCAGCGGCCCACGATGTACGAGACGAAATCTTCCTGCAGACGCATATTCGCTGCGGAATCGTTCCACGCGACCTCGGGCTCGACCATCCAGAATTCCGTGAGGTGCCGGCGCGTCTTCGACTTTTCAGCGCGGAACGTCGGGCCAAAGCAGTAGACCTTGCCCAGCGCCGCGGCCGCCGCTTCGACGTAGAGCTGGCCGGTCTGCGCGAGATAGGCTTTTCCCAAATCGAAATAGTCGACGGCGAACAGCGTGCCCGCATGCTCGCCGATCGATCCGGTGAGAATCGGGGTATCCACCAGGGTGAAATGGCGCTCGTAAAAGAAATCTCGAATCGCCTGGATGACTTCGTTGCGCACGCGCGCGATCGCGACCTGTTGTTTCGAGCGGAGCCAAACGTGGCGGTTCTCGAACAGGAACGCGATGCCGTGCTCCTTGGGCGTGATCGGAAAGTCGACGCTCGGCCCGATGATGCGTAGATCAGACGCCTGCAACTCGACGCCGCCGGGTGCACGCGGCTCCGCGCGCGCCACGCCCGTCACCTCGAGCGAAGTCTCCTGCGTAAGTTTCCCGAACGCGTCCCAGACGTCCGCGGACACGTCCTTCTTGGAGAGAACCGCTTGCAGCATCCCGGTGCCGTCGCGCACCACGACAAACGCGATCTTGCCGCTCGAGCGCGTCGTAACTACCCAGCCGCGCACGGAGACGGTCTCGCCCGCGCGCGATGCAAGCTCTTCGATCCAATGACGTTCCGGCATAGGCGCGGCATACTAGTGGCGGGAGTTTTCAGTGTCAACGCGATGACCGCAGCATGCGGCGGCTCGATGAAAAACGTTCCGGCGCGCCAGGAATTAGGCTGGCCCGTCTACCTGGGTGACCAGCGCCACGACGCCGCCGCACAGGAAAGCCTCAATCCCGCCCCCCGCCCCCTCTGGCACGCGACCGTGGGGCGCAGCGTGCGCGGCAGCCCAGCGCTGGGCGAAACCGTCATCGCCGTGGGGACGGGGGACCGCAACGTGGTGCTGCTCGATCGCGCGAGCGGCGCTGTGCTTTGGAAAGTCGGTGTCGACGGGTCGGTACGCACCGGCCCGCTGCTGAATCAGGACCGGCTGTTTGTCGCCACCGAGTCGCACTCCAACGGACAGGTGTACGCGATGCGCTTGCGCGACGGCCACACGCTGTGGCGCGCTCGCGTGGGAAGCGTCCTTGCCCCACTCACCTTCGACACGACAACCGGCGCGCTCTACGTCGGCACCGACGGGGGCGCGGTGCTGCGCCTGGAGTCCGAGAAAGGCCAGGTGCAGTGGCAAACGGCCCTGAGTGGCGCGGTACGCGCCGGCCCGCTCATCACGCCGCACGGGCTGCTCGTCGCCACGACGAGCGACACACTCTACCTGCTCGATCCCGACCACGGCGCGGTCCGTGCGCAGCTCGCGCTACCGGGCACCGTGCTCGCCACGCCGGCGACCGACGGGCGCCGGGTGTATCTCGGCACCGTCAACGGTCGCATCGTAGCCATCGATCTCGAATCGGGGACCACGGTGTGGGATCACGCCGCCGGTGATGCGGTGTACGGCGCGCCCGCGCTGGTGCGTGACACGCTGTTTGTGATGGCCCGCAACGGCCAACTCTGGCTGATTCCTGTCACGCAACCCGACTCGGCAACGAGTCACGCGCTCGGCATCGTTGCGACCGCGGGTCCAACTCCGCTCGCATCGGGCGGAGGCGTGCTCGTCGCCAGCGTCAGCGGTGACGTGTTGCTCGTCGAGCCGTCGAGCGGCGAGATTCGTTGGCGCACGCAAGTTCCCGGCGCCATCGATGAGCCGCCACTCGTGCGGGAGCGACAGATGGTCGTGATCGGGGGCCGCGGCAATATTCACACGTTTCGATGAGTCCCCGGGGGGGGTCAGCCGACCCTGAACAGCTCGAATCCTCTCTCGTATCTCGTCACAATCCGCTCGCGATACGCCGCGTGCTCGCGCTTTTCCAGCGCGGGATCGGTGCCGATCATGGCAGCAGCCGCGGCGCGCGCGGAGTCGAGCAGCGGGAGGTCCGTCTCGAGATTCGCGTACCGCAGTGGCACGCCGCCCGACTGTCGCGCGCCGGTGAGCTCACCCATGCCGCGCTCGTGCAAGTCCAGCTCGGCGATCTTGAAGCCGTCCGTCGTCTCGGTGAAGGCCTGCAGCCGCATCGCTGCCTCTGAGGAATCCGACAGTAGAATGCAGTGACTGGCCGCCGCTCCACGCCCCACCCTCCCCCGCAGCTGGTGCAGCTGCGCCAGCCCGAATCGCTCCGCGTGTTCGATCAGCATCACGGTGGCGTTGGCGACATCGATCCCGACCTCGATGACGGTGGTCGCAACCAGGATGTTGACCTGATTGTCGCGGAATGCGCGCATCGTCGTGTCGCGCTCCTCGGCTTTCATCCGGCCATGCACGAGGCCCACGCGAAATTCGGCAAAGGTCTTGGCCAGCTTCTCGGCCATCGTCGTAGCCGCTTTCAGATCCGCGCGCTCTGATTCGTCGATCACGGGATAGATCACGTACGCCTGCCGCCCCGCGGCGCACTCCGTGCGAATGAATTCGTAGATCTTGGCGCGTGCCGCATCGGTGCGGAGCGCGGTCTTCACGGTGCCGCGGCCGGGCGGACGCTCGCGGATCTGCGTGACGTCCAGGTCGCCGTAGAGCGTGAGCGCGAGCGAGCGCGGGATCGGCGTGGCAGTGAGCAAGAGGACGTCGGGCGCATCACCTTTCTCCACGAGCGCGGCGCGCTGCTCGACCCCGAAGCGATGCTGCTCGTCGATCACCGCGAGGCCGAGGCGGCGGAACGAGACCGATTCCTGAATCAGCGCGTGCGTCCCGACGACGATTCTCGGGCTCCCGCCCGCGATGCGTTGGCGCGCCGCGGCTTTCTCCGCCGCGGTCATGCGCCCGAGCAGCATCTCCGGTCGAATCGCGAGCGGCTCCAGCAGACGCGTGAGTGTAGCGCCGTGCTGCTCGGCGAGCAGCTCGGTGGGAGCCATGATCGCGGCCTGGTAATCGTTTTCGGCCGCGAGCAGCATCGCGAAGAGCGCGACGACCGTCTTGCCGGTCCCGACGTCGCCCATCAGCAGGCGATGCATGCGCAGCGGCGCCGTCATGTCGTCCGTGATTTCGCGAATCGCCTCGCGTTGATCGTTGGTGAGCTCGAAGGGAAGATTCTCTTTGAGCTGTGTGGTGAGCTCCCGTTTCAGCTCGAAGCGAATTCCCACGCGTGAGCGCTTGGCCAAATGTCGCGCGCGCGCCTGCACGAGCTGCTGATCGAACAGCTCGTCGAACGCGAGCCGCCGGCGTCCCAGCTGCGCGTCCGCCACTTTCGGCGGCCGGTGCATCAGCTCGAGCGCGCGGTGCAGCTCGAGCAACTGGTGGCCCTCCCGGAAGCCCGCGGGATGGGGATCCACGACCAGGGGCAACAGCTCGTCCAGATGCTGCTGCACGAGCGCGCGGATCTGCCGGTGCGTCAGTCCTTCGGTGGCCGGATAGATCGGGAGCACGAGTCCGGGATCGCCGTCAGTGTCGTCGCCGGCTTCGGCGAGCACGATGAATTCGCTCGGCACGATCTGCTTGCCGTGGTAGTAGCGCACCGGCCCCGTCACGAGCAGCAGCTGTCCCTTCTTGATTTGTCGCTCGAGGAACGGCCGTCCCGGCCACGCGCACTCGAGCAACCCGCTCGCGTCCCGCAGCACCGCGCGAAACACGCGCAAGCCGCGCCGAGTCGGCAGCACGCCGGTGCTGACGACCCGGCCCACGCAGGTCACGTCCTGGTTGATCGCGACGCGCGCGAGCGGCGTGACCGTCGTGGCGTCGAGATAGCGATGGGGCGTGTGATACAAGAGATCGCCGGCGGTACGAATGCCGAGCCTTTGGAGTGCCTCGGCGCGTTTTGGGCCGACGCCCTTGAGAAACTTGACTGGAGAGTTGAGCTGGAGCCTCAATCGGAGACCAGGCGGTGCGCGAATCTCACGGGATCGAACGGCTCCAGATCCTCGAGCGTTTCTCCTGTCCCCAAGAACCGAATCGGCACCTGAACCGCGCGACGCAGCGCAACCACGCTGCCGCCTTTGGCCGTTCCGTCGAGCTTCGTGACGATGAGTCCCGTGAGCGGCACCGCGGCGGCAAAGGCTTCGGCCTGGCGCACGGCGTTCTGGCCCACGGTCGCATCGAGCACGAGCAGCGATTCGTGGGGCGCGCCGGCGAGCCGCTTGCCGACGACGCGCACGACTTTCTTCAACTCTTCGCGCAGGCGCTCGTCGGTATGCAACCGGCCGGCGGTGTCCACGAGCACAGTATCGATGCCGCGCGTCACCGCGGCGTCAACGGCGTCGAACGCCACCGACGCGGGATCGGCGCGCGGCGACGCGCCCACAAACGCGGTCGCCAGGCGATCGGCCCAGATCTTGAGCTGCTCGGTCGCGCCCGCGCGGAACGTGTCGCCTGCCGCGAGCAAGACGCTGCGTCCCTCGCGTTTGAGATGCTGCGCGAGCTTCGCGACCGACGTCGTCTTGCCCGTGCCGTTGACGCCGAAGATCAGCATGACCGTGGGTGGCTGCGCCGCGCGCGCGAGCGGCGTGCCCGGCGGGCCGAGCTGTTCGACGACGATGCGCTCGAGCGTCGCCTGATCGACTTTATCGGCGCGGCTCAGGCGCTCGACTGTCTCGTTCGTCGCGGCGACGCCGAAATCCGCCTCGACCAGCTGTCGTTGCACGTTTTCCAGCCAGGCGCGGTCTCCGCCCGGACCCGTGAAGAATCGGCCGACCTTTGTCCAGAGTCCCACTACGGCAGTCCCTGGCGGCGCCGCAACGTCCACTCGGTGGCGAGCGCCGCGATCGCGAGGATGAACAGCCACCAGCGGTCGCGCAGGCCCACCGATGCAAGGCGCGTTGTCGCTTCGCCGGGCTGCGCGGTCAGTGCCGGCGTGCGCGGCAGCCATTCATCGGAATACGTCTCGACGACGACGATTCCCTGCTCCGATCCGCCGCCCCCCCCGAGCGCGTAGCGATAGACGCCGGGAGGCAGCAATAGCTCCGCGCGCCCCGCGGGGTCAAACCGCAGGGAGTCAGTGCGCGTCGTGTCGTTGGTGCGAAGCGTCACGCCAAGCGTGCGGGACGTGTCGGGCGACGTCCAGCGCCACACGAGAGGCATTCCGTTCGGTACTTCCAGCGCGACCGGAACCGCCCGCTCCCTGCTCGCCGCTCCCTGCTGTCCCAGCAGCCAGTCCACCAATGCGGCGACCACCGTGCGATACGCCTCCTCGGCAGCGCCGCCCCGAAATGCCCAGCGCCACAGACCGGCCGCCGAGACGGTAGCGACCCGTTGTCCTTCGCGCTGTTCGAGCGTGAGCACGGGTCGCGGGGAACCCCGGCGCGCGAGTCGCGCCGTCAACGCGACCACCGGCGTGTGGCTCGAATCGCGGGTGATCGTCACCGCGGTCGCCGGCGGCAGCGAGTCCCACTGCACGCCGGCAAGCGCGGACGTGAAGGGAGAAGATAGCGGCCGCTCGACGTACCAGTCCCCCGTCTGTCCGTTGGTGGACCACAGCAGCAGCGCGCCACGGCTGCTCGCGGCGGTGAACGCGCGCGCGCGTTCGGGATCGCCCAGGGCGATCGTCAGCCGCGCGTTCCTGGCGCCGCGCGTGAGATCACCGGCCGGTACGGGAGCGAGCGTGGCCGCGTCGCGCCAGCGCCCCGGCTCCGTCTCGACGAACATCTTGACCGGCACGCGCGCCACATCGGTCAGGGTGCGGGCGAGAAACCGCGCTTCCCAGTCCGGCGGCGATGCGAAGAGGACGGCGGCGGGCTCGAGACTGACGTCGACGACGAACTCCCGCTTGTCGTCGCGCGGCTCGGCGTCCTTCACGCCGTCGAGGCCGACCTCGAGAACCGACCAACCGGGATGCGGGATGCGAGATGCGGGCAGCGTGAGCTCTTGTGACAGTACTCCGCCGTCAGGCAGCGCAACGCGTTGTGCCAACAGCTCGCGGCCATCCGAGCGGACGACCAGTGTGACGTTCCGCCTCCCGCTTCTCGCATCAGGTATCCCGCCCGCTCCATAACTCACCCTGAGCCGGACCGTATCGGCCCGTGTCACATGCCTCGGCCCCGCGACGCCCGCGACATATGCATCGAAGAACGGCGGCCTGGGCTCTACAATGACGCGCGGTCGCCGGAGCAGGTCGGACGGAATAGCGCCGCCCGTGACGTCGTCCAGATCGCCATCGGTCAGTACGATGACTTCGCCCGCGCGACCCGCGGCCGCCTCGAGCGCCGGGCCGAGCTGGCTGGCGCCGTCGGCGGGCGGCGTGGTATCGAAGGCGGTGACGCGCGAGCCGAAGCGCCACACCACGGCGCCCCGCCGCGCCAGCCGGCGCGCGCTGTCGAGCGCGGCGCTCCACGATCCGTTCGCACCGCGCATGCTGAGCGACGCATCGAGCAGCACGATCGGCTGATCGCCCGCGGGCAGCCGCCGCGAGCTCGCGGGATTGATGAGCACGAGAATCAGTGCGAGCACCGCCACAACGCGCAGGATCACGAGAGACACGCGAGCGCCTCCGCGATCGTGAACTTCCCGTCGTACAACGCTCGGCCCACGCATGCGCCCGCGAGCCGCGCGGCGCGCGCCGCGCGCAGGTCATCGAGCGAGCCGACGCCGCCCGAGACGATGACGTCCAGGCCCAGCGCGGCCAGCTGACGCGCGCCATCCAAGTCCGGACCGGTCAGCTTCCCGTCGCGCGTTACCTCGTTATAGATGATCGTGCGAATGCCGAGTTGCGAGACCTGGAGCGCGAGGTCGCGCGCCGTGAGATCGAGAATGTCCTGGGTCCCGCGCGGCGCCACGCGGCCGTCCTTGGCATCGATGCCGGCGGCGAGTTTGCCGGCGCCGTGGCGGGCGATCATGCGTGCGACAAGTCCCGAGTCGACGGCACCGCGCGGCCCGATCACAACGCGGGTGGCGCCGAGCGTGAACATCTGATCGATGTCGATCTCGCGAAACAGCCCACCGCCGACCTGCACGTTGACCGTGGCGGCGTTCAGAACGGCGCCGATCAGCCCGTGATTGTCCTGGCGGCCGTACGCGCGATCCATGTCCACGAGATGAATCCAGCGCGCGCCCGCGCGCGTGAACGCCTGGAGCGCCGCGATCGGCTCGGCCATCGCTCCGTGGGCGCGTGCGACGCGCCCGCCTTCGATGTCTACGGCGGGATAGAGCTCCACGCAGCGAAATCTGTGGTGAGGTGTCTAGTCGTCGCGAGCGGGCCCGGCGACAGAGCCGAGCGCCGGCGCCGCGGCGGGCAGACCGCTGGGCTCGAGCTCCGCGAGGAGCTGCGCCCGGACATCATCGAACCGCGACTTCAGCTCCGGGGGCACCGGCACCCCGGCGCCCGCATCCTTGCGCTGCGGGTTCGTCGGCCGGCCATTGACCAGGAATTCATAGTGCAGGTGCGGGCCCGTCGACAGGCCGGTCGATCCCACATACCCGATCGTCTGTTCCTGGCCGACACGCTGGCCCACGTGCAGGCCCGCCGCGAACCGCGACAGATGTCCGTAGCGCGTCCGGATGCCGTTGGCATGGCGGATCTCGATGAGATTCCCGTAGCCGCCGCTGGGGCCCGCTTCGGTGACGATGCCGTCGGCGGTCGCGCGCACCGGCGTCCCGTACGCGGCCGCGTAATCCGTGCCCTCATGGTTGCGCCACCGCTTGAGAATCGGATGAAAGCGGCCGCCAAAGCGACTCGAGATGTGGCTGAACCGCAGCGGCGCCCGCAGGAAGGCGCGGCGTAATGACCGGCCGCGATCGTCATAAAAGCCGGTCGCGCCGTTCGAGCCCTCGAAGGCAAACGCGAAGCTGGGCGCACCGGCCACATCCACGCGCGCGGCGAGAATGCGGCCAAGCCGTTTCTCGCCTGTGGGCGATTGCAGCCGATCGATCAGGACCTCGACGCGGTCACCGGGCCGCAGGTCGCGCGTGAAATCCACTTCCCAGTCGTATACGTCGGCGATGGCCCATGCGAGCGCGACGCGCTGGCGCGACGGCAAAAATGAATCCGGGATCGCCGCATCGAGCGCGTCGTACAGATTCGACTGAATGACGGCCGTCGTGCGCAAGCGCTCCGTGGTCCAGGGAATCGTCTCGACCGTTTCGCTCCAGCCGGAGTCCGGGGCGAGCCGCGACATCACGAGATGACGCTGGGGATCGAGCCGCACGGACAGCCGATTTGCGACCGGCTCGCCCTTCACGCGGCGCAGTGCGAAGACCATCCCCGGCTGCATGCGCCGGGGATTGAGCGTATGCGTGGCTTTCATGAAGGAGACATACTCGTGACCGGTGATGCCCGCGCGCGCGAGCACGTCGGAGAGCATTTCGTTTCGGCCGAGCGTGTCGGCCCATTCATCATACGCCTTGGTGACGACGAGCGGGAGCGCGACCGGAATCTGCCGCGACGGCCACGCCTGATGTGCAGCCCAACCCAGCAGTCCCGCGGCGAGCGCGCCCGCGGCAACGTATTGACTCGCCCGCCACGTCATCAGTCCATCTGTCTCCGGATGAAGGTCGGAATTTCCATTTCGTTCAACTCTGGATTCAGCGGCATCTGTGCAGGCCCCTTCTTCGGCACGATCTCGGACGGCTTCGCAAATCCGGGCGGCGGCACGGGGGTCGGCCGCGCCCCGCTTGCAGCCTGGCGATCGCGGAACGGCAGCACGCCCGCCGTCGGCCGCTGCACGCCGGCCAGCGCGTCGGCCATCGCGCCGGTCTTGTCGAACCCGGTCGCAATCACCGTGATTCGCACTTCGCCGTGCATCGCGGGATCGTTGACGGCGCCGAAGATGATTTCGGCCTCGTCGCCCGCCGCGTCGTGGATGGCTTCGCTGATCTGGGTCACTTCGCCCAGCGTGAGGTCTTCGCCACCCGTGATGTTGATCAGCACGCCCGTCGCGCCGGCGATCGAGATGTTGTCGAGCAGCGGACTCGAAATCGCCTGCTGCGCCGCTTCCATCGCACGGTTTTCGCCGCGTCCCTGGCCCGTCCCCATCAACGCCGCGCCGCCGTTCTGCATCACGGTGCGCACGTCCGCGAAATCTACATTGACGAGCCCCGTGACACAGATGAGGGCCGAGATACCCTGAGTCGCATGCAGCAGCACTTCGTCGGCTTTTTTGAGCGCATCCTGGAACGGAATGCCTTTGCCGACGACCGCGAGGAGCCGCTCGTTCGGGACCACGATCATCGTATCCACGTGCTTGCGCATCTCGGCGATGCCCATTTCCGCCTGCCGCATGCGCTTGCGCCCTTCGAACAGGAACGGCTTGGTGCAGATGCCGATCGTGAGGGCGCCGAGATCGCGGGCGACCTGGGCGATGATCGGCGCCGCGCCGGTGCCGGTGCCGCCGCCCATGCCGCAGGTGACAAACACGAGATCCGCGCCCTGCAGGGTATGCAGCACCTCGTCGCGATTTTCCTCGATCGCCTGGCGGCCGATCTCGGGCCGCGCGCCGGCGCCGAGTCCGCGCGTGAGCTTCTTGCCGATCTGCACCTTCACATCGGCCTTGTTGTTGAGGAGCGCCTGGGCATCGGTGTTGACCGAGATGAACTCGACGCCGCTCACGTGCTCGTCGATCATCCGGTTCAGGGCGTTGCCACCGCCCCCGCCGACGCCGACGACTTTCATCCGCGCGTTCTGTGTAACGGTTTCTTCGAGTTCGAAGATCATGGTTGTCCCCTAGGGCTCAGAAGAAGTCCTGCAACCATCTCTTGAGAGGGCCAAACAACTTCTCCGGGGCGCCGCCGAACAACACGCCGGGAGCGGCGCCCTGGGCATGCTTGCGTGCCGCATACAGCACGAGACCGACGGGCACCGCGTAGCGCGGCGCCTGCACACTGTCGACGAGCCCGGAAATCCCGAGCTCGGGATGTCCGGCGCGCACCGGCGCGGCGAAGACCTCGCGCGCCAGCTCGACCATGCCGGGCAGGTGCGCGGTGCCACCCGACAGCACGATGCCGGCGGGCAGCCGTCCGGCGCCATAGCCTGCGCGCTCGAACTCGCGACCCACCAGCTGAAAGATCTCGTCCACGCGCTGGTGGATGATGTGCGCGACCAGCTCGCGCGACGCGGTCCGCGCGCCCTGCGCGGGCGTGGACGGCAGGCTCACCATCTCGCCCGCATCCACGAGCGGCGTGTACGCCGCGCCGTGCCGCTCTTTCAATCTTTCGGCATCGGACTGCGTCACGCCGAGGCCCTGCACCAGGTCGCTGGTGACGTGGGAGCCGGCGTACTTGAGCGACGCGAGATGGCGGATCTTGCCTTCGTGAAAGACGGCGACGCCGGTCGAGCTGCCGCCGACTTCGACCAGCGCGACGCCCAGCTCCTTTTCATCGTCGGTGAGGACCGCGTAGGATGCCGCGAGCGCCTCGAGCACGAGGTCGGCGACGCGATACCCCGCGCGCTGCACGCTCTTGCGCAGATTCTGCGCCGCGGTCGACTGCACCGTGACGAGGTACATGTCCACCTCGAGCCGGGTCCCGGTCATGCCGACAGGATCGGAGATGCCGTGCTGCTGATCGACGACGTACTCCTGCGGGATGTCGTGCAAGAGCTCGTGCTCGCGTCCGAGCGACACGGCGCGCGCGACCTCGTTGACGCGCGCGATGTCTTGCGCGGTGATCTCTTCGCCGCTGACGGCGACGACGCCGGTCGAGTTGCGCGCCGCGACGTGCTCGCCCGCGATGCCGCAGGTGACATCCGGGACGCGCGCGCCGGCCATGCGCTCGGCGTCCTTGAGCGCGGCCGCAACCGACCGAGTCGTCTCGTCGATGTCGCGCACCATGCCGCGGCGCACGCCGCTGTTTTTGGCGATGCCGACACCGAGGATCTTGGCGAGCGGGGCGCGCGGCAGGTCGCCCGCGAGCTCGGCGATCACGGCGCAGGTCTTGGTGCTGCCGAGATCGAGCCCGGCGACGAGGCGACGCTCAGGCATCAGGCGCTCCGTCCCGCGGCGCGACGCCGCACGACAACCTGCCCCGCATAGCGGGCATCGAGCTCGTCATACGGCCGCGCTTTCGCAGCCAGATCTCTCACCACCAGCACCACCGCCTGAATCACCTCCGGTCCCGCATCGCGATTGAGCAGCACGCGATGGGTACCAAGCTCGAGTGCGACGTCACCGCCGGGCGAATCGTCTCTGAGCTCGCGCGCGGCATCGATCGCCTGAAACAGCGCGGGATCCACCGCCTGCATCCGCGCCAGCAACCCGACCACACCGGAATCCTCGGTCCCTGCTCGGACGATCGGCAAATCGAGCGGACCCGCGCTCGCGCCCGCGCCCGGACCGGCGGGATCGAACGGCAAGGGACGCGCGTCGGCGCCGACGACTTCCAGCGACCCGCGCGCGTCTTCGAGCAGCGCGACGGGCTCCGTCTCGCGCACGATCACGCGCAGCGACGCCGGCGGCCGGCGGATGACCGCAGCGTCGGCAATTCCCGTCACGCCGCGCAAGCGCCCGGCGAGCACGCCGGTATCGTCGAACACGCTCGCCTCGGGCGACAGCTGCAATGCCTCCAGCACCCGCTCGGCGCTCAGATACCGGATGCCGACGATCTCGACCTGCCGCACGCGGAAAAACGTCAGGCGCCGCAGCGCGAGCGGCGCCGTCATCCACGCGACCATGACCACCAGGACCACGCCCGCCCACGCCAGCACACGCCAGGAGACACGGGGCAGGCGCAGCACGCGGAACTTCCATTTCACGCGACTGCTCCCTGCTGGGTCCCGACTCCCCCGGCTCCCCCGCCGCCGCCCAAGAGCTTCAGCAGCTCCGGACCCACACGCGTGATGTCGCCCGCGCCCAGCGTGAACACGACATCCCCTTCGCGCACCGCGCGCGCGACATGCGTCGTGACGCCTGCACGATCCCGCACCGCAACGGTCGCCGCGCCCGCGCGCGTCGCGCCGCGCACCACCAGATGATGCGTCACGCCGTCCTGCGGCTGCTCGCGCGCCGCATAGATCGGCGCGACGACCACCATGTCTGCCGCCGCCAGCGCCTTGCCGAGCGCCTCCCCGTGCAGCGCCGTGCGCGAAAACAGGTGCGGCTGAAATACCGCGATCACGCGCCGCCCCGGAAATGCCTGTCGCGCCGCCGCGAGTGTCGCGGCGACTTCCGTCGGGTGATGCGCGTAATCGTCGACCACCGTGACGCCACCGGCTTCCCCCAATCGCTCGAAACGACGCCCGACGCCGCGAAACTCCGACAGCGCGGCAGCGCCGAGCGCAACGTCTGCGCCCAAGGCCTGCAATACCCCGAGCGCGGCGGCCGCGTTGCGCACGTTGTGCAGCCCGGGCACCGCCAGCGCGAGCTCGATCGTCTGACCGCTCGGCAGCGAGATGTTGGCTCGCGAACCGCCCGGCTCGAGCCGCACCGCGCGAATCCGCACGTCGGCAGTCGCGCCGTGCCCCACCCGCCACACCGGCGCGTCGATTCTCAGTGCGACACGATCCGCCCCCGAGTCGTCCGCGCCGACGATCACGCGCTGCGCCCGCGACGCGAAAACGGCGAACGCTTCCTCGAGCGCTTCCATCGAGCCGTAGCACTCGAGGTGATCGGCTTCGACGTTGTTCACGACCGCAACGGTCGGCCGCAGCGACAAGAACGACTTGTCGTACTCGTCCGCTTCCACGACGTACAGCGCGTCGCCGCCGATGTGCGCGTTGCCGCCCCACGCAGCGACACGGCCGCCGGCGAGCCCGGTGGGGTTTCGCCCGGCGGCCGTGAGGGCCTCCGTCACCATGACCGTAGTGGTCGTCTTACCGTGTGTCCCGGCGACCGCTACGACCCCCTCTGTCCCCCCGGCGACCAGCTCTCCCAAAGCGTCGGCCCGGCGCACGATCGGCAGGCCCAGCGCACGCGCGTTGTCCAGCTCCGGATGGTCGCGCGGCACCGCCGCCGTAACTACAACAGCGCGAGCCCCTTCCACATGGCTCGGATCGTGGCCCTGCCAAACACGAACTCCCAAGGCGGTCAGGTCATTGGCACCGCCCGCGGAAGTGTCGGAATCACAACCAGTTATGGAGACTCCCCGGTGCCTGGCAATCATCGCCAAGGCGCTCATCCCCGCCCCGGCTATGCCCATGAAATGGATGGGTCGGGGATCCCCGGTTCGAAACAAGGTCATCTGTGGGCAGCTAATATACGAAATCTACGCAACTTGCGAAAGCTCTAAAACCTTGGCGACGATGGTTCGGGCGGCATTCGGGTGGCCTCGGCCGCGG
Source organism: Gemmatimonadota bacterium (assembly GCA_003221035.1). Taxonomy (GTDB): domain Bacteria; phylum Gemmatimonadota; class Gemmatimonadetes; order Gemmatimonadales; family GWC2-71-9; genus 20CM-2-65-7. Next base: position 116,962 of record QHUB01000026.1, read on the forward strand.
GCACTCCGGGCCAGGGCAGCCAGTCGCTGGTCGTCATGGGCCAGCCCGACGACGGTGGTCGCGAAGGTCTGGGGCGTAAATTCCCGCTCGAGCAGCAGGACGCTGGCACCCGCGTTTGCGAGCGCGCGCGCGTTGAACGTCTGATGGTCGGCGGCCGCCGTCGGCAACGGCACCAGCACACTCGGCTTCGCCCAGGCGCACAGCTCGGAGACGGTCATCGCACCCGCGCGCGCGACCACCAGATCCGCGGCGGAGTACGCGGTGCCGATGGGATCGAAGAAGCCGCGCACCGCGACGCGGCCGGGAATCGCGAGTGACGCGTAGCGCTCGAGATGCATGGTGCCCGTGCCCCACAACAGATTCACGTCGCCGAGCATTTGGCGCTGGATGGTACGCGCAATGGTGTCGTTGATCGCGCGCGCGCCCTGACTGCCGCCGAAGACGAGCACCGTGCGTCGCTCGGGACTCAGTCCAAACTCCGCGCGCGCGGCGCCGGGGTCGATCGGTCCTGGTGGCATGATCGGATTTCCAAAGACAAAAACGTGCGTGCGCTTTCCGGGTGAGAGGAGCAGACGCGCTTCCGGAAATCCAAGGTGGACCTGATCGGCGCGGCGCGCGAGCCAACGCTGCGTCAGTCCCGGAAATGCGTTTTGCTCCTGCAGTGCGGTCGGGATCCGGGCGTTCTGCGCGCGCCAGACGACCGGCCCCGCCGCGTACCCGCCCGTGCCGATCACGATCGCGGGATGCTCCTCGCGCAACACGCTGCCCGCGGCACGCCACGCGCGGACGGCGATCGCCGGCCAGCGCATGTTGCGCCACCACGCGCGGCGATAGATCGGCTCCATGGGCAACAGATGAAATCGGAACGGATGCTGCGGAAGGATCTGCGCCTCGAGGCCGCGTGCCGCGCCGACGAGCGTGACCTCATGCCCGGCGTCGGCCGCGACTCGCGCCAGTGCCAGGGCGGGCATCAGGTGCCCTCCAGTACCTCCGCCCGCAATCAGGATCTTCACGACAAAGAATTGCGGATTGCGGAATGCGGAATGGTGAACCAAATGCGAAATGCGAAATGCGGAATGCGGAATATCCGGGCCCGGGTCGAAGCCATTCTACCTGATTCGAACCCCGCCTCTACATTCCGCATTCCACATTCCGCAGTCCGCATTGGGCTTTTCGCATTCCGCATTATGCCTTCCGCGCTCGCCCAACACTCGCCAGCACACCAGTGGCAGCTAGCGCGACGATCAAGGACGAGCGCCCATACGACATAAACGGCAGCGTAACTCCGGTAGCGGGGATGACAGCGAGGCTCACGCCGATGTGCAGCACGACACTCAGGCCCACCATGACGGTGATCCCGGCCGCGAGGAGCTGCCCGAACGGATCCTGAGCATTCCGCGCGATGCGAAACCCGAGCCAGACGAACGTGCCGAACAGGAGCATGATGACCAGCACGCCCAGGAATCCCCATTCCTCGCCGATCGTGGAGAAAATGAAATCGGAGTACGCGTACGGCAGGTAGCCGAGCTTCTGCTGCCCTTGCCCGAATCCGGCCCCGAGCAGCTCGCCCGCGCCGATGCCGGTCACCGACTGCTGCACTTGCCACGTTGCCTCTGCCGGCACGGCGCCGGGATTCAAGAAGGTGAGGACGCGGGCGAGGCGATACTGCGCCGTGGCGATGGCGCCGAACAGCAGCGGACCGGCGGCCACGCCGAGCGCGAGGAAGTGGCCGATGCGCGCGCCCGCCGTGAACAGTACCGTGCCCGCGAGGACCGCGACGAGCAGCGCCATGGAGAGGTGCGGTTCGAGGAAGATCAAGCCGATGAGCGGCACGAGGATGACGAGAAACGGCAGGACGCCCCGCTTGAACTCTCTGAGCTGCACGCCCTTCTTCGCGGCGAGCATGGCGCACCACACCACGACGGCGAATTTGGCCAGCTCCGACGGCTGCAGTGTGAGAATGCCGAGATTGACCCAGCGCCGCGCGCCGTTGATGGTCGGAGTGATCGCGTGCGTGAACGGCAGCAGCGGGATCAGCAGCAGGAACAGCGTGAGGCCGAGCAATGGCCAGGCCCACTCGCGCCACCGGTGGTAATCGATGCGCGCAAAAATGACGGCGAGCAATCCACCCACCACCGCACCGACGGCCTGCCGCAGAGCAAAGCTCGCGCCCACCTGTCCGCCGGTCGTGGTGACGAGACTCGATGCGCCGTACACTGCGGCGAGTCCGAACACGACCAGGACTGCGGTCACGACAAAGAGCAGGCGCCCTTCCCAGGTTACCGCGCTTCGACTATGCGCCGGAATGTGGCCCCCCGCTCTTCGTAGTTCTTGAACATATCGTAGCTCGAGCACGCCGGTGACAGGAGCACCGCGTCGCCCGGCTGCGCCGCACGCGCGGCGCGCGCCATCACGTCTTCAAACGTCGTCCCGCGCTCGAGCGGAACCGTGCCCTTGAGATCCTGCTCGACCAGCGGCCCGGCTTCTCCGTACGCGATCACCAGCCGACAGCGCTCGGCGAGCAGCGGCGCGAGACTCGTGTACGGCTCGCCCTTGTGGCGGCCGCCGAGCAGCAACACGTAGGGCCGCTGCATCGCGATCACGGCCACGGTGGTAGCCGCGATGTTCGTCGCCTTGGAATCGTTGATCCAGAGGACCCCGCGCACCTCACGCACCGGCTCGAGCCGATGCGGCAGCGCGCGGAAGGAGCGCAGCCCTCCGGCGATCAGCGCCGTGGGGACGCCGACTTCGTGGACCGCCAGCGCCGCCGCCAGGGCGTTCGCGACGTTGTGGTCGCCGAGGAGATGCAGCTCGTCTCGCTGCAGCAACGCCTCGCCCCCCAGGCGCAGGACGCGCGCGCTCGCCTCATACCATGCCTCCATCGGCTTGCCGAGTGAGAAGCACACGTGGCGGCCCGCGGCCCCCCGCGCGAGCTCGAGCACCAGCGTGTCGTCGCCGTTGAGCACCCAGATGTCGTCGCCGCTCGCGTTGCGGAACAGCAGCCGCTTGTCGCCGTAGTACGCCTCCGCCGACGGATATCGGTCCAGATGATCCGGCGCGAGGTTCGTCAGGATGCCGATCTCCGGCGCGAAATTCGGACTGTCGTGGAGCTGGAACGAGGAAACCTCGAGACTGAGCCACTGATAGCGCTCGTTCGCCAGGGCGAGGTCGGTGACGGGCCGGCCGATGTTGCCGGCGGTCGTCGACCGCAACCCGGCGGCGCTCAGCAGATGCGCGACCAGTGCGGTGGTCGTCGTCTTGCCGTTGGTGCCGGTGATGGCGATGCTGCGCGTGCCGGGCTGCAGCGCCGCGAGCGCGCGGAATCCGAGATCGAGCTCCGACACGATCTCCACACCCGCATGCCGCGCCGCGGTCAGCACCGGCGCGTCCGGCGGCACGCCGGGCGACACGACGACGCCCGCGGCATGCCGAATCTTGGCGAGGTCGTGACGGCCGATTTCGACGTCCACCCACGGCACGCTCTTCAGCGCTTCGGCGGCGGCGCCGGCGTACGGATGATCGGATGCGTCACTGGCATAGACGCGCACGCCCTCGCGCGCGAGCAGCCGCGCGGCCGCGACTCCGCTCTTGCCGAGGCCGATGATCGCGACCACGCTACCGGCGCGGCGCCAGGTGTTCGGAACGAGTCCTCCCTCCTTCCGTTCCATTACCGCACCTTGAGTGTCGCCAGCGCGATCATCGCGCTCAGCACCCCCAGGATGTAAAACCGCATCACCACCTGCGGCTCCGCCCATCCGAGTTTCTCGAAATGGTGATGCAGCGGCGCCATACGAAATACCTTGTGGGAATCCGCGTACTCCTTCCCGTACTTTTTCTTCCGGTACTTG
>QHUB01000027.1 GCA_003221035.1 Gemmatimonadota bacterium
CACGCCTTCTCGCGCGATCACGGCACTCCATCGCGTCACAGCCTCGCCGGTTCTCCCGCCGAGTTCCAGCGGCTGCTTGCGCCATGCAATGTGAGCAGCGCACGCGCGCGCCAGCGTCTCGGGCGCTCGTCCGCGGCGTTGCTCGAATACGGGAATCAAAGGCAACACGCGTATCTGCATCTTGGCGTCCTGGTTGGTCGCAATGACGCGCCACTCGTGGTCGAGCCACGGATTGCGGAATCGCTCCACGACCGCACGGGCGAACTGCGTGGCGCCTTCGGCCGGCAGGTCGGTTGCGGGGATGATCTCGTCGAACAACAGCCTCCGCAAGAACGCCCCGAAGCGGGGGTGTTCGAGGGCTTCCCGAACCGTGCGAATCCCCACCAGCAGCGCGAGCGGAGCGAGCGCCGTGTGTGTGGCGTTGAGAAGCCGGAGCTTCCGTTCCTCATAGAACCCGATGTCGCGCGCGAACACCACCCGGTCGGGCGCCTCGATCGGCAAGGCGCGCCGCAATTCCTCCGGATGGCCCTCGATCGCCCAGAGCGCATAGGGCTCCGCAACCGTGATGAGCGCGTCGGCGTAGCCCAATCTGGCCTCCAATGCCGGGCGCTCAGCTTCCGGTGGGGCGCCGGTCGTGATACGGTCGACGAGCGATGAACAGAAGCGCACGCCACTCTTCAGCCAGCGCCGGAAGTCAGCCGCGCGCGGCTCTGTAGCGGCCAGCTCGTCGACCATGGCCGCGAGTTTGGGGCCGTTATCAGGAACGAGCTCCGTCGGAATGACGAACAGCGGCGGGCCCTCCGGCAGGCGTTCGAATCGCGCATACAGCAGATCGGTGAGGCGGGCGGGGAATCGGGAATCGATCCGAAATCCCGCCTCGGTCACATTGCTCACGATCGCGCGCATTTCGGGAGCCAGGGCGGTGTCGCGGACGGCGTCCCACGCAGTGTCGGCCTGGAGCGCCCGCGAGATCGCGCCGATCAACCGGGTCCGCTCGATTCGCTTCCCGTTCTCCAAACCGCGCTCGACGAGCGTGAAGAGCCCGTCCTGCGCGTTGAGGGTATCGGCATTGCCGCGTGGTGTGCTCTGCACGACCACAATGCGGCCGGCGGACGCGCCGGCGCGGTTCGCGACGTCTACTGCGTCCGCGACGAGGGCGCGCAACAACATCCCGGTGCCGAACTGCAGCACACGCTCGGGCAGCTCGTGTCGGCGGTAGGCGTCTGCGGGCCAGCGCATCCTAGGAATTAAGCCTCGTTCCTTAGACCGATGCAAAGTGCGCTGCGACACGATGATTCTTCCTACACGCCGGCATTCATGCCGCGCAGCCGGGGAGGGCTGATATGCAGCGGATAATGGCGGGGACGCTCATCGGTCTCGCGGTGGTTGGTGCGGGTTGCGTCAAGCGGTCTGTGAACCGCGAAACGGCAGTCGCAATCAACGCGGCGCCGATCACGAAGGAAACCGGCGCGACCGTGCGCAACGCCATCATGGGCGCCGCGGCCAACGGCCCCGCAGCGACGACGATCACCAAGCAGATGGACAAGCAAGCCCAGGAGCTCGCGTTCGAGCTGCCGGGCGCGCTCGTCCAACGTCTCGGCGGCGGCATCGTGGTGACGTTGCCGGAGAGCATGATGTTCGCGCAGGAATCGGACGAGTTGACGGCCGCGAGTCGCGACAATCTGCGGCGCCTTGCCACGAGCTTCGAGCAGTATCCCAACACGCGCATCATGATCGTCGGCCACACGGACACCGAGGGCGGCACCGACAAGAACCAGAGTCTGTCGGAGCGGCGCGCCCAGTCGCTCGCGGCGTTCCTCGAGCAGATCGGCGTGAATCGCGCGCGGATGACGGCCATCGGCCGCGGCGACGCGGAGCCGATCGCGACGAACGACACCGACGCCGGCCGCCAATGGAACCGGCGCGTTGAAGTCGCCATCTACGCCGACGAAGCGACGCGGTTCGGGTCGCGCTGATGCCGTTGCTGCTTGCGCTGCTTGCTCTCCTTGCCCCGCGGATCGCGATCGTCCTGTTGTGGCTGTTCACGACATGGTTCGACGGCTTGTTCAGTTGGGTGATTTGGCCGATCCTCGGCTTCATCTTCTTGCCAACCTCGCTGCTTTGGTATACGGTGGTGCTGCACTGGTTCGGTGGAGTGTGGTCGCCGTGGACTATCGTGGGCTTGATCATCGCGTTTCTGATCGACGTGTCGCCGGCGCGTGAGCATCGGCGATTTGTCGGACGACGCGCGACGGACGTCGTCGCCTAGTTTCGCCGCCGCGCGAAAGCTTGCGTACTGGTTGGATGCCGGGTTTCGCATTCCGGGCACCGACCTGCGTTTTGGGGTGGATCCCATCCTCGGATTGATTCCCGGCGTCGGCGATGCTGCTGGCGCCGTTCTTGCTGGGTGGATTCTCGTAGAGGCGTACCGACTTGGCGCATCCCGCGCCACGCTCGTGCGGATCGCCGGCAACGTGGCGCTCGATGCGGCAGTGGGCGCCGTTCCGCTATTCGGGGATATCTTCGACTTCGCATGGAAAGCCAATCTTCGGAACGTGGCGCTGCTGGAGCGCCATCTGGCGGAGCCGGGACGCGCGGCACGCGCGGACCGCTCGTTCGTGTTCTTGGTACTTGGTGGCGTGCTTGTTACGGCGTTCGCGCTGCTCGTGCTGGGGATCCTGCTGACGCGCTGGGTGTTCCGCGCATTGGCCGCCGCATGAGAGCCAAGGCGTTGTGGTTCTGGCCCCTCGCGCTGGCATTGCTCGTGACGGACTGCGCGACGAAACGGGCGGTCGAGCATCGGCTCACGCTCGGTGAGACGAAGCCGGTGGTCGGCGACGTCGTGCGCCTCACGCTCTCGTACAACAAGAACGCCGCGATGGGCGTCGAGGTCGGCGGCGATTCCCGCCGCACCGTGCTGTCCGTCCTGACGTTCGCGGCGCTGCTCGTGCTGGGCGTGCTGTACCACCGCACGCGGCCATCGGAGCGGTTGCGCGTGATTGGCGTTGCGCTGGTGGCGGGAGGCGCGTTGGGCAATCTCCTGGACCGCCTGCGGTCGTCGGCGGGGGTCGTTGACTTCATCGATGTCGGCGTCGCGCAGGTGCGCTTCTGGACTTTTAATGTTGCTGACATGGGCATTACAATCGGCGCCGTGCTGCTGTTGATCGCGTTGGGTTGGAAGACGCATGACCGGGGGTTGGTCCGGGCGCACCGGAGCCCTTAGCTTTCGGCTGCGTGCCAAAACCGCAGCAGTTTCCCCACGCCTCACCGCCGCCTCAGCCGTCGTCTGCCCTGAAGGCATCCCTCGCCGACCGCTACACCGTGGAGCGGGAGCTCGGCCACGGCGGCATGGCGACCGTCTATCTCGCCGAAGAAAAGAAGCATGGCCGCAAGGTCGCGATCAAAGTGCTGCGTCCCGAAATCACCGCGGCGCTCGGCACCGAGCGGTTCTTGCGCGAGATCGGCATCGCGGCCCGTCTCTCACATCCGCACATCGTTCCCCTGATCGACTCCGGGGAAGCGGGTGGGCTGCTCTATTATGTCCAGCCGCACGTCCCCGGCGGCTCGCTTCGTGACCGGCTGCTGGGCGAACGGCAGCTGCCGCTCAAGGACGCACTTCGCATCGCGCAGGACGTCGGCGCGGGACTCGATTTCGCGCATCGCCAGGGATTTGTCCATCGCGACGTGAAGCCGGAAAACATTCTGTTCGCCGACGGCCATGCATTGCTGGCCGACTTCGGCGTCGCGCGCGCCTGTTGCGGCGCCGAGGACGATGCCGCGCAGACCGGTCCGACCGTGACCGATGTGGGGCTCGCTGTGGGGACGCCCGAATACATGAGCCCGGAGCAAGCGAGCGGCGACCAGGACCTTGGCGCGGCTAGCGACGTGTACAGTCTCGCCTGTGTCGTGTACGAGATGCTCGCGGGCGAGCCGCCGTTCCAGGGACCCGGCCGGACCGTGATCGCGAAGCAGGTAACGGAGATACCGCGTCCGCTGCGCGGTTTCCGTCCGGAAGTCCCGGCGCCGATCGAGCGGGCGATCCTGCACGCGCTCGAAAAGGACCCCGAGCAGCGCTATGGCACCGCGGCGGAGTTCATCGCCGCCCTGCTCGCGCCTGAGGGGCCGGGCGCCGGGCGCGCGCCCGCCACGACGCGCTCCATCGCGGTGCTGCCGTTCGTCAATGCCAGCCCGGATCCGGGCAACGAGTACTTGAGCGACGGCATCACCGACGAGCTGATCGACGCTCTCGCGAAGATCGCCGGATTACGGTTGGCGTCGCGGACGTCGGTCTTTGCGTTGAAGGGTCGGGCGCTCGATGTGCGCGCCGTGGGCGCATTGCTCGGCGTCTCGGTCGTGCTCGAAGGGACCGTGCGCCGCGCCGGCGATCGGCTGCGCATTACAGCCCAACTCACGTCGACCGATGATGGCCGGCTCCTGTGGTCGCAGCGCTATGACCGTCAGCTCGTGGACGTCTTCGCCATTCAGGACGAGATCGCGGCGACGATCGTCAATACGCTGCGCGCGACGATGTTCGCCGATCTGTCCGACTACATCCCGCGGCGCTACACGGAAAACATCCACGCCTACGGGCTGTACCTGAAGGGCCGGTTCGCGTGGAACAAGCGGACCCAGGAGGGCGTCGCCGAAGCGATCGACTACTTCAAGCAGGCGATCGCCGAGGATCCGGGCTACGCCCCCGCCTACGCGGGTTTAGGCGACTCGTACTCGCTCGACGTCGATTACCGCGCGATTCCGGTCGCGGATGCATACGCGCGAGCGAAGGAGTACGCCGGAAAGGCGCTGGCGCTCGATGAGTCTCTGCCGAGTGCGCATGCATCGCTCGCGTGGGTGCTCTTCATCTACGACTGGAAGTGGGACGAGGCGGAGCGTGAGTTTCGCCGCGCGATCGAGCTGAATCCCCGGTACGCCAGTGCGCATCAATGGTTCGCATTCCTGCTCGCGGCCCGCGGGCAGTTCGATGCGGCGCTGGTCGAGGGCCATACCGCCCTCGAGCTCGATCCCGCGTCGGTGTCGATCCGGCGCGCTGTGGGCTGGGTGTACTTCTACGCTCGCCGCTACGCGCAGGCGCGTGAGCACCTGTCGCGCGCGATCGAAATGAACCCGCTGGCCGTCGAGAGTTACCGCATGCTGGGCAGCACGTTAGCGCTCCAGGGCGAGAACGCGGAGGCGGAGCGAATCTTTCAAGAGGCGCTGGCACTGCCGGGGTCCGGCGCGTATTCGATCGGCATGCTGGGCTGGCAGCTCGCGCGCCTCGGGAAACGGGATGACGCTGAGCAATTGTTGCGACAACTGGAGTCGACGCGCCAGCAGGGCTACGTCTCACCCGTGGCGTTCGCGATGGTGCACATCGGTCTGGGGAATCTCCAGCAGGCGCTGGACTGGACCGAGCGCGCCTACGAGGAGCGTCGGGGCTGGGTCGTGTACGCGAATGTGAACCCGATCTTCGATCCGCTGCGCCACGAGGCCCGTTTCAGGGAGCTAACGGACAGGATGGAGTTATAAGGGAGACGCTGGGCCGCCGAGCCGCAGAGCGGGTCGGCTCGGCGGCTTGGCGGCTAACTCAGCGTCTCAGATCTATTGCCCTACTGTAAAATCAATTCGCTTCAAGACCGCACCCGCTTCATCCCGAATCTCCACGTGCCATGCTCCCTTTGCATCGGCCGGGATGCTCTTGCGGCTCCACGTTCTCCACGGCGATCCACCGATCGTGAGAGAGACGTCGCCGACATTGTCGTCACCATGGAACCAGACGTGGTGCAGCGTTTGTCCGTTGCCGCCGGTCACGCGCATCCACAGCACGACGGTGCCGACGCTGTCGGGGAATGCCGTGCCCGTATCCTGCGGCGCGCGATCGGCGACGTTGCGCGCGAGGACGGCTTCCACGTTGACATTCCCCGCGGGGGCGGCGGCGGCCGGCGCAGCCGCCGGCGGCGCTGCCTGCTTGGTCGTATCCTGCGCAGCGAGGGATCCGGCGACGCCCAACGCAAGCCCCAGCAAGAGCAGCGATTTCATGCAGACACTCCCTGGTCGAGTTTAGCACGCTCCGCAGCGCGCCGGCTGCGCCGCTCGAGCGACGCGCCCAACGCGGCGGCGATGAGACAGCCCAACAACGTTCCAGCCATCTGAAAGCCGAGTTGATACTGGAGCTGGATCCAGTGGCACTTGGGTGCGAAGATCGGACCGACGAGCCGGCCGCAGGTGTTCTGCGAGAATGCGAATCCCCAGCTCGCCGCAAGCCCAAAGAGCAGCGGGAGCAGCGCGACGAAGAAATGCCGGAGCTGCAGCTTCATCGGCCACGCTCGATGTGCCAGCGGTCCATGATGCGGTCTCCTTCCATGACCACGTACTCGTCGAAATGCGCTTCGGTCAGGCAGGAGTGATTGGGAACGATCTCGATCTGCTGCCCGACTTTGAACTTTCCCTCGATGGCCGCGGGCGCGGCGGCGCGAATGACACCGTGTTCCTGCGAAACGGATGCGACGCTCAGCTCGGGGTGGTCCTTGACCGCGCCGAAGGAGGGCTCGAGGCCCAGATGCGTGGGGCCCAGGTCCTTGGAGAGCGACAGCGCGCCTGCATCGACCACGAAATGCGACGCCCCGGGTTGATGCGAGACGACCGTCGCGAGCACCGTGACCGCGACGTCGCGCGGCTCGCAGCACCCGATGAGCACCATGGTCCGATCATAGAAGATGTAGTTCCCGGGCCGTGCTTCTGTGACGCCCGTCAAGCCTTTTACGGCCACCATCGCGGGGGTCGAGCCGACGCTGATCCCGCGCACCCGCAGGCCGTCTTTCCGCAGCAGCTCCCCGAACCAGACCATCACCTGGCGCTCCTGCTCGGCGATCTGCGCCGCCTCGTCTGTGTTGCGCGTGCGATACGCGTGACCGGAATGGCTGAGGATTCCGTCGAAGGCGAGCCCACGCTCCGCGCCGAGCTCGCGCGCGACCTCGAGCGCGTAGCGCGATGACGGATCGACACCGGCACGGTGATAACCGCAATCGACTTTGAGCCACACGTGTAGCCCACTGCCGGCCAGAGCCTTGGCGGTCTCGAGATCGTCCAGAATCACACGCAGCGTCACGCCGTTCCGACCGATTCGCTGCACGTGGGGCACGTGCGTCGGATCGAGCGGAAACGCCCACGTCAGATCGCTGAATCCGCCGCGGGCGAACGCCTCGGCCTCAAACAGCGTCGAGACCGTGATGCCTTGTGCGCCGTACGCCTGCTGCCGCCGCCCGAGCTCGAGACACTTGTGGGTCTTGATGTGCGGACGGAGGGAGACGCCCAGGCGCCGGGCTCTTTCTGCCATCTGCTTCAGGTTGCGCTCCATGACTTCCTGATCGAGCAGCAACGCGGGCGTCTCGATGTCCAACGACCTCAAGGCACGTACCAACCCTTCAGGATGCTGGTCGCCAGTGCTGCCCAACCGCAGAGGAACATGAGGCCGCCGACCGGCGTGATCGCGCCCAGCCAGCGAGCGCCGGTCACGGAGAGCAGGTAGAGACTGCCGGAGAACAGGATGGTACCGGCGATGAACAGCCACCCGGCGGCCCGCACCGGAATGCCGGGCCAGTGATTCGAAGCCCACGCGACTGCGAAGAGCGCCAGCGCGTGGTACATCTGGTAGCGCGCGCCGGTCTCGAACACGGTGAGGAGCTCAGGGCTGAGCCGGCCGCGCAGGGCATGCGCCCCAAACGCGCCCGCGGCGACCGCGATGAAAGCCGAGACGGCGCCCGCGAGGGCGAACGCCCTATCCATCGATGCGGCGGCCCGTGACCTCCACGCGCTGCATCCGCTCGATGCGTCCCGAGCCGCCGATGAAGTGCGACGCAGCCCAGCTCGTCAGGCCGACGATGATCGCGCCCACCACGGCCGAGCTCAGGCTGCTCACCACAAACCCGGGGACCAGCCAGTCGACGATCTTGAGCGAGATGCCGTTCACCACGAGGATGAAGAGCCCGAGCGTAAGCACCGTGAGCGGCAGCGTGAGGATGAGGATGATCGGCCGGATCACGGCATTCACGATGCCGAGCAGCAGCGCCGAGATGACGAGCGCGCTGGTGCTGGTGAACTCGATGCCGGGCAGCAGTTGGTCGGCGATCCAGAGCCCGAGCGCGGTGATCAGCAGTCGTAGAAAGAAGCCTCTCATGGACTGGAAGATAACCGCGCCCGGCCCACGCGGCCCGCCACGAACCGCGCCGTCATTCCGGGCTTTGCCTGGACCCCCAACTTGGAGTCGAGCAGAACGGCCCCGCTCAGGGAGTCACGTCCCGCCCAGGCGAGCGACACTCCCGCGAACGGACCGAGGTCCGCCGGCCAGCCGCTGACGATGGCTTGCTCCGGTTGGCCAAACCAGCTCACGGCGAGCGTCTCGGCGCGCGGCTGGCGGAAAACCATCTGTCCGCGAAATACGCAGTCCCGGCCGACGACGACTGTCGCGGAATCGAGCGTGATGTCCTGGAGCCGGAAGCGATCGCTCATGCCGGGCGCAGCGGGGAAGGTGAGGCTGTCGCCGCGGGCCACCGACCAGTGGCCGGCGTAGGGCAGGGAGTAGCGGCGCAGCCGGTCGAACTGATGGCCGGAGCACGGGTTCGAGGGGCCACACGCGGCGACCAGCCCGAGCGCGCCGACCATCACGGCGCGCATCAGTACTCGGTGGTATCCCTCGCCACGCTGTCCGCACGCTGAATGCCGGCGCTCGTCGAGTCGGCGGCTCTCATGGCGCTTCCGACGGCGCGTGCGTTGGGAATCTTCGAGTTCGCGAGGATGCTGTCCTTCTGGCGCTCGGTCAGCGTGTCGCGGTTCACGGTCTGCCCCGATTGACCGGAGCCCCCGCACGCCAGCAGAGCGCAGATCGGAACGGCCCAGAAGATGGGTTTCATAGCTCGCAACGTTAATAGACCTCAGGACGTCGGCAACCCCTTTCGGAGCAGATCCTCCATCACATCCGCGAACCGGTCCACCTCGGCGAGCGTCGTGTAGACGTTCGGGGTGATCCGCAGGCAGTTGAACTCCGGATGCACGATCGGCGTGACGATGATGCGATGCCGGTCGAACAGGAAGCCCGTCACCTTATTCACATCGAGCTGTCCGGGCGTGAATGACGCGAGCCCACACGACTGGGCCGGATCGTAGGGCGTGAGCACTTTCACGCCGGGCACGCGCTCCAGGCGTTTCGCCCAGCGGTCGCGCAGGAAGCGCAGTCGCGCGGCTTTGCGCTCCGGGCCGATCCCGTCGAGGAAGTCCAGCGCTTCGACGATCGCATTGTGGTTCGCCGCCGGATGCGTGCCGATTTCCTCGAACTTGCGGATGTTGTCGTTCATCTCCGGCGGCGCGGCCATCATCGGCCAGATCTTCGCGATCTTCGATTTGCGGACGTACAGGAACCCTGTCCCGATCGGGGCGGTGAGCCACTTGTGGAGGCTGGTGCCATAATAGTCGCAGTCCAGCGCGTCGCGCGTGAACGGGAAGTGCGCGTAGGCGTGCGCGCCGTCCACGATCACCTCGATGCCCCGCGCCCGTCCCATCTGCGCGATCGTTTTGATCGGGAAGATCTGCCCGGTCAGGTTCGTGATGTGGCAGACATGAATGACTTTGGTGCGGGGTGTGATCGCCGCCTCGAACCGCCGTGCGAGATCCTCCTGCGACGTGGGCGGCACGGGGAAGGAGATCTGTTTGAGGACGATGCCGTCGCGCCGCTCGCGCTGTTTCCACGTGGTCATCATCCGCGGATAGTCCTGCGTCGTCGTCAGCACCTCGTCGCCCCGCTCGAGCTGCATGCCGAGCTGCACGATCTCCAGCGCCTCGCTGGCGTTGCGCGTGATCGCCATCTCCTCGGGATCGCAGCCGAAATTGGCCGCCAGGCGCCGGCGCACGGACTCGATTTCCGGCTCGATCCAGCCCCACATGGTGACCGCGGGCGCCTGGTTCGAGACGGCGAGGTAGCGCTGGAATGCCGCGTTCACGACCCGGGGGGATGGCGCGACCCCGCCGTTGTTCAGATTGATCATGCCACGGTCGATGTCGAACGCCGCCTGAATGTCGCGCCAGAAATCCTCATCCTGCGCGATGTCATCGGCGCTGCGGCCGGCAGCGCCTCGTGCGGCCGGAAGAATCCGCGCTAGCGCATCGCTCTTGAATGCGGGAACTGTGGCGGTCGCGGCGAAGAGAGAGCCAAGAAAGCGGCGGCGAGTGGTCATGGGGATCCTCGTGACAAGCGTCGGATGAGCACGGCGTACGCAAGAGCGTTGACTCCCAACACGGCACTACCCAAGACAACCTGAATTCGGGGTGTGAGTCCGGCCGGGTAGATCGCCGGCAGCAGATAATGCTCGATGAACCCTCCGCTGTAGCCTGCCTGACCGGCGCGCGCCCGTAAGCTGTTTTCGAGCGGTGTCAGCGGGCAGATCCAGCCGCCGAACTCGATGAGCATACCCCACAGCGCGCAGGGAAGATGAACTACGACGACCCAGCGCCAGGGGGGGCGCCACGCGACAAAGCCGCCGAACACCACGAACAGAATGAACAGGCCATGAAATGCGACCACCGCATCGGCGAGCAGCCGGTAGAGCACCCTAGGTAATAAAGCAAAACCCCCCGCCCGGCCAGAGCCGGGCGGGGTTCTCTGCTGCCGGGTGCCGAGTGTTAGATCGAGCCGCCGAACGTGCTGATCGGCGCGAGGAGTCCGGTCACGGCTTCCTGGAAACTCTGCCACGCATCGAATAGATGATCGAGCGCTGCCAGGTCCTGGATGGTCAGCGGCTCACCGCCCGCGTCCACCCATTCCGTTCCCGGCTGGGATGGGTCGCCATTGATCGACGCCACCGGATGTCCGTTCAGGGAGACCGCGACGTTGATGTTCGTCACGGCGGTCACCGTATTGACCGTCACGTGACCGACAGTGCGTATCGTTTCGCCGTTCTGGATCAGCTTGAAGTCCGCGTCCACAACGATGTTCGGATTGTTGAACGACGCGGTCTCGTTCATCATCAACGTCGTGGCGGGATTGTCGAGCGCAAATGTCGCCGTGACATGCGCGCCCGTGCGCGTGACGCTGAGCGCCTCGTCGAACGAGAGCGTCTTGCCGGCGGCACCGTCGAGGCCGTTCGTAATGAACCCGCTGGCCGTGGCGGTCGCAGACGTGTTGCTGCTGACCACCGTGGCGAGATAGTCCAGATACGTCTTCGTCCCACCGGGGCCCTGGACCAGCACGTGCAGCTTGAGCTGACTCGGCGTGCTCTGATCGATGATGTCCAGCGAGCCGATCGCACTCACAGGCTCCACGACCGCGCCATCGAGGCCGACGGCGTACAGGATGAAGCGGACGCCGGTGAGGCCGGTGACCGTGGTGCCCTGATAACTGTACTGGTGGAGCGTCGCGTCCCACTCGAACACGCGGCCGTACATCGAATCGGGGATGATGCGGCCCTGCGCTGCGGAGACACTGAGCTTGGGCAAGGCCGCTTGCAGCCGCTGGGCCTGCCGCACGTTCGGCAGGAAGATGTTGGCGCCGCTGCGCCGCAGCTCTGGACGCGTGGTCTCGAGCAGGGACGCCACCGGACGCATTGCCGGGGCCGGGGCCGTCGCGATGTCGAGCATGCCGGTCGCGATGCCGTAGCTGCGGAAGATGTCGCTGTCGAGCGCGGAATCGACCGCTGACAGATTGGCCGAAACGGCCGCGGGATCGGTGAAGTCAACCGGCGTCGGTGCGTCTTTGCCGCACGCCGCCAGCGTTGCCAAACCGATCACGACTCCCGCACGAAGGAACAACCGCATGCAACCTCCACGAGTAGAAATGGGAACGAAATTGAATTCTGCAGACATTCCGGCCGCGGAGGCTGTGACCCTCCGCACGTCTCGCTTGGCCTAGCTGATCACTCCACCGCCGAGTAGGCGATCGCTGGCGTCGTACAGCACGCCGGACTGGCCAGGAGTGATTGCTCGGACCGGTTCCGCGAGCCGAAGTGCGATGCGGTCCTCCCCCTGAGCAGCAATCATGCCGGGAACGGCGCGCGCGCGATAACGGCATTGCACCCACACGGCGTCACCCGGGCCGAGCGGATCGGCCAGCCAGTTGACCTCTTCGAGGGACAGATCGTGTCCAAATAACTCATCGCCGGTTCCGACGACGACCTCACGTGTCTCGGGCCGGATCGCGACGACGTAGAGTGGATGCGCGAAGCCGCCCGGCAGTCCGCGGCGTTGGCCGACCGTGTAGCGCGCGAAGCCGTGGTGCTCGCCGATGACGTCGCCATTCGTCGTCACGAGCGGGCCGGGGACGAGCGCCGGAGCGTCGGCGGGAAGGTGTTGCTCGAGTACGCCGACGTAATCACCATCCGGGACGAAGCAGATCTCGACCGATTCCTGCTTGTCGGCGGTCACCAGCCCGAGTCTTCGGGCGACTGCGCGCGTCTCGACCTTGTTGAGCACGCCGACCGGCGTAAGCATGCGACGCACCACCGCGCGGTCGATCCCCCAGAGGAAATACGTCTGGTCCTTCAGGCGATCGCGGCCCCGGAACAACGCGCCATCGTGCGCGATCGCATAGTGGCCCGTCGCAATCGCATCGCACTCCAGGGCGTCGGCATGAGCCAGGAAGTCCCGGAACTTGGTGAACGAGTTGCAGCGCACGCACGGAATCGGCGTCCGGCCCCGCGCGTATTCGGCCACGAAGTTTCCGATCACGTCGTGCCCGAAGCGGTCCTCGAGATTGATCACGTAATGCGGAATGCCGAGCTTGTGCGCGACCAATTTCGCGTCCGTGATGGAATCGAGCGAGCAGCACGGCCGGTCGGGGACGCTGTCGCCGTAGCAGAACAGCTTCATCGTCGCGCCGATGACCTCGTGTCCCTGCTCGACCAGCAACGCCGCGGCGACGGAGCTGTCGACCCCACCCGACATGGCGACGAGAACTCTCATCGGTGCAGGACCGCCGACAACGACCGGACCTTCTCGACAATCTTTGGCAGCGCCGCGGCTACGGCCTCGACGTCCTCGAGGCTGCTGTCCTTGCCGAATGAAAACCGCAGCGCCGCGACCCCCAGATCGCGCGGCACGCCCATCGCCGTCAGGACGTGCGACGGCTCGATGGCCCCGGTGCTGCACGCCGATCCGGAGGAGCACGCGATTCCGGCGAGATCGAGGTGCATCAGCAAGGCTTCGCTGTCGGTGCCCGGGATCGAAGCGTTGGAGATGTGCGGCGCGCGTTCGCCCTGCCAGCCGTGGATCACGGCGTCCGGCACGAGGGCGAGCAGCCGGCGTTCCAGCTCGTCGCGCAGCGCGCTCAGGCGCGCCGCGAGCGCCTGCTGCTCCTCGACGGCAAGGCGCGCCGCGACCCCGAGTCCGATGATGCCCGGTACGTTCTCAGTCCCGGGCCGAATGCCGTACTGCTGGCCGCCGCCGTGGATGATCGCTTCGACGGCATTGCGGTCGCGCACAATGAGCGCGCCCACGCCCTTGGGGGCGCCGACCTTGTGACCCGAGATGGTGAGCAGCGAGCAGTTGACGTCGCGGAGCGATACCGGAAGCTTGCCAAACGCCTGCACGGCATCGGAGTGGAACGGCACGCCGGCATCGCTACATCGGGCGGCAATGGCTGCGACCGGCTGCCGTGTGCCGACTTCATTATTCACCCACATCACACTGACGATGGCCACGCCGGTCTTCAGCGCGGTCTCGAGCGCCTCGTTTTCCACCTGGCCGGATGCTGTGACGGGAAGAATGATCTCCTCACCGCCGAGGTGCGTGACGGCGTGTGCGGCGGCGAGCGCGGCCTTGTGCTCGGTCGCGGTCACCGCGACCCGGAATGGCCGGCCGCGGTCCTTCGCGGCCAGCGCGGCGCCGATGATGGCGAGGTTGTCGGCCTCCGTGCCTCCGGAGGTGAACACGACCTGATTCGGCTCGGCGCCGACTGCCGCAGCGACCGCACGCTTTGCCTCCTCGATTCCGGCGCGCGCGGCGCGGCCGAACCGGTGCGCCGACGAGGGGTTGCCGAAGGCTTCGCTCCCCAAGTAGGGGAGCATCGCCTCGAGCACCTCGGGCCGCACCGGGGTCGTCGCGGCATTGTCGAGGTAGGTCACGCGCTTGGTCATGAGGCTCGGAAAGTTAATCTAGATCGACTGCACGCCAAGCTTGAGCACGTCGTCCACTTCCTGCGTCTCGGGTGTGTAGAACGGCTCCCCGTAGCGGCGCCGGATCAGCGATCCGTAGTGCGCCGACTGCACCCGGATCAGCTCGTACAGGTCCTGGCCGGTGGGGTAGACCTCGCCGGCGGCTTTGGCGCCCTCGAACTGCGAACTGTAGCAGCGAATCGCCTGCATCTTCGTTTCGAAGACGTCCGAGATGTCCACGACGAATGTCGGCTTCACCGGGTCTTCGCGGTACGTGAGCGCATAGAGGAGCTTGTAGGGTCGGTGTGCCTCGACGTCTGTGCTCGGCGCGTACTTGGCGAGGCCGGCCAGATAGCACGCATCGCGGCCGAGCTCGGACGCGATGCGATGGTCCGGATGCCGCCCAACGGGGAAGGGAAGTATCACGACTTTCGGTTTCGCTCGACGAATCAACTCGACGATTTTTTTTCGTGACGCCTCATCGTTTTCCAGGTGCGCGTCGCGCAGCCCGGCATTCACCCGGATCGCGACACCCAGGGTCTTCGCTGCGCGCTCGGCCTCCGCGGCGCGTGTCGCGGCGTCGCCGCGCGTCCCCATTTCACCCTGCGTGAGATCGATGATGCCGACCCGGTGACCCGACCTGGCCGCCTTGGCGAGGGTGCCGCCGCACGTCAGTTCGACGTCATCCCGATGGGCGGCGATCGCGAGGAGATCGACCTGATCACTCATATCGCAGCGCTTCCACCGGATCGAGTTTCGCCGCGCGGGCCGCGGGTGCGATGCCGAACACCAAACCCACGAGGATCGAGGCCGCGGTCGCAATCGCCGCGGGGACGACAGGAATCGTCGTACTGAACGCGAGCAGCCGTTTGAGCACCTCACCCACGCCGACGCCCAGCACGATCCCGATGACGCCGCCGAGCAGGGTGAGTGTCGCGGCCTCGACGAGGAACTGCCACAGAATCGCGCGCCGCGTGGCGCCGAGCGCCTTGCGGAGGCCGATTTCACGGGTCCGGCTGGTGACCGACACCATCATGATTGCCATCACGCCAATGCCTCCCACCATCAACGCGATGCTGGACAGCACCAGCATCACGAAGAAAAACGCGAACGTCAGGCTGTCGAAGATACTCAGCACTTGATCCGATGTGAGCAGATCGAAGGTATTCGGATCGCCCGCGCGGATGCCGCGCATGCGGCGCAGCGTGACCGTCGCCGCATCCATTGCCCGGTGGACGCTGACCTCGGGCTTGGGCTTCACCAGGATGATCAGGCCGTTGATTTCGTCGATGAAAAAGCTGCGTCGCGCCGTCTCGAACGGCGTGATGCCGGCGATCTCCGGCGTTCCGGGCACTTCAAAGATGTTGGTCGGACGCTGCCACACGCCCAGAATCTTGAAGGGCTGGCCGCCGATGCGAACGATCCGGCCCAGCGGATTCACCGCGCCGAACAGCCGGTCGATCGTGCGTTGCTCGACGATGACGACGGGGTCACCGCCGCGCAGCTCCGCCGGCGTGAACGACCGGCCCTTGACGATCTCGCCGCCGAGGATCTCCATGAAGCGATCGTCCGCGCCGAAGACGCCCAGCACACGCGTGTGGTTGCCGCCCCATTCGAACCGTTCGAACACCTGCGTCCAGATTGCGGCGTAATGGATCTCCGGCAGCCGCGCGACCGCCTCGGCCTCCTGCGGAATCAGCTTGGGACGGATGCGGACCTCGCGCGGCACGGCATCGGGATTGACGCCGGTCGTGGAAAAGAAGCGCAGCACCCGAAACGTCGTCGGTCCCACCACTTCGAGCGTGTTCACGATCTGCTCGCGAAATCCCGCGACGATCGAGGCCATTGCCATGACGGTCGCGATGCCGATGACGACGCCGAGGACCGTGAGGGCCGAGCGCAGCTTGTTGACGCGCAGCTGCTCGAACGCGATGCGCCATCCCTCACGCACCGAATGGAGTTTCATCTATTCCTGGCGGAGTGCTTCGATCGGATCGAGGCGCGCCGCGCGCAGCGCCGGGAAGACGCCGAACAAGACGCCCACCACGAGTCCCAGGCTGATGGCCACTCCGATCGACCACAGCGTGACCCGCGCCGGGAGCGGCGAGATCGCCTCCACCAGTCCCGCGAGTCCAAACCCCACCACGATGCCGGCGATGACGCCCAGGATCGACAGCGTCAATGCTTCGGCGAAGAACTGGCGCCGGATGTCGCGGCGCGCCGCCCCGAGCGCCTTGCGGACGCCGATTTCGCGCGTGCGCTCGCTCACGCTCATCAGCATGATGTTCATGATCACAATGCCGCCGACGACGACGCCGATCACCACCACCGCCGGCACGACGGTGAAGATGACGCGCGTCAGCTTGCCCCAGAACGCGATCAGCCCTTCGCCGGTATCGATCGTGAAGTCGTTGTCGGAGCCCGGGCGCAGCCGGTGCGCGATGCGCATCGCCTCTTCGGCGCGGAGCATCGCGGGACCCACGCCGTCCGCGGCGGGCATCTTGACCGAGATCACCATCGTCTGGCGGCGGCCGTACATCGACTCGAACGTGCTCAGCGGCAGCATCACGAAGCCGTCCCACGACTGGCCCAGCACCGTGCCCTTCTTCGCGATGACGCCTTTGACCACGAGCTGAATCCCGCGCACGCGAATCGTTCGTCCGACTGCGGCCTCGATGTTATCGAACAGCTTTTCGGCCACGTCGTAGCCGAGCACGGCCACGTAGCGACGTTGTTGCACATCGATGTCCGTGAGCGCTGCGCCCGCGGCGAACGTGTAGTCCTGGACCAAGACATAGGGCGCCGTCACGCCGAAGACGAAGACGTCGCCGGTCGTGCGGTTGCGCCATTGCACGTCCGCCATCGGCGTGGGCCACCCCGACTGCAGCGCGACCGCCTCCGCATCGGGAACGGCGCGTTCGATGAAGTCGACGTCCTCCGGCGCGATGATCGGGCGGCGCTGGATCTGCTTCCACTGTTCGTCGTCGATGAATCCCACCTGGATCGGATCGCGCCGGATCTGAAACGCGTTGACGCCGACGATCGCGCCGGCGAGGCGCTCGCGCACGTACGCGTTCATGCCCTGGATGACCGCCACGACGGCCACGAGGAAGGCGACCGACACGATGATGCCGAGCAGCGTGAAGAAGGACCGGAGCTTGTGACTCCAGACGGTCTGGAGAGCGAGGCGGAGCGCTTCGTAGAGGGACACGACTTGAAACTACAATGCGGAATTCGGAATGCGGAATGAATCGGACCGGTCAATTCCGCATCCCGCATTTCGCATTCGCATTATTCGTAGCGCAGCGCTTCTACCGGATCGAGCCGCGCGGCCCGGCTCGCAGGATAGAGACCGAATCCCACTCCGGTGACCGCGGAAGCCAGCAGCGCCGCGACAATCGACCACAGCGGGACATTGGCGGGGATCGGGGTGACGGCGGCGATGAGCACGGCGAGCAAGCCACCGGCCAACATCCCGACCGCGCCGCCGACGAGCGTCAGCGTGGACGCCTCGACCAAAAACTGCCAGAGGATCGCGCGGCGCGTCGCGCCCAGCGCCTTGCGGACGCCGATCTCGCGCGTGCGCTCGGTCACCGAGATCATCATGATCGCGACGACGCCGACGCCGCCGACCATCAGGCCGATCGACGACAGCACCAGCATCACGAGGAAGAACATCCCCGTCACCTGATTCCAGGAATCGAGCAGCTTGTCCTGCGTGACGATCGAGAAGGTGTTTTCCTGACCGGGCTTGAGGTTGCGCATCGCGCGCAGCGTCGCGACGACCTCGTCCATCGATTCCTGTTGCGTGTAGCCGGGCGCGGGAGCCACGGCGAGTCGCATCCAGCCCTTGAAGTAGGGCACGGTCTTCACGAATGCGCCGTGGGGAATGCCGACGAAGGGGGGCGCGGCGCCGCTGAAGAGACTCGGCGGCTGGGTATAGACGCCGATGACAGTGAACGGCGACCCGGCAATGTGGATCGTTTGCCCGATCGGATCACGGCCGCGAAACAGCTGATCCTCGAGCTTGCGGTTGATCACCGCGACTGCGCCGTTGGAGAGATCCTCGAACCGCGTGAACGTCCGGCCGGGGTACACGTCGCCGCCGTTGACCTCGACCCATTCCGCCGACAGCCCGGACACATTCACCGATTCGAGCCGCAAGTCGCCGAATTCGACCGTCGCGGAGGTCTCTTCGCGTCGCGTGACGAACCGCACGGACGGCAGGAGCCGGATGCGGTCGGCTTCCATGTCGTTGATGGCGGGATTGCGGCGCCAGGGGCTCGACTCATCCGAGCCGTCCGACACGTTGATGCCGGCCTGGAAGAAGCGCCAAACCAGAAACGTGCGTGGCGCAATGGACTCGAACACGCCCGCCACGCTCTTATTGATCCCGCTGATCATGGCGGCCATCAACATCACGACCATCACTCCGATGGCGATACCGAGGATGGTCAGCGCCGCGCGCGCCTTGCTGGTCCGCAGCGATTCGAGCGCGATCCCGACGCCCTCGAACATGGGGCTCATGTCTCGGCCCTCAGCGCGGTAATGGGATCGAGCCGAGCCGCGCGCGTCGCCGGGTACACGCCGGCGATGATGCCCACGCCGGCGCCCAGCGTCACGCCGACCACAATGGACCAGGGCGCGACCGCGGCAGGCAGGGGCGTCACCGCCGCGACCAGCGCCGCCAGCGCGATCCCGATCCCGACACCGGCGCCCGCACCCACGGTCGCCAGCGTGACCGATTCGACCAGGAATTGCCGGAGAATGTCGCCGCGCCGCGCGCCCAGCGATTTGCGAATGCCGATTTCGCGCGTGCGCTCGGCGACGGCCATGAGCATGATGTTCATGATCACAATGCCGCCCACGACGAGCGAGATGGCGACCAGGCCGGGCAGGGCGTAAAACAGGATCCGGCTGATCTTGCTCCAGAAATCCAGCACTTCGTCGGCCGTCTCGAGCGCGAAGTCGTCCGCCTGCCGCGGGCGCAGACGCCGCCGGCTGCGCATCACCGCCTCCGCTTGCGACAGCGCTTCGCGCATCTCCGCCTGCGAGTTCGCCTTCATCGCGACGGCGTCGATGACCCGCGGTGGGTTGACGAAGCGGCGGAGCGGGGCGGTCGCCGGCGCGACGACGAACTTGTCCAGCGACAAGCCGAGCAGAGTCCCTTGCTTCTCGACGACGCCGATGACGCGATACGGGATGTCGTAGATCTTCACCTCGCGTCCGATCGGATCCTGTCGTTCGAACAGCTTCTCGGCGAGATCGTGGCCGAGCACGAGCACGGGCAGGCCGGCCTGCACCTCCTGCGCGGTGAAGGCCCGCCCCTCCTCGATCACGAGAGAGCGGATATCGAAGTAGAGCTCGGTTGCCGCGGTGACCTGCACATCCCGCGCCGTCAGACGCCCTGCGGTCAACGTACTGCGCGTGTTCGACTCCCACGCCGCGAGCACCGGCACACTCACGCCGCGCATCACCGCCTGCGCATCCTCGTATGTCACGCGCGGACGCCGCATCCAGACGCGCCACATGGAGTCGGTCACATTGCCGATCTGGACATCGGGAAACTGGCGCAGCCGGAAGGTGTTCACGCCCAAAATCGTGCCGGCGAATTTGTCGGTCATGTAGCGGTTCATGCCTTCCACGACCGACACGACGGCGATGAGAAACATGACGCCGATGAAGACGCCGATGATCGAGAAGCCGCTTTTGAGCTTCTGGGCCCTGATCGTCTGGAATGCGAGGCGGACGGCGTCGAGAAATGACACCGTCTACTCGTAACGCAACGCTTCCACCGGATCGAGACGAGCAGCCTTGCTCGCCGGGTAAATGCCGAACAGCAATCCAGTCACCGCCGCGGCCACGAGCGCGGTGATCACCGACGCGAGCGGGACGTACGCGGGCACGGGGGTGAAGGAGTGCAGGACGAGCGCGATGCCCCAGCCCACGAGCATGCCGATCAAGCCGCCCACGAGCGTGAGCGTGGCCGCCTCGACCAGGAATTGCCACATGATCTCCCGGCGCAGCGCGCCGAGGGCCTTGCGGACGCCGATTTCACGGGTGCGCTCGGTGACCGAGATCATCATGATCGCGATGACGCCGATGCCGCCCACCGTGAGGCCCACCATCGAGAGCGCGATCATGAGCATGCGCGCCACCTTGGTGAAGCTGTTGATGGCCTGGACGTACACCTCCTGCGTGACCGCGTCGAAGTTGTTCTTCTGCCCGGGACGCAAGCCGCGCATCGTCCGCATCGCCATCGTCACATCGTCGATCGCGCGCTCCGTGGTCACGGAATCCTGCGGGACCACGAACATGTCCATCCAGCCCGGCCAGTACTTCAAGTCCTTTTGGAAAGTGCCGTGCGGCATCATGACTTCCGGCTGATCGCCGTCCCCGAACATGCGGGGCGGAGGATTGTAGATCCCGATCACGTCGTACGGCAGGCCGCCGATCTTGATGTGGCGATTCATCGGGTCGCGATTGCCGAACAGGTTCTCGGCGAGCTTGCTGTTGACCACCGCCACGTGGGCATTGGACGCGTCTTCGAGATAGGTGAACGAGCGTCCCGGCTCGATGCTGCCACCTTCGATCTTCGGCCAATCGGCGTTGCGGCCCCGAATCCCGATCGCCGCCAGGCGATGCCCTTCGAATTCGATGTCAGCCGAGGTGTACTCGTCGACCACCACGAAGGCGATCGTGGGGAGCAGCGCGAGGCGGTTCGCCTCCTCGACGGTGATCGGCGGCCGGCGGCGCCACGGGTTGGGATCCTCCGGATCCTGGTCGTTCTGTCCGCCCCAGTACCGGCCCACCCAGAACGTCTTGGGGCCCAGCGAGGCCAGCATGTCCGAGATGCCCTTGTTGAAGCCGCTGATGAGCGCGCCGATGACCATCACGACGGTGACGCCGATGGCGACGCCCAGAATGGTGAGTGCCGCGCGCATCTTGTGCGCGCGCAGCGACGTGAGGGCGATGCCGACCCCTTCAAACAGTCCGGTCATACGCTACTCCTGTCGCAATGCGGTGATGGGATCGAGCCGCGCGGCCCGGCTCGCGGGATAAACGCCAAACACGATGCCTACGCCGGCGCCCAGCATGACGCCCATCAGGACCGAGGTGGGGGAGACGCTCGCCGGCAGCGGGGAAACGGCGTTGATCAATATGGTGAGGCCGATACCGGCCCCGATGCCGAACGCGGCGCCCAACAGAGAGATCACGGTCGATTCGGCCAGGAATTGACGAAGCACGTCGGTGCGGCGCGCGCCGAGCGATTTCCGCAGGCCGATTTCGCGGGTCCGCTCCGCGACGGCCATCAGCATGATGTTCATGATCACAATGCCGCCGATCACCAGCGACACGATGACGATCCCCGGAATGACGGTGACGAGGATGCGGCTGATCCCGGCCCAGAAGCGCTGCACGCCTTCGGACGTATCCAGCACGAAGTTGTTGTCCTGCTTGGGCCGCAGATGGCGCCGGCTGCGCATGATGCCCTCGGCCTGCGAAATCGCCTCCCGCATCTCCAGGTCCGAGCGTGCCTTCACGAGAAAGGCGTCGAGAATCCCGGGTGGATTCACCAGGTTCTGCGCCGGCGACAGCGCGGGGACGACGACAAAGCGGTCGAGCGGGAATCCGAGGATGCTGCCCTGGTGCTCCACCACGCCGATCACGCGATACGGCACGCCGCCGATGCGCACACTCTTCCCGAGCGGGTTGCGATCGGAGAACAGGCGCTTGGCGACGGCCTCGCCGAGCACCGCTACGGGCGCGCCGGAGCGGTTCTCTTCGCCCGTAAACGGGCGCCCGACGGCGATGCCCAGGTTCTTGATGTCGAAGTACCGCTCGCTCGCGGCGGTGAGCTCGATGTCCCGCGCTTCCTTGTTGCCGTAGGTGACGGAGACCTGATCGCTCGACTGCCAGGCGGTGATCACCGGAATGGTCAGCCCGGCGCTGATCGCTTCGGCGTCGCTGAAACGAATGCGCGGGCGGCGGCGCCATGCGCGCCACACGGAGTCCGGCACATTGGCGTTGAACATGGGCTGCCGGCGGAGCTGAAACGTGTTCACGCCGTACAGCGTCTGCGCGAACTTCTCCGTCATGTAGCGGTTCACGCCGTTGGCGATGGACCAGGCGGCAATGAGTGACGCGACGCCGACGAATACGCCCAGCAGCGAGAAACCGCTCTTCAGCTTCTGAGAGCGGATCGTCTGCAGCGCGAGCCTGATCGCTTCGTAAAACGGCACGCTACGCGGCCCGGGCCTGGTCGGTCGCGACGACGCCGTCGCGCAGGGTGATCACGCGTTCGGCGTGCGCCGCGATGTCCTGTTCGTGCGTCACCATGACCACCGTCTGGCCCTGCCGGTGGAGCTCCCCGAACACGCCCATGATCTCCGTGCTCGTCGTCGAATCGAGGTTGCCGGTGGGCTCGTCGGCCAGGAGGATGCTGGGCTCGTTCACCAGCGCCCGGGCAATCGCCACACGCTGACGCTGTCCGCCCGACAGCTCGTTCGGCTTGTGGTCCATGCGGTTGCCGAGGCCCACGCGCTCGAGCGCATGCACCGCGCGCTCGCGGCGGCTCTTGGCCGACATGCCGGCATAGATCAGCGGCAGCTCGACGTTGTGCAGCGCGTCGGCGCGCGGCAGCAGGTTGAACGTCTGGAACACGAAGCCGATTTCCTTGTTGCGGATCCGGGCGAGCTCGTCGTCCGCGAGGTCGCTCACTTTCTGACCGTTTAACCAGTACTCGCCGCTCGTCGGCGTATCAAGGCAGCCGATCAAGTTCATGAGCGTGGATTTGCCGGATCCGGACGGTCCCATGACGGCGACGTATTCGTTCCGCTGGATCTGCACGCTCACGCCGCGCAGCGCGCGGACGAGCTCCGAGCCCATGTCGTACTCGCGCGTCAGCTTGTGCGTCAGGATGATGACGTCGGGCAGCGGCGTATCCCCCGTGCGAAAGAGCTGGACGTTGCTCACGAGCGGCGCCCCCCCCGCGTCGTGTCGTTCGACTCGCGGCTCGGCCGCACGTGCGCGCCTTCCTTCAGGTCACGGATCGCCTGATAGGGGCCGGCGACGATCGTGTCACCCGGGTGCACGCCCTCGACGACCTCGAAATGCTCCTCGCCGGCAATGCCGACCTTCACCGTATGGAACGTCGCGACGCCGTTGTGAACCAGGAACACGCCCTCCGTTTCCTTCTTATTGGCTCCGCCGCGGCGACTGGTATCGCTGGCCGCAGCAGGTGTGGCGGCCTGGGCGGCGCCGCGGGACGGCTTCTCCTCCGTCGAGACGGGCGTGTTCTCCCGCACGGTCAGCGCGATGATGGGAATTGCGACGGCCTGTTTCCGCGTGTCCGTCACGATGCGCGCCGTCGCCGAAAGGTCGGGCCGGACCTCGGTGGGCGGATTGGACAGGGTGATTTCGACCTCGTAGTCCACCGCGCGGTCGCTCTGCGCCCCGCCGATCTGCGACGCGGCGGTCAGGATCGCGCTGTTGGAAATCTTCGTGACCCGGCCGACGAACGTCGTGTCGGGGAACGCGTCGATCGTCACTTCAACCGAGTCGCCCATGTGCAGCCGGACGACGTCGGTTTCGTCGACCTGCACCTTCGTCTGAATGACCGAGAGATCGGAGATCGTCAGCAGCAGGCCGACATCGCGGGAGAACGTGCCCGGCACGGCGACCTCGCCCTCTTCGACGGCAAGCCGGGTCACCCGGCCCGTCATCGGCGCGAGCAGATGCGTCTTCGCGAGCTGATCGCGCGCTTCCCGCAAGCCCGCGCGCGACTGCTCGACGAGGTGCTGCGACGCCGTCAGGTTGGCCTCGGAGATGTCGGATCCCGTTTGGGCCTGCTCGAGCTGCTCCTGCGAGACGAGGTTTGGGTTCTGCTCGCGCAACTCTTTGGTGCGCTGCAGCGCGCGTTGCGACTGATCGCGCGTGGCCCGCGCCTGCACCGCGCCGGCTTCAGCCTGCGACATCGCGGCTTGAGCCCGCTGCAGGTTCGCCTGATAGATCGTGGGATCGATCTGCAGCAGGAACTGGCCCTTTTGTACGAGGTCGCCTTCGCGCACCGCGATCCGCGTGATGCGGCCCGTAATGTCGGCGCTGATGTCGACTTTCTTCTTGGGCTGGATCTTCCCGCTGGCAGTCACCGCCGCGACGAGATCGCGTTTGCCGACGGTTTCGAAGCGCACCTCGATGCCTTTCTCGCGCTTCGCGCTGGCACTCACCATCACCAGGATGATCAGGAGAACGGCGCCTCCGCCCCCCAACAGCACTTTGTTCCGCTTGGACATGACGGCTCGATCCTCTCGGTTAACGCAAGCTGCGGCCGACGGCTGCTTCGAGCGCCGCCAGGGCCTTGTGATAGTCATAGGTCGCGTTGACGGCGTCCTGCTCGGCGCGCAACGCGGCGATCTGCGCATCCAATAGCTCGAAGAACGTCCCGGACCCGACGCGGTAGCGCTCGGTGGCCAGCTGCAGCTGCTCCCGGGCCGCGACACGGTTCGTGTCCTGCAGGGCCACGGTCTGGAACGCGGTCTGCAGCGTCAGGTACGCCTGGCTCACATCGGTTTGCACCGCGAGGCCGCGCGCCCGCACGCGTTCTTCGAGGTCGTTATGCTGCGTGCGCGCGTTCGAGAGATTGAGCTCGCGCGCGAAGTTGTTGAAGATCGGCCAGGACACCGTCAGACGGGCCTGGAACGGCTGCTGCGTGAACTGGAACGGGAAGACGGAGTTCCGGTCCCGGACCGCCTGTTCGTTCTGTGAGCTCCAGATGAACGCGCTGCAGTCCTCGGGTGCGAGGCCGGAGCTGGTCCTGATCGTGTTGTTGTCCTGACACTCCGTGTACTGACTCGCGAACGCCGCCTGCTGCGCAAAAATGATCGGATCGACATTCGTGAACTGCTGCGTGAACCCGGACCAGCCGGCCGAGACCGACAGCGCCGGGCCGTAGCTCGACGAAGCGGCGCGCACGCCCCAGGCCGCCGCGCCTTCACGCGCCCGCAACGCCTTGAGCGACGGATTCTGCTGCTCCGCCATCGTCAGGAGATCGTTCATCTGCCATGTCGGCGGCTGCACGGAAAACGAATCGGTGAGCTGCACTTCGCGGACGTCCAGCGGTGGGGTCACCCCCATCTGCTCGAAGAGCCGCAGCTTCTCGACGCTGATCGCGGTCTGTGCCCGGAGCAGCGCGACCTCGGCCTGGCCGCGTGCCACCTGTGCCTGACGCACATCGATCAACGTGGCCTGGCCGACGCCGTAGCGCGCTTGCGCGAGCTTCAGAAACTCGTCGTTGCGTTCGACCGTGCGGCGCGCGAGGTCGGCCGTCGCGACCGCCTGCAACACCGTGATGTACTGCTCCTTCACTCCCGTAATCAGGATGTTTTCCGCACCGGCGAGGTCGGCGTCCGCCGCGCGCAACTGCGCCTTGGCGAGCCCGGGCTGCGACAGCGTCTGGCCGGAAAGCTGCCAATTCAGCGACAGATCATAAAAGGAAGAGACCGTGGAGACCGACTGCGAGAAGCTCTGAGTCAGGAACGTCTGCGAGCCGGGTCCCGTGTACGTCATGCCGCCGGAGACGCCGAAGTTCGGGATGAGGAGACTGGAGTACGCACTGCGGACACCCCATGCCGCCGGGCCCCGGTTGTTCTGTACCTCGCGGAACGCCGGATTATTCGCGCGCGCAACGGAAATCGCGTCCGCCAGCGACAAGTTGGCGGTGACGGCGGCGGCGGCGGCGGGGGCGGCGGCGTGGGGCGGGGCCTGGGTAGTTGGTTGCTGCGCAACGGCAATGGTGGCGTGACCTAACAAGAGGCCTGCCACGATCAACACCTGTCTCATGGTCGTCCTTGAAGAAATATGTCGGGGTCGAAGCGCACCCCCCTACGCGGGAGTTCATGAAGCGGTTTCGGCCTGCGACAGAACCTAGTCGAGGGGGGGAGGGCGGCAAGGCCGAGCGATGTCAGTTGCCTGCCAGACGCTCCACATTGAGATGCCGTGAGGGGATTTCGAGCTTCATCAGGCGCCCATTGTCGTCCAGCCACAGGTGCACGGTCTCAGGTCCTCCACCGTCCACCGTGATATGACGCAACCGGGCGGGGTCCCGGTTGAGCGACGTCGATGCCTGGCCGTGGTCCTGCACCTGGACGGCGTCGCGCCGCAGCGCGCGTGGGAAGATTGCCGTCAGCGGCGTCGGACCGGCGGCGGCGCGCCACGCGGCGAAGAGGTAGAGGGCGAAAACAGAGTCGTCGAGTACGACCGCCTTATCGCCGGTGGAGAATTCGCGCGCGCGCTCAGTGGCGCGAGCGACCATGCGGACTGTAAAGCGTCCGCGGCCCAGCTCGCCAAGGATCCGGGACGGTTGCCGCGGGTCGGCGACGTCGTACTGCAACATGACCGGCATCGTGTCGCCGTTCACTTCCAGAATGGGCGCGAGCACGATCACCGGCCGGGCGCGGTCGTAGCGAATGGTCGTCGCCAGTGTCCAGCCCGTTTCACCGCGAGAGAGGCGGCCGTGACTCAGGCGAAACGACTCGCGCGCGACCTCCTGCGTGTCGACGCGGACGACGAAGACCCCCTCGTCGAGTGGGCTGCCCGCAGCCTGAAGGAGCGAGAGGAGGAAGAGGCCAGTGTTCACGCTGCTAGAGCCCCCAAAACTCGCGTGGCGATACGGTCATGAATCATCTTATACAGGCGCGCCCCCTTTTCGGCAGACGCGAGGCTGGGTCGGCCGAGCGAACCGGGCGACAATGCCGGAACCGAGCCGGCGCCGCGCCGCCGGAACCGGGCCACTTGGCGCTCGGTGAGCAGAAAGTCCTGGGCGAGCTCCATATGGACCAGCTCGGGCGCGAGGTGGAGCATGAGAGACGTATCGAGCTCGCCGCCATGGGTCGGTCCGGACGGGTCTTCGAGATAGTCGGTGAAGTCGAGGGCAAAGATGTCCACGGTGAATACTCGAGCCCGCCGCGTGCGCAGTGTGGAAAGGGCTTCTTGATGGGGATCATGTCCGTGGGCGGTAAGAATAATGAAAGTGTCCACGCCACACTGCTCCCAGGAGCCGAGCAGGTCGTTCATCCAGCGGTGCAGAGTCTTCCGGCGCACCGTCGCATTGCCCGGGAAGGGACGCTTGGTGGCGGTGTTCACGCCATACGATACCGTAGGGGCGCGCAGGATGCCGAAGCCTCCCGACAAGTCGTCGGCGAGACGCTCGACGATGAGCGTGTCGCAGCCGAGCGGGAGGTGTGGTCCATGCTGCTCGCAGGTGCCAACGGGTACCAGCAGCCGTGAGTCGCGCGCGAGCGCGGCGCGCACGGCATCGGGGGTGAGAACGCTCAGATGCAGCGGCAAGCTCACGTTGTAGTCGCCGGCTGCCTCGCCAGCCTCGCCGCCGCCGAGTGGCTGCGGGGCGATGCGGGCGTCTGGGCGGTGCTCGCAGGGTTGGCCGGCGTTGCGGCGGTCGCGCTTGCGCTGCGGCCGCCTGGTCCTCGCCATACGCTGAGCGTCGCCGCGGGACTTGCGAGCCTGCTGCTCGGTGTGGTGCTCGGGGGCGGCGCGCTGCGCGTGTGGCGGATCGAGTGCTGCTGGCCGGCGCTGCGCGAACAACGGGTCACCGGCGCCTCGCGTTCACTGCAGACCGCGCTGGGCGAGGCGATCGCTGAGGCGCGGCGCCTCGCGGAACGCGGTGCGACGGCGGCAGCGCTGCCGCGCGAGACGTTGTTCGACCAATTGGCGAGCACGGTGCCCGCGAGGGTCGGAGGGTCGTTCGAGCGCGGCGCCGCAGTGCTCAATGGAAACGAGGACGAGGATGTGCTGGCGTGGGCGGGACGCCACCGCGTGCTGCCCGCGGCACAGGATACGACCGAGCTCCAAACGGTCATGACTCCATTCTACGCCGTGCTGGAGGCACGGCGCCAGACACAAGCCGCCACCTCGGTGGGCAGCGTGCTGCTGGCGGCGACGCCGGCAATCACGGATCGCGATCGCAGCGTTGCGGCATTGTTCGCGCGCGCGCATGGCGTTTCAATGCAGCTATTCCCACCCGGCGGAGGTCCGCGCGATTCGAGTGTCTTCGAGTTTTGTAATCCCCGCACGCCGTCCGGACAGCCCTGCGCGCCGGGCGACACGCTGTTCTCCGCACAAATGATCCCGCCATCGCAAGGAGACGCGAAACTCGCGGCGCTCGCCGACACCGCGCGGCTTGTCCGGCTCGCGCTCGCCCTGCTCCTTGGTGTGCTCCTCGCGACGGCGTCCGCGGGGAGATGGCGCTGGGGTGTACTTCTGGTCGCGGGGTGGGCATTGCTGCGCGCACCGGTGGGGCCTGCGGCGCTCTTCTCGCCGGCGACCTTCTATCGTCCCGTCCTGGGGTTGTGGGGGACGTCGGCCGGCTCCCTGCTCGTCATCGGCACATTGGTGCTGGTTGCCGCCGGCTCGCTCTGGCGTCGCGGCGTGCGTCGCACGTGGTGGGGCACGGCGGGCGCGGTGCTGCTGATCATCGCGGCGCCTTACATCGTGCGGTACTTCGGCCGCGGTATCGCCCCGCCCGCGGGCGGGGTCAGCCTGGTCTTGTGGTTGTCGTGGCAAGCAGCCCTCGCCGTCACGGCGATGGCTTTCATTCTCTTGGCGGCCGCACTGGTGCGGGGGTCCTCGGAGCCGCAACGCACGACGCCCGCGCTGGTCGGCGCGTGTGCCTGGGGCGCCGTCGCGGCGATCGGCGGTCTCTGGCTCTGGAACCCGCACGGGGCCTGGCCGGAGTGGTACACGTTCCTCTGGCTCCCGGCGCTCATCGGCGCCATCATGCCCGTGCCGCGGCGCTTTGCGCTCGCGGGCATGGCGGTGGTCGCGGGTACGGCGGCCGCATTGTTGACGTGGGGCGCCGACATCGAAGGACGGCTCTCACTCGCCACGCGCGACGCGCAACGGCTCGGTCACGAAGGCGATCCGGTTGCGGTCGCGTTGCTCGAGCGACTGAGCGACCAGGTCTCGGCGCCCGGTCAGCAGCCGCTGCGCACCGCCGGCGACCTGTACGCGCTCTGGGTGGGATCCGCGCTTGGCGCGCAGGATTATCCCGCCATGCTCGAGCTCTGGGGCGCGCGGCCCAACGCGCCGCTCCTCGCCGAGCTGCAGCTGGCGCAGCTGGACTTACGGCCGGGTTTTCTCGCGACGCTCGCGCGGAATGCGCCGGCGAGTCCCTGTATCGAACGGCACGAAGCGATTCCGGGCGTTCATTATATCCTGGTCGCGCCGCTCGCCAACGGCACGGTGTTGACCGTCGGCGTGGGTCCGCGCACGAGACTCTTGCCGCCCAACCGCATCGCACGCTTCCTCCGCGGTGACGCCGGCGTCGAGCCGCCATACACGATCTCGCTGTCCTTGCCCGTGCAAACCACGACGGTCCGAAACACCGTCGACTGGCGGCGGGAGGGCTGGACCGCACGGGGCGAGCGCCAAATCGAAGCACCCGACGGGGTCCATCACGTCCATCTGCGCGTATCCCTCGGCGGGCCGTGGGGCTTGTTGGTCCGCGGCATTCTGGTCGTCGGACTCGACGTGATCCTGCTCGGCGGAATCTGGTTGTTCGGATTCGTGGTCGCCGAAGGCGGGCGGGCCCGCGTGCCCGTGCTCATTACCACGTGGCGTGCGAGTTATCGCGCGCAGCTCACGTCGGTGCTCATCACGTTCTTTGTTCTGCCTGTTCTTGCGTTCGCCGCATGGAGCTTTGCGCGGCTCTCCGACGACGCGCGTCGTTCCGGCGATCTCCTCATTCGCCAGACGCTGCGCGATGCCGCGTCCGGCGCCTTGAACGTGGCGCAGGAGCGGCAGGAGACCATCGGACGCTCACTCTCGGAGCTCGGGCGCAATCTCGATGCGGAGTTGTGGCTGTATCGCGGTGGTCTTCTGGTCGCGACGAGCTCTCCGGTCATGGCGGAGCTCGGGCTGGTCGACCCGTTCCTCACGCCGGCCGCATTTCGCGCCACGCTGGAGGATGAGCTCGAAGTGACGTTGGACGCCCGGACGGCGGGCCGCTCGACGCGGATCGGGTATCTCGTCGTTGCACCGGGTCCGCCGGGCGAGCAGGCAGTGCTCGCGGCCCCACAACTGCTCGATGACGAGCTCGTGCGCCGGCAACAGGAGGACTTGGTCCTGGCGCTCGTGCTGGGCACGCTCGTGGGCTTGATCGCCGCGGTGTATCTCGCGGGGCTCGCGGCGCGGCGGCTGGCCAAACCGGTGGCCGCCTTGCGTGACGCCGCGATCGCGGTGGGGCGGGGGAATGTGCCGCCGGCGTTCCCGCCGGGCGCGCCGCGCGAGTTCGAACCGGTGATGAGCGCATTCGACCGGATGGTCACCGATGTCCGGCGCAGTCAGGCCGCGATCGAGGAAGCGCGTCTCCGAACCGCGCGCGTGCTCGCCAACGTCGCGACGGGGGTGATCGCCGTCGACGACGGGCTGCGGGTCACGATGGCCAACCCACGGGCGTCGGAGCTCGTGCTGGGCGGCGGCGACCGGCTGGCGCCGGGCAACGTGCTGCCGCAGACGACCGCGGACGGGTGGGCGCCCGTGTGGCAGGCCGTCGCGGCGTTCATCGCGGACAATCGCGACGTCATCAAGGAGCTCGAGTTCGAAATCGGCGGCCGGCAAATTCGCGTCCAGCTCGCGTTGCTCGGCGCGGCCCCGGACGGCTGCGTCATCGCCCTCGACGACGCGACGGCACTCGCGCGCGCGGCGCGCGTGCTCGCGTGGGGCGAGATGGCGCGCCAGGTCGCGCACGAGATCAAGAATCCGCTCACGCCGATTCGCCTCGGTATCCAGCACCTGCAGCGCATCCGCGGGGGGGGCGTCAAAGGCCAGTCGTCGAGTTTTGAAGCGACACTCACCGAGACGTCCGAGCGCATTCTCGCCGAGATCGACCGGCTCGACGGAATCGCGCGCGCGTTTTCCCGGTTCGGCGCGCCGTCGGCGGCCGAACAGGTTCCGCTCGAGCCGGTGGATCTCGCCGCGATCGCGCGCGAAGTCGTGCAGCTCTACGAGTTCGGCTCTGCCACGCGGTTCGAGGTGCGCGCGAGCAACGGCACGCCCCCGCCGGCGCTCGCGCGCAAGGACGAGGTCAAGGAAGTGCTCGTGAACCTGCTGGAGAATGCGCGCAACGCCGACGCGAAGGGCGTGACTGTCCAGGTGGCGCCGACGGGACGTCAGTTGACGGTCGTGGACGACGGCCGCGGTATCCCGGCGGACGTCCTGCCGCGCGTGTTTGAACCGACCTTTTCGACAACCTCGAGCGGTGCGGGCCTGGGGCTGGCCATTGCGCGGCGGCTGGTGGAGAGCTGGGGCGGTGCGATCACGCTGGAAAGCGAGGCCGGCAAAGGGACACGGGTCACTCTGACGCTCCAAACAGCACCTTAAAGGAGCGCCCGGGTGACCTTCCTCACACCTCATAATGGAAAAAACGAACACAATGTGCAAAGTTGTGTCGGCTTTTCCCTTGTCCGAGGTGCCCCGTGCGTATCGGAGTCGTCGCGTTTGCGCTGGTCTTGCTCGTCCTCGCGCCGGTCCGAGCGGCGCACGCGCAGTTTTCATTTGATGCGCGGCGCTTCGGCATGGGTGGGGTCTCGCTGGGTCGCGACGGCAGTGTCAGTCGCTTCAACCCCGCCTATCGCGCGGTCAAGAAGCGGAGCGGCCTGAACGGCGCGCCCAAGATCTCGATTCCGATCCCCCTCGGCCTCGTCGACTTCCTGCAGCAGCATCCCCTCGGCCGGTTGCGGTACGACCCGATGTTCAATCCCGACTCGGCGGGCTTCAACCCCATCGCGTTGATGAACCTGATTACGAGCCCGCCGATTTTTTACGATTTGAAGAAACCGCCGGCCCCCACGAACGACGTCGAGTTCACGATCGGGAAGAACGCGTTCGTCATGGACCTCGGCCAGGCGCAGGTGCTCATTCCCGAGCAGGAGTTCGGGTTGGGCAGCACGAGTCGCGTGCTCGACATCCCCGGCCCTGGATTCGCGGGCTTCCATGCCGGCGTGATGTGGTTCCTGAATTACGACATCGGCATGACGTTGGACGATTCGCTGCGCCGCGTGCTGAAGGAAGCGGACTCGGTACGCGCGAACTCGGTCTATTCCGTGCGCGCCGATGCACTCGGGCAGAGCGGCATCGCGCCGACGCTCAGTTATTCCGGCAGGCTCACGCACGGCGCCGGCGGAGCGGATTCGTCGGATGACGGCGTTTACCTCGGCGGCGCCGCTCACTATTACCTCGGCGCGGGCTATGCGCGTGGGCAGGGACCGGCAGGATTCGTGACCGGTACGCCCGTGTTCGGCACCGCGCCGACTCCCTTGCTCGACGACACGGTGTGGACGTCGAACAAGGCGTTCGCGACCGGCTTCGGCGGCGACGTCGGGGTCGCCTGGATTTCCGGTCCGTTCGAAGTGGGCTTCGGGGTCAACGACATTGGCGCGACCCTGAGCTGGTCGGATACGAAGGTGCAGCGCTTCCGCTACTTCTCGGCGGGCGACTCCCTCAGCACCGAGCTCGTGGCCAATCACGTGCCGACGAGAACGAAGTTGCCGATCACCTACGTCGCGAACTCGGCGATCCGGATGGGCACCGGCACGACGGTCGGTGGCGACGTCGTCAATTCCGGACGCGGCACCGTGATCCACGTCGGTGTCGAGCAGCGCTACACGGTGTTCGCCATTCGCGGCGGCGTGTCCCGCGATCAACGCAAGCATATGCAGTTCGGGTTCGGCGGCGGACTCCGGTTCGGCGGCCTGGGACTCGACGTCGGGTTCTGGACGCACAGTCCCTCATTGTCCGAGAAGCGCGCCATGACGATGGCGACGTCGATCTCGATTTACTAAAGAGGAATCTATGAAGGCATGTGCTGCCGCTTTGCTCGTGTGCGTCGCCGCGTGCGGCCAGGGGAAAGCGATATTCAACGTGGACGTCTACAGCTACATGGCGGGAACGGGGAAGGACACAATTCAGTACTTCATTCCGCCCGCGACATCCGACAGCGCTTCGACGGTGCTGAAAGTCAGTCTGCCACCCGGCTTCGGCAGCTCGAGCGTGGATTCCGTCAAG
This sequence comes from Gemmatimonadota bacterium, assembly GCA_003221035.1. Taxonomy (GTDB): domain Bacteria; phylum Gemmatimonadota; class Gemmatimonadetes; order Gemmatimonadales; family GWC2-71-9; genus 20CM-2-65-7. The sequence continues at coordinate 33,210 of QHUB01000027.1, forward strand.
ATCACGACTGGCAACGCGGACCTGCTGAACGCCGGTGGAACGGGCTCGATCGGTTTTTCGCTGTACTTCGCCGCTGACTCAGCCGGCACCTACACGGCGCCGGCCGCTCTGAGTATTCCCTCGACTGCCGTGAGCGGTCCGGATACCGTGGCCGTGGCGATAACGGGAGACCTGAGCGGCATCGTGGACAGCTTGTTCAAGCAGAATGTGCTCTGGGTGCGCATTCAAGCGAAGGGAACGAATGGCGGCGCCACCCTCGTCTCGGGGAAGGGTGTGCTCACCGCCCTGCTGATTCGCGTCGTTCTGCAGGACAAAGTCTTCTAGCTACTTCACCGAGTACTTTCGGCCCTCCAGGCAGGCGGTCATCCCCTTCTTGAAGGTGTCGATCTTCTGCGCCACTTGCTGCTGGCTCTGGGCCGCGCCAGCCTGCGCTGCCTGGGCGGAGGCCTGCTTGCGTGCTCGGCGACCACCGACCGCGCCCGCCGCGGCGCCGATCGCCGCTCCCGTGCCGGCGTCGCCGGCGATCGCGCCAATCGCTGCACCGCCAACCGCTCCCCTGGCCGCGCCACCGACGGCAGCACCTTTCGTCGCCGAATCGGTCTTCGCCTGCGCTGCCCTCGCCGCGGAATCGGTATTCGCTTTCACCGTCGCGGGATCGATCCCCGTATTCTCTTTCGCCCAGCCGTAGCACTGCTGCTCATCCAGCAGCTGCTGGTCCTTCGTCTGGTTGTCGCTCGGGAATACGATCAGTCCGAACTGGCTCGCGGGCGAAACCGGAGCGCCGGCGGGTTGGGCCGTTGGCTGTTGTGCGACCGCGGAAGAGGCGATCAGCGAAAGACCGGCGAGTGTGACGATGATCCGCATGGTATCTCCTTCAGCGACTACAGTTGATTGCGTTTATGGTCCGACCCGCATGCGTGCCGACATTTCGTTTGCCACGTTGTGGTCCCACACGTTCTTCTGATGCACGTCCAGAACCCCCCGAACCGCCTCGAGCGCTTGCGTCAACAGGCCGCGGGTCGTTTCAAGGGTTGCCGAGTCGGGAGCCGTCAGCGCCGTTGGAGGCAGGCGGCTCATGTACGTCACCCGTATGGAGTCCACGGCGTGCTGCTGGTGCGCCGTCAGTGTGATGTCCTTGAGCAGGGCCTGCAGCAACGGACTCGGATCCAGAGCACGTGCGGCTGAATCAGGCTTGGCTTGGGGAGGCGGCGTCTGCGCACGCGCGGTGCCCACACCGGCGAGCGCAACCAGAGTCAAAACGGTGAGGTAGCGCTTCATACCCAAGCGTACGGCCGGCGCCGGGCCGACGCATTGGACTTTGGTCTAATCGAGACGGCATTCGGATGACCCGAAGGTCGCATATCAGGCCGGGAAGGCGAATTACAACGTTGCCCACCATGCGTCGCCTCCACTGCGCAGCATACCTGCTCGTCCTGTCGCTGATCGCCACGAACGCCGCCGCTCAGCGACTCCCGCAAGCGCCGAAGCAGTCGCCGAGCTGTCCCGACTGTGAGCCGCGGCCCAAGCGTTTTTGGCGGGCCAGCGCCGAGCTGTTCGTCGACTGGTGGATCCCGTGGGCGGTGAACTACTACATCCGCGACGCCGAGTTCGCGAAGGTGACCCCGAAGTCGTGGTGGGACAACATCACGGGCGACTGGGTGTGGGACGACAACAATTTTCAGACGAACCAGTTCGCCCACCCGATGCACGGCAACTACTACTTCAACTCATTTCGCTCCAACGGCTACAACTTCTGGAGTTCCTCGATCGGCGCGATCGTCGGCTCTTACGGCTGGGAGTGCTGCGGCGAAACGCATCCGCCGGCACCCAACGACATGATCAACACCGCGCTCGGAGGCATCACCCTGGGCGAGATGTTCTGGCGCCTGTCCAACCTCACGTTGGACAATCGGGCGCGGGGCAGCGAGCGCACCTGGCGGGAAATCGGCGGCTTTGCGTTGAGCCCGTGGAACGGATTCAATCGCCTGTTGGACGGCCGGGTCAACGATGTCCACGACAATCCGCCCGAGTGGCGTCCGGCCTGGGCGCAGGCCTCGCTCGACGTCGGGAGTCGGTTCATCGGATCCAAAGGCAACTCGTTCGACGTGCTCAGCGATCCGCTGCGCGATCTCGCGGTCACGTTCCGGTTGATCTACGGCCGGCCGACGCTCGATCTGGTCGGGAAACCGTTCTCGACCTTCAGCCTCACCGGCGAGCTGGGCCTCGGCACGGACCGCCAGAAGCTCAATATTCTTTCGGCCCGCGGCAACCTGGGCGGCAAGGTGCTCCACAGCGGTGAAAAGGCGCTCCACATCCTCGCCGCGCGCTTGCAATACGACTACTACTTCTTCCCCACCGCCGACACCGCATTCAATGCGGTGGTCTACGAGTACGGCGGGCAGAGCTTCACGGGCGGGATCAATTCCTCGTTCATTCTCGGTTCGGGATGGCGGCTACTCACCGAGGAGTACCTTCGCGGCGTGGCAATCGGCGCCGTGCGGTCGGACTTCTACGAGATCAGCGGCGAGGGACGCAACTACGATTTCGGTCCCGGGCTCGGCGCCGGGCTGCAGGCGACGATCGGCAAGCCGGGCAAGGTCTTGTTCACCGGGGCCTACGGTGGAACATGGATCCACACGCTGAACGGTACGGATTACGATCACTACCTGGCGCAGGGCTCGCTCGACGCGCGTTGGTACGTGAGCTCGCGCTTTGGAATCGGCGCCCGCTACGACTACGCGTATCGCCAGAGCACGCCCAGCGATCCCGCGGTTGGACCGGTCACCTCGATCAAGGTCCCGCAGGCCCGCCTGTTCATCTCCACCGCCATTCCGCGCTGGTCGACGATCGACTGACGTCAGGCCTTACAGTCCGACCCCATAGGACAACGCAAACAGCAGGTTCGCCGTCTTGACGGAGAGTCGCGTCTCCGTCTGTTGGCCGCCCGCGGTGTTCCCGAGCGACTGGCGCGTGCCGGTTCCGAACGAGTAGCCGAAGCCGAGCGAGCCGGACAGCCGCGAGCCGGCGAGCGAGACGCCGGCGGTGAAGCGCGACAAGTTCACTTGCCGAAACAACGATTGCGACTGATCGCCGACCGGTGAGCCATCTGTCGAGTACCCGGCGTGGACGCGGAACTTGGCCGACAGCGGATAATTGGCGCCCACGGCGACGTTCGTGACGGCGCGAGCGCTGTTCATCGTCGTATCGAACGGGGGCGTCGTGGTGACCGGGGCGCCGCCGCTATCCTGCACCGTCAGCCGTCCGGCCACCGCGCTCGCGTACATGACGTAGGGATCGATGGCCGCATGGTAACGGACGTCGATCTCGATCTCTGCTCCCCGGGCGAACTGGAATGAGCCGCCGCCTGCCAGCTCGAGCGGCAGCTTGTAGTCCATCGTCACATTCTCGTCCGCGAAGATGAAATCGCTCAGGCTGTCCGCCGACCAGCGCGAGCTGTGCGACTTGAAGAGGCTGCTGCCGAGCAGCCGCGCCGTTGGCGCGACGACCATGGCCCCGAGCGTGACTCGGGGCGTGAGATCCCATTGCGCACCGGCCGACAAGCGCAAACCCCAGGTCTCGCCATCGGCGGAGAAGCTGCGCAGCGCCACGGTGGCATCGGTCGGAGTGGTGACACGGTCCGAGATGTCCTGCGATTGCAATATCGACGTGATGGCGACGCCCACTCCGGCGCCCAGGCGCAGGCGCCCGCTTTCGACACCGCCCGGTGTAAAGGAGACCGCCAGGTTGGGGATCATGACGGCGAGGTTGACGTTGGTCGCGTACCCGAGGAGCTCCTGGCCTCCCTGCAGCGATGCCGCCAGATCGAGCCCGCTGGGCTGCCACACGATGGGACTGGTGATCGAGAAGCCCAATCGCACCTTGTTGGAGTGCAACACGTCGTTGCCGATGACGACGCCCAGCAGTGTGCCGATGCTGCTGATGCGGGAACGGCCCGCACTCGTGCCGAGTCCTTCGAGCGAGAGGCTCGTGCCCTCGTAGGCGGTCGCGCTGGCGTTCAACGAGGTCTTGAGGCTCTTTCCCAGGCCGGCCGGATTGTACCAGTTCGCCGCCGCGTCGTTCGTGCGCGCGAGGTACGCGCCGGCCTCGATCCCTTCACGCTGGCCGACGGGCACGCGGTCATAATTCGGCAGGATGAGATTCGGCGGCACGCTGACGGCTTGGGCGGCAAGCGCCGCCGGCGCGGCCAGTGCCAGGCAGAGACAGGCGTATGTGGTCTTCATACCGCTTGATGCAACACCACCAAGGCGGCGTGACCATTGCCCCTAGGTGGGGGGCTTGGGGGGGCTGCCCCTTCGTCTGATATCGGTGCACGGCGGCGCGATGAGATTGCGCCGCCGTGCGCGCGACGCTCGCTGCCCTGGCCGTCGCCCTCGCTGCGCTGGCTGTCCCGCCGTCCTCGAGCGCGCAGAAGGCCGACACGGTCGTCCTGCGCAACGGCGACCGCATCGTCGGCGAAATCACGTACGTCGATCGAGGTGCCCTGTCGTATAAGACCGACGACATGGGCATGCTGGCGATCAAGTGGGACAAGATCCGGCGCATCATCAGCTACCGGTACTTCGAGGTCGAAGTGGGGTCCGGCAACATCTATTACGGCCAGCTGCTGGCCGGGTCCCAGGAAAACCAGGTTGTCGTTGCGGTCAGCACGTTCAGCGACACGCTGCGCGCCAGCGACATCGTCCGCATCAATCCCATCGGCCGGAGCTTTCTGTCGCGCGTGGACGGCCATCTCTCGATCGGGTTCACATACCAACGCGCGAATCGACTGTGGAACTTGAGCACCGATTTCGCAGCGGATTACCGGACTCGGCAATGGCTGACGCAGCTGGAAGCGAACGCGTATTTCCAGGATGAGGAGGCGTCCAGCGCCACCAGTCGCAGCTCCCTGGCGTTGCAGCAGCAACGTTTCCTGGCGCACCGCTGGTTGTTGCTCGGCAGTGGACAGCTCGAACAGAACCAGGAGCTCGACTTGGATCTTCGCGCTCTGCTCACGGGCGGGGGCGGCAGATTCCTGATCAAGACCCCGCGCTCGGACGTGCTGGTGGGTAGCGGATTGGTCTACACCAACGAACGCTTCACCGCGAGCACGGTGACGTCGAATCTCGAGCTGCTGGTGACTGTCGTGGGGGAGTACTTTCGGCTCGATACGCCGCAGTCAGACTTGCAGGCGACGCTGTCGCTCTATCCCAACCTGACGGACTTCGGGCGCGTCCGGGGCGATCTCGAGGTGAACCTCTCGCACGAGTTCATCAAGGACTTCATGATGGGGATCACGATGTTCGACAAGTTCGACAGCCGTCCACCATCGGCGACCGCCGCGAAGAACGACTACGGCGTCACGTTCAATGTCGGCTGGACGTTCTGAGGGGTTCAGCAGACCACCACCCACCACCGGATGCCGCACGCGTCCGGTGGTGGGTCGCAGAATCAGGTTTTCACTTCAGCTCGGAGAGCAGCGCATCGACCGCGCGCTGGATGCTCTCGGGCGTGCTGCGGTCTACGTCGTTGACTTCTTTCTTGTACAGGCCCTGCCACGCCACGTTGTTCGAAGCGCGGTCACGCACGAAGACCAGCAGGCCGCCCGTCTTGTATTCGATCGGCCGCACGTTGGTGCTGGTATACGTCGGTGCGCCGTAGACGCCCCAACCGTAGCCGCCGTACATTCCCGACCCCGTGGAGGTTGACGTTGACTGCAGCTCGGTCGACCGCTTGATACCCACGTGGTAGGTCACGATCTCGGACGCCGAGTTCGGATCGTCCACCTTCCGCCAGCCTCTGGCCGTCAGATTCTTCTCGATCGACTGCTGAATGCGCGAATGCAGAATCGAGTTCTGCGCGACAGCCGGGTCCAGCTCGTAGGCGTGTATCGTGTCCCGTTTTCCCCATGCCCAGGTCGGCGAAGCGGGAAGTGGAACGTTGGCGTCGCGCTGGCTCGAGATGTCGGGGCCGGTGGCGCAGGCTGCGGCCGCGAAGAGTGCTGCTACGCTGAGTTGTCGAATCACAGTGACAAGCCTCCAGTAAAAGTGCGGGTCTTCAGGCTTTGGGGAAGCTGCTGGAAATGCTGGGAGGGCAGAATGGCACTTTGGGGAAGCCGACCCCTACGGCAAAGCCCTACCGCACGACAATGCTGCCGTTCATCCCCGAGTGGAGGGTGCAGCGGTAGTTGAACGTCCCCTGATCCGTGAAGACCACCGTGTGTGTGCCAATCGCCTGTGTGGGGCTGCTGAGGGCGGGATCGGAGAACGTCACATTGTGCAAGACCGTATCGGTGGGCCACACCCAGATCACCACGCCGCCGCGGCTCAGATTCACCACCGTCGGATTGAACGCGAAGTTTTGGATGTGCACGGTCACCTGCAGCGACGTGCTGTCGTTGCCGCCGCCGCCGCTGGTGCTGATGCCGATCAACCCTGAGCCCGTGCCGCAGCTCAGCACGACGGCGACCGCCAGGGCGGTCGCCAGCCCCCACGCCAGTGAACGACGCATACGCTGTCGTTACAAGTCGTTCTGGCGCAAGAAAATTGGCCTTTGGGACAACCCGGCCTAAAACGTGGTCAGGCGGCCATCGCGCAGGCGCCCCACGAGCCACTCGAGCCGCCGCCGCACGCCATCGATCTCCGGCTCCGTGAGGCCGAGCTGGAGCACATCGCCTTTGCGACGCACACCCCGAGACGGATCGAGATTGGCGGTAGGCTCGACCACGACGTATTGCCCCGCCCGCCGTTCGAATTGCGCCATCACACCCAGCGCGTGGGTCAGGTCCTCGGACCGAAGCCGCTCCAGTCGCGTCGCGGTGGCTCTGCCGATCCGTTTGACGCGCATCGAGCTCCACTCCGTCCCGCGGTTGCTCGCGGGACTGTCAAATGTCACGCCGTTGTCGACCGAGAACATTCGCGGGTGGAGCGTATCCGACGAGATCAGGATGTTGCCGGCATTGGCGTCGCGTTGCCGGACCAGGTACGTGAAGACGTTGAGATCGCCGAGATGACGGGCGTAAGCGGTATCGCGCGCCGCGCGCTTCGTATCGAAGACGCCCTTGGAGGTAACGTCGAGCGTCCAGTACTGCAGAATCAGGAGCACCGACGACGCGTCCGTGAAGGTCGGCTCGGTCGGGGTCGCGCTGATCTTGTGGTAATCGTCCACGGACACCATGCGTGCGACCGTCGGCGGGACGACATAGTCCGGCTCATTGAGAAAAAGCTTCTGGAGTGCATACGCGGCGATCTCGTACCGGGGCTCGTTGTTGAAGGCCGCGCCGCCCTGCGGCGCCTTCGCGAGCTTCACGTCCATGTAGCTCGAGTCGGCGAAATGCAGCAGCCCATGGCTGGTCCGATCGCCTTCGAATCTCGAGCCCGCCTGCTGTACCACATCGAACGGTTGACCGCGCAGTCGTGCTTCGATCACCGGCACGGGTGCCGTGATCAGCCCGTCCTGAGCGGCGAGTAGTCCGGGAGCAAGCGTGAGCGCGACCACGACCACATATCGGGGGAGCGCTGCCATCAGACCTCCAGTAGTGAATGCGCCGGCGCGCGCGCGAGCAGCGTGTCCACGCGATGCGCCATGCCGCGGAGCAGGGCGACGGCGAGTTCCGGGGAGTCGACCAGCAAGTCGAGCAGATCCGAGCGCGAGATCCTGAGCAAGGTGGCGGGACCGGTCACCGTTGCCGTGAACATCGCGGGCCGTTCGCCGATCAGACCGAGCGCGCCGAACCCATCACCGCTCTTCGCGATCAGCGGTGGCATCCCGGGCATCGCCAGTGAGACTTCTCCTCGCGCCACGACGTGCACGGCGTTGGGCACCGCGTCCTCCCGCACGAGCACGGTACCGGCAGCGACGTCTGTTTCTTCGGCAATGCCCGCCAGCAGCGCCAAGTGATCGCTGCGGGCCTCGCGGAACACGTCGACGCGCTGCAGCAGGAAGACCTTATCGATGTCGTCCATGTGGTCGCTCGGGATGTTGTGGGGTTCGCGATCGGCCGCGGTGGCGCAGCGCCGGACCCAGGGGTCCGCGTCCGTCGTCAATGCGGCGATCGCCTGTGCGGTCGCATCGTTCCGCGCCCGCGGTGTCGGGGAATCTTGCGAGGACGGGTTCTCGAGAACGGGTTCGAGCCGCTCGGAGAGACTGCGCGGCAGGCCCTCGTCCAGGAGATCGCGCGCCGCCTCCTGGCGCTGCGTCGTCTCACTCACGAGCGCCCGGTAACAACCGTCCATCACCGGCGGCGGATACAGCAACGCGAGATCCCGAAACACGTTCTCGCGCCGGCGCTGCCACGCATCCTCGACGGCGCGCCGGAGCAGGGCGCCGCCAGGCAGGGCCGCACCCGCGGTACGATAGCGCGCCGCGGCGTCGAGATCGTGGTCGAGCGCCGCGGCCGCCTCGCTCGTGCCAATGGGGATCTGCGGCGCTCGGCGGTGCAGTCGCGTGAGGGCGCTGAGCGCGCCACCGCGCACGCGCGGGTTGTGCTCCGGGGCGGCGACGCACGCGAGCAGGGCATTCAGCGCGCGCGCATCGGCGATGCGTCCCAGCGCGCGGGCCGCGGAGCGGCGCGCCGAGTCGCTCGTGGCCTGGTCAGCCAGCGCCGCGGCGAGGTCGGGAATCCGATCAGGATCGACCGCGGGCGTCGCTCCCGCATCGCGACGTGCCAGGAGATCGAGCGCAAATGCCGCCTGATCCGGCTCGCTACCCGAGAGTCCCCCCCGGAGCTCGGCGAGCAAGACGTCCAGTGTTGTGTCCCGCGTCGCGATGGCATGGGCCAGAGACCGGACGTAGCCACGCCGCAGTGCCCACGCCAGCGCGAGCCAGCCAACCGACAAGGCGGCCGCGGTCCACCCGAGCGCGGACGGACGGGCCACCGCGAGAATCAGGAAAATCGCGCCGGCCGACAACGCCTTCGCCAGGCTGTCCACGCCGACGTCGATGATGGGCTTCGCGCGCGCCTTGATCGCCGGAGGGACGGGCATGTACACGATCTCACGGCCGGTGCGTTCCGCCGAATTCTGCAGCGTCGACTGTGTGGCCTTTGCCGTCGCGACCGCGGCCAGCCCGCCCCACAGCGCGACGACGACGTTCGTCGCGAGCATCGCGGCCGGCAGCATGAACAACGCCGCGCCGACGCCCCAGCGCGTGAGCAGCGGCTGCAGAATCGCCGAGGCCACCAGCGGCAACCATTGCGTGGCCGCGTTGAACTTGCCCTGGAATGCACTGATGCGTTCAGGGTCCACCAACGCCGCGGCGGTTCCCCGGTTGAACTGATAGTCCACGAGCTGCTTCACCAGGACGGTCAGCACCACGCTCGCGGCGATGAAGCGGAGCTGACGGTCCGCGAAGATCGTGCGCCATCCCGCCCGGGGCTCCGGTGCACGACGACCAGTCGCGGACGCGTCGTCATGCGGCTGTGCCGGAATGACCATGGGGAGCGCCAGCGCGAACGCACTCGTGAGCGCCGCTCCGACGAGGAGCAGGCTTGGGACGCCCAGCGATGTGACGAGGAAGCCGGTGATCACACCGCCGAGCGATGCACCGATCGATCCGCCGGCGATGATGACTGGGTATGCAGTCTTGGCGGTCCGACCGCTGAGTAAGCCTTGCGTGCTGAGAAAGAATTGCGATACGAGAACCGCGGCAAAGAGATCGTGCCAGGCGTAAAACAGGATTCCGAACGCCGGGCCTCCCGGATAGAGCACCCGAAACAGGACGAGGTTGCTGACGAAAAAAAGCGCGAGGGCCGTGGTGAGCCAACGCGGCGGAACGCGAGCGGCGAGTCGACCGAACGGCACGAGGAACAGCACGACGCCCGCGCTGGCGAGGTAGGCCTTGTAGAACCCGGCGGCACCCAGCCCTTTCAGCGCGAGCGCATTGCGGATCGGCTGCAGGAGTCCGATCGCGCATACCAGGAGCATGTACAGCATCGCGAGCAGCAGCAGACGGCCGCGTGGCATCGAGATGACCTATCGCGCATCCGCCGATCGCGACAAGTGACCCTTGGGGCAGCCCTTAGGGACAATGCCGTCCGGGAGCCAGAAGCCCGATTCTCTCGCTATGGCCACCCTTCGCTCTGTGAAGATGTCGAGTGCCCTGTTGATCGTGGGCGCCGCGTCTGTCTGGATTGCGCTGATCGTGGGCGGCGCCGCCCGAGCTATCGTCCGCCCCGACCCGTTTGCCCGCCGCGTCGCCGCCACATTGTCCGACCCGCGGGTGTCGTCGTACATCGCGGCCAGGGTTACCGACGCTATCGTCGCCCAGCGGCCCAACCTCGTCAGCGTGCGCTCGGTTCTTCAGCCGGCGGTGAACGGCGTCGTCGCGTCGGCGCCGTTCCGCGCGGTCGTGCGTACCTCCGCCCGCGCAGCGCACCGCGCACTGTTCGAGTCCGCGGCCAAGAACGCGCTCCTGTCGCTACCTGATGTCTCGGTGCTCGTGCGTGGCGCGCTCCAGCACGTCAACCCGGCCATCGCCGCGAAGATTCCGCCCGGGATCGAAGCGAAGCTGGCCTCACCCGAGGCCGAGCAGCGGTTCACGCGGTTCATCGGCGCGTTTGCTCTGGTCGGCAAGGTGCTCTGGGCTGCGTGGGGCCTGTTACTCCTCGGCGTTGCGTCCATTGTCGCTTCGATTTGGGTCGCCCCGGAACGGCAGAACGCGCTCGTCCGAGCGGGCGGTAGCTTGTTCGCGGTCGCGCTGGCACTGCTGGCGGTTCTTCCTGCGGGCCGCATTGTCGCGGCTGCGCTCACCCAGGGTCCTGAGCTGCGCGGTGTGATCCACGGCCTGTGGTCGGCGTTCTTCCTGCCGATCAAGCCACTCGCGTTGATCGCCGGTTGCGCGGGCGTCGTGCTCGCGGCCGCGGGTGGGACGATGCTCGAAGCGGTGGACCCCTATGCGCGGTTCAAGGCGCTCTGGCGCTGGCTCACCGAGCCGCTCCATCCGACCGCGCAGGTCGGCCGGGCGATCCTCGTGCTGGCGGCGGGTGTCTACGCCGTTTCGTATCCGACACGCGCGGCGACAGCGGTCGTCGCGATCGTCGGCTTGGTGCTCGTCTATACCGGATTGCGCGAGGTGTTCCGCGTGGTGTTGGCGCGCACCGGTGTTGCGACCGGCGCACGCGCGGCGGCGACGCCGCAGACCAACGTTTACGCCTGGCGGATGGCGGCGGCTGTCGCCGTCGTGCTCGCGGTCGTGCTGGGTGGCACGGCGTTGCTCGTGTTCCGCGCGCCGGCCGCGACGTTGGAAGAAGCGGGTGCCGTCGTCGCGTGCAATGGGTCGCCCACGCTGTGCAACCGGCGCCTCGACCAGGTCGTCTTCGCCGGCGCGCACAACGCGATGTCGAATGCCGAGATTCCGGGCTGGTTGTTCCCGCACCAGAACCATGCGTTCCCGGGGCAGCTCGAGGATGGCGTGCGCGCACTCCTGATCGACGTGCACTACGGCGTTCCCGCCGAGGAGCACGTCATCACCGATTTCAGCCGCGAGGGCGGTACGTCGATCGATAAGATCAAGGGCCCCCTCGGTCCTGAAGCCACCGAGGCGGCGGTCCGCATCCGGAACCGGTTCCTCGGTCACGAGACCGGCAAGTCAGCGCTGTACTTCTGTCACGGGTTCTGCGAGCTGGGCGCCTATCCGGTCCTGCCCGCGCTGGAGGGCATCCGCGACTGGATGCTCGCAAACCCTGGTGAGGTCGTCATCATCGTCGTCGAGGACTACGTGGCGCCGCAGGACCTCGCCGTCGCCTTCCAGGACGCGGGCCTGTTGAACCTGATCTACACGGGGCCAGCCACGAAGCCGTTCCCGACGTTGCGCCAACTGATCGATTGGGATCAGCGCCTGGTCTTGTTCCTCGAGTCCGGAAAACCGGGCGTGCCCTGGCTCAGGCCCGCTTGGGAGTCGATGCAGGAGACGCCGTATACGTTCCATCAGCCGGCCGACTTCTCGTGCAAGCCCAATCGCGGCGGTGCCACCGCGCCGTTTTTCCAGATCAACAACTGGATCGAGACCACGCCCGCGCCCAGGCCCTCGAATGCGCAGATCGTGAACGCGTATGACGCCCTGCTCGCGCGGGCGCGCGAGTGCCGCTCGGAGCGCAATCACCTCCCGAATATTCTGGCGGTGGACTTCTACGACGTCGGCGATGTGTTCCGCGTGGTGCGGACATTGAACGGACTCGATGAGGGAGGGACGATCGCGCGTGGCCGCTGAGCAGCAGACTCAGGGCGTCGTGACGATGGAGTTGAAACCGCGGGATGAAGATCTCGAGTTGTTCGGATTGACGCACACTGGTCTGGTGCGGCCCGACAATCAGGACCACTTCCTCATCGGCACGCTCCATCGTGAGCTCGTGGTGCACGGCACGAGCTTGCCGGCACCGGACGAGCTGCCGGTCCGCGGGGAGCGCTTCGCCACCTTTGCGGTGGTGGCAGATGGCGTCGGCGGTGTCGTCGGCGGAGCGGCCGCGAGTCGTCGCGCGGTGGAAACGATCGCGCAGTACGTGCAGTCCACCCTGCGCTGCTTTGCCGCGGCCAACCCTGCGCACGAACCGGCGTTCATTGACGCGCTGCGGGACGCCGCACTCGAAGCCGACGCGGCCGTGCGGGCCCTCGGAAATGAGCAGCGGGAATACGGACCCGCCACGACCCTGACGCTGGCGATTGGGGTGTGGCCTCGGGCCTACGTGCTCCAGGTTGGCGACAGCCGCTGTTACGTCCACGGCGAGGGCAAACTGCGCTGCCTGACCCGCGATCAGACCGTGGCGCAGGATTTGGTCGACAGCGGCAAGCTGACTGCGGAAGAGGCAGCGCGGTCGCCGTTCAAGAATACCTTGGTGAGCGCGATCGGCGGCCACCATGCGGCGCCCGTCGTGACGGCCGTGGACCAGCAGCACGACTCGGTGTTCTTGCTCTGTTCAGACGGGCTCACCAAACACGTCGGCGACGACGAGCTCGCCGAGTGCCTCGGCAATCTCCGCTCCGCGGAGCAGGCCTGTCAGAGCCTCCTGCGGCAGGCGCTCGAGCGCGGCGGCACGGACAACATCACGATCGTCGTCGGTCGCGCACGGCGCGCGCCCGCGACCCACCCTCAGTAACGCTCCTTGACGTACGTGTAGTCGTACTTGGGCTCGCGATAGCCGTGAGCCTTCTGCCGTTTCGGAAGCTTGATCTTGTCCCGTGGCGCCTTCTGGTACGGTATCGAGTCGAGGAGGTGCGCGATGATGTTGAGTCGCGCGCGCCGCTTGTCGTCCGAGCGGGCGACATACCAGGGCGCGTGCGGCGTGTCGGTCTGCTCGAACATTTCGTCCCGCGCCCGGGAATAGTCGTACCATCGGCTGTAGGATTTGAGATCCATGGGCGAGAGCTTCCAGATCTTCCGCCCATCTTCGATCCGCGATTCGAGCCGACGAGTCTGTTCTTCCTCACTCACTTCGAGCCAATACTTGACGAGAATGACGCCGGAATCGACGATCGCCTTCTCGACCGCGGGAACCGCCTTCAAGAATCGTGTGACGTCCTCTTCGCTGCAAAATCCCATCACCCGCTCGACTCCGGCGCGGTTATACCAGCTCCGGTCGAAGATCACGACTTCACCAGCCGCAGGGAGCAGCGGGATGTAACGCTGGATGTACATCTGCGACTTCTCGCGCGCGGTCGGAGCGGGCAATGCCATGACGCGAAAGACTCTCGGGCTCACGCGCTCCGTGATGGCCTTGATCGTTCCACCTTTACCGGCGCCATCGCGGCCTTCGAAGACGATACACACCTTGAGCCCCTTGTATTTGACCCACTCCTGGAGCTTGACCAGCTCGATATGGAGCTGCTCGAGCTCTTGCTCGTACTCCTTGTTCTTGAGCTTTTCCTTCGAAGCGGCTCCGCCCTTCGCCATCGTCAAGCTCCTCTCATCGCCAGAGCGTCTTCGCTCTTCGCATCGGTCGCGTTCGCGCCCGAGTACTTCTCCACCGCAATCTCCAGGTTGAAATGCATCCGCGCGCGCCCAAGCGTGTCCTGCAGCGAGGACCGCCGGATGACGTTCAGTACCGCCGGCGTGAGCCCGATCAGCCAGACGGGCAATCCACTTTCGGTAAACCGCCGCTCGGCGTCGATGAGCGCCTTGAGCGCGGTGTACTCGATGTCGAACACGCCGCTCAGATCGAGGGCCACAACCTTCGGCTGAAACTCATCGACCAGCGCGCGGATCTTCTCGCCGAGGCGCGACGCGTTGAGGAAAAAGATCCGCCCCTCGACTCTCAGCAGCAGGAGGCCGGGAAAACTCTCATCCTCGGGATGTTCCTCCGTGCGCGGCCGGAACACGTTGGTGCCCCGCTTGCGGCCGAGCACAGCGACAGGCGGACTGGCCACCTGCTGCGCCAGCGCGAGCACGGACACGACGATGGCCACCAGAATTCCCTGCAGCGTGCCGAGCAGCACGACACCGGCGAGGGCCACCAGCGCCCAGATGAACTCCATCCGTCGGACTTCGAGGATCGCCTTGAACCCTGCGAGGTGAATCAGTCCGACCGAGTACACAATGACCACGGCCGCGAGCGTGGCCTGCGGCATCAATCCCATGGGAGCGGCCAGGAACAATATCGTGAGCAGCGTCGCGCCGGCGGTGACGAGCCCGGCCAGCTGCGTGCGCGCGCCCGCGCGTCGGTTTACCGCGGTCTGCGATGTCCCGCCGCCCGACGGCATCGCGCCGAAAAAGGCGGCGCCGGAATTGGCGAGACCGGTCGCCAGTAATTCCAGGTTGGGCTGCAGCGGCGGCTCACCGCTCGCTGCAAAGGCGCGCCCCGCGGCGATCGTCTCGGTGAAGCTCATCAGCGCGATGCTCAGGGCGCCCGGCCAGAGAACGGCGAGCAGCGACAGATCCGGCGAGATCAACGACGGCATGCCGTGTGGGACCGTTCCCACCGTGGCGATTCCGTGCGCGTCCAGTTTGAAGAGGCTCATCGCCGCGATCCCCACCGCGACGGCGACCAGGGGGGCAGGCACGCGGGGAAGGGCGCGTTCGATGGCGACCAGTAGGAGAATCGTGAGAACGCCCACCGCCAGAGTTGCGAGATGTGTGCCGGGGATCGCGCCAATGGTCGCGGCGAGGTTGTGCAGGAAATTGCCTTTGGCGAAATGCACACCCAGCAGCTTGGGAATCTGATCCAGGACAATGACCAACCCGATCCCCGCTTTGAATCCGGTGAGCACGGGATCTGAGATGAAGTTGGCCACGAACCCCAGGCGCAGCGCGGACGCGACGATGAGGATGGCGCCGACGAGCAGACTCAGCGTCACCGTTGCGCGCAGGAGTGTGGCGGCGTCACCGCCGGGCGCGACTTGCCCCAGCTCGGCCGCCGTCAGAATCGCGATGGTCGTGGTCGTGCTGACGCTGAGCGGCCGAGAGGTGCCGAGCAGGGCGTAGATGACCGCCGGCACGAGCGCCGTGTAGAGGCCCACCTGAACCGGTAGCCCTGCGATCGTGGCGTAGGCCATCGCCTTGGGAATGACGACGGCGGCGGCGGTCAATCCCGCGACCACATCCATCCGCAGCCACTCTTTCCGGTAGCCGCCGGCCCACGCTAACAGGGGGATTCTCGCGCGCGGTGTCTTTTTGATCACGTCTAGTGGATACTGTCGGCGGACGAAAGAGGAGATGGGCCTTTGGTGAAACGTTGGACCACCAATGCCGCTATGGACTCGCCATGCTCTCCTGCACCCGGAGCAGTGGGGTCTGGTCGACGCGAATGAGGCCGCGCCGCGGTCTGTCAAAATCGAGCACGACAAACGCCACGATGAGGATCAGGAGATTGAGCCCGAGGGAGAGGATCACATGGCGACGGCGCGCCTGGCCCAGCGCATGGCCGCTCATCGCG
Organism: Gemmatimonadota bacterium; assembly: GCA_003221035.1. GTDB lineage: Bacteria > Gemmatimonadota > Gemmatimonadetes > Gemmatimonadales > GWC2-71-9 > 20CM-2-65-7. The sequence continues at coordinate 49,069 of QHUB01000027.1, forward strand.
CCGCAGAGGATGATGGAAAAGGCCAGCAGCCCTACCACCGAGGGCGGCATGTGAAAGGTCCGTATCCACTCGCGGGTCGTGGATAGATCGATCACGTCATTTGCGGCTGGAACGATCGCGCTCGTGAGGGCCTGATTCGGGTTGGCGTTCACAGCACGTGTAATGCCGGTCCACAGCGTGGCTAACGTGGCATGCATACTGTCGGCGAGCCGCGCGAACTCGTGCGGGTCCAGACCTTTTTCGAAGCTTGCGACGCGCAGGTCGGTGTAGCGACGCAGCGCTGCGCGAATGTCGCCGCGGGCGGGTTCGGCGACGAGACCGGCGCGCAACCAGCACGTACCGATTGCGTTGGCTTCGTCGGTCACCAGGCGCGAGCGCTCGTTGAATCGGCTGCTCGTGATGGCGAATGAAAACCCGAGCAACAAGGCAACCAATCCCAGCGTGCTGGTCCGCAGCGTGTTGACGATGTCACGCTCACTGTCCGACACCTGTTGGGATCGGCCGTACCGAAAGCCGAGCTCACCGGCACCGAGCGACAGGAGCAGGATCACAAGAACGGGGATCCAGATCGGCCAGTCGTAGATCGCACGCATTTCAACGATGGCTGGATCTCAGAATTACGCTTCGCCTCACGGTTGGCTCCGCCTCGGGTGCGTCTAGAGTCGTGGCGCGAGGAACGCTCTAGAATTGCCCTTTGGGATAACCGCCGCTGCCAGGCGGCAGCTGTTGCACCAAGAGCCGATGCGTCCAATTGCCCGACGCGGACCTTCAACAGTCCGATGCGACGCCTCATCCTCCTGCTGACGCTGCTGGACGGGCCGTGCGCGACACTGCTCGCGGCGCAATCTCCCGACAGTGTGTCCAGGGACTCCACGAAACGCGGGATCGGGTTCGGCTACTTCGCGACGCTGGGTGGCAACTGGCAGATCGAGGCTATCGAGATCGGCTATGTGCGGCACCCCGAGCGTGGCCCGGCGGCGCTGGCGATCGCCGCACGCCTGGGCACGTTCATGGAGGAAAGCGCAGTCGTCAGCGCGCAGCGCGGGGCGGTGTTCGCCCTCGCGGTTTCCGCGCGGACCCACATGTACCAGATCTCGGAGCTGGGCAGCGAGGAGCGCCATCTTCCGATCGGCCTCGACCTGACGCTCGAGGCGACGGGTTACCTTGCCGCCGGCTCACCGCAGTGGCAGGGATCGAATTGGTTGGCGCTCGCGGTCTTGCCGTCGTTGCGGGCTGGGCGCGGCGCCGTGACGTTGGGTCCGGCGCTCTTTTTCGGCGCGCAGAAACCGTCGCTCCGCTGTGTGCTCGCGATCCGCGGGGAGAAGCTGCTGGCGCGCCACGGGCGAAATCCCTGAACGCTACGCCGTCCCATTGCGACGTCCGGTAGTGTCTCGGCCATCTCCGTCCGCGGTGCGCAGCACCACGTGGAACGTGGCGCCGCGTTCCTGATTGTTCTCCGCCCAGAGACGCCCACCATGCGCGGTCACAATCGAGCGCCCGATCGCGAGCCCCAAGCCGAGGCCCTCGACCTTCGTCGTGTAGAACGGCTCGAACAGACGATTCGGCGCATCTGGCGGTAACCCAGTCCCGCGATCGACGACGGTGAGCTCCACGAAATTCGCGTCCTTGTGCTCCATCTGGACGCGCAGCTGACGCTCGCGCGCCGGCTTGTCGATCATGGCCTCGCAACCGTTGACGATCAGGTTCAGCACGACTTGCAACAGCTGCACCGGGTCGCCGCGCACCGGCGGCAGGTCGGTCGGGATGTCGGTTTCCACCTCCACACCGAGCCGCACCACGACGGCGCGGGCCAGCGCGAGGGCATCGCGCACGAGCGACTCGAGCTGCAGCAACTCGGCACGCGGCGCGCGTTCCTGCAGGAACGAGCGCATCCGGGTGATGACGTTGGCGGCGTATCTATCCTGATCCGCGATGTCGTTCAAAATCGTCCGAATCTCCTGCGCGTTCGTGCCGTCGCGCGCCAGCAGGGCACTGGCGGCCTGGGTGTTCGCCAGGATCGCCATCAGCGGCTGGCGCAGCTCGTGGGCGAGCGCGCCGGACAACTGACCCACCGTCGCGACCCGCGTGACGTGTGCCAGTTGATTGCGCTGCGCCTGCAGCTGGGCATCTGCCTGCTCGCGCTCGCGCATGACGCCCGCCAGCACCAGGAGGGGCATGCACATCGTGATCCAGAAGACTTGCAGCGACGTGACGCGATAGGCGTCGGCGATCATCACAAACGGGCCAAGCTGCCGGGCCGTCCCCCAGACCGACAGCGCGGCGATCCCAAGCAACGCCGTGCTTGCGCCGAGCGGCCCGAGCCGAACCGCGGCCCAGAGCAGCGGTGGAAACATCAGCAGCAGCAGCGCGGGAAAGCGCGCCGTCTCCGGCCCGGTCCCGAACGCGATGAGTCCGACGGCGAACAGAAAGATCAACACGGCACTCGCTGCCATCAGCTCGCGGGTGCGAACGCGGAACAGCGGCCGCACGCCCTGCTGCGCCCATAGCAGGATCACGGGAGTCACGAGCAGCATCGCCGTCGCATTCGAGAGCGTGACGCGCACCCAGGCCGCAAGCGGCGTGAAGTCCTCGAGCTCGAGCACGGCGCGCACCACCGCCGGTGTGATGAGCGCGAACAGGGCGGCCAAACCAAACGCCGTCGCCATGTAGGCAAGCACCTGCCGGCTCGTGGAGAAGGTCAGTGGCACCCCCACGAGGCGGCGCAGCACCGTCGCCATCGAGATCGTCAGCACGGAATTGCCCGCGATCTGCCAGGCGATGCGCCACGCCGGAACGACGGGGACCATCGCGGCGACGTGCGCCGCCGCGGTGATCATCAGCACCAGCGGCCAGCGCGCCGGCGGGGTCAACACCAGCGCGGACACCAATACGGCATTGGCGACCCAGACGACGCCGATGATCGAGTGCTGAAAGCGGAAGCTCAGCCCGAGGTGCGCGGCGAAGTAATAGCCGACTGCCAACGCGCCGAGCCAGCCGACGAGAGCGAGTTGCTTTCGGACTCGTGTTTCCACCATCACGTGCCTGCCGGCAAAGGAGGGTCAGAATCTACGGAACTCTTTCGCAGCGCGCGAAATAGTGACGCGACCGCCCGGACATGCGGACTCGATTCGCGGCGCCGGGTGAGCAGCTCGAGTCCAAAGGGCACCTTGAAGCCCGCGATGCGGACCGCGACCGCGCCGACCGTGGCGTGCCCCAGTTGCGAGTGAAAGCCGACCGTCCAGCCTTTCGCCTGCGCAACGAGCGCCCAGACGGTCGCACGGTCGTCGTACGTCGCCTCGATCCGCGGCTGTACTCCGGCGCTGGTCAACGCGGCCAGCACGCGGTCGTAGAACGCCGGGTCATAGGACCGGTCCATGAACATGAACGGGGCGTTCGTCAGATCGCCCGGCGCGATTTCCCGACGACGCGCGAGCGGGGAACTGGCGCTCACCAGCGCGGAGTCCAGAGGGTCGTCCACCAGCCGCGTGGCCAGTATCCCGTCGGTTCGCGACCGGATTGTGGGAAACTGGTGCGCCAACCCCACGTCGATCCGGGCGGCGAGCAGTGCCGTCCGTTGCGTCGGCGTGGTCAACTCTTCGACACGAAGCTGAATGTCGGGGTATCTGACGCCGCAGCGCGCCGTCACCTGCGCCAACAGGCCGGTCGCGGCGGTGGTCGCTACCGTGCCGATCACGCACCGCCCCTCGACGACGCGCCTCGCCCGGCTCACCTCGCGGACGAGATGATCGGCGTCGTCGAGGATGGCGCCGGCATCCGTGGCCAGCGAACGGCCTGCGCCCGTCAATGCAACGCCGCGCGCCGAGCGCTCCAGCAGGGTGAAGCCCAGCGCATGTTCCAGCGCCCGTAACCGGCGCGAGAGCACCGGCTGTGCGATGCCGAGACGAGTTGCGGCGCGGCCGATGCTCGGGAGCGTGCTGACGGTCAGCAGCGCGCGCAGCTGCCGGAGCTGCAGATCCGCGGGGAGCGTTCCGGTGGGGCGCGGCGCACGAAACAGCAAGTTGCGCGAGCGCTGCCGACCACCCGGCGGAGGCCGTATGCGTGACTCAGGATAGTGCCGCGCGACCTCGCGCATGCGCTGCAGCACGGTGTGCACCACCGCGCGTCGCTCGTTCCGGCGCCACACGGCCGTCATGTCCACGTGTAGCGCCAGGCTCTCGATGGGAAGCGTCAGTGTTCCCTCGGGAGGCGCGTGGGCGGCGCGGGCGCGCGAAATCAGGGTCCAGCCGTGCTCCGTGGCGATCATGAGGTGCGCGGCGCGTAAGTCCCCGTCCAGCGCAATCACCGGTGAGCGCATCCCCGCCCGGCGCAGCGCCTGTGCGACCCGTGACTGCACCGCGGCCGACGCTGTGCCGCGTGCGAATACAAAGGGGAACGCACTCAGATCTTCCAAGGTGACGGCGCTTCGAGTCGCGAGGGGATGGTGTCGCGAAACGATCACCTGGTCCAGCGTTTCGACCCACAGGGGCTCACTCTCGAGTCCGGGGCGCAGCTCACTCTCCGTGCACACGGCCACGTCCGCATGATCCTGGGAAACTGCATCGGCCGGTGTCGGTTGCTCGAAGTCGCGGATCGAGAGGGTGATTCCCGGGTAGCTCGATCGAAGCGCGTCCTGCACGTCGATGGGAAATCCGCGCGCGGCCGCGGCCCGGGTCACGGCGAGCACGATGTGGCCGCGGTGCCCGGCCGCGGTCGCCTCGGCGCTGTCGAGCGCGCCGGCCAATCCCTGCAGGATCCGGGCACCAGCGCGCGCGAAAGCCGCGCCGGCAGCCGTGAGCTCCACACCCTTGGCGTGGCGCGTCAGCAGGTCGACGCCGAGCTCGCGCTCCAGCGCGTGAACGCGGCGCGAAAGCGCCGGCTGAGCGAGGTGCACGTGCCGCGCGGCGCGGCTGAGCGACTGCTTTTCAACGACGGCAGCGAAGCATTGCAGATCTCTAAGCTCTATGCTGTCTCCGCATGGGTTTCACTCACGATTGGTATTTGCACCAACCCCCGTGTCCCTGGCTATTTGCCCCAAAGGCCTATGATGACGGAGGCAAAGGTGCACGAAGGGGATCACGGAGACCGCGACACGTCTTTACTGCTGCCCGGTCGCGGGGAGCTGGTGCTGGTGGTAGACGACGACGACAAGCTGCGCACCGCGCTCGGCCGGATGCTGAAGAGTCTCGGCTTCTCCGTGGTGACCGCGGCGGATGGACTCGACGCGCTCGACGTCGTGCAAACGCTCACGACCCCGATCGATGCCGCGCTGGTCGATGTCGTGATGCCCAAACTCGGCGGACCCGAGCTGATTGATCGGCTCGCGCAACGCGGCATTTACCCGGTCGTGATCTACATGACCGGTTACGAAGATCCAACCCGTCTCACTCGCGTCCTCGAGTCACCGAGCGTGACGCCGCTGCTGCACAAGCCCTTCACCCTGCATGCGCTCGTGCTGGTGCTGCGCAATCTGCTGGACCGCCGTCGCAAGCGCTGAGTTGTCGCGGGGTGTCGGGGCGGCCGGCTGAGCGGAAAAAATTGGCCGGGAATGATCGGCCACGTGGTTTGGCGCTGGCCGTCACAGCTACAAACCGGAACCGTGACCGAGCCATCCCCGGCTTTTCTGCTTAGATCAGACCCGCGGTGCACTTAATGGTGAACGTAGGCCGGACGCTCACGCAGACGCCGTTGGACTTTGGTGAAATGCCGCGCTCAACCGACCCTTCGGCGAAACGTCAGAGTCGTGTCCGGTGGCCCGGACGACTCCGCCTTCCTTCATAATGCGATGCGGTAGTTCATCATCAGCATGAACGACACGCGGCCGACAAAACCTGCCTCCGCCCGGAATCCCCAATGCTTGCCGATGTCGTACGTTCCGCCGACCAGGAGATTCCAGGGATCGGCGACCTTCTTGTTCAGCGAATAGTTGACAGTAGTGGTATCGAGGCCTCCCCCGATCCGTTGCACGAAGTTGTCCACGAGGGCCTTCTGCGCGGCGCTCAATCCCTGATACCACGCCGAGTTCTGATAATTGTTGAAGAGCGAATCGGTGCCGGGGGGAATGACGTCGGCGAGGTTGACCGATCCCAGGGTCTCGTTCTTCATCCCCTGATACATCGTGCCGATCCACGCCGTCGCGCGCATGCGGTCTTTTCGTTGCCCGACGCGAAACGCCTTCCCTATGCGCATGCTCAGGACGTTCACCGGCACCGGATTGGCGAGCAGGCTCGACCCGCCCCACTGGTGGTTGAAATCCACCACGAAGAAGTTGCGTTTGATCCCGAACGCGCCCGTGAGTCCGAGTCCCACGTTCGTCGCCGTAAAGTCGGCCGTGGTCGTGAAGTCGACCGGGGCGACGATGTGGACCGTCGTGTGTCCATTTCCCCTGCCGACCATGCCGTACACGTTCAGGAACGGAAACAGCCAGAGATCAGCCCGTGCGTTCACGTTCGTGAGTTTCGCTTCGGCCTTCTCGAAGGTGATGAAGCTGGCCGGCTGCGGCGGTTGATTGAATCCTAGTCCCAGGTCTGAGATCACGATGTCCTGGTTCGCGTAGAAGCTGCCGATGTTGAAGCCGAATGGGAGCGGGAGATCGAAACCCCGCTCGATCGCCTTGCGGCCCCAGATCGGAAAGACCTGATGGTAACCGGCGAGTATGCTGTCGCGCTCCGCCTGCGTCAGCGCGAGGTCGGGGTTCTGCTGGGCCACGGCGCGAAGCGGCAGCAGCAACGCCACGCAGCCGATCAGGACACGGTTCATCATTTGGGACTCTCCGCCTGGCGCGGTCCGCCGATCGGCAGACCGAAGCCCACGCCGAAGGTGTCGTTTTTACCTGGCCCGTCGGACAGCGCGTCACCGAACGCGTGGTACCAGACGAGGCGAATGCGCATGCTGTGGAGTCCGAGCTGCGGCGCGAGGGCGAACTCACCGGTCACGCTGACGCCGCTGTCCCAGCGATTCACCCGCGACCAGAGCCCGACGGTGTAGGCGAGATCATCGGTGCGGGTCACGGTGCCGACATAGCGATCCTCGGCGCGCACGACGTAGCCGAGCTGCGGTCCGATCCCCAAACCAAAGCGACCGGCTCTGAGCTTCACCAGGATCGGAATCGTGATGTAGCCCAGCGTGCGCGTCACCGATACGTCGCGCGCCGTGGCGAACGCGCTGTCCACGGCGTCCGCTCCGGTCGGGACAAACGGCAGGCCGCGCGCGCCCGCGGGAGACTTGAACGTGAACTCCGGCTGAATCGACCATCGCCCGCCGAGCTTCACTTCGATGAACCCGCCGAGGTCCCACGATCTCAGGCGAGCCGCATCCGCGACGCCGGCGAGCGTCGTGCCCACGACGTCGAACTTGATGCCACCCTGAACGTTTTCCGACGCGAACTTGTCGCCGAAGAGCAGGACGAGCAGCGCCTGCGACCATGCCGCACGCAAGGGCAACAGGCAGAGCGTGACGGCAACCAGCGCCCGCGTGATGAGTCGAGTGGTCACGGGGGAAGTCCTGCGGTTTACGCGAACGGCCCGACGCTCAATACGATACTGATGATCGCGACGACACCGACGAGCAACAGCAGGGCCGCGGCGATCACAGTGGCGGAGATCGGATAGGAGCTCTGGACGTGGATCAGCCCATCCGCCGTGAGCTCGTCACGCAACCCGCGCAGCCC
>QHUB01000081.1 GCA_003221035.1 Gemmatimonadota bacterium
ACTGCGGATCGAAGCTCCAGTAGTTGGTCACCTTGAACAGGTTGCGGGCCTGGAAGGTGATCCGCATGGACCGAGCGCCCAGGCGAGACGCCCACTGCTCCGGCGCGTCGTACCCAATGGAGAGATCGCGCACGCTGAGGTTCGTGGCGCTCTCGATGTACGCGCGCACGTCACTGCCGCCGCCCCAGGCGTTGTACCGGTAGGAGCCCTGCGTATAGGCCAGGGTGTCCCCGGCGCCGGTCACGTAGTTCGCGGGGACGCCGCTGACCGTCCAACCCGGTCCCATGTTCTTCGCGTTGATCGCGGCGTCATAGTCACGCGACGTGCCGCCCTCATCCCACAGCGTGCGCGTCATGTCGGCGACCTGGCCACCCTTCTGCCAGTCGAGCGTGGCGGACAGGGTGAGCCGCTTGTAA
>QHUB01000080.1 GCA_003221035.1 Gemmatimonadota bacterium
GACATCGCCGAAGCGATGGTCGCGACGATGCGGCGGTCGAAGGGCGGCTTCAACCCGGTGTTCATGATGTTCGACTCGGGCAGCCGCGGCTCGCGCGATCAGATCCGGCAGCTCGCCGGCATGCGCGGCCTCATGGCGAAGCCGCAGAAGAAGCTGACGGGCGGCATCGGCGAAATCATCGAAAGCCCGATCAAGTCGAACTTCCGCGAAGGGCTGTCGGTGCTCGAGTACTTCATCTCGACGCACGGCGCGCGGAAGGGTCTCGCCGACACGGCGCTCAAGACGGCCGACGCCGGGTACCTGACGCGCCGGTTGGTCGACGTCGCGCAGGACGTGACGATTACCGAAGAAGACTGCGGCACGATTCTCGGCCTCGAGATGTCGGCGTTGAAGGAAGGCGAAGACATCATCGAGCCGCTGCGCGAGCGCATCGTGGGCTGCGTAGCGCTCGAAGAGGTGATGGATCCACACGAGCTCGATGAGGACGGCCGGCCCAAGGTGCTGGTGGAAGCGGGCAAGCTCGTCATCGAGGAGACGTCGCAGGCCATCGAGGATGCGGGCATCGAGACCGTCAAGATTCGCTCGGTCCTGACGTGCGAGGCGAAGCGCGGCGTGTGCCGGATGTGCTACGGCCGCAACCTTGCCACGATGGACATGGTGGATCTCGGCGAGGCGGTCGGCATTCTGGCCGCGCAGTCGATCGGCGAACCGGGCACGCAGCTGACGCTGCGGACCTTCCACATCGGCGGCACGGCGGCGCGTATCGCCGAGCAGACGGTGCGGAAAACCAAGGTCGAAGGCGTCATCGAGCACGGCGACCGGCTGACGTTTGTGGAGACGCCGGACAAGCAGAGAATCGTGACGAGCTACGAGGGCGAGCTGATTCTGAAGGCGGCGGCGCACGGCGGAACGTCGGGCACGGCTGCCAGCAAGCTCTCCGTGCACTCGCGCTTCCAGGTGCCGCTGGGCGCCACGCTGATGGTCGACGACGGCCAGACGGTGGCGAAAGACGGCATCCTGTTCACGTGGGATCCGTACACCAACCCGATCATGACGGACGTGGGTGGGCTGGTGCGGTTCGTGGACATCGTCGATGACGAGACGGTGCGCGAGGAGCTGGACGAAATCACCGGCCGGCGCCAGCGCGTCATCATCGAAGACCGCGAGAAGAAGCTGCACCCGCACATCGAAGTGGTGCAGAAGAAGGGCGACAAGGAGAAGCGGCTCCGCGACTTCGTGATTCCGGAAGGCGCGCAGCTGATGATCGAAGACGGGCAGGAAGTGTACGCGGGTCAGGTGCTCGCCAAGGTGTCGCGTGAGGCGTACAAGACGCGCGATATCACGGGCGGTCTGCCGCGCGTCGCCGAGCTGTTCGAGGCGCGCCGGCCGAAGGACCCGGCCACGATTTCGGAAGTGGACGGCGTGGTGCGGTTCGGCGAGATCAAGCGCGGCAAGCGCGAGATCTGGGTGCATCCGGAGGAAGGCGAGGCGCAGCTGTACGAGGTGCCCGCCGGGAAGCACTTGCGCGTGCACGAGGGCGACCGCGTGCGCGCCGGCGACCGGCTCACCGAAGGTCCGGTGAATCCGCACGACATCCTGCGGATCAAGGGCCCGCGCGCCGTGCAGGAATATCTGTTGAACGAAGTGCAGGAGGTGTACCGGCTGCAGGGCGTGAAGATCAACGACAAGCACATCGGCGTGATCGTGCGCCAGATGCTGCAGAAGGTGAAAGTCGTCGAGCCGGGCGACACCGAGTTCCTGGAAGGCGAGAACGTGGACAAGCTCATCTTCAGCGAGATCAACGAGCGCGCGGTGAAGAAGGGCGGCAAGCCGTCCACCCGCGAGCCGCTGTTGCTCGGCATCACGAAGGCGAGCTTGACGACGCAGTCGTTTATTTCGGCGGCGTCGTTCCAGGAGACCACGCGCGTCCTGACCGATGCGGCGATCCGCGGGGCCAAGGATGATCTGCTGGGTCTCAAGGAGAACATCATCATCGGGCACTTGATTCCGGCGGGGACCGGGATTTACCGGTATCACGACATCGAGATCGAGCCGCCCGAGGGCTTTACGCCTCCGACGCCGCCGCTCGAGGCCGCGCTGCCGGCGGCGGGCGCTCCTGCACCGAGTCCGTTCCGGGAGGAAGTGGAAGCGGAGTAGGTCGGCGGCTGTGGGGCTAGTAAACAGCGCCCGGGAGTGATCCCGGGCGCTGTTGCTTTACAGGATCGCGGCGAGCGGGCAGCTGAATCCGGGGACCACGGCCTCGCCGTCGAGGCTTTCGCTCTCCGAGATGGCGCTTTCCGTGCCATCCTGCCGGTAGACGCGAGCGAGCCGCCGTCGTGGATCGATCACCCACACGAGGCGCGCGCCGGCCTCGAGCCAATCGCCGACTTTGGCGAGCACCTCGCCCGCTCGATCGCCGGGAGAAAGAACTTCCACCACGAGGTCAGGCGCCATCGCCGGGTAGCCCAAGGGTCGCGGATCGGGAACACGCTCCTTCGTGAGGAACGCGACGTCGGGGGCGCGAACGGTGTCCGGGTTGCTCTGGAGCTTGAAGCCGATCTCCGCGCCCAGAATACGGCCCAGGCCGTGTTGCTCCACGTGTTTGGCGAGACGCAGGGCCAATTGGAATGCCACATCACCGTGCAGGAAGCCCGGCGGCTCCCGCACGATCAAAACACCTCGCACCAGCTCCACCTGCTTGTCGGGGATGCTGGTCTGGAGCAGCTCATCTGCGGTCATCAGCGTGCCGGTCATGATTGGAACGTAGGAGTGCTCGGCAGTCATCGCAAGAAGCTACGCGGGATACTCAACCGGCGGTCAAAGTAAAAAAGCGCGCGGGATCGCTCGCTGCTTTATTCGCTAGGATCAGACGAGCGTGCCTCCTATGAAGCGCACCTTGTCTTCACCATCGTGACGATCCCATTCCAATCGAGATCGTCGTAGGTGACGCGACCTCTGAGCGTGTCACCGAAGATCGCCATACGCAGCATGCGTATTTCCACGCCGTCATTCCACTGTAAGGAAATGGAGTCGCGACTTGTCGGATACCATTGCGCGTATCGCTTGTGACGAGGAAACTCGGCAGTTACTCCGTACCCTGCTCTGAAATCAAAGAGCGTACCATCGAGAGTGTCGAGACGTACTTCGACTGGTCCACGAGCCCACCAGCCTGCAGTCGGTCGATAGCAGCCGGCGATACGTGCTGACTGCACAATATCCTGCGGGTAACTAATGACCATGTCGTCGGACGTTCCAGGTCTCCGATCGGAGCCGAGTGACCTGATCTCGAATCCATCAGGCTGGTGCGTGTAGTACACGGGTACGCCCCATGAATCCAATGGTATGCTATCAAGAACGCCAAGCCCGGGACAACGCTCCGAGGGATAACCACCGCACGCGTCGTTCAGTGTAGAAGGCCACACTCTGTGTTCGTGGTGGTACAGACGTACCACGCCATACAGCCAGCGGACCTCTGTCTCCATGTCGATCAGCGTATCCCGATGAGTTCGCGCGGGTCCACCCTGTGACATGGCCGGGCGTGCGAACATCACGAGAAACCACCCAGCGAATGACCACAATACCGTGCCACTCCAACGTGACAGCATGTTCACGTCAGCGGTTCAGGACGCGCGCCGCACACGCGTCCTACGTCGTCAGTCAGGGGTTCTGAGATGAGGCCCACGCCCGTTTGGGAAGAGGGTTCGTCACGCAGCTATGGACAAAACGATCATAAGAGCGGACACGGCTGCGCAAGGGCCGCGCACAAAATACAATAGGGAGAGTCCTACCTAGAGGGCGAAGAAAAAAAACAAATTCGCTTGGTGCAAAAGGCACTCGGCCTCAAGAGGGGATGCGTACCGACCCGTCGCAACGGCAAACAAACAGCGCCCGGGATCGCTCCCGGGCGCTGCTGTTTCCTGAAACCGAGCCTTACGGAACTGCCGGACCGCTCGGACAGCTCATCGGAGCCGTCGCGCCTACGCGGGAGCGCGCATCGCACTCCTGGTTCGGCAGCACACTCGCCGTGGCTACTGTGAACCCTCCCGCGACATCTTGCGGCAGCGTGCCCAGCTGTGCGAGCCGGCCGAACCGCCGGTAGTCGACCCACCGCTGCCCCTCTTCGAGCAGCGACAGTCCCCGCTGCAACAGCAGCTCGGTCGTGAACTGGTCGTTCGTGGCCGGTGCCGCGAAGGCGACCACCGGCGTGGCGCCGCCCGAGGTGGTCCGTACCGACGCGAGGTCGGTATTCGCCGCCGCTGTCGCTCCCGTGAACCATTCAGCCTCGGCGCGCAGCAGGATCAGCTCCTCGTTCCGGATGATCGGAATGGGACTGACGTTCGTGGCGTACACGTTCGGCCGGCGTCCCGACGTCACACCGACTTCGGTCCGCGGCGGCACGGCGGTCGTCTTGCGAGTGAACCGAGCATCTCCCGAAACGCCCGGAATGGAATCGATCAGAGGGTGCGTGAACAGATCGCTCGTCCCTGTGAACGACACCGTATTCAGCGCGTCCCCTGCCGCCGTCGAGAAGATCGAATACACCCCGGCATCACGGTTGGCCGCCGTGCCGTCGAGGGTGGCGATCCACGTCCCGCCGAGCGCCGTCAATGCGGCCGCGTAGCAGGTGGCACATCCCAGCGAGCCGTGCTTCACGAGCACTCGTGCCGCGATGGCGCGGTTGAACTGGGCAAACCCGGCCGGCGTGTTGGCTGCAACGCCGAACGCGGAGAAGCCGCTGTTCATGGGGAAATAGAATGTCGCGCCGGCGGCCGCCAGGTCCGTATTGGCCTCGTCCAGCTTGGCCGAGATCCACGAGTAGGCCGAATCTTCGCTTACGACCGGGTTTATCGCATTCGCGTCGTCGGTCATGTCTACGACCGCGCCGATCGCCCCGCGCGCCTCGATGACGTGGAGCATGTCGAGCGCGATGAACGTCTTCAGCACACCCTTGGCACCGGACTTCTCTGCATCGGTAAGCGCCGTGGTGGCGTCGATGATCTTCATCGCCTCAAACGCATTCCGGTAGTTGCCGTACCGAGCGCCCCACTGCGTGCCTGACTCGAAGGCGTTGTTCTGCTTCCAGTCGCGGTACGGGCCGGTGATAAAGCGGCCGTCCGTAATGAACATGAAGTACGATTCCCGCCCATAGCTGCCGAACGCGCGGATGCGCACCGCCTGGTTGTCGCGGTAGGTGGCCACCACGCCGACGATCATCCGGCTCGTCGCGGCCCGGGGGTTGCTGAGCGCGCCCCCGGGGGTCGGGTTGTTCGGGTTGGTCAAATCAATATTGCAGCCAGCGAGCGCGAGGCTGCCTGCCATCGCGAGGCTCGCGAGTGTCCGACGCATGGTCGAAATCCTCTCGAAGTGTCTCATG
>QHUB01000060.1 GCA_003221035.1 Gemmatimonadota bacterium
GTCCGGAGGCGCTGAATGTCGCGCGCCTCGCCCCCGACCACGAAGCCGCTCTCTTCCTGCCGCACTGGCGCAAAGCCGCCATGCCCGCCCCCATCGCCGCGCAACATCAGGCCGTAGCTCGCCATCATGCTGCCGATCTCCGGCTGCACCCCGCTGAAGTTTCCCGCCAGCAAGAGATCCGGTTTTCCGTCATGATCGAAATCGCCGGCAACGATGCCGTAGACTGGCGCAATCTGCGCCTCGGGTGGCAGCGGAACCAGCGTGTATGAGCCCCCACCGCTGCGATTGCTCAGCGCAATCGCACTCGCAAACGTCTCGACCTGCTTCAACACCGCCCCATTGAGTCCNNNNATAGTCGGAATACTTGGGGTAGCGCGGCTTGAGTGAGGGCAGGGCGTTGGTAAGCTCGTCGCGAGGAGGAAGAGGTAGGGGCGCAGCATGCTGCGCCCCCACACCGACGCGCTCATACAGCGTCAGGACCTGCTCCGGGAACCCGTTGCCGTCGAAATCCTCGACGTACATTCGCGCCGGCTCGGCCGGCGATGCATGCAGTCGTGAGTTCAGCCCCAGGTTGCCCACTACGAAATCGGGGCGGCCGTCCCCGTTGAAATCGCCGGTGATAATGCGGTTCCACCATCCCGACGAGTGCTCGAGCCCGCGCACGGCCATGCGCTCGAACCTCGTTCCGGTGTTGCGGAACACGGTGATCGGCATCCATTCGCCGACCACCACGAGATCCAATCGGCCATCGTGATCGACATCGGCCCACAATGCGTCGGTGACCATGCCGACGCGGGCGAGCTCGGGGGCGACCTGTGCGGTGACATCGGTGAAGTGACCGTGCCCGTCGTTCTTGAGGAGCGTGCTCGGCGGATTGAGGCCGTAGCGTCCCGGGACCACTCGGCCGCCGACGAACAGGTAGTCCTTCGAAACCACAACGCGCGAGTCGCTGTTGAACAGCGGCGGCAACCGGCGGGGGCCCTGCGTCTTGGTGAAGCGGCCGTGGCCGTCGCCGAGGTAAAGCCGATCTTCGAGCGCGGGCGCAAGATCGGAGAATTCGTCACCCCCGGTCGCGACGTAGAGATCGAGATTGCCGTCGCCATTGGCGTCGAAGAACGCGGCGCCGAGGTCTTCGGAGATCGAGTCAGGGGCGAACAGCGCCTGATTCGTGGCAGCGAAGGTGCCATTGGGGCGCTGGACGTACAGTGCGCTCGGCTGGCCTTTGGCGCCGCCGATGAAGAAGTCGTCGAGCCCGTCCTTGTTCACGTCGCCCACCGCGACGAACGGGCCCTCTCGCGATACCATCTTGGGCATCAACGGTTCGCGGTCGAAGTCCACGAAGGCGTTCTCGTGGTGGACGAAATCGACGCCGACCGTGGAGGTGACATCCCGGAGCAATGGGGCGGCGGAGGGCGGCGCATGAGGCGGCGGCGAAGCGGCGGCGAGTGCGTCTTGCCGGATCGTCAGGCGCCGGTTCGTGCCGACGTGTGACAGACGACTCGTGCCTCCATCCGGCCACTCGACAGTCAGGTCATCAAGCGTGTCGATGCTGCCCACACCGAACGTGAGTGTGTAGTCGACACTCGATTGAAACCCGCGTGTCGGCTCCAGCTCCTGCACGTACTGAGTATTGCCGCGCCGCAGCGTGACTCGGGCACCCACCGCGAAGCGATTCGCACTGTCTCCGACCAGGCTGATTTGCAGAAACCGATTACCGGACATCTGGAACCGAGCGTTATTGCGATAGATGAACGCCTCATCATTAACGTTGTTCACGACGAGATCGGGCGCGCCGTCGCCATCCAGATCCCCGTACGCCGCCCCGTTCGAGAAACTCGGCCGCCCCACGCCCCAGGCGGCGCTCGCGTTCGTGAACGTGAGGTCGCCGTTGTTGCGGAACGCGTAGTCGGGAAGCTTGGTCGAGCTCATGGCGTTGATCAGGCTCATGAAATCGACGTGCTTGCCGCGCGTGGCCGCGCGCATCGTCTGATCGCTGGCCAGAAACGTCAGATAGTCCTGCTGCGTGACGTCGCGCGCGAGCCCGTTGGCGACGAAGATGTCCTTGTTGCCGTCGAGATCGAAGTCCGCGATCAGCGCCGCCCAGCTCCAATCGGTGCGCGCGACGCCGCCCTCCCAGGCGATGTCGCTGAACGTGCCATTGCGATTGTTGTGCTGCAGCATGTTGCGCATCAGCTCATGGTCGAAGCCCTCGCGGGCCTTCGCCTGATAGAGCCGCCACGGCTCGAACGATTGCGTGGTCTTGAGGCGGTGGTCGTCTTCGGGGAGCATGTCGCTCGTGTAGATGTCCGGCCAGCCGTCGTTGTCGATGTCCGCGATGTCCACGCCCATCGAGAAGTAGCTGGAGACCGGGAGCGCCTCTTCCAGCACCTCCGTGAAGGTGCCGTTGCCGTTGTTGAGGTAGAGGTAGTCCCGCTCGAAGAAGTCGTTGGCGACGTAGACGTCGGGTTTCCCGTCGCGGTTCAGATCGCCGATCGCGATCCCGAGCCCGAAGCCGATCTCCGGGCCGTAGATCCCGGCTGCGGCGCTCACGTCGTGGAACTGCCCCTGGTCGTTGCGGTACAGCCGGTGGCCGCCGAGCGGGTCGCGGATCGTGCGCTGGTTCGTGACCGCCATTGTGGCGACGGCGCGTGGAGAGTTGCGGATCAGGAACAGGTCGAGATCGCCATCGCCGTCATAATCGAAAAATGCAGCCTGCGTCGAATAGCCGGTGTCGGCAATACCGTAGGCCGACGCCATCTCGCGGAACACCGGCAAGCCGTTTCGCAATCCCTGATTGATGTACAGCGTGTTGGCGCGCGCGGCACCCGGTTTCAGGCCGGCGTGACAGACGTAGATGTCGAGTTTGCCGTCGCCG
>QHUB01000061.1 GCA_003221035.1 Gemmatimonadota bacterium
GTTCAGGTAGAGCTTCGGTCCGTCCTGATTGGAGGTGAGCACGATCTCCGGCAGGCCGTCGCCGCTGAGGTCGCCGATCGCGACGCCGCCGCCGTTGTAAAAATTGCGATAGGTGAAGACGTTGAACTCGCGCGTATCGGTCACGCGGTTGGCGAACGTCACGCCCGTGTAGCTCGAGAGCAGCAGCGTAAAGAGCGTGCCCGTGTCTTCCGTCAGGGAGGGAGCGGGGGGAGCGGGGGGAGCGGGAGCTGCGGATTGCTGCTTTTTCTCGGAGCAACCGCCGGCAAGCGCGAACAGAAACAGCAAGAGGGGCGCAGCATGCTGCGCCCCTCCTGAGTGAAGCTGCGGCAATCAGTACCCGGGGTTGTTTGACGTAATCATGGGGTTCACGTCGATCTGCCCCTGCGGAATGGGCATGAGGACGCGCTTCGGATCCTGACCCTCGGGGTTGGTCTTGAACTCCCACGGCAGTGTGTAGGCGCCGAACCGGATAAGGTCCTGGCGGCGCTTGCCTTCCGCGGCGAACTCGAACAACCGCTCGCGCAGGATCACGGGGAGCGTGACTGCGCTCAGCGTGTCCCCGCCGGGGAATGCCCGCGCGCGTACCGCCTTCACCAGGGCCAGCGGCGTCTGAGCCGACGTGGCGCCGTCCAGAATGGCCTCGGCCTTGATCAAGTACATCTCCGACAGCCGGAACCACGCGAAGTCGTTGCCGTTGTTCTGGGCCACGTGGCTCGGATCGGCCGGCCATTTGTAAATGCGGGCGCCTTCGCCCTCGGTGGCCGCATTCACGTTGTTAATCGTCGTCGTGAAGACCAGTGGAGCGCCGGCACGGTCGTTGACCGGTAGGTTGGTCTCCACATTGACCTGTGGTCCCACCAGGAAGACTTTCCGCCGCTCGTCCGCAGCATCGAACTGCGCATACGCCGAGGCCAGCGTGGCAAAGCCGTTCCAGGGTGACGGATTGAACTGGTTGTAGTGGAGGGTCCGCTGCAGCATGACGAACCCGAGATCGGTCGCCGCCGCGAACTTCACGGCAAAGATGTTCTCCTTGGACGTATTGTTGGCTGCTGTGAAGTTCGCTCCGTACGTCGCCGACAGCGCATAATTCGGAGAATTGATGAGTGCGTCGGCGTGGGTCACAGCTGCCTGGCACGCATCCGCACCGCCGGCCACGATGATGCCGGCGCAGGAGTTGTACGTCGTGGCACTGATACCGCCGGGGACGCCGTCTTTCGTGAAGATGCCCGCGTTGATGTACATATTCGCGAGTATCGCGTCCGCGGCGCCTTTGGTGAACCGGCCGTTATTCGCCGCGTCCCACGTCGCCGGCAGATCCGGGTAGATCGCCAGCAGCTCCGACTCCACGAACTTGAAGATCGAATCGCGGGTCTCGCGGGGCCGCGGCGTGATTTCGCTCGTGGTCGCGAGCGGCACGCCGCCAAACAAGTCCATCAGCACGTAATAGTAGAACGCCCGGAGCCCTCGAGCCTCGGTGGTAACCTCGGCCGCGTTCGGAAGCGTTGAGCTCGCCATGGCGTCGATGAGCACGTTGGCGCGGGCGACACCTTGAAATGCCGTATTCCACGCGTTGTTCATGAAGCTCAGTGTGCCGGGGCTGGTGGCGCTCCAACTCTGGTGATGCAGCTCCATCCACGTGCCGTTGTCGTACCAGTCCTGGCCGCGGGTGGGCACCACCATCTCGTCGGTGCTCACCTCGCTGATCCCCCAGTAGTCGCCTTCGCTGGCGGTGCCGCGCATCTGCGCGTACACGCCCGCCAGGGCGGCCAGTGCTTCACCCGGGGTATTGAAATAGGTGCTCGGGGTGATCAGGCTCTTCGGATTCTCGGTCAGATCGGTGCACGCCACCAGCAGCATGCACAGCGCCATCGCACCGCAGGACACTGTCACGGAAATTTGCTTCATTTGACCAGCCCTCCTTAAAACGAGAGACGGAGACCGCCGGTCACCGTGCGGGCCCGTGGGTAGCTCAGGTAGTCGATGCCGCGCGCCGCGAGGCCCGCGTCAGGAGTGAGGTTGTTGGGATCCGTGCTCAGGTTCGAGACCTCCGGATCCAGTCCCGAATAGCCCGTAATCGTAAACAGATTGTCCACCGACGCGTACAGCTGAACGTTGCGCGCGGTGCGGGCGAGTGCCGGGATGTCGAGCGTGTACGTGACGGTGAGGTTCTGCAGCCGCACGTACGAGGCATTCTCGACCCAGCGCGATGAGAAGATCGCGGGCTCGTGCAATCCCGTCTTGTCGTTCTGCGGCAGCGCGCTGGCCAGGAAATTCTTGTCCTGGAGCGCGTTGCCCTTGGTCGAGTATACCAGCGCCGTGTTGTTGAACACGTCGCCGCCCACCGAGCCGCGGACCAGGAAACTGACGTCGATCTTGCTCCACGTCATCGAGCTGCGCAGGCCGAACGTAAAGTCCGGATTCGCGTGCCCGATCACCGCGTAGTCCTCGGGCGCGGGGGCTGTCGTCTGGTTGGTGACGCACGTGGCGCTGGGCGTGTTGCACCGGAACAGCTGCTTGCCCGCGCTATCCACGCCAAGGAACACAGGCCCGAAGAACGTGCCGAGCTGCTGGCCCGGCATGATGCGCTGCGCCCACTGATCCGACTGGCCCTGACCGCTGACGCGTCCCGACCGGATGAAGGTCGCGGAGCCGAGCGTCCCGACCTTGCTGGTCGGCGCCGCGAACGTGAGACCGGCGCGCCAGGTGAAGCCAGGGCTCGATTTGGCCAGCGCATCGAGCGTGAGCTCGAAGCCGGTGTTCTTCAGTTTGCCGACGTTCTGGAGCGTTTCCGAGACGTTGGACGGCGCCGCCGACTGCACGTACTCGAGCAGGCCGGACGTGTTCTTCACGTAGTACTCGGCCGAACCGGCAAGGCGGTTGCTCCACAGGCCGAAGTCGAGGCCAAGGTTGAACTGATCCGTCTGCTCCCATTTGAGATTGGGGTTGCCGTTGCTGTTGGCGGACACACCGCTCTGCGGAACGTCTCCCCACGGATAGGTGCTTCCCGTGCCGGGGTTGAACGTGACCAAAGACTGGTAGGGCGGAATGCCGGGGTTACCCTGCCGTCCCCAACCCGCCCGCACCTTGAAATCGGGATTGATCTTGTACGACGCCGACAGGCCGGGGAACAGCGCCCATTGGTGCCCTGCCGCAAAGCGCGACGATCCGTCGTACCGCAGGATCCCGGTGATGAAGTACTTGTCCTGGTAACCGAAGTTCACGCGGGAGAGGAATGACGCCAGCTTCCAGTCTCTGGTGCTCGACCAGTCGGTCCGCGATGCGGCGGCCGCGAGGTTGTTGTAGCCGAAGGCATCGGTGAAGAATCCAACCCCTTGAGCGCCGACCAGGTTGCTGCCGAACTGCGTGTACTCATAGCCGCCGACGGCATCGAAGCTCTTGTCGCCGGACTGGTGCTGATAGGTCAGCAGGGTTTGGATCGTCCGCGTGGTGTTTGCGAGCTCCTCCTGCGTTGCCTGCCCGTTGCCCAGCGCGACGCCGAGCGGATTTGCCTTCGGGATGTAGGTCTGGCGGGCGCCGTCGGAGTGATCGATACCGAGTGTGATTTTGGCGGTGAGGCTGGGGTTCAGGTCGTATTCTCCGTTCAGCTGCCCCAGCGTGCGGGTCGTGTTGCCGAGGTTCTGCACCTGATTGGCCAGCGCGACCGGATTGCGCACCGAGGTCGAACCGGTCTCATAGTAATGCGTCCCGGTGGAATCTTTGACGTCGATGGGCTGCGTCGGATTGAAGATGGTGGCGTTCATGAACACGCCGCCCTCGAACCCGCCCGTGTTTTCGTACGTGATGTACTTGTCGTTCTCGCGCGACGTCGTCACGGTTGCGGCCAGGCGCACTCGATTCTCGAACGCATGATGACTCGCGGTGAGCGTGCCCTGGATCCGCTCCAGATCATTCGAGATCGCCACGCCCGGCTGCATCATGTAGTTGAGCGATGCCCGATAGCGCGTGTCCTCGGTGCCGCCGGCGAACGAGAGATTGTGATTGTGCGTCATCGCCGTGCGCGTGACCGCGCTGTACCAGTCGGTGTTGGCGCTCCCGAGCCGCGTCAGGTGAATCGGATCGAGTCCCGCCGCCGAGCTCGGCGGAGTGCCGCTGGCGGTGTCGGCGTTGAAGATCGCGACCTGGTCCTGAATGAAGCTGCGATAAACCGAGGCGCTCACGAGATCGAGCTTCTTGGCTGGCGACGACGCGGCGACGTAGCCGTCATACTCGATCGTCGAGCCGCCGGTGCTGCCGTGCTTGGTCTCGATCAGCACGACGCCGTTCGAGGCGCGGCTGCCGTAGATGGCCGTGGCCGACGCGTCCTTCAGCACCGTCATCGAGGCGATATCGCCGGGGTTAAGCATGTTGAGCGGGCTGCGGTTCAGCGAGGGCGCGCCGAGGCCTTGGCCGCCGGGCTGCGTGTTGTCATTCACGATCGGGACGCCGTCGATGACGTAGAGGGGCTCGTTGGTATTGCTGATCGAGCTGCCGCCACGGATCAGGATCTGCGCGCCCGAGCCCGGCTCGCCGTTGTTCTGGACGATATCGACGCCGGCGGCGCGGCCCTGAATCATCTGCGTGAAGTTGGTCTTCACGCCCACGTTTGCCTGCGCGGCTTCAATCGTGGAGACGGAGCCGGTGATCGCTTCGCGGCGCTGCGAGCCGTATCCCGTCACGACGACCGGCTCGAGGATCGACGCTTGCGGCGACATCGTGAACTTTTCGTCCGCGGTCGCGCCCGCGGCGACCGTCACCGATCGCTGCTGCGGTCCGTAGCCGATGCGTGTCACCTTCACCGTCACTGTGCCCGGGGGCACATCGGTGAGGGCGAAGTTGCCGTCGGCGCCCGTCGCGGTGGTACGCGTGGTGCCGAGGATTTGCACGCTCACCCCGGCGAGACCCTGCTGGGTCACGCTATCGGTGATGGTTCCACGAATGGTGCCGGTTTGGGCGGCGAGTGGTGTGGCAATGAATGAAAGGAACGTGAGAATCGTGCCAACGTGTCGACTCAGATGCTTCATGTTTACCTCCGCGGCGTGTCAGCTGAGCAACGGAAAGACAGTTATCGCATCCGAATTGCCGCCCGTTCAGGCCCTTGTCAAGGGTGGTTTGTAGGCGGAGTATGTAGGCCCATGCTTCCGGCTTTTCTGCTGGCGCTGCAGTCCGCACCCGCCCAAGCCTCCCGGGAAAGCCCGCCCGTCCTGCAGTTCCCCACCTCCGGTCTCGACGACTCGGCAGCGTATGAAGGCTATACGGCCCGCCTGTTCCGCGATTCACGGGGCAACGCCGTCGAGATCTATATCGAAGGAAAAACCGGACGCGTCGTCCATCTCTGGGCGGATGCGCTCAACGAGAGCATAGGGTTCACCGTACGGGGGGCGGCGAATGAGGCGGCGGCGAATAAAGCGGCGGCGGTAGCGTTCGCTGAGGGGCCGGCGGCGGTGTGGAGTAGCGGCGGGCGTCGCGGCTTGCGCTACGCGCTGACGGTGCAGGGCGGACGGTCAATTCAGCTCGGCCAATGGCTCCTGGGCTCGATGCGCGTCGAGCGCGATTTCGGCTACGCGGGACGCGTACACGATCCGATCGGTGCGCCGACGTTCGTGGTCGACGAGATGAAGCGTCTGGCCGAGCGTCTCGGGCCCCCGTACACGGCGCGCCTCGCGCCAGATGTGCGACTGACCAGTACGGCGCGCGGATGGAGCCTCAACGCATCACAGCCGAGTCTCGACGGCAAGAATCATCTGCGGCTCACGCTCAGCGGAGATTCGCGCATCTCCAGCGCTACACTGGCCGGCACGGTGCTGACCATCCGCACACTCGGCACGCGACCGGCGAGCGTGGACGTCGAGATCGCGACCGACGGGCCGGCGCTGAGTCCGCTCAACCGCAAGCAGATCTTCAACGCCGGCTTCCGCCGCTTTGCCGACTCCGCCAAGTCACCGCGCATCGAGCGCGAGCTCCGCGGCTTCGAGCTGCTCAGCTCCAGGCAGAAGCTGATGGCCGGTCTGCCGACCTACGCGACCTATTTCGGCCGCGACATGCTGATGACGGCGCTGCTCATGGAGCCCGTGTGGTCCGACACGATGCCCGAGTTCGTGATGGGCGCCGCGCTCGCCAAGCTGGGCCCGGCCGGTGATGTGAGCCACGAAGAGGCACTCGGCGGCCAGGCGATTCGCGAGAACGGCGCGGAGTTCTTGCGCACCGGCGACACGACACTGCTGCGCAATCTCCAGAGGACGCGCGAGAACTACTGGATGGTGGACGATGATTTCCAGCTGCCCGTCGTCGCCGGCCACTATTTCGCCGACGCGGCCGTGCCCGAGGAGCGCAAGCACGCTTTTCTCAAGCGCTGGGGCTCAGCGCTGCGCCAGAACCTCGCGTACGTCGCGCGCCAGGCCGCGCCATACGCGCGCGATCGCATCGCGACGAATCTCGTGAGCTTCAGGCGCGATGCCGACGGCTACTGCCATCCGGGAAGCTGGCGCGACAGTCGCGTCGGCTACGCGGGCGGCTGTTTTGCGTTCGACGTGAACGTGGTCTGGGTGCCGCAGGCGCTCGACGCGATCGGCGTGATCGACAGCGCGCTGCGCGACATCGGCGAGCCCGGCATCGACAGCGCCGAGGCGATCGCGCGCGTCGCGGAGGCGTGGCAGGAGACGAGCCGCCACTTCATGATCGGACTCGGCGGCGCGGAAATCGATTCGCGCGTGCGCGCGAAGCTCGCGTCGCTGCCCGAGCAGGAACGGGCGCACTGGGATTCGGTGCTCGCGCGCGCGCCCCGGATCGACACGCTGCGGTTCCCGGCCGTGTCGCTCGACAGCGCCGGTGTGCCGATTCCCGTGATGAGCACCGATCCGGGAATGTGGCTCCTGCTCGCGCGACAGGACTCGACGCTGGAGGCCGAGCTGCTGCGCCCGTTCCTGCTGCCGTACCCCCTCGGCCTGTTCATCGACGGCGTCGGACTCGCAGTCGCGAACGACGCCTACGCGCCGCCCGCGGTGTGGCAGATGTTCGAGCGCGATCTCTATCATTCCCCGCGCGTCGTGTGGGGACGAGAGGTCAATGTGCTGCTCGCCGCGCTCGCGACACGAAACCGGCCTGGCGCGATCGATTCGGTTCGCGCCGCAGTGCAGCGCTCCGGCCTGCAGTACGCCGAGCTGTGGAGTTACAAGTTCGACGGTGGGGCGTTGCGCCCGATGCGATACGGCTCCGCTTCCGACGTACAGTTGTGGACACTCACGGATCTCGCCGTTCAATATCTCCTCAACGCGCGAAGGCCGACCCAATGAGCAATCTCCACGCGTTCGACATCTTCTTCATCGCGGCGTACTTCCTGATCCTGGCCGGCATCGGCTACTGGGCCGCGCGGCGCGAGAAGCAGGTGAGCTCCGACTATTTCCTCGCCGCCCGCGACGTGGGGTGGTTCGCGGTCGGCGCGAGCCTGTTCGCATCGAACATCGGCAGCGAGCACCTGGTCGGTCTGGCGGGGTCGGGCTCGACCACCGGACTCGCCGTGGGTCACTTCGAGTGGCTCGCCTGCCTGATCCTCTTGCTGCTCGGTTGGCTCTTCGTGCCGTACTACCTGAAGAGCGGCGTCTACACGATGCCGGAATTCCTCGAGAAACGGTACAACTCGGCGGCGCGAAGCTACTTCACCTGGGTGTCGGTCATCGGCTACGTGCTCACGAAGATCAGCGTGACGCTCTACGCGGGCGGCGTGGTGATTCGCGCGGTGACGGGCTGGAATTTCTTCACCGCGGCCATCGTGCTCATCGTGGTCACCGGGCTCTATACGATCTTCGGCGGCCTGCGTGCCGTCGTCTACACCGAGGTGTTGCAGGCGATCGTCCTGATCCTCGGCTCGGCGACCCTGATGATCATCGGGTTGCAACACGTGGGCGGGATCGCGGCGCTGAAAGCCAAGGTGCCGGCTGGATTCTTCTCCATGTGGAAGCCCGCCAGCGATCCGAATTTTCCGTGGACCGGAATCATCTTCGGCGCGCCGATTCTGGGGATCTGGTACTGGTGTACCGATCAGCACATCGTGCAGCGCGTGTTGGCTGCCAGAAACATTCCGCAGGCGCGCACCGGAACGATCTTCGCCGGCTATCTCAAGATTCTTCCCGTTTTCATCTTCGTGCTGCCGGGGGTCGTCGCCGCGGCGTTGTTCTCGGACATCACCGGTGACTCGGCCTATCCCTCCCTGGTAACGCGGTTGCTACCCGCCGGAATCAAGGGGTTGGTGCTCGCCGGCATGCTCGCGGCGCTGATGAGCTCGCTCGCCTCGGCGTTCAATGCGTGCTCGACGCTGCTGACGTGGGACGTCTACAAGAAATGGCGCCCATTGGCGAGCGAGCAGCAGCTCGTGAAAGTTGGCCGCATTTCCGCCGGTGTCATGGTGGTGCTTGGCTTGGCGTGGATTCCGTTCATGAAGTACATCTCGAGTCAGGTCTACATCTATCTGCAGAGCGTCCAGGCCTACATCGCCCCGCCGATCGCCGCCTGTTTCCTGTTGGGCATCTTCTTCAAGCGCTTGAACGGGCAAGGGGCGATCGCATCGCTGGTCACGGGGCTCGTGCTCGGCGTGCTGCGCCTGGTCCTCGAGTTCGCCAACGGCACCGGCAAGACGGGACTGGCTGCCGGCTCTGTGTGGGAGTGGATCGCCGAATTCAACTTCCTCCACTTCGCGGTGCTGCTGTTTGTGATCTGCACGGCGGTGCTGTTCGTGGTGAGTATGGCCACGCCCGCGCCCAGTGTCGACAAGACCGCGGGGCTCACGTACGGCAAGCCTGACGTCGGAGAGCCGGCGCTGGCCGTGAAGGAGGGCGTAACGTCGAGGCAGCGCACGATCGAGATCGCACTGTCGGTTTTGCTCGTGCTGATCATCGGCGTGCTCTGGATAATCTTCAGATGAAAAGAACGTGCGTCGTGCGTCATGCGATGAAAAGCGTGGTGCGTCGTGCGACCAAAAAGCCGTGCGTCGTGCGTCGTGCGTGGTACGTCGCGCTGCTCACGCTTGCGGTCGCATGCCGGCCGTCCGAGCGTCCGACGGGGCGGCCGGCCGACAGTTACGATCCCGCGCACGACATCGGGTCGCTGTTCTCCGATGTGCAGCTCTCCGGGATTTTCCCGGACTCCAAGGAGTTCGTAGACGCGCGGCCGCGCTCGACGCCCGCGGCGATCGAGGCGCGCTACGACAGCGCCCGACGCGCGCAGACATTCGTGCTGCGTTCGTTCGTCGAACAGAGCTTCGCCCTGCCGCAACCCGCCGGGGATGGATATCACACCGTGGCGACGCAGACCATGGTGCAGCACATCAACGCGCTGTGGCCGGTGCTCACGCGGGCGCATGACAGCGCCGATTCGCGCTCGTCTCTGATTCCGCTGCCGAATTCGTATGTCGTGCCGGGTGGACGTTTCCGCGAGGTCTACTACTGGGACTCGTACTTCACCATGCAGGGCCTCGTGCAGAGCGGGCACACTGATCTGGTGAAGAGCATGCTCGACAACTTCGCGCACCTGATCAATACGGTCGGGCATATTCCCAACGGCAATCGCACCTACTACCTGACGCGGAGCCAGCCGCCGTATTTCGCGGCCATGGTCGGGTTGTATGCGCATGCAACGGACAACGCACATGCGCTGCCGTACCTCGATGCGATAGAGAAAGAATACGCGTTCTGGATGGATGGCGCGGACACGCTGGCGGTGGGACATGCGTACCGGCGCGTGGTGCGGTTGTCGGACAGTGTCGTCGTGAACCGCTACTGGGACGACTCGAACGAGCCGCGCCCCGAGTCCTACCGGCCCGATGTCGAGATCGGCCAGACGCTCCCCGAGTCGCTCCGCGCCGCCTTCTATCGAAATGCCCGCGCGACGGCCGAGAGCGGTTGGGACTTCTCGAGCCGGTGGATGCGCAATCCCAAGGACCTGCGCACGCTCGAGACCGTCGATCTGATCCCGGTGGACCTCAACGCGCTCCTGTACAATGCCGAGCGTACCATCGCCGGGCTGCGGTCGCTCCGGCATGGGGACGGGGACGCCGGCGTTGCGCACCGGTTCAATCGGCGCGCTGACGCGCGGCGGCGGGCGATCCTCGCGATGTACGATCCCAAGGAAGGCTTCTTCTTCGACCGCCGCTGGCGCAGCGGCGAGCTCGTGACGGATCGTCCGTCCCTGGCGGCCGCCGAGCCGCTCTATTTCGGCATCGCGACCGACGAGCAGGCCAAGCGCGTCGCCGCGCGGCTCGAGCGCGACTTCCTGAAACCGGGCGGCTTTGTCACCACCAACTTCGCCTCAGGCCAGCAATGGGACGGCCCGAACGGCTGGCCGCCCCTCGAATGGATCACGATCGAAGGGGTCCGCCGTTACGGCCGCGCCGACCTGGCCGACAAGGCGGCGAGCCGGTGGCTCGCCCTGCTGCAGCGGACGTACCATGCGACGGGGCGGATGATGGAGAAGTACGATGTCGTCAATGCGAATCGGAAAGCGGGAGGCGGAGAGTATCCGACGCAGGACGGCTTCGGGTGGACAAATGGAGTCGCGCTCGCGTTGTGTGCGGAGCCGGCTCAGGCCAGGACATGCAAAGACTAGAAGGCTTGATCCCAGCGCTGCGATAATCTGATCGCGGACAGAATCAAACCGACCATGCTGTAGGTCTGCACAAAGTTGCCCCACTGCTCGCGCGTATTCGGATCGATGTGCTCCGCGAGCAGGCCGTGACGATTGCGGCACTCCAGCAGATACTCGAACGTCTTGCGTGCCTCATCGCGATCGCCGATCGCCGCGAGCGCGTTGATATACCAGAAGGTGCAGACAAGGAATGCGTTGGACGGCGTGCCGAAATCGTCCGGCGTCATGTAGCGGAACACGAAGTTTCCCCGCTTCAGCTCCTTGCCGATCGCGCGCACGGTGGCGGCGAACCGCGGGTCGTCGTCGTTGACGAAGAAGAGCTCGTTCATGCGCAGCAGGCTGGCATCGAGCGTGTCGCCGTCGAACGTCGCGACAAACGTGCCGAGTTTCGCGTTCCAGGCGCGCCGCAGAATCACCTCGTGCATCTCGCGCGCGCGTTCGCACCAGTATGTTGCGCGGTCCTGGAGGCCGAGCTGTTTGGCGATGCGGCCCAGCCGCTCGCAGCCCACCCAGCACATGATGGCCGAAAACGTGTGCACGTGCTGGCTGCCGCGAAGCTCCCACAATCCCGCGTCGGGCTGGTCGTACAAGTTGAAGCAGCGCTCGCCCAGCGGCTCGAGCCGGCGAAACAGCGATTCGTCGCCCTGGTGCCCCAGTCGCCGGTCGTAAAAGACGTGCGTCGCGGCCAGGATGGACGAGCCGTACACGTCGTGCTGCACCTGATCCGATGCCTGATTGCCGACGCGGACGGGAGGGATGCCGCGATAGCCCGGCAGCGACTCGACAATGCGCTCCGGCGGCAGCCGGTGTCCCGTCAGCGCGTACACGGGATCGAGCGGCCGGTCGGCGCCCTCGGCCACGATGTTCAGGATGTAGCTGAGATAGCGCTCCATCGTTTGCGTGGCGCCGAGGCGATTCAGCGCGTTCACCACGAAATACGCGTCACGCAGCCAGCAGTAGCGGTAGTCCCAGTTGCGGCTCGAGTTTGCCGCTTCCGGGATCGACGTGGTCAGCGCGGCGATGATCGCCCCGGTGTCCTCGTAGACGTTCAGCTTCAGCGTGATCGCGGCGCGGATGACCGCATCCTGCCATTCGAACGGAATCGCGAGCGAGCGCACCCACTCGCGCCAGTATGCGATGGTCTCCGACTGAAAGCGCTTGCCGAGCTCGTCCACCGGACTCTGGAGCGTCTCGTCCGGCCCCAGCACGAGCGTGACCGCATCGTCGAGGAAGAACGCGCTCTCCTCGAGCATGGCGGTCACGGAGGCGTCGCTCGTGAGCCGCAACACCATCGCGTTGCCCACGAAGCGAATGTGGTTGCTGCCGTACGTCGTCGGGGTGGCGGACTCGCCGTAGTTCTGCGCCGGGCGGACGCGAATGCGGATGCGCGGATGACCCGCGATGCGCTGGACGCCGCGGACGATCATCATGGGACAGTAGATCCGGCCGTGATGCTCGAAGCGCGGCGCGAAGTCGGTGACTTCGATTCCTCCGCCCGCCGAGTCGTACATGCGCGTCACGACGACCGGCGTATTGTGCATGTAGCGCTGCTCGACGCGCACGCGGTCCACCAGCTCGATGGCGTAGAATCCGATGTCGCCGGGCTGGCCGGTACGCTCCTTCAGCAGCGAGCAGAACATCGGATCGGCATCGAAGCGCGGGAAGCACGCCCAGTTGATTTCGCCGCTCGCGTCGACGAATGCGCCGACGGTGCCGTTGCCGATGAGAGCGAGGTCGAGCGATGTCATGACGCCAGCCAGTCGCGGACGGCCCGGACGTCGGAGAGACGCCAGTGGGCGGCCGATGCACCACGGCCCACCTTGATCGAGTATCCGCCGAGCCGGTTCACCGTGCGAAAGCCGAATTCGTCGGTCGCGTCGTCGCCCACGAACACGGCGGTGCGGCCGCGAAACGGCGTCTCCTTCATGAACTCGAGGATTCCCTTTCCTTTATCTCTGCCGGCGGGACGCATCTCGACCACGTACTTGCCGCGTTGAATGCAGAACTGCCGGCCGACAAGGGGGAGCAGGGACCGTGCCAAGCGGTGCGCGTACGCCCCCAGACG
Source organism: Gemmatimonadota bacterium (assembly GCA_003221035.1). Lineage (GTDB taxonomy): Bacteria > Gemmatimonadota > Gemmatimonadetes > Gemmatimonadales > GWC2-71-9 > 20CM-2-65-7. The sequence goes on from QHUB01000061.1 coordinate 12,719, forward strand.
CGGTGCGCGGCGGTAATGCAGAGCGAGCGACAGCCCCTTGTCTTCGAGTAGCAGTCCCGCCTTTCCCTGGAGCGCATCGGCCATGCGGCGGCGCACCCGCTCGAGCCGGCGCGCGGGGGCGGGGCGGGCGCTGTCGGGTCGCCGGATCCTGCCGCGGGCGTTGCGCCGCTCGAGCCCGTGATGCCCCGCCGCGGGAAGTGGAATCTGGGGGAATAGCCGGTCGATCTCGCTGATCGGACGACCGCTCATGAGCGCGACCGCCCCGCCGGTCGCGCGATGCAGGCGCTCGAGCAGCAGGCGCAGGTCTTCGCTGACGCGGACCGCGGACGGCGTCGCGGCGAAATCGATGAGCGTTCCGTCGAGATCGAAGAAATACGCCCACTCGAGCCTGGGCCGCGGGGGCCTACGACGCTTCAAGTGACGCTCCTTGCCGGCGCTCGCCCGCCCGGGCGACGAGGTCGGGCAGGCGGCCGCGCCGTCGCGTCGCGGCGGCATCCATCAGCATCCGGCCGGCCCAGCGGAAGACGTTGAACTCCTGAATCAGGCCGCGCATCAGCCGCATGCGGGTCCGTTGCTCGGCGACCGGCATGGTGAGCGCGAGTTGCAGGGCCGCGGCGCACTGGTCGGTGTCGTACGGATTTACGCTCAGGGCCTCGGGCAGCTCGCGCGCCGCTCCGGTGAACAGGCTCAGGATCAGCGCGCCGCGCTCATCGTCACGGGCCGAGACGAATTCTTTGGCGACGAGGTTCATGCCGTCGTGCAGGCTCGTCACCATGCACAGATCGGCGCCGCGGTAATACTCGAAAATCTGGTCGGGCTGATGGTGCTCGACTTTCAGGATGATCGGCGGCTGCAGCGCTTCGGGGAACCGCTGGTTGATGCGGGTCGCGAGGTCGCGTACGCGGGCCTCATAGGCCCGGTATTCCTCTATATGGATCCGCGTCGGCGCGGCGATCTGAATGAATGTGAACTTGCCGATCCATTCCGGTTCGAGCTCGAGCAGCCGTTCCACCGCGCGCAGCCGTTCCTCGATGCCTTTCGTGTAATCCATGCGCTCGACGCCGATACCCACTGCCTGCTCGGGCGGCAGGTTGTGCCGCTGGCGGACCGTGGTGCGACACTGTTCGACGGGCACGCTCAGTAACCCGGGCGCCGGCGGCCACTCCACCGAGATGGGATAGCGCCGCACCGAGGTGCGTTTGCCGCGGTAGGTCACCGCGAAGTCTTCCCGATCGACACGGGCCTCGAGCAAACGGTCGACCGTGTCCACGAAGTTGTTGACGTGGAATTGCGTGTGAAATCCGAGGATCGTGCTGCCGAGCAGACCGTCCAGCAGCTCTTCGCGCCAGGGGCAGATCGCGAACGCTTCAGGGTTCGGCCACGGGATGTGCCAGAAAGAAATGATCGTGGCGTCGGGCAGCGCTTGTTTGATCACGCGCGGCAGGAGCGCGAGGTGATAATCCTGCACGAGCACGATCGGGTCGGTGGACTGCGCGACATCCTGGACCGCACGCGCGAACTTGCGGTTGACCTGTACGTACTGGTCCCAGTCGGTGCGGCGAAACACCGGGCGCACGTGGGCGATATGGCAGAGCGGCCAGATCCCCTCGTTCGCGAAACCGTAGTAGTAGCCCGCCTCCTCTTCCTTCGAGAGCCATACGCGGCGCAGGCTGTAGGCGGCCGCTTCGGGCGGTGGCGGAACCGCGATGCGATCCCGTGCGTCGACGGTCTCGCGATCCGCCGTGCCGCTGCCGTGCGCGATCCACGTACCGGAGCACGCGCGCATGATTGGCTCGAGCGCCGTCACGACGCCGCTCGCGGGCCGCCAGACATCGATGGCCGGACCGCGCCGCATGTGGATGTACGGCTCCCGATTCGATACGACGATCACTTCCTGGCCCCGCAGCTCGCGATGCAGAATTTGCCGCAGCGTGTTCGGTGTCCAGGCGAGTTGCGCATCATCGCGCGAGCGATGATCGGCTTCGAGGTCCTCGATCAGCGCGCGAAGATCCCGCGCAATCGGCCGCAGCTCGGGGGGTGGGCCGCTGAAGCTGCGTGAGCCGCTGTGACGGCCCCCCGTCGGGACAGGCAACAGCCGTTCGCCACGCAGCAGCGTCCGCATGCCCTGGACCCAGCCGCGCCAGGAGAGCTGCGCGATGATGACGGTGACGAGTGCGACCACGAGGGCGAGTCCTACAAAGAAGAAGAACAGATACTCGCGCGTCTCGTGGCTGCGCCGCGCGATGAAGCTCATATCGTGGACCAGCACGAGGTGGCCGCTCGGCGCCGTCAGTGCCGGGGTGTGGAGACCTCCCGCCCCATCCGGGCTTGTCGGCGGAGTCGCGGCGATGGGCCGGACCGACACGTAGACAGCACCCGTGGCGGTCTGCAGGAGCCCGGAGCGCTCGGCGAAAAGAT